>JBJMVQ010000001.1:0-24338 GCA_045810625.1 Sulfurifustis sp.
CGGCTCGCGCGCGGCTTTGCCGAGGAGCGCAGGGGACCGATCGCGTGATGTCCGCGATCGGCGCAGCGACCGGGGCGGCCTTTCTTTTGCCGACTTTTCTTTGGCCGCGCAAAGAAAAGTCGGTTGCCGTGGGTCAACCACCCACAAGTACAATTACTATTTCGACCAACGCGTCCGAAGGACGCTCCGACCATGCGCATCGCAGCCATCATCGAGTACGACGGCTCTCGCTTTAGCGGCTGGCAGCTGCAGACGCATCGACCGTCGATTCAGGGATGCGTTCAAGAGGCGCTATCCAAAGTGGCCGACGAGCCGATTCGCGTCACCGCGGCGGGTCGCACGGATGCGGGCGTGCACGCGCTCGGACAGGTGATCCATTTCGACACCAACGCGACGCGCAGCGCCTATTCGTGGGTGCGCGGTGCGAACAGCAACCTGCCGCGCGAGATCGCGCTGTTGTGGGCGGCGGAAGTCGATGCGTCGTTCCACGCGCGGGCGCGCGCGACCGGCCGCCATTATCGTTACGTGATCCTCAATCGTCCGATCCGCCCGACGTATCTGGCCGCGCACGTCACTCACGAGTATCGGCCGCTCGATATCGAACGCATGCGTGCGGCCGCGCAGTATCTCATCGGCGAGCACGATTTCACGTCGTTTCGCTCAGTAGAATGCGAGGCCAAATCGCCTGTCCGAGAGATGCGCGCGCTGCGGGTGGAACGGCAAGGCGAGATCGTGCATATCCATGCCTATGCGAATGCGTTTCTACATCACATGGTGCGCAATCTCGCGGGCGTGTTGATGACCATCGGTGCCGGGGAGCGCGACGCCGCCTGGGCGCGCGAGGTACTCGAGGCGCGCGACCGCAAGCGCGGCGGCGTCACCGCCGCGGCGGAGGGGCTGTACCTCACCGCGGTGGAGTACCCCGAGGCGTTCCGGATTCCGCAGCTCGCGTGCGCGCCCCTGCCGCCGCCGGCGGCCGATGTTCTCGCCGGTTCCCGTCCCGTCAGATGAGGTCGCTCGATTGCACGCGTCGCACCCCCGCGGTGGCCATCTGCGTCCAGGCGCGCGCGAGCGAGCCCTGCGTGTCGATGCCGCGGCAGGCATCTTCGACCACCGCGGCGCCGAACCCGAGTTTGCGTGCATCGAGTGCGGTCCAGGCGACGCAGAAGTCCGTCGCGATGCCGCACACATAAACCGTTTTGACGCCGCGCGTGCGGAGGTAACCGTCGAGTCCGGTACGGGTCTTGCCGTCGGCTTCGATGAAGGCCGAATAACTGTCGACCTTCGGGTGGTAGCCCTTGCGGATCGCGAGTTGCGCGTGAGGGATGGATAACTCCTTTGCGAGTTCGGCGCCCGCGGTACCTTGAACGCAGTGATCGGGCCACAGGATCTGCGTTCCGTAAGGCAACTTCACCGTCTCGAACGGCTTTTTGCCCGGGTGCGACGACGCGAACGAGATGTGCCCGGGCGTGTGCCAGTCTTGCGTGAGGATCACGTTTTCGAAGCGCCGCGCGAGCGCGTTCACGAGCGGCACGATCTGATCGCCGTTCGCGACCGCCAGGCTGCCGCCGGGCATGAAGCAGTTCTGCACGTCGACGACGATGAGCGCGTCGGTGCTTGCCGGCGCGATTTTCGTGCGCGCGGCCGCCGCGGCGACGCCGGGCAGCACGCTGGCCGCCATGGCGGCGGCGAGAAAGGCGCGTCGAGTGATGTGAGTCATGGCATCCTCCTTGATGTTGGCGCGCGGGAGCGCGCGGTTTATTCCATCGCGAGGCGGCGATGAGGCGGGCGCGTCGCGAGCCGGAGGCAAAACCGGCAGCGGAAGTATTACCGATTCCCGGATGTTCGAGAACCGCGTGCCGCCACGGGTTGGCAAGCCGCGTTTCCCCCGGGCGCCCGGCTTTGATAAGCTGCGCGGCTTCGGAACCGTCATGTACACCCGCGTCAAAATCTGCAGCATCACGCGAGTCGAAGACGCCCAGGCGGCCGCGGCCGCCGGCGCGGACGCGATCGGCCTCGTGTTCGATCCGAACAGTCCGCGGGTTGTTGCTATCGAGCAGGCGCATGCTATCGCGACCGCGGTTCCACCGTTCGTGACCGTCGTCGGCGTGTTCGTTGATGCTGCGCCGAGCACGGTGCGAAACGTTTTAAACCGTGTGCCGCTCTCCCTGTTACAATTTCACGGCTCCGAAACTCCCGACGAATGCCGTTCGTACGGACGGCCCTACGTGAAAGCGATACACATGCGTGAAGGTGTGAACCTGGCCGCCGAAGAGGCGCGCTTCGCCGACGCGGTCGCGCTGCTGCTCGACGCGTTCGTTCCCGGCCGCGCCGGCGGTGCCGGGGTGGCGTTCGAATGGGATCGCATTCCGGCGACCCGCGAGAAGCACATCGTGCTCGCCGGCGGGCTGACGCCGGAGAATGTCGGCGCCGCGATCCGCGCGGTGCGGCCCGACGCCGTCGACGTGAGCAGCGGCGTCGAAAGCGCCAAGGGCATCAAGGACCCGAACAAGATCGCCGCGTTCGTCCGGGCGGCGCGAGACGCCGCATGAGCACGTACACGCTTCCCGACGCGCGCGGGCACTTCGGTCCCTACGGCGGCGTCTTCGCGCCCGAAACCTTGATGCGTGCGCTCACGGAGTTGCAAGGCGTCTATGAACGTCTGCGCGCTGATCCGAAGTTTCAGGAGGAGTTCAGCGAAGAATTGCGCCTCTACGTTGGCCGGCCGTCGCCGCTCTATCTGGCGCGGCGTCTGACGCAAGCGTGGGGTGGTGCGCGGGTGTATCTCAAGCGCGAAGACCTGAACCATACGGGAGCGCACAAGATCAACAATACCGTCGGCCAGGCGCTGCTCGCGCGTTACATGGGCAAGCCGCGCGTGATCGCCGAAACCGGCGCCGGCCAGCATGGTGTGGCGAGCGCGACCGTCGCCGCGCGCTTCGGTATGAAGTGCGTCGTCTATATGGGCACCGAAGACATCAAGCGCCAGGCGATGAACGTGTATCGCATGAAGCTGCTCGGCGCCGACGTGGTTCCGGTCGAGTCCGGATCGAAGACGCTCAAGGACGCGCTGAACGAAGCGATTCGCGATTGGGTCACGAACGTCGAAGACACTTTTTATATCATCGGCACCGTCGCCGGTATGCATCCGTATCCGATGATGGTGCGCGACTTCCAGTCGGTGATCGGGCGCGAGGTGCGCTACCAGATCATGGAATTCGAAGGCCGGCTGCCGGATGCGCTCGTCGCCTGCGTCGGCGGCGGCTCGAACGCCATGGGGTTGTTCTACCCGTTCATGGAGGAATCGCAGGTCGCGCTGTACGGCGTCGAAGCGGCGGGCGAGGGGATCGAAACCGGGCGCCATGCCGCAAGTTTATGCGCGGGCCGTCCGGGTGTGCTGCACGGCAGCCGCATGCACTTGCTCCAAACGAACGACGGCCAGGTCATGGAAACGCATTCGATTTCAGCCGGTCTCGATTATCCGGGCGTCGGGCCGGAGCATTCGTGGCTCAAGGATTCCGGCCGCGCGCATTATGTCTCGATCACCGATGCCGAGGCGGTCGCGGCGTTTCATGAGCTGACGCGGCTCGAAGGCATCATCCCGGCGCTCGAATCGAGTCACGCGGTCGCTTACGCCAAGAAACTCGCGCGCGAGCTCGGCAAGGAGAAGTGTATTGTCGTGAATCTTTCCGGACGCGGGGACAAGGACATTCACACCATCGCACAGCTCGAAGGAATAAAATTCTGATGTCGCGCTTCGTACAACATTTCGCCCGCCTGAAAAAAGAACGGCGCGTAGCGCTGGTTCCATACATCATGGCGGGTGATCCGGCGCCATGGGTGACCGTGCCGCTCATGCACGCGCTCGTGAACGCCGGGGCGAGCGTCATCGAGCTTGGCATTCCTTTTTCCGATCCGATGGCCGACGGCCCTGTCATCCAGCGAGCCGGAGACCGTGCGCTGAAACAGGGTATTCAACTCGAGCGGGTGCTCGAGATGGTCCGCGAATTCCGCACCAAGGACCCCACTACTCCAGTGGTTCTGATGGGGTATCTGAACCCGATCGAGTGCATCGGGTACGATGCGTTTGCGGAAAAAGCCGCGGCCGCGGGCGCAGACGGCGTCATCACCGTCGATCTCCCGCCCGAGGAGGCGGATGCTATGCTAAAGGCGCTCGAGCGTCGCGGCCTCGATCCGATCTTCCTCGTGGCGCCCACGAGCGATGCCGAGCGTATGCGCGCCATTGCGCGGGTGACGCGTGGTTTTATCTATTATGTATCGTTACGAGGAGTCACCGGAGCGAGTCACTTGGACTTCACGGAAGTGAGCAGGAGAATAAAAGATCTTCGCCGCTATACCGATCTTCCGGTCGGTGTCGGTTTCGGCATCCGCGACCCGGAGACGGCCGCGGCTGCCGCGCGCGTCGCCGACGCGGTCGTCGTCGGCACCGCGATCGTCGCGCGGATCGAGGAAAACGCGGCGAATCCCGAAAAGATACTCGCTGAAGTCCCGGCCTTCGTCGCCAGCCTGCGCGCGGCGATGGACCAGAAGCCCGTCGTCGCGGAGACCGCTCCATGAGCTGGTTCGACAAACTCATCCCGCCCAAGATCAAGAGCCAAGGGGTGCGCAACAAGGCGGTGCCCGAGGGCGTCTGGCGCAAGTGTCCGGCGTGCGGCGCGGTACTTTATTCGGCGGAGATCGACAGCAACGAGAACGTCTGCCCGAAGTGCAGCCATCACATGCGGATCTCGGCGCGCAAACGGCTCGACCTGTTCCTCGATCCGCAGCCCCGCGAAGAGATCGGCGCGACGCTCGCGCCGGTCGACGTGTTGAAGTTCAAGGATATGAAGCGTTACAAAGACCGGCTCGTCGAAGCGCAGCGTGAGACGCGCGAGCGCGATGCGCTCGTCGTCATGCTCGGCGCGCTAAAAGAGATGCCGATCGTCGCGTGCGCGTTCGAGTTCAATTTCATGGGCGGCTCGATGGGCTCGGTGGTGGGTGAGCGCTTCGTCCGCGGCGTGAATGTGTGCCTCGAACGGCATATCCCGCTGGTTTGCTTCAGTGCGAGCGGCGGCGCGCGCATGCAGGAAGGCCTGTTGTCGCTCCTGCAAATGTCGAAAACCGCCGCCGCGCTCGCGCGCCTCGGCGAGCACGGCGTACCGTTCATTTCGGTGCTGACCGATCCCACCATGGGCGGCGTCTCCGCCAGCCTCGCGATGGTCGCGGACATCATCATCGCCGAACCGAAGGCGCTGATCGGATTCGCCGGCCCGCGCGTCATCGAGCAGACCGTGCGCGAAAAGCTGCCCGAAGGTTTTCAGCGCTCGGAATTCCTGCTGATGCATGGTGCGATCGACATGATCGTCGAGCGCCGCGACATGCGCGATCGAATCGCGTCGCTCCTCGAGATGCTCACGCGCAAATCCGGCACCGCATCGGACGCGGTTCGAACCGAAGCGATCTGACACCACTCTGGCCGAACGCACGCTTTCCGACTGGCTCGCTTACATCGAGCGGCTGCATCCCCGCAGTATCGATTTGGGACTCGAGCGGGTGGTCGCCGTGCTCGACGCGCTCGACCTGCGCGAGCCGCCCTATGCGATCGTCACGGTCGGCGGCACAAACGGCAAGGGCTCGACGGTCGCGATGTGCGAAGCGATGCTGCGGGCGGGCGGCTATCGCGTCGGCAGTTACATGTCCCCGCACCTCGTGCGTTACAACGAACGGGTGCGTATCGATGGGCAAGCCGTATCCGACGACGCATTGTGTGTCGCCTTCGAGCGCGTCGAGGCGCGGCGCCGCGACGTTCAGCTCACGTATTTCGAGTACGGTACCATCGCAGCGCTCGATATCCTTCGTAACGCGAAAGTCGAGATCGGCGTGCTCGAGGTCGGCATGGGCGGACGACTCGACGCGGTCAACGCGGTCGATCCGGACGCGGCGATCGTCACCTCGGTCGGCGTCGATCATACGAACTGGCTCGGTCCGGACCGCGAGAGTATCGGACGCGAAAAGGCGGGAATCTTTCGCGCGGCGCGCCCGGCGATTTGTGGCGATCTCGATCCGCCGCAGAGCTTGCTCGAGACCGCGAGCCGGGTCGACGCCTCGCTCTACCTGTACGGCCGGGATTTCTCCGCAACCCCGACCGAGGGAGGATGGACATACGAATGCCGTGGCCGGCGCCGCTCCGGTTTGCCATTTCCGGCACTGCGCGGCGACTATCAGCTTCGTAACGCTGCCTGTGCCTTGACAGCGCTCGATACGGTTGCGGACCGCTTTCCACTGACGCAGGCGCAAGTCCGCGACGGGCTGCTCGCGGCGTTCGTGCCGGGACGCTTTCAAGTACTCCCCGGTCTGCCGTCGACGATTCTCGACGTCGCGCATAATGCCGACGCCGCCCGGGTATTCGCGGCGAACCTTCGTAGGCACCGGGTCGCCGGGCGTACCTACGCTGTATTCGGGATGCTCGCGGACAAGGATATCGCGGCGGTCGCGCAGACGGTCGCGGACCAGGTCGACGGTTGGTACGTCGCGTCGCTTCCGGGCCCGCGCGGGGGAACCGCCGAGGACGTGAGCGCGATGCTTACGAAAGCCGGTGTGCGTGCGCCCATCGAGCGCTTCGCACGCGTTGTCGAGGCATACGAAGCAGCATGCGCGCGAGCGACACCGATCGACCGTGTCCTCGTATTTGGCTCGTTTTACACGGTCGGTGATATACTAGCGCACCTCGATGCGAGCTCCGCATGACGCATAAGGACTCACCGCAGGATTTCGATCCCAAGCACCGGATCCTCGGTGCCGTCATCATCGTCGCCCTCGCCGTCATATTCGTCCCGCTGGTGCTCCGCGAGCGGAGCACCGGACCGGTTACGGAAAATCCCGAGAACGCGCGCACGAGCAGCGCGAGCGGCGCCGAGAACCGCGTGGTCGTGACGGAGGTTCCCCCGCCTGGTACGGCCACCAAACCGGCCACAAGCGTTCCCGCTGCACCGGTTGCCGAACCGACGAAGACCGTGACCGTGGAACTAAAACCGGCCGCGGTCGAGCCCAAGCCGGCTCCGGCGGCGGAGCCGAAGCCCGTGGCGGAGCCGAAGACGGCACCGGCGCCGAGCACCGGCTGGGTGGTGCAGGTCGGAACCTTCGCCAATGCGGCCAACGCGTCGCGACTCGAGCAAAAGCTGCGCGCCGAAGGCCAGCCGGTACGAGCCGATCAAATCCAGCTGGAAACCGGCAAGGCGGTGCGGCTCCGCGTCGGGCCCTTTCGCGACCGGGCCGGGGCGTTGAAGGCCCAGGAGCGGATCCAAAAGGAATTGGGCGTCAAAGGTGTGGTACTTGCGTATCCTTGAGCCCGCCCCCATCTAAGCAGAACAGCGCGTAGATGAATGCCTTCGACTACGTCATGCTCCTCGTGCTGGTGGCGTTTCTCATTACCGGCGCATTGCGCGGGTTTGTGCTCGAGCTGCTTTCGCTGATTCTCTGGCCGCTGTCGGCGTTCGTTGCCTGGCTGTTCGCCGATCAAGCCGCCGTCCTGTTCAAGTCGCTCGTGTCGGACGTGCAGTTGCGCGTGGTCGCGGCTTTCGTCGCCGTGTTTCTCGCGGCGTTCATCATCGGGACGATCATCGTTTACTTCATTCATCGGGCGTTGCCGTTGCGCGGTGTCTTTCGCAAACCGAACGTTGTCCTCGGCGCACTAATGGGGCTCGCCCGCGGCGGTATCGTGATTCTTATCGTGTTTCTCATCGCCGGCATTACATCGTTGCCGCAGCGGCCATGGTGGCGCGAATCGCTGCTTGCGCCATACTTCCAGAAAGCCGCGGTCGCCGTCAGCATCTACATACCGCGCGATATCGCGCGGCACATCCGGTACAGCTAGCCGTCGTTCACCGAGGAGAGCGTCATGTGCGGCATCATCGGTATTCACGCGAGAGGTCCAGTCAATCAGGCGCTTTATAACGGCCTGACGGTGCTGCAGCATCGCGGGCAGGATGCGGCCGGCATCATGACGAGCGACGGCCGCCGCGTTTACCTGCGCAAGGACAACGGCCTCGTGCGCGACGTGTTCCACCAGCGTCACATGGAGGCGCTGAAAGGCAACATGGGAATTGGGCACGTGCGGTATCCGACGGCGGGCTGCGATTCGCCGGCCGAAGCTCAACCGTTTTACGTGAACTCACCGTTCGGTCTCGCGCTCGTCCACAACGGCAACCTCACGAATGCCGACGATCTCGCCCGCGAGCTGTTTCGCGAAGATCTGCGCCATCTCAACACCGACTCCGACTCCGAAATCCTGTTGAACGTGCTCGCGCACGAGTTGCACGCCGTGAGCCGGCTCGAGCTGACGCCGGAGGACATTTTCCGTGCAGTGACCGCGGTACACCGGCGCGTGCGCGGCGCGTATGCGGTGGTCGCGATGATCGTCGGCGTCGGCATTCTCGCGTTTCGCGACCCGCACGGTATCCGGCCGATTATCTACGGTCGCCGCGAAACCGCCGGCCGCGAGGAACATATGATCGCGTCTGAATCGGTCGCGCTCGATGTTCTCGGTTTCAAAGTCGTGCGCGATATCGGCCCGGGCGAGGCGTTGTTCATCGACATGGCGGGGCAGGCTTATTGGCGCCAGTGCGCGCCGCTGCGTGAGCACACGCCGTGCATCTTCGAGTACGTCTATCTGGCGCGCCCGGATTCGATGATCGACGGCATCGCGGTGCACAAGACGCGGCTGCGCATGGGCGAGAAGCTCGCGGCGAAGATCAAGCGCGAGTGGCGCGACCTCGATATCGATGTCGTTATTCCGATTCCGGATACGTCGCGCACGGCCGCTTTACAGATGGCGTACGAGCTCGACATCAAATACCGCGAGGGCTTCATCAAGAACCGCTACATCGGTCGTACCTTCATCATGCCCGGACAGGCGCAGCGCGCGAGCTCGGTGCGGCAAAAGCTCAACCCGATCGATCTCGAGTTCCGCGGCAAGAATGTGCTGCTGGTCGATGATTCGATCGTTCGTGGCACGACGTCCGCGCAGATCGTGGAGATGGCGCGCGAGGCGGGCGCGCGCAAAGTCTACTTCGCCTCTGCCGCGCCGCCGGTTCGCTATCCGAATGTGTATGGGATCGACATCCCGGCGCCGTCCGAGCTCGTAGCGAACGGGCGCAGCGAGAAAGAGGTGGCGGACATCATCGGAGCGGATCGTCTGATTTATCAGGATCTGCGCGATCTCATCGACGCGGCGCATGAGGGCAATCCGCGCATCACGCTCTTCGATGCCTCTTGTTTCGACGGTGTTTACGTCACCGGCGATATCAGCGCGGAGTATCTGGCGCGCATCGCACAACGGCGGAACGACGCCGCCAAGCGCGGCCGCCAGATAGGATCGGTCGAGCAGCAGACGGCGGAAGTACTGAGTTTTCCGCGGTAAGTTCGCCGAGCGCTTTCGCGGTAGTGCTCGTGTGGCGTGCCATCCGCGATGCCGTTGTGCAGCATCGATGCGCGCGAGAACGGAATGCTGCGCGATCTGTCGCGCCGCAATATCGCATTGACAACCTGTTACTAGCGCTTTAGATTTGCCCTATCGCGCCGATTTGAGCTTTCAGCTTGCGGGCGCGCTACAAATGCAGCTAAAGCGAAACCGACCCGCTTCGAGCTGCCTCGGCGGGTTTTTTGTTGCTCCGCCGGTAAGTCAGTGGCGTCAACGAAAGGTGCAATATGGCGGAGAACGATCACGAGCAGTGGAAATTCGCGACCCGTGCCGTGCGCGCGGGCCGGCGGCCGACGGGCGAGGACGAGCATTCGGAGCCGATTTTTGCTACGTCGAGCTTTACCTGTAACAGCGCCGCGGAAGCGGCGGCGCGCTTCGCCGGCGAAAGCGCGGGCAATCTCTATTCGCGTTTCACCAATCCGACCGTGCGCGCGTTCGAGGAGCGGCTGGCCGCGCTCGAGGGTGCCGAGCATTGCGTGGCATTTTCGTCGGGCATGGCGGCCATTCTCGCGACCTGCCTGGCCGTGCTGCGCACCGGCGATCACATCATCGCCTCGCGAGGCATCTTCGGCACCACCGTTGTCCTGTTCCAGCAGATCTTCTCCCGTTTCGGGGTCGAGACCACCTTCGTTCCGCTGACGGACTACGCTGCGTGGGAGCAGGCATTCCGGCCGAGCACGCGGTTACTTTTTCTGGAGACGCCGTCGAATCCGCTCACGGAAGTCGCCGATATCGCCCGGCTCGCCGACATCGCGCATCGACGCGGCGCGCTCCTCGCCGTCGACAATTGTTTCTGCACGCCGGCGCTACAGTTGCCGATGCGATTGGGCGCCGATCTCATTATCCATTCGGCGACGAAGTACATCGACGGTCAAGGTCGTTGTCTCGGCGGCGCGGTGCTCGGTCGTGGCGATCTGGTGGCGAAGGATATTTACAGCGTGCTCCGTACCGCCGGCCCGACGCTGAGCCCGTTCAACGCCTGGGTGTTCTTGAAAGGTCTCGAAACGCTGTCGCTTCGCATGAAGGCGCACAGCGCGAATGCGCTCGAGCTCGCGCGCTGGCTGGAGCGACAGCGCGGTGTGCGCCGCGTGTTCTATCCCGGTCTCGCGTCGCATCCTCAGCACGATTTGGCGCAGCGACAGCAATCGGATTTCGGCGGCATCCTTTCCTTTGAGCTCGAAGGCGGGAAAGAGGCCGCCTGGCGCGTCATCGACACGACCGAAATCATTTCCATCACCGCCAACCTCGGGGATGCAAAGTCGACGATAACCCATCCGGCCACGACCACGCACGGCCGGCTGACGCCGGAGCAGCGCAGCGAAAGCGGTATCAGCGATGGGTTGGTGCGCGTATCGGTCGGTCTCGAAGATGTCGAGGACCTCAAGGCCGATCTCGCTCGCGGGTTGCGTTAGCGGGAAGTCTGACTAAATATGATCGTTTAACCGCAGAGGGCGCAGAGGACGCAGAGGAGCGCAAGAAAAGAACCGCTGTGTCCTTCGTGTCGATGGTGGCGGAAACTAGTTCCGGAGTTCTAAGCGAGTCGAGACGTCGCCCGCGCTAGTTCGGCTGCTTGCATTAAGTGTTTCATCGATTGACGGCCCGCGGATCAGCGTGTCTAAACGGTTGTTCGTCCGAGCAGCGATACAGAGATAATAACTAAAGAACCTCTGTGTCCTCCGCGTCCTCTTCGGTGAAAACTAATGCTTCAGAAGTTTTCTCAGCGCGGTAGAGTCGCGGCGCCGCTCCAGATTAGCCGCTTGCAGCAACGCGACGTCGGTTAACCGATCGCTATAGTGCGGGGAATCAGCGCGTCCACACCGTGGTGCGTCCGAGCAGCGATACGCCGACATACCCGCGCACTTTGAGCTCGTTCGGCGAGACGAGCGTGAGCTTGCACTTGTACGTCTTTCCGCTTTCCGGATCGTAGATCGTGCCGCCGCTCCAGACGTCGTCGCCGTCGTGCCGGAAGCCGCCCAGGAGGTCCAGGCCGACGATCGGGCGCTCGCGGAGCTTCTCGTCGGGATTGTTGCGATCGACCTTCGGTTGACCTGCGCGACCGGCAACGTATTGCTTGTCGTTAGCATCGGTCGGGTAAAGCGGTTCCTTGAGCGCGATGATCTTGCCCTGGTATTGACCATCCTTTTTCGAGATCTCGACTCGGGACTTGCCTTCGGCGGTGGTCCAGACACCGAGGATCGCGTCGGGGTCTGCGCCCGTCGCAAGTAGGGGTATGAAAAGAAACAGCATCAGCAGCGCGCGCGTAGTTGTTTTCATTTCTCTGGTTAGCTCCCGTTGATCGAGTAGGGTCGGATCCACAGCGGTTTTCGAATAAACGCTAGCACGTGGACGGTGAATCGCGAATCGGTTCTAGAATAGCGGACGGGCACGACAAGTTGAAAGACGGCGGAGCAGGCGAGGTAAGACGTTTCCATATGCATGCGCAAAGGCGGCAGATCTTGCTCGAGGTTTTTCACTCCGCCGTTACGGCCGTGAGCGGATATCGCCGCGTGCGCGACGTGCTCGCACGCGAGACGCTGTCGGCGCCGATCTACGTCATCGCCCTCGGTAAGGCGGCCTGCCCGATGGCGCGCGGGGCCGCGGACGCATTGGGGCAGACCATCCGCGCGGGCTTCGTCGTCACTAAGCACGGTCACGGGGAACCGCTGCCTTGGCCGGTGCGCGAAGCAGGGCACCCGGTGCCGGACGACGAAAGTCTTGCGGCGGGTGCCGAGCTGCAGCGGTTTGTCGCGGATATTCCGGTCGATGCGCAGGTGCTGGTGCTGCTTTCCGGAGGTGCCTCGGCGCTCGTCGAGCAGCTGCCGGCGGGAGCGAGCCTCGACACGTTGCGGCGCATGAACGAATGGCTGTTGGCCTCGGGGCGCGACATCGCGGCGATGAATCGCGTGCGCAAGCGGCTTTCGCAACTGAAGGGCGGCCGGCTGGCGCAGCTCCTCGCGCCGCGCCGCACCTTGTGTCTCGCGATCTCCGACGTCCCGGGCGACGACCCGCGCTTCATCGCGAGCGGGCCGCTCGTGCCCGACCCGAGCAGCGCGCAAGAGCCGATCGACGACGCGCCGCCGGATGTGCGCGCCGCGCTTGACGCGGCGCCGCCGCTACCGCGCGCGGACGACCCATGTTTCCGGGCGGTTCGTTTCGAGATCATTGCCCGGCTCGCCGACGCGAAGCGCGCGGCGGCCGAGGCGGCGCGCGCCCGCGGCCGGTCCGCGATCGTGCACAATGAATTCGTAGCGGGCGATGCGATCACCGCCGGCCGCCGGTTGGCGCAGGCGCTCCTTGCTTCAGAACCCGGTGTAATACACGTGTGGGGCGGCGAGACGACGGTGCGACTGCCGCCGCAGCCCGGGCGCGGCGGCCGCAACCAGAGCGCCGCGTTGTCGGCGGCCTGCGCGCTGCGTGCGCATGAAGCGCTCTTCCTCGCGGCCGGTACGGACGGCAGCGACGGCCCCACGCCAGATGCGGGCGCGCTCGTCGACGGTGGAACGATCGAGCGCGGCGTCGTGCATGGAATGGATGTCGAAAACGCGCTCGCGCGTGCCGACGCCGGCAGTTTTCTCGAAGCGAGCGGCGATTTGATCGATACCGGGCCGACGGGTACGAACGTCATGGACTTGATGTTGGGGCTGCGGAACTAAAGATGAAACGGAATCGGTGCAGTGCATGGACGCTTGCCGCGGTGCTCGTTGCCTGTACGCCCGCAACGCCACCGCCCGCGAAGCCGACGGAGCGGGCGACGGCGCTGTATTTTCTCGAGAACGACAATACGGCCGGCGCCGCCACGGTGCGGATGCTCGTGACCGAAAAATTTCTGCGCATCGACGCCGGCGCGGATGATGGCGAATTCATTCTGTACGACCGCGCCAGGCGCACGATCTATAACATCAGTGCGGCCGATCGCTTGATACTCGTGATCCCGGCGCGCGCGGTGCCGGTGAGCGGCGCCCCGCGGCTCTACTACCGGACGAAGCGCGACAGCGCCGCGTTTCCGCGCATCGAGGGCAGGCCGGTCGTGCATTATCGGCTGCTGACGAATGGGCGCGTCTGCTACGATCTTTACGCCGCTGACGGACTCTTGCCCGAAGCGGTGGCGGCGCTGCGCGAGTACCGCGAGGCGCTCGCCGGCGAGCAATACGCGGCGATCGGCTACACGCCGAACGAGTTCAAGGCGCCGTGCGACCTCGCCAACCACGTTTACGCTCCGGCGCGCTATCTCGTGCACGGCTTCCCTGTCCGTCTCGTCGAGCTCGACGCCCGCGACGCGCGCCGCAGGCGTGTGACCGAGCTGACGGACTACCGCACGAACATGGAGGTGGCGCCGGCGCTGTTCGATCTTCCGGCATCGTTTCGGCGCATACCGCTGCGCGAGCTGCAAACGCGCTGACGCGGCGTGCTCGATTAGATTTCGATCTGTGTTCCGAGCTCGATGACCCGGTTGGTCGGCAGGTGGAAATAGTCGACGACGCTGCCGGCGTTGCGCGCGACGGCGGCGAACAGCCGTTCGCGCCATAGCGCCATGCCGTTGCCGTTGTTGATCGTCGGGATGACTTTTTCGCGGCTCAAAAAGAACGAGGTGCTGAGCAGGTTGAATTCGAGCCCGAGGGGCTCGCACAGCTCCAGCGCCCGGGGCACATCCGGCGGCTCCTTGAAACCGAAGCGCAGCGTCACCCGATAGCAGCCGGCGCTGAGCGGTTCGACGTGCAGCCGCTCCTTTGCCGCCACCCACGGCACTTCCTCCACGATCACCGTTAGAAACACCACGCGTTCGTGCAGCACTTTGTTGTGGTTGAGGTTGTGCAGCAGCGCATGCGGCACCGCGTCGGGGGTAGAGGTGAGGAAGATCGCCGTCCCCGGCACCCGCCGTGGTGGATCGAGCATCAGCGATTCGAGGAACGGTACGAGCGGTACCGACGAGTGCTTGAGGCGTCCGAGCAGAATTTCACGCCCGCGCCGCCACGTGAGCATGAGTGTGAACATCGATGCGCCGACGACGAGCGGGAACCAACCGCCTTCCGTGATTTTGAAAAGACTCGCGGTAAAGAACGAAACGTCCACGATGGCGAAGAATCCGGTCGCGAGCAGACAGAGCAGCAGGTTGTAGCGCCAGTTGAAGCGGATCACGAAGAATGCGAGGAAGGTATCCACCAGCATCGTGCCCATCACCGCGACGCCGTACGCGGACGCGAGGGCGGAGGATGAGCCGAAGCCGACCACGGCGGCGACGACCGCGGCGAGCAGTGTCCAAGTGATCGCCGGAAGATAAATCTGACCGATGGCTTTCTCGGAAGTGTGCAGTACGTTCAACCGCGGCAGGTACCCGAGCTGAATCGCCTGACGCGTGAGCGAATACGCGCCGGAGATCGTCGCCTGCGAGGCGATCACCGTGGCGGTCGTCGCGAGGGCGATCATCGGATACAGCGCCCAGTCCGGGTAGGCCAGGTAAAACGGATTTTCGACGGCCTCCGGCTGTTTGATCAGCAGCGCTCCTTGTCCGAAATAGTTGAGCACGAGCGCCGGGAACACCAAGCCGAACCAGGAAATGCGGATCGGCCAGCGCCCGAAGTGACCCATATCGGCGTAGAGCGCCTCGGCGCCGGTGATGGCCAGGAGTACGGCGCCGAGCACAAGGAACGAAGACAGGCCGTGATTCGTGATGAAACCGATCGCGTGTATCGGATTCACGGCGGCCAGCACGATAGGATTCTGCGCGATGTGATAAAGCCCGACCGACGCGAGCGCGAGGAACCAGAGCGCGCAGATCGGACCGAACAGCATACCGACCGCGGCCGTACCCCGACGCTGGAACATGAAGAGTGCGACGAGCACGGCGATCGCGAGCGGGACCACGTACGGTTGAAACGCGGACGTTCCGACCCGCAAGCCTTCGATGGCCGACAATACCGAGATTGCCGGCGTGATCACTGCGTCGCCGTAAAAAAGCGACAGGCCGATGACGCCGAGCAGCATGATCGCGAGCGACAGGGGGCCGCTGTTGCGCACCGCGCCGGAGGCGAGCGCGAGCAGCGCGAGAATGCCGCCTTCGCCCTTGTTGTCCGCACGCATCATGAGCGTCACGTATTTGAGCGATACGACGATCATCAGCGCCCAGAAAATTGCCGAGCAGCCGCCGATAATGTTGCGGGGTGTGAGCGGGATGCCGTACTGCGGGTTGAAGGTTTCTTTGAGTGCGTAGAGCGGGCTGGTACCGATGTCGCCGAAAACGACACCGAGCGCGAGCAGGCTCAGCGCCGCCATCGACGAGCGCGGCATTCGCTTATCGTGCGTCAAATCCGACTCTCCCCCATGCGTAGGGCGCGGAACTTACTCCCGTGTTGTGGAAAAGGCAAATACAGGGCCGCGCGACTATAAGCGGCGCTAACAAAGAGGATTGGCTGTTGTAATGAAGCTTGTCGGGCTCGCGACATCCTACCGTACGGCGCGCGCACTTCGCTCCGACAACGGCATGCGTTCGAGCTTGCAGCCGGTCGCGTCGCAGCGCAGCACGCTGCCGTGCTCGTACCAGTCGCCGAGTACGATGCGCCGGGCGGGCGCGCCGTCGAGATCGAAAACATGCTCGGCCGGCCGATGCGTGTGCCCATGAATCAGCTGGCGTACGCCGTGGGTGCGCATCGCATCGGCGACGGCCGCGGGCGTGACGTCCATGATCTCCGCCGCTTTCTGCGCGGTCGAGCGTTGGCTCTCTTCGCGCGCGCCGCGCGCGAGGCGTTCGCGTTCGGCGAGCGGTTTCGCCAGAAAATCGCGCTGCCAGCGTTCGTCACGAACCATTTTGCGAAACGCGAGATAGCCCACGTCGTCGAGGCACAGTGTGTCGCCGTGCATGAGGAGTGTGGGCGTGTCGTAGAGATCGATGCGCGTCGGATCGGGCAGCAACCGGCAGCCGCTCGCGCGTGCGAACCGTTCGCCGACGAGAAAATCGCGATTGCCGTGCATGAAGTAAGTCGGCGTGCCGGCGTCAACGACGGCTCGTAGCGCCGCGACGATCGGTTGGTACTCCGCTTGCTCGACGGCGTCATCACCGATCCAGTATTCGAAGAAATCGCCGAGGATGTAGAGCGCCTCCGCTCCGCGTGCCTCGCGCACGAGGAAGTCGAAAAAGAGCTCGTTGATGGCCGGGCGGGCGGCGGTGAGATGCAGATCGGAAATGAAGAGCGTCGTCATCGGCAAGAGCCGGCCGTTACTTGACGTTCACGACGTGGAACGTCTCGATGATCATGTCGGAGACCGGCACGTCCTTGAAACCGAGCCGCCCGCCGGTCGGCACGCCTTTGATCTTGTCGACCACCTGCATGCCATCGATCACTTTGCCGAAGACGCAATAACCCCAACCCGCGGGCGTCGGCGCCGTGTAGTTCAGAAAATCGTTGTCGACGACGTTGATGAAGAATTGGCTCGTCGCCGAATGCGGGTCGCTCGTGCGCGCCATGGCGACGCTGCCGCGCGTGTTGCGCAGTCCGTTGTTCGCTTCGTTCTCGATCGGCGGGCGGCCGAGCTTCTGTTGCATGCCCGGCATGAAACCGCCGCCTTGGATGACGAAGTTGTCGATCACGCGATGGAAGATCGTGCCTTCGTAAAAACCTTCGCGGCCGTATTGCAGAAAGTTCTCGACGGTCTTCGGGGCCTTCTCCGGAAACAGCTCGAGAATGATGGTCCCGACGTTGGTCTTAAGATGAATCAGCGGATGCACGCGTGGCGGTCCATTTCCGTGAGTTTAGCCGAGCATTGGGCGGCGACCTCGCGGTCGGTTGCAGTGCGTGGTGTCCGCCTGCCCGCGCATTCTGACGGTCGCGCCATGCCGTTGCAACCTGCGGACTTCGCGCCTTCCCGGGAATTCCGTTACCATTCGCGGGTATGACTCTTTCGTCTTTGAAGACGCGTTTTGCGCCAAGCCCGACCGGCTGGTTGCATCTCGGGAATATCCGCACTGCCTTGTTCAACCACCTCCTGGCAAAGGGGGCGTCGGGCGGTGTGTTCCTGCTGCGTATCGAGGATACCGATGCGATGCGCGGCCACGAGCAATACACCCGGGCGCTAATGCAGGATCTCGAATGGCTGGGTCTCGGTTGGGACGAGGGACCCGCGCGCGGCGGCTCGGCCGGACCATACGAGCAGTCGCAGCGCGGCCCGGTCTACGCGACTTATTTCGCCCAGCTCGAAACACGCGGCCTCGCTTACCCGTGCTTCTGTACCGAGCATGAGCTCAAGGTCGAGCGCAAAACCCAGCTTGCGGCCGGCCAGCCGCCGCGTTATTCGGGAAAGTGCCGGCGTCTGACCGCGGCCGAGGTGGCCGAGCGACGCTCCCGCGGATTGCCGGCGACGTTGCGGTTTCGCGTCGCCGAGGATCGGAGCGTCGAGTTCGAGGACCGCGTGCGGGGACCGCAGCGCTTTGCCACCTCCGACATCGGCGATTTCGTCATCCGTCGCTCAGATGGCACGCCGGCGTTTTTCTTCTGCAATGCCGTGGACGACGCGCTGATGGGCGTGACGCTCGTCGTGCGCGGCGAAGATCATCTGACCAATACGCCGCGGCAGCTACTGCTCCTCCAGGCACTGGGACTCCGCGCGCCGCACTACGCCCATATCCCGCTCGTGGTCGGGAGCGACGGGGCGCCGCTCTCCAAACGCACCGGGAGCAAGTCAGTGCAGGAGTTGCGCGACGGAGGATTTCTCCCCGCCGCCATCAATAACTACCTGGCCCGCGTCGGCCATACTTATGAAGAGCATCATCTGCTTCCGCATGCCGAGCTCGCGGCGCGTTTCGATCTCGCGCGCGTGCACCATTCCCCCGCGCGCTTTGACGAGACGCAGCTGCTGCACTGGCAGCGCGAGGCGATTATGCAATTGCAGCCGGCGGACTTTTGGAAATGGGCTGGTGATGAAGTGCGTCGTTTGGTACCTCCCCCAAAACACGGCGCGTTTATTGAAGCAGTACGTGGAAACATCATGTTCCCGCACGACGTCCAGGATTGGGCGCGGATAATTTTTGAATCCGAGACGATTCCGATGAGCGGAGAAGCACGGGACTTGCTTGAAGCTGAGGCGGAGAGTGGCAGCTTTCAACGTTTTATTCAGGCGATGAGCGCGATTGATTGGAACGAAAATAGATTTGGTAAAGAGTTCCCTTTCGATCTTGCTCCGAAGAAGTCGTTTCCTCTAATACGCGCGGCATTGACCGGCAGAAAGCGCGGGCCTGAAATGTGGCGGCTTCTAGGATTACTTGGGGAGCATTATGTGCGCGCCCGCCTCAATGCGGCGGAAGAAATGTTGGTGTCGCTCCGACAGAAAACTAGCCGTTCGCCCTGAGCTTGTCGAAGGGCGAACTCGACAAAAGCGATGAGCTTCTACGTTTACATCCTTCAATGCGCCGATGGCAGCTTCTATACCGGACATACGGATAATCTTGAAAGGCGGCTGTATGAGCATTCGTCCGGCACTGCGCATTCATATACAGCGGCAAGACAACCGACAAAGCTCGTCTACTGCAGAACATTTGAAACGCGTCTGGAAGCATTGGCCGCGGAACGTCAGATCAAAGGCTGGAGTCACGCCAAAAAGAAAGCCATGATTGCCGGTGACTGGGCTGAAGTCTCGCGACTTGCACAATCGAGAAACGAGCGCCCTTCGACAAGCCTGTCCCGAGCGCAGTTGACGGGCTCAGGGCGCCCTTCGACAAGCTCAGGGCGAACGGATGAAAAGCTTTCGACGTGACGTCCGAAAAACGATGTTAACTCGCACATGCTTCACATATACAACAGCCTGACACGCCGGGAAGAGTCGTTCACGCCGCTCACCCCCGGCAAGGTCCGCCTCTACGCTTGCGGCATGACGGTGTACGACTACATGCACGTCGGCCATGCCCGCGTGTGGATCGTGTTCGATGTCGTGGTTCGCTACCTGCGGGCGCGCGGCTACGAGGTCGAGTACGTGCGCAACATTACGGATATCGACGACAAGATTATTAAGCGTGCAGCGGAGCGCGGTGAGAATATCGCGCAGCTGACGACGCGCTACATCGACGCGCTGCACGAGGACGAGCGTGCGCTCGGCCTGCTCGCGCCGAATCACGAACCGCGTGCGACGCATCACATCGGCGAAATCGTCGACATGATCCGCGCCCTCGTGGATCGCGGCTATACCTACCGCGCGGCGAATGGCGACGTCTATTACCGCGTCCGCCGGTTCCCGTCTTACGGCGCGCTGTCCGGGCAGTCGCCGGACGATCTCCGCGCCGGTGCGCGTATCGAAGTCGGCGAAGCGAAAGAAGACCCGCTCGACTTTGTATTATGGAAGGCGGCAAAGGCGAGCGAGCCGAGCTGGCCTTCGCCTTGGGGTCCGGGGCGACCGGGCTGGCATATCGAGTGCTCGGCGATGTCGACGAAATGTTTGGGCGAGCACTTCGACATCCACGGCGGCGGCATGGATCTCAAATTCCCGCACCATGAAAACGAGATCGCCCAGAGCGAAGCCGCGACCGGTCACAAGTTCGTGAACTACTGGATGCACGTCGGCTTCGTGCGCGTGAATCAGGAGAAGATGTCGAAGTCGCTCGGCAACTTTTTCACGGTACGCGAAGTACTGGGCAAGTTCGCGCCGGAGGTACTGCGCTACTTTATTTTGACGAGCCACTACCGCAGCCCGCTCGATTATTCGGATCAGCAGCTCGAAGCTGCGAAGCGCGCAATGGATGGATACTATCTCGCACTGCGCGGGCTTTCGTCTTCCTCCCAGGGCGCGGGAGAGGACTACGCGCGCGCCTTCCACGAAGCGATGGAGCACGATTTTAATACGCCGAAAGCGTTCGCCACCCTGTCTGCTCTGACAGGGGAGATCAATCGGGCGAAGGCGTCAAACGACGCCGCCAGGGCTGCCGGTTTGGCTGCGACGCTAAAGACGCTCGGCGGCACCCTCGGTTTGCTGCAGCAGGATCCCGAGGAATATCTGCGTTGGCGGCCAAGCACGGTCGGCAGTGCGAGCGGCGGGGCAGCGGGCGCGTCCCATCCGTACGACGACGCACAGGTCGAAACGCTGATCGCGCAGCGTATTGCGGCGCGTAAAGCCAAGAACTATGCCGAGTCAGACCGGATTCGCGATGAGCTGAAGCGAGCGGGTATCATCCTCGAGGACTCCGCCGCCGGTACGACGTGGCGCCGGGGCTGAAAAAGCCGCTATTTTTTGACTCGTGCTATTGACCCTCCCCATACTTATTAAGTAAGTTCTGTAGTTATCCCAACCGAAAGAAGGGCGCTACGAGTGCCCGCTTCTGAGGCAACCGTGGAACTGACTGGCGCCGAAATTTTTATCCGCTGTCTTCAAGACGAGGGAGTCGAATACATATTCGGCTACCCGGGTGGCGCTGCGCTCCACATCTACGACGCGCTCTATAAGCAGAACAAGGTCAAGCACATTCTCGTGCGCCATGAGCAGGGCGCCGCGCATGCCGCGGACGGCTACGCGCGCGCAACCGGCCGGCCGGGCTGCGTGCTCGTCACCTCGGGCCCGGGCGTCACGAACACCGTCACCGGTATTGCGACGGCGTATATGGATTCGGCTCCGCTCGTCGTTTTCAGCGGGCAGGTTTCGACGAAGTACATCGGACAAGACGCGTTCCAGGAATGCGACGCGGTCGGTATTACGCGCCCGTGCGTGAAGCACAACTTCCTGGTCAAGGATGTGCGCGACCTCGCCGATACTATTAAGAAAGCCTTCTACATCGCGACCACCGGCCGTCCCGGCCCGGTGCTGGTCGACATTCCGAAAGACGTCACCGCGCACCGCACGGCGTATCAGTACCCGAAGAGCGTGCAGATGCGCTCGTACAGCCCGGTCACGAAGGGCCATCCGGGCCAGATCAAGAAAGCCGTCGACGTGATTCTGTCGGCGAAGCGCCCGATGGTGTACACGGGCGGCGGGATCGTCATGGACAACGCCGCCGAAGAGCTGACCGAATTCGTGCGCCTGCTCGGTTTTCCGTGCACGAACACGCTCATGGGCCTCGGTGGTTTTCCCGCCACCGATCCGCTGTTCGTCGGCATGCTCGGCATGCACGGCACGTACGAAGCCAATATGGCGATGCACGAATGCGACGTGCTGATCGCGATCGGCGCGCGCTTCGACGATCGCGTCACCGGCGACGTCGAGAAATTCTGCCCGCACGCCCGCGTCATTCACATCGACGTCGATCCCACGTCCATCTCGAAGAACGTCACGGCGGAAATTCCGATTGTCGGCTCCGCAAAGTCCGTGCTGGAAGACATGATCCGGCTGATCAAGAACGCGAAGCAGCGGCCGGACGCCGCGGCGCTCGCCTCCTGGTGGCGGCAGATCGACGCGTGGCGTGCGCTCAATTGCCTCGATTACGACCGACGCAGCGAGCTGATCAAGCCGCAATTCGTCCTGGAGAAACTCTACGCGGCGACGCAAGGCGACGCCTTCGTTACCTCCGACGTTGGTCAGCATCAGATGTGGGCGGCGCAGTTTTATAAGTTCGACAAACCGCGCCGCTGGATCAATTCGGGCGGCCTCGGGACCATGGGGTTCGGGCTGCCGGCGGCTATCGGCGTGCAGCTCGCGTACCCGCAGAGCACGGTGTGCTGCGTCACGGGTGAAGCGTCGATCCAGATGTGCATCCAGGAGCTGTCGACCTGCAAGCAGTACGACCTGCCGATCAAGATCATCAATCTGAACAACCGCTACATGGGCATGGTGCGGCAGTGGCAGGAGTTCTTCTACGACCGCCGCTATTCGCACTCCTACATGGATGCGCTGCCGGACTTCGTGCAGCTCGCGCAAGCCTACGGCCATGTCGGAATGCGCATCGACAAGCCGGGCGACGTCGAAGGCGCCATCAAAGAAGCGCTGCAAGCCAAAGATAAGCTCGTGTTCCTCGATTTCATTACCGATCAGACGGAAAACGTCTATCCGATGATCGAAGCCGGCCGCGGTCACCACGAGATGCAGCTCGCGCCGCGCCTGGCGGTGGTGTCGACCGAGCGGGAGCTCGCCTGATGCGGCACATCATTTCCATGCTGCTCGAGAACGAATCCGGCGCGTTGTCGCGCGTTGCCGGTCTTTTCTCCGCGCGCGGTTACAATATCGAATCGCTGAGCGTCGCGCCGACCGAAGATCCGACGCTATCGCGCATGACGCTCGTCACCGTCGGCTCGGACGAAATCATCGAGCAGATCACGAAGCAGCTGAACAAGCTCGTCGACGTCGTGAAGCTGCAGGACCTGACCGAGGGTTTGCACATCGAGCGCGAAATGCTGCTGATCAAGGTCAGCGCGGCGGGCGCGATGCGGGAAGAGGTGAAGCGGCTGGTGGATATCTTCCGCGGCCGCATCATCGACGTCGCCGAGCGCGCGTACACGATCGAGATGACCGGCAATAGCGCCAAGCTCGATGCGTTTATCGAAGCCGTGCGCGCCGCCGGTATTGTCGAAGTCGTGCGCTCCGGTCCGCTCGGCATCGCGCGCGGCGAAAAAGGACTGCGAGTGGAAGATAAGCAGAATAGCGCGGCCCCGAAGGCGGCCGTCGCATCGTCATGAGACCGATGAGGCATAAAACGAAATGAAAGTTTATTACGACAAAGACGCGGACCTGTCCATCATTCGGGGCAAGAAGGTCACGATCGTCGGATACGGTTCGCAGGGTCACGCGCACGCGCTGAACCTGAAGGATAGCGGCGTCGACGTGACCATCGGCCTGCGCGAAGGCTCGGCGTCGGCGGTGAAGGCGAAGAACGCGGGCTTCGCGGTCAAGGATGTCGCCGACGCGGTCAAAGGTGCGGACGTCGTGATGGTCGTTGCGCCGGATCAGAACCACCAGAAGATCTACGAGACCGAGATCGCGCCGAATCTGAAGAAGGGCGGCGCGCTCACGGTGGCGCATGGTTTCAGCATTCACTTCGGCTTCGTCAAACCGCGCGCCGATCTCGATGTTTTCATGGTCGCGCCGAAAGGGCCGGGCCACCTCGTGCGTTCGACGTTCGCTCAGGGCGGCGGCGTGCCGTGCCTCATCGCGCTGAATCAGGACGCGAGCGGCAAAGCGCGTGCGCTCGCGCTGTCGTACGCGGCCGGCATCGGCGGCGGACGCGCCGGCATCATTGAAACCACGTTCAAGGACGAGACCGAGACCGATCTCTTCGGTGAGCAAGTGGTGCTCTGCGGTGGTACGAGCCATCTCGTACAAGCCGCGTACGATACGCTCGTCGAGGCCGGGTATCCGCCGGAGATGGCGTACTTCGAGTGCCTGCACGAGCTCAAGCTCATCGTGGATCTGATGTATCGCGGCGGACTCCAGTTCATGCGCTACTCGATCAGCGATACGGCGGAGTACGGTGACTACACCCGCGGGCCGAGAGTCATCACCGAGGAGACCCGGGCCGAGATGCGCCGGATCCTCGAAGCAATTCAGGATGGATCCTTTGCTCGCGAGTGGTTGGACGAGAACAAGGCGGGTCGAGCAAACTTCGATCGCCTGCGCCAGGAGGACCGGGATCATGAGATCGAGCGGGTAGGAGCCAAGCTCCGCGCGATGATGCCATGGTCGGAGGAGGGAAAGCAGGGAACCGGGCAAACGGGGAAGCGCGGAAGTGGGGAAGCGAAGACGGAGAAACCGGAGAAAAAGCCGCGCGGGCCACGCCGTCCCGCTCACCCGCTGCCGCGTTAATGCCGCGCACGCTCTTCGAGAAGATCTGGGACGCCCACGTCGTCACCCAGGTACCGGGAGGACCTGCGCTGCTGTACGTGGACTTACACCTGGTGCACGAAGTCACCTCTCCGCAGGCGTTCGAGGGACTCCGCCTGGCTGGCCGCAAGGTGCGGCGGCC
>JBJMVQ010000002.1:0-85880 GCA_045810625.1 Sulfurifustis sp.
GTATGCGTAAAGGCGGCGAGACAACGGCGGTTAGGCGCATTTCAAGCGGGAAACGGGGGAGGCTCTCGATCGTCAGGACCACAACGCTGCTTTGGAAGACTGAAACGAATCCCTGCGCCTGAAGGAGAAATGCAGTTCGCGAATGCTAGCGATCGCCCTATATCTCGCCCGCTGGGCTCTCGATTAAGACATATTGTCGTGCGCAGCGCCCCACGATATCGCTTCGCGATGTGGGTCCTTCCCCGCCCTCCCGATATCCTGCCGGGGAGGAGGGCCGGAGTGGGGAGGGCAAGGAAGGTAAACGGACGCAACCTTCGGCGAACCGCGAGACCAAGCAGCTTCCGCGAGCGCAATTGCAATGCGCACGATGCTAACCAAACCGCGTGGCATTTCGGTGACACCACGTCAGACCATTCCTCGTCTGCGGCTCGGCGCATAACAACTAGTTTTGCGTCAGCGCCTCCTCGGCGGTGATGATACTTTCCGCAACCTCAACCATGCGCCGGCCGCGACTCATCGCCATCCGGCGCAGCACATCGTAAGCCGCGTTTTCGGGCAGATCGCGGCGCCGCATCAAAATGCCTTTCGCACGCTCGATCGCGCGGCGCTCTGCGAGCTTGGCGATTGCGTTGTCGCGCTCGCTCCGCAACGCCTGAACTTCGAGGAACCGGGCAATCGCAACGTTCACGACGCTAACCACCCGGTTGATGCTCAAACCGTCAACGACATAGGCGCTGACGCCCGCCTTCACCGCGGCGCGTATCTCTTCTTCCGTGCTGCGATCGGTAAAGACGACAACGGGCAGCGGGGATTCATCATACAATCGGCGTATATCCCGCAATAAAGGACGCGTGGGCACGTCGGTCTCAACGATCACGGCATCCGGCTGTACCCGCCGGGCGGCGGCGCCGAGGTCTTCTTCCGTGTCGATGACCGCGACGATCCGATGCTCCGTTCCCGCGAGCGCCTGTGCCACGACCGACGGGCGCTCGCGTGGCGCTATCATCAACAATATTCGTAGCGGCGGTTTTGCGTTCATTCACTCGTACGCATAGCAATCGGCATGCCACGACAGGATCGCGAACGCAGTGCCGTAATAACACGGGTTTCCAATGTCCAGTCGCATCACCCACCTGACTTCTCGTCTCGGCATGCACTAGTAGCGTGAGCGATTGATTGCGATCGCGCGGACTTGGTGCAAGGAACAGAGATAGGACACGCGAATCTGGCGAAGACTTACACCTGCCGTAAGGTGTCAGCCGCCTGTGACGGGAGAACGCGGTCCGGCGGATTCTTGCTTAGTTCTTATCGGCTCAGGAGAGCGGCGAGCAGCGCGAGCAACAGCAGCGCCGTGCGATGAACATAGCGCTAACTTGCGGGTATTTTTCCGCACGTCTCGAAACGAAACAGGAATCGGCGCACCAAACTGGCAGGAGCACAGTGCGTGTCGCCGTGCCGTGGTGCAACCGAGGAACGAATCAGTACTGCGCTTGTCCGCCGAACATCCGCGCCGCGCTCTCAGCGACTTGCACGATCAGGAAGAACCGCCCGCTAAGCGTACGCTTGCGGGCGGTAGATAAGAGTTAAGAAGCGAGCGAGGTACCGCCTTCATTGCCGAAACGCACGTGGGACAGGCCGCCTAACGCGCAGCGCTAACGCCGCGCCGCGGCTATTTTTCCGCGAGGAGTCGGTCGATCTCCCGCCGAAAGTCATCGAACGGCCGCGCGCCGCTGATCAGCAGACCATCGATCTTGCCGTCTTTGCTCGTTTTGCCGAGGAAGAACGAGGGCGTTCCGCGCACGCCGGCCTTGATACCGTCGTCGAGATTGTCCTGCACGAGCTTCGCGTACTTTTCCTTGTCGAGACATTCATTGAAAGCGTTGGTGTCGAGGCCGAGCGTCTTTGCGTGCGCTTTCAGTTCGTCCGTTTGCAACTGCTGCTGCTTTTGAAACAGCAGGTCATGCGCTTCCCAATATTTTCCCTGGTCCTGGGCGCAATGAGCCGCTTCCGCCGCTTTGCGCGCCTGGGGGTGTATCTGATCGAGCGGGAAATCGCGAAATACGTATCGCACCTTTCCGGTGTCGATGTACTGCGCTTTGATTTTCGGCAGCGTCTGATCTTCGAAGCGACGACAGAACGGGCACTCATAATCGGAAAACTCGACAATCGTGAGGGGTGCGTCGGCTTTGCCCATCACCCCACCGCCGTTGATCGTCACCGTTGCGCGCTGCGGTTCGGGCGGTGCGCCAATGCGCTCCAGAAGTGCGCGCAAGTCGCGGCGCATGCCTTCGACTTCGCCGCGCAGCTGCGCCACCTCGTCGCGAAGCGCGCCCAACTCGCTCTTCGACGACTTGGCCGGCGCCGCCGCAAACGATGAAGCGCCGAGTACGCCGGATATAAGGATGGTGATAACTGCGCTGACGATTCCTTTTGCTACCGATTTCACGAGCACCTCTCAATGTTTAGATGGCGCGCAGAGCGGAACAAACGTCGCGCACTGAACTATTGAAAAATCATTCTCCGCTGCCGGAAAACCGCCGAAATCATGCCACCGGCCTTGCTGTCAGAATCGCTTCCGTGTTTAGTGTTGGTGCAACGAGTAATGATCCAGGATCGGATCATCGTAGCAGGAACGCTGAAAAGAAATATAGCGTGCGATTGCCAACCAGGAATATCGCGAAGTAGTAAACAGCAGGGAGCTTGATCTTGCCCTCCATCCTACTGCTCGCCCGACTCCGTTGACTGACCTGCACCACCGCAGGACGGCGGAAACCTCGCTGCACCGCAGCGACTGTTTTTTATTCATTTAACTTCGTTCTATGGGAGAAACAACTGATGAAAACCAGTTCCACATTCGTACGGCAAGGGACCGCACCACGACTGGCAAAACTAGGCGGAGCCGCCCTGCTCGGCTGCCTGCTCGGTGGCGCACTGGTACCGCCCGCGGCAAACGCGACTTGCGCCAGCGACACGCTGGCGGTCGGCGACACCACCATTAGTATCATTTTCGGCGGCCGCACCCGGTCGTACATCGTACACAAACCGTCGAGTGGCATTCCGGCGACTGGGGCACCGCTCGTGATCGACATGCATGGCTTTACCTCGAGCGCCAGTCAACAGAAGGGCCTCTCGCGCTACCAGCAGGAAGCGGACGCGAAAGGCTTCATCGCCGCCTGGCCCTCCGGACTGAACGCGTCCTGGAACGGCTATGGCTGCTGCGGCACGTCGCTCAGCAATAACGTCAATGACGTCGGCTTCATCCGGGCGGTGGTCGCCGATATCGTGCGGCGCACCCGCATCGACGAAACCCGCGTTTATATCACCGGCCTCTCGAACGGCGGCTCGATGAGCCATCGCCTCGCGTGCGAAGCGGCGGATCTCGTCGCCGCGACGTCGCCGGTCTCGTTCACGCTCAACCGCAATTCCTGTCCGTCGGGCTTCCCGGCTCGGCCGATCACCGTCGCGCATTATCACGGATTGCGCGACACCACGGTGAACTATAACGGCGGTCAATTCCAGTCGGCACCCGCGAGCTTCAGCACCTGGCAGAAGATCGACGGCTGCACCGGCCCCGTCGCCACGCAGACGCTCAGTTCAAACAACGAGACGGTCCAGACGGCATCGGGTTGCAACGGCGGCGTGACGCCGGCGCTTATCTCGCTGAACGGCACCCATGTGCTCTACAACACGCAGTCGACGCTCAACATCGCCGATCACGCGTGGACCACGTACCTGAGCCACATCACACTCCCCGGCAAGACGGTTTGCCAATAAGGCGTTTATGTAAGTTGTAATAACGGGCACGGCGGCGAAAGCCGCCGTGCTTTTTTATTTTCTACAGTTGA
The DNA here is from genome assembly GCA_045810625.1 of Sulfurifustis sp. Classification (GTDB taxonomy): domain Bacteria; phylum Pseudomonadota; class Gammaproteobacteria; order Acidiferrobacterales; family Sulfurifustaceae; genus JACQFZ01. Next base: position 3,846 of record JBJMVQ010000002.1, read on the forward strand.
GGCGGCCCAAAAAAAACGCGGCAAAAGTGCCGCGCTCTTTGGGCTTATTAGGAAGACCAGCTATTTCGACGCCGTGCGCCGCACCGGCGGGACCGGATAGTGGCGCACTACATTTCCGACGTACAGCTGACGCGGGCGATCGATACCGTGCGATTCCTGCTGCAATTCCAGCCAATGACTCACCCACCCTGCCGTCCGTCCAAGCGCGAACACGGCGGTGAACATGTTCGTGGGGAAGCCCATGGCGCGCAGAAGAATACCGGAGTAGAAATCGACGTTCGGATAGAGCTTGCGCTCGACGAAGTATTCGTCCTTGAGCGCGATCTCTTCGAGCCGCATGGCGACCTCGAGCAGCGGGTCGTCCTTGCCGATATGCGCCAGCACCTTCTTGGCTTGCGCCTGGATGACGCGCGAACGCGGATCGAAATTCCGATACACCCGGTGGCCGAAACCCATCAGGCGGAAGGAGTCATTCTTGTCCTTCGCGCGCGTGATCGCCCGCGGGATGTTCTCGACACGACCAATCTCAGTCAGCATCTTGAGCACGGCTTCGTTCGCGCCGCCGTGCGCCGGCCCCCAGAGCGAAGCGATGCCCGCCGCGATGCATGCGAACGGATTCGCACCGGAGGACGCCGCCATACGAACCGTCGACGTCGAGGCATTCTGCTCGTGATCGGCGTGCAGGATGAGAATCACATCAAACGCGCGCGCGAGCACCGGATCGACCTGATATTCGTCGGTCGGGCGGCCGAACATCATTTGTAGGAAGTTAGATGCGTAATCGAGCTTGCCGATCGGGTAGCGCTGCGGACGGCCGATCGAGTACGTATAGCTCGCCGCGGCGATCATCGGCATCTTGGCGACCAGACGAATCGCAGCGTGCACCCGGTCGTCGGGATTACGAATATCCATCACGTCGTGGTAGAACGCGGACAGCGCCCCGACCACACCCACCATGACGGCCATTGGATGCGCGTCGCGGCGGAAACCACGATAGAAAGACAACACCTGCTCGTGCAGCAGGTCATGCGTTTTCAGCTGCGCCTCGAACTTCGCGAGCTGCTGCGTATCCGGCAGCTCGCCGAACATCAACAGGTACGCCACCTCGGTGAAATGGCTGTGCTCAGCCAGTTCCTGGATCGGGTAGCCACGGTGCAACAGGATGCCTTCGTCACCGTCAATGAACGTAATCGCACTCTTGGTTGATGCGGTGGCGCGAAAACCGGGATCGAACGTGAGTAGGCCGTGCTTATTAAAGAGCGGTTGGATATCGACGGCGGATGGCCCGAGTGTCCCTTCGAGAATGGGCAGGCTCTGATCGCCCGCCGGAGTATCGCTCACCGTAAAGTTGAGGTACTTCTGCGCCATAGGGGTTTCCACCAGCAAATCGACAGATTGGGGCCGGAAGCCTAACGCGTGTTCCGGCCCCGAGCAATCCCGCCGGCAATATTGAATCTGCTAATTCTTACTATCCAGCGCGATGCGCTCGTCCGGTCCGCGCTTCGCTTCGCCATCCGGTCCTCCGGAATATATCCATTCGAGCAAGGCGGCGGGGACGGCTTCGGCGGCCGCGCTCTCGGCGCGCGGGCCATTATATAGATACGCGACGGCGACCCACTGGCCCTTCGCATCGAGCACGTACCCGGCAAGGCTTCGAACGCCGTTCAGGCTTCCGGTCTTGAGGTGCATGCGACCGGCGAGCGCGCCGGCAAAACGATGGGCGAGCGTCCCGTCCTGACCGGACACGGGGAACGCCGACATGAACTCGGGCATATATGGACTCTGCAGCGCGGCCAAGAGCAGCCGCGCCAGACTGCGCGCCGAAATCCGCGCGACGCGCGAAAGCCCTGCCCCGTTGTCGAGCACCAGCTCGGGGAAATCGAGGCCGCGGCGTTGCAACCAGTCACGCACCGCGCGGTTGCCGTTATCGGTGGTCGCCGGCGCACCATAGCGTTCGGCCCCGAGGGTCAAGAGGAGTTGGCGGGTCATCACGTTGTTGCTGAACTTGTTGATGAGCCGTATGACGTCCGCGAGCGGCGCGGAGCGGAACGTATAGAGCAACGACGCATCCGGCGGCGTCTTCGCTTCGCGCCAATTCCCGCGCAAGCGCCCGCCCTGCTCCTGCCATAGCGCTTGAAACACGCCGTAGAGATAGGGACCGGTCTCCGTCAGCACGCGATACAGCTCCGCTTCACCGCAGTCGGCGACGTAACTGCCGTCGAATACCACCCGAGGCTGGCTGCCGTTACGCACCCGCATCGACCACCGGTGCGCGCCGCCGCGGCAGGGTCCGCTCGCGAGCTTCAGATGGTTCTCGACCGGAAACGGCGGATCGGCGATCACCCGCACCTGTTTCGGCTGTGGCAGCACCCGTAACTGCACGGCCTGAAAATTCACGAGGAGCGCCTGCGGCAAAACGTTGTACGCCCGAAGCGGTTGGCCGTCGAACTCCGCGGGGTCGCCCGGCTCGTTGGCGAAGTAGCTCTGATCGAGCACGAGATCGCCGGTAACCTCGTTGAGACCGCTTAGGCGCAGGCCCCTAACGAGACGCCAAAACTGCTCCATCACGAGATACGGGTCGCCATAACCCTTTAGATAGAGATCGCCGTCGAGCCGCCCGTCGTGCAGGGAGCCGTTCCCGTATACCTCCGTCTTCCATTGATAGGCCGGCCCGAGTTCCTCGAGCGCGGCTAGCGTGGTAACGAGCTTCAACACCGAGGCGGGGTTTCGCGGTGTTTCGGCCGCGACGTTCAGCAGGGGACGCGGCGCACCAACGACCTGAGCGTAAATGCTCAGGCCCGCCGGCGAGAGTCCATGCTGCTTCAACGCACGCGCAACCGGTTCGGGTAGCTCTTCGGCGGGTAGGAACACGGGCCCGAGCAAGCTGACGATCGCACCGACGACAACGAACAGACGCTTTAATTGATCGAGCCTCACGAGCCTCCCAATCTCATTCTTCCGCCGCACTTCCGAGCGCGTATCATCACACAAGCGCGCCCGCCTTCGAACAAAAAATAATCTCTCGTTCTGTTTTTGCTAGTCGTGCACCGGGGTTTCGGTTACGATACGCGCCAAACCATGACCTCACAATAAAGCACCGCAGCATTGCTAGACCTTAGCGAACCGCAAAAGGCGGCAGTGCAATACGTAAAAGGTCCGCTCCTCATCCTCGGTGGGGCGGGCAGCGGTAAAACATCCGTCCTCGCTTACAAAATCGCCTGGCTGATACGACAGTACGATACGCCCGCCGGAAAGATCGCGCTCGTCGTTGCGAATGCGCGCGCCGCTCGGGAGCTTCGTGCTCGCGTCGCCGGTCTACTCGGACGTCAGTTGCAGGCGCTACGCGTTGGCACGTTCTCAGAGCTGGCGTTCGCGTTGATCGAGCGGCGGCTCGCCGCTCTCGGTCTATCGGTCGGATTTAGTCTGTACGACCGCCGCGATTGCGAAGATGTGGTTCAACGCCTGTTGAACGAAACGCACCCGAGGTTCGCGCACCTCGCCGCTGCTGTGGCGCAGCAGATCGGCAGGTGGAAGGAATCACTGAACGTTCCGGCGGCCGACAGCTTCCCCGAGACGTCGGCGGCGCATATCGCCGCCTCGGTCTATCCGCGCTTCCAAGAACGGCTGCAGGCCGCGAACGCGATCGACGTCAATGATCTGGTCGGCCGGGCCGTGCAGCTGCTCGATGGCGACCCGGCCGCCGTGGACGAGTGGCAAGGCGAGACGCACTTCCTGCTGGTGGACGAATACGAGACGACGACAGTCGCCGAGCATGCGCTCGTGCAGCGGCTCACAGGGAAGCGTACGCAACTGACCGCCGCCGGCGATGAGAACTGCGACAGCGCGCCGGGGGCCGATGGCCTGCCCGGAAACATCGCTCGTCTGCGCGCCGGCGTGCCGGGCTTGCGCACCGTTCAGCTCGAGCAGAACTTCCGCTCGACAACGCGTATCGCGCGAGCGGCGGCGGCGCTCATTAACCCCGACCGGGTCACCGCTGCGCCCGGGCGCTCCGACCCTGCGGCCGGACGACGGCTGCAGGTCATCAAGGCGCGCAGTGAGGAGCACGAAGCCGAATGCATTGTACGGGCGCTGCTCGAACACAAGCGCGGCGAAAGAGCGAACTTCCGGGACTACGCGGTACTCGTTTCGCGGGCGGAACAATTTGCGCTGATCGAGCGCGCGCTGCAGGCATACCACGTGCCTCATCAGCGTCGCGAAGGCAAATGTGCCTTCGCCCACGTCGAGGTGCGCGATTTGTGGTCATACTTGCGCCTCCTGTGCAATCCGTCCGACGACGTTGCGTTTCTGCGGGCGGTCAACACGCCGCGACGAACCATCGATCGCGCCACGCTCGGAGGTCTGATGCGCTTCGCCGCAGAGCGCCGTCGGCCGCTGCTCGCGTGTGCGCTCGACTGCGATCTGGCGCCTCCACTCACCTCGGTGACCGGAGGCGCGACGTTGCAGACGACTGCGGCGCTGTTGCGTGCGTACAGCGAGCGCGCGATTCACGGGGACCCGGTTCTGCTGGCGCATGACCTCATTGAGGACTTGCGCTACGACGAGTGGCTGCGCGACACGTGCAACGACGTCAAGATCGCGGCGCAGCGCATGCAAAACGTCACGGATCTGATCGAACGATTGCGACGCCTTGCGGCACGACTGCCGAACACGGATCTGCGCAGACTGATGAGCCGGCTGAGCCTCGAGACGGTGCACGAATCGGAGGGCACGGAGGCGGCGTCCGACGCCATAACGCTTGCGCCGATCGCATTCGCCAAGGGTTCGGAATTTGCGCATGTCTTCATCGCCGGCTTCGAAGAAGGACTGCTTCCCGGAAACACCGACGTCAGCATCGAACGCCGGCGCGGCTATACTGCAATTAGCTGCGCCCGCGCGAGCGTGACGTTCACGATCACGGAGCATCGGCGCGTCGCCGGCGAGGCTGCTATGCGGCGACCGAGTCGCTTCCTTGCCGAAATGCCACCCGATGATATCGAATGGCTGGATGTGGCTGATCGGCGCGGGGCCGCCGAAAGTGTCGTCGGTCGCGACACCGGAACCCATCAAATCGGGGCACGACAAGGCGGTACGGGCTAGAAATAAAGTTTTGTACGATCACCCTTACGTAAGTCAAGACATTGCATATAATTCATTAACGGGCGATCATAGCGCCGCTCGCGCGCCGTGCAGGACCGCAACACTCTTCAATCGGCGCCTTGTCCGCGGGCGATCCCAATAACAATATTACAAAGCGTCGCCGCTTTCGTAGCTCGCCTCGCGTTATCGCGAGCGAGTGGGTTCCTGCGTGACTTGCAGGGAAATGTTTAAACTCGACCGGAGCTGATGCATGACCGATCCCTCGCTGACGAGGTCACAGGCACAGGGCAGTGACGCGCTCCATCTCACCCCCGAAACCTTCGAGTGGGTGTACAACACTATCGTCAGCCTCAAGTTTCCGGTCGACGTCGCTCGTGTGCTCGAGCTGCGTTACCTGATCAACCACGCCGCCGACGCATTTCCCGAGCCGGCGGCCACCGCCGATTACCGCGAATTCCGGGAAGCGCTGCAAACCGTTGTCGACGAGACGGGTATCGAGAACAAGCGCCACAGCGAACGCATGCTGCGCATCCTCAGCATGATGCGCGAGCTGCACTACGCCTACAGCATCAACCAGCGCGACGCAGAGAACAAACTACGCGCACGCATGGCGCACAACCGTGCGCAGCGCGAGCGCGCGATACGCCATGCGACCGGCTTCATCATCGCTACCGCACTCTGCTCGATCCTCTGGCTCGTATCCGACAACCCCGACTGGCCCGTAAAGATAATGACCGCCGGCTTTGTCATCGGAACATGGCTGCACGTGCGCACCGTACCGATGCTCGATCGCGGCCTGCGGCTGCTCGAAAAACGGATGAGCCGCTCGCAGCGACATCGCGTAAAGTCGATTCACTGGCGTCTGTTGGCGCTCAAGCTGGCGCTCGTGCTCGGCTTCAAGCGCAATTCGGAAGTCGAGGTGTTTCGGATCGAAACCGACCACGATCTGGGAAGACCATGGCGGCTGACGCACTGAAGCGCCGGCAGCGAGGACGAGCGCATCGCGGTACCTAATTTGATTTGACCCGACTGAGGCCGCGCTCGCTCTCATCGCGGCCGTCTGAGTCGGTCCGCCCCTCACCGGAAGACTTGCTACCTCACCCGCGCGGATGATGCCGTGCGTGCGCTCCTTGAGCCGCGCGCGGGCGACGTGCGTGTAAATCTGCGTCGTGGAGAGATCGGCGTGACCGAGCAGCATTTGCACCGCTCGCGCCGCGCGGGCAAAGATCCCGTCCCGACGCCTGAAGAAAGCGATCCGTGAGTGCAAGATCGCTCCGATAAGCCGATATCGTGGCCTGACTCAGGCCCTGTTCGAGCCAGAGCGCGTCACAGAAACGGTCGATGAGATCGCTAGGTTCCCCGCTCATGCTCGAGCAACCAGCGCTTGATCTTGAGGGCATCCCCGCCCCGCCGCCCCATGAAACCTCCGAGACCTGTCTGGGCCACGACCCGGTGGCACGGCACGATAATGGCAATCGGGTTGGTACGGCAGGCGGCTCCGATCGCGCGCGGCGAGCTCTTCAGGCGCCGGGCGAGATCGCCGTAGCTGCGCACTTCACCGGCGGGGATGCGCGTCAGAGCGCGCCATACCCGCTGTTGGTGCGCACTGCCTTGTAGCGTGAGCGGCAAGCGCAGGGAGCGCTTTGGATCGGCGAAGTACTGCGAGAGCGCACGACATACTCGCCGGGTAAAGACGTCCCGGGGCGCCTTGAGCGGTATGCGGCTGGAAACGAAGCCGACATCGACCACGCGCTCGTCTTCGGTGCGCACGCCAACGCGGCCGAAGGGCGCGGCGATGACGGCATCGTAGGTGGGCTTGCGGTCGCGCATGGTTAGCGAGGCGTCGCCAAATAACCGGCCGCGTGGAGTGGACAAACCGACTTGCCGAGGCAGCGGCAAGGATTGGCTAAACAGTTGCTGCCGGATACGACAGCGACGCGGGGCGGGATCGAGCTGCAAACATCCGCGTAGCGGACGTCTTCGCCTAACTCGCTGAACCAGCCGGGGCATGCGCGCATTATCCACGCACGCAGCCCGGGAGACCAGAAGGCGGCGCCGAAGTGCCGCGCGAGTTGCCGCTCCAGCGCATCCCGCGCTCGCGGCATTCGTACGTCCTTGTACAGCAAAAAAGTCCGAGATGGACTTTTCGATAGCTCGCTAGACTTTTTCGCGAATGCGCGCCGCCTTGCCGGCCAGCTCGCGCAGGTAGTAAAGCTTCGAGCGGCGCACGTCGCCCTTGCGCTTCACTTCGATCTTCGCGATGCCGGGGCTGTAGAGCGGAAATACGCGCTCAACGCCCTCGCCATACGAAACCTTGCGGACCGAAAACGAGGAGTTGAAGCCGCGATTGCGCCGCGCGATCACCATGCCCTCGAATACCTGCAACCGCTCGCGCTCGCCTTCCTGCACGCGGATGTGTACCGCGACGGTATCGCCCGGCCCGAACTCCGGCACTTTCTTGTCCATCTGACGCGCTTCGATCTCTTGCAGTATCTTGCTCATGGTTGAACTCCAAACTCGTCAATCTGTTTCGCGGTCCGCCGTTCGACGCCGCTCTTCTTGAAACTCTGCGAGCAGCCGCTGCTGCTCCTCGTTGAGCGTGATCCGCGCCAACAAATCGGGACGGCGCAACCACGTACGACCCAACGACTGCTTCAGACGCCATCGGCGAATCCTCTCGTGATCGCCTGAGAGCAGCACTTCCGGAACCGGTTGCCCGGCGTACACCTCCGGGCGCGTGTAGTGCGGCCAGTCGAGCAAGCCGCCCACGAACGAATCCTGTTCCGCTGAATCTTCGTCACCGAGCGCGCCCGGCAGCCGGCGCGAAATCGCGTCGATCAGCACCATCGCCGGCAACTCGCCGCCGGAGAGAACGTAGTCGCCGATCGACCACTCCTCGTCCACTTCCATCTGCAGCAGGCGCTCATCGACGCCCTCGTAGCGACCTGCGAGCAGAATCAAGCGTTCACGCGCCGCAAGTTCGGTGACGCCCGCTTGATCCAGCTGCCGACCCTGCGGCGACAGGTAAAGCACCTGCGCCGGAGCGGCATCGTCGGCACGCACCGCGGCGATGACCCGCGCGAGCGGTTCCGGCCGCATCACCATCCCGGGACCGCCGCCATACGGCCGATCGTCGACCGAGCGATGTTTGTCCTCGGTGTAGTCGCGCGGGTTCCACACATGCAGCGACAGCAGTCCCGCCCGCACCGCGCGCCCCGGAATCCCGTACCCGCGCACCGCCTCGAACATCGGCGGGAAAATGCTGATCACGTCGATCCGCATTCGCTCTTGGCGGCGCTCAGTCCGCCGCGTCCCAGTCGACGTAAATGACACCCGCGGCTCGGTCCACGCGCTGCACGACGGTTGCGGCGAACGGAATCAGCCGTTCACGATCGCCGCGGACGACCATTACATCGTTCGCGCCCGTTTCGAACAGATGGCTCACCCGACCCAGCTCGGTTCCGGTCGTGTTCACGACACGCAAACCTTCCAGCTCCGCCCAGTAATACTCGTTCTTACCGGCTGCCGGAAGTTGCGACATCGAGATGTGGATCTGACCGCCGACGAGGCGCGCCGCCGCGTCCCGATCCTCACAACCTTCCAGCCGTGCGATCACGCCTTTACCGTGCGCATGACCCTCGGCGACTTCGAACGTCTGCCAGTTACCGTCGCGCTCGATCAGCCAAGGGCTGTAGCTCAGAATCGATTCGCGCGGGCGGGTATGCGAATACACTTTGATCCACCCGCGTACTCCGAAGAGGCCCGCGATGCGGCCGACTTGCACGCGGCGTTCCGGAACATCGGTCATGACGTTCTCCCGGACGCTCCGGCCCGCTCCATGTTAACTGGCGAGCGGCCTATCGCACCGGCGGCTGCCGGTTACTGTCAGCTGGAAGCGGGCGAGGTGCTTCGCACTTTCTTCAAAAGATCCGCAACGCGCTCGGTCGGTTTCGCGCCGTTGCCGAGCCAGTACTGAACGCGCTCCATGTTGACGCGCAGTGCTTCTTCAGAAGCCGCCGCCTTCGGATTGTAAAAACCCACCCGCTCGATGCACTTGCCATTGGGCGCCCGGCGGCGGTCGGCCACCTCGATGCGGTAGTACGGCCGCTTGTTCGCGCCACCCCGGGCCAAGCGTATGGTCACCATTCGACTTTCCTCTACGGTTGCTGTAACTGGCCGGACCGGGCGCAATTGGCCAGGTGCCGCCGAATAAAGCCGGGCATTCTAACCGGTAAGGACACGGAAACAAAGGCCAAAAACGCGGTTACGAGGGCGGCCGGGACGTATCGCTCGGTGGCTTGGCCGGCTCGCCCGACCCCTGTTCCGGCGGCTTTTTGGGCGCGGCCGGGGTCGGCTTGTCTTCCTCAAAGATGGACGGGTCCACGGTCGAAGGCGCCGGCGCCGCCTGCTCACCCTTGATCAACGTACGACGGCGCTGGCGATACGCTTCCCGCACGAAAACGTAAGGATCCTCGCCGCCGGCCTGCTCGAGTATATCTCCGGCATCGAGGAGGCGGTCGCGGATACTGACCACCTCGACGGCGTAGAGTTTCCATGCCGTGCTTTGCTCTTCCATGTACGTCGGTGGGTAAAGCTGGAAGTCTCCGTAGAGCCCAATGCCGTCCCTGACGTTGCTCGGACCGAAGAGCGGCAATACCAGATACCAACCGTCGCCGACCCCCCACTTGCCCAGCGTCTGGCCGAAATCCGCCGTATGCCGCTCGAGACCGAAAGGACTCGCGACGTCGAAGAGGCCGAATACGCCGATCGTGCTGTTGGTGACAAAGCGACCGACCTCAGAACCCGCATCGCCGAACCTACCCTGCAGCGCGTTGTTCACGATGACGGCGGGCTCGTGCAAATTGCTGAAGAAGTTCGACACACTGCGGCGCACCGGGCCTGGGATTACTGCTCGATAACCCTTGGCGACGGGCTTGAGCAGATACCGGTCGAGCTTGTCGTTGAAAGTGTAGATCGCGCGATTGATCGGCTCGAGCGGGTCGTTGGTGCTCTGAAAATCCTCTTTCGAGTCGGGAGCACGCCCTGCATCGGTGGGCGCATCGCGGGTCGTCGTGGCACAGCCCGCGGCAAGAAACGTCACAAGCACGCCGAACAGTGCCGAACGAAGCGGCGCAAGCGCTCGTAGCAGGCGGTTCACAGACGGCGCCGCGATTCGTTCATAACAGAAAGGCTAACTAAGTCACCGTAGCGCTGTAAAGAAGCTTTTTCAGGTGCTCCACCGATGGCCAGCGGCGGCGAAGCGACTATAGTTATGTAGTAGTCGATCGCGAGCATCCCCGTGGCTCATCACTATCCGACTCCCGGCCAGATTGGTCTGAAAATTCCCCCGTATCTGATTGCCGACCGTTTCAGCGCCGGCTTCAATCACGGTCTCAAGGGCGGACAGTTGGATCACGTCGAATACTTTCGCCGCTCGTTCCGTCTCGGATTCCGCGCCGCCAAGCTTTACCTCCGAGAAGTACGCCGACAGCAAGGCATATTGCAGTTCCCGGCGCGCTTTCGCTACCGTCTGACGTCGCGCTGGGATCGGTAGTCCAAGCATCCCCACTCCGGCCCGCCGCCGCGCTCGCGTATAATCGCGAACTCGGTCCAATTGCGCCGCGCTTCATGATTCGTGCCGTGGTAACGGATATCGAGGGCACCACTTCGTCGCTCTCGTTCGTCAAAGACGTGCTCTTTCCGTACGCGCGCTCTCGCCTGCCCCACTTCGTGCGCGCGCGCGGGCATGAACCGGAGATCGCGAAGCTTCTCGATGACGCCCGTGCGGCGTCCGGCGAGTCGCTCGCGAACGATGAACTCGTCGCCCGCCTAATTCAGTGGATCGACGAAGACCGCAAGGTCACGCCGCTCAAGGCGCTGCAGGGACTGATCTGGGAGGATGGGTACCGGCAGCGCGATTTTACGGGCCACATCTACCCCGACGCCGCACGGGCGTTACATGCCTGGCACGCACGCGGGCTTCGCCTGTATGTGTTCTCGTCCGGCTCGGTGAAGGCGCAGCAACTGTTGTTCGCCCACACGGATCGCGGCGATCTTACACCGCTCTTCAGCGGCTACTTCGACACCACTACGGGACCGAAGCGAGACCCGGAGGCGTATCGCCGGATCGCGCAAGCCATCGCGGTCTCACCGGCGGAGATATTGTTCCTTTCCGACATTCCGGAAGAGCTGGATGCCGCCCGCGCGGCCGGCATGCGCACGTGCCTGCTGGCACGAGACGAGCAGCCGTCGAGCATGCACAACCATCCGGTCGCGCGACACTTCGACGAAATCCAGATTCCGTAGCGCTATCCGGCGGCGGTGACGCGGCGAGCGCGGGGGCACGACCGCCACGGAAATGGGGCGTCAGGACGTATGCTTCGAACGTACCCACGTTTACGCCCAAAGCGCACATCTCTGTCACGGCCAAACCCGTCGTATCCGCCGTACTACCAAGGCGAATGGGGCGCCATCGCGCGCCGGCCGACGCCCGCCAAAGCTCGCTGACTATACTGAGAGGCGGGGGTTGGCGGCAGTGCGCCGTACAGAGCGCCGTCACGTTGCGCCAAAAATCCGGCCGAGCGCGGCGACCCGCTCAGAAGAAAAGGGACGCAATCACGCATGCGATTACTCCTCGATATCGGGCACAGCGAACGCTCGTCGAAACCGACGGCGTTGCTCGGACGCTGCGTCGCGGTGATGCCCGGGCGCACGAGCGAGCCGGGGCAAGGCGCAATGCTGATTTGCGCCCAAGGAATCGCCGAGGGACCAGACCCCGTGCAAGCGGCGCGCGCCGCCGTCGAAGTGATGGAAGACGTCTACACGACCGCAACCCTCACCGCGACATTGCGGGAGACGCTTACGGATGGCGTGACGGCGGCGAATCACGCCGTGCGCGCGAGCGGCGATCGCGGGCGCGCGGCGGCGCTTGCGGCGGTCGTGCTGCACGGTACGCGTTGGTACCTTGCGCACGCGGGTCACGTACGCGCTTGGCGCGCCCGCGATCAACACCTCAAGCAGCTCACGCGCGATCATGTACTACCGCGGGCGCTCGGACGGCGCGAAGTAACCAAAGCGTGCGGTTACGCCGAATCGATCGACGCCGACTTCGATGAAGGAGAGATCGAAGAGGGCGACATCTTTCTCATCACGAGTCCCGGGGTGCACGACATGCTCTCGGGCGCCGAGCTTCTCGGTGTGCTGCAGTCGGAAAGCTCGGCCCAGCAGATGGCGGAAGCGTTGGTCGCGCGCGCCGCCACCGGCAATGCGTGGGGCTACCTTGGCGTCTGCGTCGCTCGCATCGATAAGCTGCTCGACAAGAGCGAGGCGCAGACCGCGAAATCGCTGCCCCTGATCCCGCTCCCCGCTGTCGGCGCGGAGATCGACGGCTTCGTCATCGAGAAACAGCTCGCGAAAAATGCGCGGTTTCGTCTCTATAAGGCGCGCGATTCGCGCTCCGAGGAGACCGTGGTCTTGCGCTTTCCCGACCCGTCGTATCCAGACAGCGCGCAGATATTCTTGCGCGAAGAAGCGGCGAGCCGGCGCGTGGAGAGCCCTTATCTCTTGAAACCGATCGTGCTGGCCGGCCGCGTCCCCACGGCGCTTTATGCCGCCGCCGAATACCGCAAATGCGAGAGCCTCGCCAAGCGCATTCGGCGCAAACAAGGGCTCGGACTGAAGGAAGGACTGCGCCTCGGTGAGCAGCTCCTCGCGCTACTCGAAACCCTGCACGCCCATGGGATCATCCACGGCGATCTGCGCCCGCAGAACCTGCTCTACGACAAGCGCAGGCGCCAGATCTACGCGCTCGGGCCAACCGTGAATCGGCAAATTTCGTCGCGCGCCGACGAACGACGCTTGCCCTCGGGTTCGCGCAGTTACCGCGCCCCGGAGCTTCTCCGCGACCCCGTCGTCGCCGAGCGGAGCGACATCTTCGCCGCCGGCGTCACGATGTACCGCATGTTCAGCGGCAAGTACCCGTACGGAAAGATCCGTTCACCCGAGGATTGGACGCGGCGGGAATACGTTCCGTTGCGCCGCGACGGTGAAGTGTTACCGGCGGCGTTGGATCACGTGCTCGCGCGCGCGTGCGCGCTCGACCCCGCCGACCGCTATCCGAACGTCGCGCAGTTCGCCATCGCGTTCAACGCCGCGCGGGTGGACGCCACCAGCGCGGCGCGCGCAACGCAAAACGCCGCGAACAAACCTCACGCGACCGCGTGGTGGTTCGCCGCGGCGCTCGTGTGCGCCTTGCTCGGGTATCTGTATGTCGCGCTGAGGTAGCGCGATTAAGAATTGGTCGAGGCGCGCTGCTCTTCCTCGACCGCCTTCATGCTGAGACGGATACGTCCCTGCTTGTCGACCTCGAGGACCTTCACCTTCACGTAGTCGCCCTCGCGCAGCTTGTCACTCACGTTCTCGACTCGCTCGCGCGATATCTGCGAGATGTGCACGAGCCCGTCCTTGCCGGGCAGGATCGTGACGAAGGCGCCGAAATCCATGAGCTTGGCGACTTTGCCTTCGTAGATCATTCCGACTTCGACGTCGGCGGTCAGCTGCTGAATGCGCCGGCGCGCTTCTTCGCCGGCAACGCGGTCCGCGGACGCGATCTTCACCGTGCCGTCGTCCTCGACGTCTATGGTCGTGCCGGTTTCCTCGGTCAGCGCGCGGATGGTCGCACCGCCCTTGCCGATCACGTCGCGAATGCGCTCGGGGTTGATCTTCATCGTAATGATGCGCGGCGCAAACTCCGACAGCTCCGCGCGCGGCGCCTCGATTGCCTGATTCATGATATTCAAGATGTGCATCCGCCCTTCGCGCGCCTGCTTGAGCGCCACCTCCATGATCTCGCGGTTGATGCCCTCGATCTTGATGTCCATCTGCAGCGCCGTCACGCCCTTCGTCGTGCCGGCCACTTTGAAGTCCATGTCGCCGAGATGATCTTCATCGCCGAGGATGTCGGTCAGCACGGCAAAGCGGTTGCTTTCCTTGATGAGACCCATTGCGACGCCGGCCACCGCTGCCGATACCGGCACGCCCGCGTCCATCAGCGCGAGACTCGCGCCGCAGACCGACGCCATCGAGCTCGAACCGTTCGATTCGGTGATCTCGGAGACGACGCGAATGACGTAGGGATACTTCGTCATGTCCGGCAGCACGGCCTGGATGCCGCGCTTCGCCAAACGCCCGTGACCGATCTCGCGGCGCTTCGGGCTTCCCATACGGCCGGTCTCGCCGACCGAATACGGCGGGAAGTTGTAATGCAGCATGAACGGCTCTTTGCGCTCGCCTTCGAGCGCATCGATCAGCTGCGCGTCGCGGCCCGTGCCGAGCGTCGTCACGACGAGCGCCTGCGTTTCGCCGCGCGTGAAGAGCGCGCTGCCGTGCGTACGCGGCAGCACGCCCGTGCGAATGGTGATCGGGCGAACCGTGCGGGTATCGCGGCCGTCGATGCGCGGCTCACCGGCGAGAATCCGGTCGCGCACGATGCGGTATTCGAGATCGCCGATCAGCTTCAGAACTTTTTGCTGTACGTCTTCGGACCCGCCAGCCGCGAACTGCGCGAGCGCTTGCGCGCGGACCGCGCTCATGCGCTCCTGCCGCGCCGCCTTCTCGACGATGCGGTACGCGGCGCCGATCGCCTCGCCGAAAGCGCTCCGCAACTTTTCTTTGAGCTCGCTGTCTTCCGCGGGCAGCCGCCAGTCCCAACGCTGCGCGCCGCTCTCCTGCACCAGCTCGCGTATCGCGCGGATTGCCGCCTGCATCTGCTGATGCCCGAACATCACCGCGCCCAGCATTACGTCTTCCGGCAGCTCCTTCGCCTCCGACTCGACCATCAGCACCGCCTTCTCGGTACCGGCCACGACGAGGTCGAGCTGCGACTCCTTGATTTGCGAATTCGTCGGATTGAGCAGGTAGTTGCCGTCTTTGTAACCGACGCGCGCGGCGCCGATCGGCCCCATGAACGGAACGCCGGAGAGCGACAACGCCGCCGATGCACCGATCATCGAGACGATGTCCGGATCGATCTCCGGATCCATCGACTTGACGGTGACGACGATCTGAATTTCGTTGTAGAAACCTTCGGGGAACAGCGGGCGGATGGGTCGGTCGATCAGGCGGGAGGTGAGGATTTCTTTCTCGGACGGACGGCCCTCTCGCTTGAAGAAACCGCCGGGAATACGACCGGCGGCATACGTTCGTTCTTGATAGTCGACGGTGAGTGGGAAGAAATCTTGCCCGGGTACCGCCTGCTTGGCCGCGACGACGGTCGCGAGAACCACGGTATCGCCCATCGAAGCAAGCACCGCGCCGCTCGCCTGGCGCGCGATCTCGCCGGTTTCGAGGCGAATCGTGTGATTGCCGTATTGAAAGGTCTTCGTAACTTTAGCCAACGCCTTGCCCTCGCGGTTACTTGCGCAGTCCGAGCCGTTCGATCAGGCGGCGGTAACGATCACCGTCCACACGCTTCAGATAATCGAGCAGCTTGCGGCGCTGGTTCACCATTTTCAGCAGACCAATGCGGGAGTGATGATCCTTGGGATGAGTCTGGAAATGACCTGCCAGGTCGTCGATATGAGCCGACAGGAGCGCGACCTGCACTTCCGGCGACCCCGTGTCGCCTTGGTGCGTCTGATACTCCTGCATGACCTTGGCTTTTTGCTGAGCCGTGAGGGACATGAACTACCTCTTTTACTTTCGTATTTACGCTGTCTTCGGAGGGCGCGTATTCTACTAGCGCCACTCCGGCCTAACAACCTCGGCCGCCTTAGCAGGTTGCCGAAAAACTCCGTTTTTCGGCAACCGGCGTGCGGTCGATGGATCGACCGCCATTTTTCAAACACGCAACGTGTTTGAAAAATGGAGCGCACCGCGGACATGCGCCGCGGCGCAGCGAGCTGGAAAAGGCCAGATGGCCTTTTCCAGCATCCTGTTTAGACCTTCTGGGCCAGCAGCCGCCGGGGCGCCACCCGCCCGTCGTCAAGGACCTCGCCCATGCCGAGAAAACGGTCGTCCGGGTCGTACAAACGGACCCAGCCGGGCAGCAGCCGGTGGCGCGCCGAAACGGGCTGACCGCGCAGCAGATAGTGCGTGGCGAGCGAAGTGAGCCGCACATCGGGTATGGCACCGAGTATCCGGTCCCCCGGAATCAGGCGCCGCTCGCGCTCGGCGGGATCTGCGAGCGCCGCAAGCTCGTCGAGCGTTATCGCCTCGTCCACGGTGAGATCCCCGACGGCAAGCCGGCGCAGCTCCGCGACATGCGCTCCGCACCCGAGCCGCTCGCCGAGATCATGCGCGAGGCTGCGGACGTAGGTGCCTTTGGAACAGGCAACCTCCAGCTCGGCGCGCTCGCCGTCGAACGACAGCAGGTCGAGTTCCCGGATCACCACGCGGCGCGGCGTGCGATCCACCTCGATACCGCGCCGCGCCAGTTCGTAGAGCGGCTGGCCGTCGCGCTTCAGCGCCGAGTACATCGGGGGAATCTGCTCGATCTCCCCGCAAAATTCTTGCAGCGCCCGTTCCAGCTCGCCGCGCTCGACACGGACCGGACGCATCGCCGTCACCTCGCCTTCCGCGTCGAGTGTGCTGGTCGTCACGCCCAAGCGAAAGACGGCGCGATAGCGCTTTTCGGCGTCGAGCCAGAACTGTGACAGCTTCGTCGCTTCGCCGAAGCAAAGCGGCAAGAGCCCGGTCGCGATCGGATCCAGACTCCCCGTGTGCCCCGCTTTCGCCGCCTGCAGCAAATGTTTCGCACGCTGCAGCGCCTGATTCGACGTGAAGCCGGGCGGCTTGTCGAGCAGCAGCACGCCGTTCACCGGGCGGAGTATCTTTCGCATCGGCAAGGACTGCGTCATTTGTCCTTGCCCGACTGATCTTCCTTCACGGCGCGGTCGATCAGCTGCGACAAGCGATCGCCGCGCTCGATCGAAGCGTCGAAATAGAACCTGAGCTCGGGAATCACGCGCAGCGCGACCCGTCCGGCCAGCTCGCGGCGTAAATGGCCGGCGGCGCGGTTGAACGCCGCCACTACCGGTTCGGCCGCCGCGGCACCGCCGAGCAACGTGAAATAAACGCGCGCGGAGCGCAGATCCGGCGACACATCGACGAACGTGACAGTCGCTTGGTGCGTGCGAGAATCGTCGAGGACGCGCGGGATCAGCACCGCCAGCTCGCGTTTGACGAGCTCCGCCACCCGCAGGGGTCGATTGCCAGCCTTTTTCATACGCGTCGCCTCGACCCCCTCTCCGCGCCGGAGAGGAGGATCTATTGTACCGTGCGAGCGACTTCGACTTTCTCGTAGACCTCGATCTGATCGCCGACCTGCACGTCGTTGTAGTTCTTGACGGCAATGCCGCATTCGAGGCCGGCTTTCACTTCACCCACGTCGTCCTTGAACCGGCGAAGCGATTCGAGCTCACCTTCGAAAATGACGACGTTATCGCGCAGAACGCGGATCGGGCGATTGCGCCGCACGACACCTTCCGTAACGATACAGCCGGCGACGGCGCCGATCTTCGGCGCGCGGAACACCTGGCGCACTGCCGCGAGACCGAGGAGCTGCTCCTTGATCTGCGGCGTGAGCAGGCCCGCGATTGCAGCTTTCACGTCGTTCACCGCGTCGTAGATGACGTTGTAGTAGTGGACGTCGACGCCGTGCGTCTCGATCAGACGCCGAGCCGAAGCGTCCGCACGTACGTTGAAGCCGAGGATGACGGCGTTCGACGCGGTCGCAAGGTTCACGTCGGATTCGCTGATACCGCCGACCATTCCGTGAATGACCTTGACCTTCACTTCGTTGGTCGACAGTCGCTCAAGCGCCGCGTGCAGCGCCTCGACCGAGCCCTGCACGTCCGCCTTGATGATGAGGTTGAGCGTCTTCGCTTCGGCGCTCTCCTGCATCTGCTCGAACACGTTCGTGAGCTTGGCGCTGCGCGCCGCGAGCTGAACGTCCTTGAACTTGCCTTGCCGGTAGAGCGCGATTTCGCGCGCCTTGCGTTCGCTCTCGACGACGACGACTTCATCGCCCGCGCTCGGAACGCCGGAGAGGCCCTGAATCTCGACCGGTATCGACGGGCCGGCTTCTTTCACCGGCCGTCCTTTCTCGTCGAGCATCGCGCGCACGCGTCCGAACTCGCGGCCCGCGAGCAGGATGTCGCCTTTATGCAAGGTGCCGCGTTGCACGAGCACCGTCGCGACGGGACCACGCCCTTTGTCGAGACGCGCTTCGACCACGATGCCTGCCGCCGGTCCGGACCACGGTGCCTTGAGCTCGAGCACCTCGGCTTGCAGCAGCACGGACTCGAGCAACTTGTCGATGCCCTGTCCCGACTTCGCCGAGACATCCACGAAAATTTCGTTGCCGCCCCATTCTTCGGGGACGACTTCGTGCTTGGTCAGCTCCTGACGGACGCGATCCGGCTGCGCTTCGGGTTTGTCGATCTTGTTCACCGCCACCACGATGGGCACCTTGGCGGTGCGCGCATGATGAATCGCTTCGACGGTTTGCGGCATGACACCGTCGTCCGCGGCGACCACCAGGATCACGATGTCGGTTGCTTTCGCGCCGCGCGCACGCATCGCGGTAAACGCTTCGTGGCCCGGGGTATCGAGGAACGTGACCACACCACGCGGCGTTTCGACGTGGTAGGCGCCGATATGCTGCGTGATGCCGCCGGCTTCACCCGCCGCCACTTTGGCTTTGCGGATGTAATCGAGGAGCGAGGTCTTGCCGTGGTCGACGTGGCCCATCACCGTGACGACCGGCGGCCGCGGCTCGGCCTCGCCGACCGGCTGCTCGACGCCGGTCAGGAGCGCTTCCGGATCGCTCGGCCGCGCCGCTTTCGCGACGTGACCCATGTCCTCCACGACGATGGTCGCGGTATCGCGATCCAGCACCTGGTTGATGGTCACCATCATGCCGAGCTTCATGAGAACCTTGATGACCTCGGCGGCCTTCACCGACATCTTCTGTGCCAGCTCGGCGACGGTGATGGTTTCCGGCAACACCACTTCGTGCACGATCGGTTGCGTCGGGCGCTCGAACGCGTGCTGTCCGGACATACTGGTGACGACGGTGCGCACCGGCGCGACCCGCGCCTTGCGCCGGACTTTCTTGCCTTCGGCGAGATGCAGCTCGCCGCGTTCGCGATCTTCGACTTTCTCGTGCCGGTCCTTCTTGTGCTTGTCGTGCTTCTCTTTCTCTTTTTCCTTTTCCTTCGGAGCCGCGGCCGGTGCCGCCTTCGGCGGCGCCTCCGTGACGGCCGGGGCGGGCGCTTCGGCAACCACGGGTGCAGGCTCAACGACCGGCGCAGGCTCGGCGGCAGGGGCCGGAGTGGCCGGGGCAGCTTCGAGGGGCGCAGGCGCCGCTTCCACCGGCGCCGCTTCGGGCACCTCCGGTGTCTCGGTCGGCGCGACCTCCTCTTCCTCGGGCGGCGCTTCTTCGATGGTTGTGCGTTTTACGAACGTGCGCTTCTTGCGCACCTCGACTTGAACCGTGCGCGCGGGGCCCGTACGAGAGGATTGCGTTACCTGGCTGGTCGACTTGCGCTTGAGCGTAATTTTCTTGCGTGCAACACCTTCTTCCGCGCCGTGACTGCCGCGCAGATAAGAGAGGAGCGCCAGCTTCTCTTCGTCGTTCAGCTCGTCGCCCGCCTTCTTCTCCGAAATGCCCGCCGCGACCAACTGGCGCAGCAGCGTCTCGGACGGAATGCCGATCTGACGTGCGAAGCCTTCTATCGTAATGCTTGCCATAACGTAGTTTCGTTCGCTCAGGCGGTATCGCCGGTCTTCCCGACCGCAGCGGTTTCAAACCAGGGCGCGCGGGCGGTCATGATGAGTGATTTCGCGCGCTCCTCCGTCATACCTTCGACCGATAGCAGCTCATCGACCGATTGCTCGGCGAGCTCTTCGCGCGTCTTGATTCCCGAGGCCGCGAGTAGCCGCGCCGTATGTTCGTCCATGCCTTCCATGTTCATGAGATCCGGCGCCGGCTCGGCCATGTTCAGCTTCTCCTCTTGCGCGATCGCTCGCGTCAGTAGTACGTCACGCGCGCGGTTGCGCAACTCGTCGACGAGCTCTTCGTCGAACTCCTCGATGGCGAGCAGCTCCTGTTTCGGCACGTACGCCACTTCTTCGAGATTCGTGAATCCTTCCTGCACGAGGACCTGCGCGACGTTTTCGTCGACGTCGAGGCTCTCCTTGAAGAGATTGATGGCGTTCGCCGTCTCAGTGGCGCCCTTCTCGGTGGCCGCCTGCTCGGTCATAACGTTCAACTCCCAGCCGGTCAGGTCCGAGGCGAGGCGCACGTTCTGGCCGCCCCGGCCGATCGCCTGCGACAGCTGACGCTCGTCGACGATCACGTCCATGCTGTGGAGCTCTTCGTCCACGACGATGGACATCACTTCTGCCGGCGCCAGCGCGTTGATCACGAACTGGGCAGGATTATCCGACCACAAAATAATATCGACGCGCTCACCGGCAAGCTCGTTCGAAACACTCTGCACGCGCGAGCCGCGCATACCGACACAGGCGCCGATGGGATCGATACGCTGATCCTTGGAGCTCACCGCGATCTTCGCGCGCAGGCCCGGATCGCGCGCGGCGCCGTGAATCGTCACCAGCCCTTCGCTCGCCTCCGGCACCTCGAGCTTGAACAGCTCGACCAGGAGCTTCGGCGCGATGCGCGAGAGGATGAGCTGCGGTCCGCGCGGCACCGACTTTACGTCTTCGAGCAGCGCGCGAATCCGATCGCCGGGTCGCAACCCTTCGCGCGGAATCATGGCGCTCTTCGGCAGCAGCGCTTCGGCACTTCCGAGGTCGACGATCGCGTCGCCGCGCTCGAGACGCTTGACGACGCCGGTCACCATCTCGTCCTTGCGCGGGAGATATTGCTGCACGATCTGCTCGCGCTCCGCCTCGCGCACCTTTTGCATGATGACTTGCTTCGCGGCCTGCGCGGCAATGCGGCCGAACTCGACGGCTTCGAGCGGCTCCTCGATGTGACCGCCGACTTCGATATTGGGTTTGAGCTTGCGGGCTTCGGACAGGCGAATCTGATGGTCGGGGAACTCGAGCGTCTCGACTTCGTCCGGCATGACTTCCCAGCGGCGGAACGTATGATAGGCGCCGGTCTGACGGTCGATCTGGACACGCGCGTCGATGTCCTCGGTGTAACGCTTGCGCGTCGCCGTCGCGAGTGCAGCCTCGATCGCCTGGAAGATCGTCTCTTTGTCGACGCCCTTTTCGCGCGAAACCGCGTCTACCACCATCAACACTTCGTTACCCATATCGCGTTTCCGTCTCTAGTGTTGCCGAAGGTCGTCCGGGACCTTCGCAACTGGCTTCGCCTTCGTCGCAGCAATGACTCCTACGTTCGAAACCCGAGTGCCCCTTCCTCGGCGCACCCGCGCGCCAACTTCACGCGACCCTCGCATGTCCGCTCCAGCTCGCATAGCGGCGATACTTCATGCGGTATTAACGACACTGCTAAACCTGCGGCACCAGCCGTGCCCGCTCGATCGCGTCGAAGCGTAGATGGAATTGCTCGTTATCCACCTCGACCACGATGCCGTCAGCGGTTGTGCTCGCCAGGCGCCCGGTAAAATTGCGACGCCCATCCAACGCGGTGGCTAACCGGACCTTAACGATCGCACCCTCGAACCGGCGATAGTCCGCAACCGTAACCAGCGGACGATCGAGTCCGGGGGACGAAACCTCTAGCGTGTAAGTCCCGGGGAACGGGTCCTCGACATCCAGGATCGCCGAGAGCTGGCGGCTCACGTCCGCACAATCGTCGACGGTGACGCCTTGCGGGCTATCTATATATACACGGAGCGTCTGATGTTGACGACCGCCCGCGAGCTCGACGTCGACCAGCTCGAACCCGAGCGCCTGCACGCCGGCCTGCAGCCGCTCCCGCAGAGCGGGGCCTACACCGCGCATAAGCTACTGTCCTAGAAAACAAAAGTGGGCGCGCGGCCCACTTATTGTCACAACACTTTAAATACGGGGGCGAATTATAAGCCGTTTTCTTTAAATCTCAATCGCACCGGCCAACTCGACCCGCCAACGGCTCGGCTCACCGGATTCAGAGAGGACGCCTTCGCGGGGCCTTCGCGGGATTAAGTGCGTTATGCCAACGTCGCCGCCGGGGTCGGCGGCGAATCTGAGATATTGGTAGCGGGGGTAGGATTTGAACCTACGACCTTCGGGTTATGAGCCCGACGAGCTGCCAGACTGCTCCACCCCGCAGCAGGGGCGGCAGTTTAACGCCCACTACCCGGGAATTCAACAAAACATCACGAGGGTAGGCACCTCACAGCGTGCCCCGTTGACGTCGATTGCGCGTGCGAGCTGGCTGCTCAACTCGACTGCGACTTGCGCCGCTGTCTCGCGGGATGCGTGCCGATGCGCATTCCCCAACAGTCCTCCTGCACCCATTCTTGCAAAGCTTCGGCGGGCAACGGCGGGCTGATGAAAAAACCTTGCGCGACATCGCAACCAAGCATAACCAGCCGGTCGAATGTCGTTTGATCTTGCACACCCTCGGCCACGACTTTGAGATTGAGCTCGTGCCCGAGGCTCACCGTCGAACGCACGATGCTTTGTGAGTCCTGCTGAGTAGACATATCGATGACGAATGATTTGTCGATCTTGACCGAATCGACCGGGAGCTTCTTCAGATAGCTCAACGACGAGTATCCGGTTCCGAAGTCGTCAATGAAGAGCGCGATCCCCATCGCCCGCAACCGCTGCAAAATCGCGAGCGCAGCTTCAGGGTCCTCCATCACGGCGCCTTCGGTAATCTCGATCTCGATCCAGCTCGGCTCGGCGCCGTACTCGTTCAACAGGCGCTGCAGCTTGTCCACGAGCCCGGGGTCGCGGAGGTTTCGCGCGGAGAGATTGACGGCAATGGGTATGGCAAGACCCTGTTCGCGCCAGAGCGTGGACTGACGTAATGCCGCCCCGATGACCCATTCCGTCAGCGGCTTGATGAGACCCGTTTGCTCCGCCAACGGGATGAACTCGTTCGGCGGCAGCACGCCCGCGCGCGGATGAATCCATCGGACGAGCGCTTCGACACCGCATACGCCGCCGTCGAACACGCTTATCTTCGGCTGGTAGTGCAGAGCGAGCTCACTCGACTCGATCGCACTGCGCAACTCCCCGACCATCGTCAACCGCTGTGCCCGATTTTCCCGTTGCTCGGGCGTGTAGAGACCGTAGCCCCTTCCGGATTTCTTCGCCGCATGCAGGGCGACATCGGCGTGACGCATCAGTTGCACACCATCGCGACCATGCGCGGGGAAGAGCGAGATGCCGATCGTCGCGCTCACGTCGATCCGCAAATCGCCGATGGCGAACGGAATATCCAACGCTTCGAGGATTTGCGCAGCCATGACTCCGGCTTCGTCCGCATGGTCCAAACGGCATAGGACGGCGAACTCGTCGCCGCGCATGCGGGCGAGCATCGCGTTGTCCTTCAAGGTTGCCCCAATGCGTGCCCCCACCTCTTTCAGCAGCTGATCGCCGTGATGGAAGCCAAGGGCGTCGTTGATGTCGCGCAGCCGCGTGAGGTCGACGATGAGCAGCGCGAGCAGACGATCGAACGATCGCGCTTCGGCCAGCGCGCGGCGTAGTCGGTCCTCGAACAGCGCATGATTCGGCAGACCGGTCAGGCGATCGTAATACGCCATGCGCTCGATGGTCGCGTGCGCCTGGTCGTGCTGTACTCGGGCCCGCAGCAGCGCGATTCCGGCCGCCAGATCCTGCGCGACTTCGGTCAGCAGCTCGAGCTCCTCGGCGACGAAAGCGTTCACCTCTTCGGAATAAACGGCAAGCGCGCCGACGATCTGCCCACCGACGTCGAGCGGGAACGCGGCGACCGACGCATATCCGAGTCGCCGCGCGCGCTCGCGCCGCTCGGGACTGCGATCATCGGGGAGGTTCCGCGCGACATACGGTTTTGCAGCGCGAACAGCGGTGCCGACTGGGCCGGGACCGAGGCCGGCATCCCGGCTCGCGATAACCTCCGCGAGCGCTTCAAGCCCCCCGGGATAGCCCGCCTGTGCCCTAGCGCGCACCGAAGCCCGTTCGTGCTGCTCTTGGTAGCCAATCCACGCAAACCGATAGCCCCCCACCTCGACGACGATACGACACACTTCGTTCAGCAGAGCCACTTCTTCAGTGGCGCGAGCGATCGCCCGATTACCTTCGTTGAGTGCTTTTAAGATCCGATTCACACGCTGCAGCGATGAAGCCATGCTGTCGAACGTCTGAGCCAGCTGCCCGATCTCCTCGGTCTTACCGTGCGTCAAACCGCTGCGCGCGCTCAAGTCACCTTGCCCCACTCTTTTTGCAGCCGCAGCGAGCGCCTTGATTCGCCGCAGAACGAACACATCGCCGAGCGACCACGCCAACGCCGTAGCGAGCAGCGAAATGACGACCACCAGTACCAAACTGTGCATGAACTCGCGGTTGGCGGTTGCGAAAACAGCCGCGGCGGAAAGCCCGACCGCGACATGGACGTTCCCGCCCGGAACATCATGCAGCGGCGCAAAAGCGAAAATGCGATCGACGCCATCGAGTCCTTTGATCTCGGCGGTCCCTCCGCGCGGATGCGCCAAGATGGATTGGATCAGCGGGGATGCAGGAAGGGCCATGCCGACCCATTTCTCGGAGTCCGGAAAATGCGCGAGCACGGTGCCGCGGCTGTCGATCGCCATCAGGACGGAATTCGCCGGCTGCTCGTTGGTAGCGATCAACTGATTGAGCCAGTCGAGGTCGAGCGCAGCGAACACCACGCGTCGTACTTCGCCGCGCGCGTCGACCACGGCTTGGCCGAAATTGACGCTATTCAAACCGGTCGTCCGGCCGATCTGATAGTCGCCCACACCGAAATCGCGCGACTCGATGGCGCGAACGAAGTAGGACCGATCGGCGATATTTACCTTCGCGGTGCTCGGATGAGACCGGCAAATGACCGTACCATCGCGCAGCGCGACGCCGATGTTGCGATAGTACGGAAAGGGTTTCAGGACCTCGGCGAAGGTTCGATGGCAGGCGCGGCCGTCCCGCCCCTCCCGCACTTCCGGCAGCTTGGAAAGACTGACCAGCAGTTGCCGGGTACTGGCGAGTAAGCGACGCTGCTCGCGGGCGGCAAGCTGAACGAGGTTCGTAGCCTCGCGAGCGGCATCCGACGCGGCTTCTTGCCGTTCCAGAATGGCGCTATACGTGCTCGCCGCAAACGCCGGGACGATAGCGAAAAGCACCAGCAGCAGCAGGCGCGCGCGCAACCCGGAGAAATACCGCTTCATCCTCGCATCCCTGGCTCAGCCCGAAGAATTCCCCAAAAACAAGCAAATCACGTGCCGGGTGGACACCGATTCTGTTCTTTTTTTCGGTCGATTTAGGGTGTGGTTTCAGACACGGGTTACTTGCGCCGGCATGGCGCCGACAAAAGGCCCAGCCCGCCGCATAGCCGATCGGTGCTCATCTGCGCCGCTTCATCTCGCCATATCAATAACTTGGCTCCTGGTCAGGCGCGCGCGGGGGACGCAGAGATGGGTCATACCCAACCAGCGCACTCGGGCGGTACAAGAAATTAGTCGCGCGCGGAATCGACGAAGAAGAGTTGCGAAGGAGACTCAGTCGCTCGCGAAGCGGACAGTCTGCACGCTCCAGCCCCGCTTACCGGCTTCAAGGATAAGGCACGACGGACCTCCGTACGTACGCACGCGACCGCCGGCGCCCGGGTTGAGGACCCACGGTAAACGTTCGCAGTCGGTGGTGAGCCGATGCGTGTGACCGTAAACCACTGCCCGCGCCTGCGCATACAGACGCCGTAACCGTTCATGCCGTTTGTTCGCCGGCCGAATCCTATCGGCGTGCGTCACCACCAAGGCACCGCCGGGAAGGTCCAACGTCAGCTGTTCAGGAAGGTCGTGTAGAAACTCGCGCTCGCCCGTCGGCCATTTGGCCGGCGTATCGTTGTTACCACGGACCGCGAGCACCACGGCGACGGCGCCGAGCTCGTGCAAGACCTCCCCGTTGCCGATGTCCCCGGCGTGAACGACGTAATCGCAGCGCGACGTGAGCTGCACGATGCGCGCGTCGACCGCCCCGTGCGTGTCCGAGACAAGAAGAACGCGAGCGCGAGCTGTCATCGCGCGCACCTTTCATCGAACCCGCGCCAGGGCGTTGACGAATTGAGCACGCGTCCGCGCATCCCGAGTGATCGTTGGTCGCGTGGTGCTTGCAATCGACAGACTGCGGTTTGTGCCGCATGAGCGGCGAACGGTGCATGGATCAGCAACGTATCATTGAAACGATCCATGATTCTCTCGCGATCAGCATGAAAGTCGCATTCTCCTCCAACCCGCGGGTTGCACAATCGTTGCGTCATTCGGTGCGCGACGGCGTGGCCTACTCGGTCATGAGCGGCGTCGGGGAAACTTATTTTGCCGCTTACGCGTTGTTCCTCGGCGCGACCGCGGCGCAGGTTTCGCTGCTCGCGGCAATCCCACCGCTTTTCGGCGCGGTCACGCAACTGTTTGCCGCCTGGCTCGAGGGACGCGCCGGCACGCGGCGCGCGCTGATCGTATCGAGCGCGCTCCTGCACGCGCTCTCGTGGTTCCCTATCGTATGGGCGCCGTATCTTTTTCCAGCGCACGCCGTTACGGCAATGGTCGGGTGTATCGTCTTGTATCACGCCTGGATCGGGTTCGGCGCGCCGCTCTGGTGTAGTCTCATGGCCGACCTCGTTCCCGCCCGCAAACGCGGCCGATTCTTCGGCGGCCGCACGCGGCTGATGAGCGTCGCGAGCTTCGCCGCGCTCGTCGTCGGCGGGCTGGTGCTCGAATTTTTCCAGGCGCGCGGCAGCACCCGGTTCGGTTTTGCGGTCATCTTCACCGCCGCCGCCGCCGCGCGGATGTATTCGGTCTACCACCTTTCCCGAATGGTCGAGCCGAACACGACCGATCCCGTTCCGCGGCCGGCTCGATCGGCCCCGACGTGCCGCTATCAAACCCGCTTCATCCGATTTTCGATATTTATCACCGCGATGAATTTTGCCGTCGCGGTGGCGGGTCCTTTCTTTACCGTTTATATGCTGCGGGACCTCGGGTTTTCCTACCTGCAGTTCACGGCCGCCACGGCGATCGCCGTGGTCGCGCAATTTCTCACACTCCGGACGTGGGGACGCCTTGCAGATCTGTTCGGCAACCGCGCGGTTTTGGCGACCAGCGGCGTAATAGTCCCGCTGGTGCCGGCGCTATGGCTGTTGTCACCGAGCTTCGCTTGGGTGCTGTTCATCCAGGCGCTCGCCGGGTGGAGCTGGGCGGGGTTCAGTCTCGCGGCGGGCAACCACCTCTACGACGTCGTCAGGCCTGATCGACGTGCGGTTTACTGGGCCACGCACAATCTCATGAACAACCTCGGCGCCTGCGGCGGCGCGCTAATCGGCGGCGTGATGAGCGAGCTTTTCCCGTCGACCTTTACGTTGTTCGGCCATGTCGTGCATTGGACCAGCGGGTTGTGGGCGCTGCTGCTCCTCTCCGCTATTCTGCGCGCCTTTGCGCTCGTGACGTTCCTGCCGACGATCGAAGAAGTCCGGCCGGTGCCGGCATTTTCAGCGCGCGCCTTCGTCTTCCGGATGATCCGTTCGAATCAGCTGGCGGGGTTCGTCCTCGACCGCTTAGGCCTCGGTCGCCGTCGCCGCCGGCCGGCGCGGGCCAGCCGTCCCCAGACACATACGTCCTGAGGAGCATTTTTTCTTTCTCCGGTAAGCATTTACCGTTGCCCCTCCCTACCCCATTTCGACCTGCCGGCCGCCGACAAAAGGCCTTGTGCCGAGAGAGCTTGCGCCAGTAACCTGGATATCGGCCCGCAATTGCGGTCGGGGCCCCTTCGGGTGGAATAAAGGAAAACTGACGCAAGTCTCTCTGCAGGACGGATCCGTGACGGAACATCCGCAACACCGGCGGTTTGAAGATTTATTTCTGCCGCATCTCGACGCTGCGTACCAGCTTGCGCGCTGGCTGGTTGGCAATCCGCAGGACGCGGAGGACCTCACGCAGGAGGCCTATTTGCGCGCCTTCAAGTTCTTTGTCACCTTCAACGGGACGAGCCCGCGCGCGTGGTTGCTCGCCATCGTGCGAAACACCTGCTACACGTGGATGAAAGAGCGGCGTCGGGAAAAACTACACGCGTCATTTGAAGAAGAAGAGGCGCGCAGTGCGGAAATGCAGAGCGCCACGATGAGAGAGCGCGACGCCGTCTACGGGAGCCCCGAATCGATCTTCGCACGCGAGGAGGTTGCGCAGCTGCTGAACCTCGCGATCGAGAAACTGCCGCTGCCGTTTCGCGAGATCATCGTGCTGCGCGAACTGGAAGAACTGTCGTACAGAGAGATCGCGGTCGTGCTGTCCATTCCGATCGGCACCGTGATGTCGCGAATCGCGCGCAGTCGCCGGATGTTGGGCGAATACTTGAAGGGCATGAGCGAGGAATCGTGGAATGGAATGCAGCGGAGTGTCTGAGGCGCTTCCGGCATACCTCGATCACGAGCTGACGGCGCAAGAATCGCTCGCGATTGAAAACCATCTGACGGTTTGCATGAGCTGCCGTGCGCTATTTGAACAACAAGAGAAGCTCCTTGCCGCCGTGAAAAAACATGCCGTTCGATTTACCGCCCCTCCTCGCCTCGAAGATCGAATCCGGAGCGTGTTGCGAAAACCCACACGGGGCGCGAGACGACTCGCGCGTTGGATGCCGCAAAACCGGCCGGCCTTCGCTGCAGCACTCGTCGCCGTCGCCGCGGTCGCCTGGACGATCGGGCTCTATTCCAATCTTCCCTCGACAAGCCGGCCGGAGACGCTCTCGGATCAAATCATCGACAGCCACGTCCGCGCGCTCATCGTCCAACACACTGTCGACGTCAGCTCGTCGGATCGCCACGCCGTGAAGCCCTGGTTCAACGGCAAACTCGACTTTTCGCCGCCGGTTAAGGACCTCGGCGCCGACTTCCCGCTGGTCGGCGGCCGCCTCGACTATTTCAACCATCGGCCGGCGGCCGCATTGGTCTATCGCCGACGTGCGCACATCATTACCGTCTTCGTCAGCCGGACCGAGGAGTACGGCAACGCGCTGCCCCCGCTTCTGTCCCGCCGCGGGTACCACTTGTTCAGTTGGAGGCAGGGCGAAATGGACTTTTCGATCGTCTCCGATCTCAACGTCGAAGAGCTCACCACGTTCAAGAAGCTCTACTCTTCTTCGTAGCAATTCCTCGACGCACCGGCCCGAAGATCGCCGGCACATTCACGCGTTGTTGAATTAGCCGTTCTTTTGTCCCACTCGATATCGCGCTCTATTACCGACGAGGGGCAGCATTTATTCCCGACGAAACGCCGTGCGACGTGCAAAATTCCCGCTGGTGATTTTTCCAGAGGGGATGCAAACTCTGCCCGCACCGCGAGGGCGGCGCACTCGTAATTACACTAAGACAAGGAGCGTATCCATGAAGCAAAAACTCTTCGCTCGCATCATCCCCGGCCTCATTGCGCTGTCCGCAATCGCTGTATTGCCGGTCAGCGCCGACGACTCCGCGCGCGATCATCTCGTCGCGGGCCTCAGCGGTTTCAACGAAGTGCCGACACTCTCGACGCCGGCGCAAGCCGATTTCCGCGCACGCATCAAGAACAACGATACCGAGATCGAGTACACATTGACGTACTCGAACTTCCCGACCAACGTCGCGCAGTCGCATATCCACCTGGGCCGGCGCGCCGTCAACGGCGGTGTCATGGTTTTCCTGTGCACGAATCTTGGCAACGGACCGGCGGGCACGCCGGCGTGCCCGAATAACGCGGGCGCCGACGGCACGTTCTCCGGGACCGTGACCGGTACGCTGACGGCCGCGAGCGTCGTTGGAGGCGCTGCGGCACAAGGCGTCGTGGCAGGCGAGTTCGACGAAGTCCTGGCCGCTATTCGCGCGGGAGCGACCTACGCCAATGTGCACTCGGCGCAGTTTCCGGCCGGCGAAGTGCGCGCCCAGGTCAGGGCGTTCTGAGAGTAAGCCCGAGAGACAAGCAACACTTGGACGGCCCGCCTCGTGCGGGCCGTTTTGTTTTTGCGGAAGGCGCGATTACGACAAGAAGCGAACCGCCGCGGTGCACCAATCGATCAGCGTGCCGATCCACGGGAGCACGCCGATCAGGAGCAGCGCGTTGACGGCAAGTAGAAAGCGAAGGTCTTTCTGGGCGGTAATAGGGGCCGTGTCGAGCGGGTCGTCGAAGTACATCAATTTGACGATACGCAGGTAGTAAAAGGCGCCGATCACGGCGAACAACACCGACGCGACCGCGAGCCACACCATGTCCGCGCCGACGACCGATTGGATGACCAGCAGCTTCGCGTAGAAACCCGCGGTCGGCGGAACCCCGGCGAGCGAGAACATCAGCACGAGCATCAGGAACGCATGCCACGGGCTACGCTGATTGAGCCCCTTGAAGTCGTCGAGCCGATCCGCCTCGAAGCCGGCCCGGGAAAGCAAGATGATGACGCCGAAACTCCCGAGGCTCATGACCGCGTAGACGAGCACATAGAAGAGCGCCGAGCTGTACCCGCTCGCGGACGCACTCAAGATGCCGAGCAGGAAAAACCCCATGTGCGAGATCGCCGAATACGCGAGCATACGTTTAATGCTCGTCTGCGCGATCGCAATAACGTTCCCGAGGCCCATCGACAGGACCGCGAGAATCGTCAGCATCCCTTGCCACGACGGCGCCAGACCTTCGAGGCCGCCGATCAGGAGGCGCATGATCAGCGCGAACGCCGCGAGCTCCGGCGCCGTGCCGATGTAAACCGTTACCGCCGTCGGCGCGCCTTGATACACGTCCGGCACCCACATGTGAAACGGCACCGATCCGATCTTGAAGGCGATGCCGACGATGATGAACACCAGACCAAAGATCAGCACGATGTCGTTCGCGCTCATGCCGGCTATTGCGTGGCGCACGGCAGCGATCTCGAGGCTGCCCGTCGCGCCGTAGAGCATCGACATGCCGTAGAGCAGCATGCCGGAGGACATTGCGCCGAGAATGAAGTACTTCATTGCCGCTTCCGTCGCGATCGCCGAATCGCGCTGGAACGCTACCATCGAATAGAGGGAAAGCGAGAGCAGCTCGAGGCCCAGATAGAGCGGCAGGAAATGGCTGGCGGACACCATCACCATCATTCCGACCACGCCGAACAAACCGAGCACAAAGTACTCGCCCCGCAGTATGCCCCGCTCGCGCAGATAATCGCGCGAGTATGCGAACACGAAAAAGACGAGGCCGTAGATCGCGAGCTTGAGCAGCACCGCGAGCGGATCGGCGACGAACATTTGATTGAAGAAGTAACCGGTGTTGCCGGCGCCGGCAAGCGTCAATACCGCCGCGACCACGAGCGTGAGTTGCGCCAGTGCGTACGACAGAAACCGCGTGGGCGTAGCGGCATACAGATCCACGAGCAGGATCACGCACGCCATCGTGAAAACGAAAATTTCGGGAAGCGCGGCGGCTAGGCCGGGAACGTCGATCATCATGGCAGGCGGGCCACAGCGGTTTGGTTGACCTGGCTCATCAGATGCTCGACCGATGTGTGCATCACATCGAGAAACGGCTTCGGCCAGAGGCCCATGACGAGCACGGCGACGGCGAGTGCGGCCAGGAACGACGCCTCGCGTCCGCCGATGTCGGTGAGGGCAGCGACGTGGCTATTGCGGATATCGCCAAAGATCACGCGCTTGTACATCCAGAGCGTGTACGCGGCGCCGAAAATCAGCGTCGTCGCCGCTGCGGCCGCGTACCACGCGTTGGCGCTGAACGCGCCCAGTATCACCAAGAATTCGCCGACGAATCCCGAGGTTCCGGGGAGCCCGCTGTTCGCCATCGCGAACAGCATCATGAACGCCGCGAACATCGGCATCGGCTTCGCTACGCCACCGTAGTCGGCAATCGCGCGCGAGTGCAGCCGGTCATAAAGCACGCCGACGCACAAGAACAGCGCGCCCGACACGAAGCCGTGCGAGATCATTTGAATGATCCCGCCCTCGATTCCCTGGGCGTTGAATATGAAAAAGCCGAGCGTGACGAAGCCCATGTGCGCGATCGACGAGTAGGCGATCAGCTTCTTCATGTCGTCCTGCACGAGCGCGACCAGTCCGATGTAAACGATTGCGATCAACGACAGCGCGATCATGAACCAGGCGAGGTCGTGCGCGGCGACCGGCGTGATCGGCAGCGAGAAGCGCAGATAGCCGTACGCGCCCATCTTCAGCATGATCGCGGCCAGGATCACCGAGCCGCCCGTCGGCGCTTCGACATGCGCGTCGGGCAGCCACGTATGCACGGGCCACATCGGCACCTTCACGGCAAACGCGGCGAAGAACGCGAGAAAGATCAGAATCTGTTCGGTGCGTCCGAGCCGCAGACCGTGGAACGACAGAATGTCGAAGCTACCCGCCTGATAGTACAAATAGATGAGCGCGACCAGCATCAACACCGAACCGATGAACGTATAGAGGAAGAACTTGATCGTGGCGTATACGCGGTTCGTCCCGCCCCAGAGACCGATGATGACGAACATCGGCACGAGCATCGCTTCCCAGAAGACATAGAACAGGATCGCATCGACGGCGCAGAAGACGCCGATCATGAGGCCTTCCATGAACAGGAAAGCGGCGAGATATTGCGCCACGCGCTTTTGAATAACTTCCCACGCCGAGATGACGACGAGCACGGTGCTGAAGCTCGTGAGCAGTATCAGAAGCAGCGAGATCCCGTCGATGCCGAGATGGTAGCGAATGCCGAAGGCGTCCACCCACGGTGTGTTCTCGACGAACTGCATCTCGGGCGTGCTGGTATCGAAACCGAGATACAGCGGAATCGTGGCGGCGAACGTGAGCACGGCGAAGACGAGCGCGATGGGACGCGCGATCGTAGCGCGTGCATCGCCGCCGGTCGCGAGAACAGCGACCCCGCCGACGATCGGCAGCCAGATAGCGACGCTCAGCCAGTGAATGGCGCTCATGGACGGTGCACGAAGAAGGTGATGAGTAGGAACAAGCCCAGAATCATCGCGAAGGCGTAATGATAGACATAGCCGGACTGGATATGGCGGATGACGGCCGACGCCCAGCCCACCAGCCGTGCCGTGCCGTTCACCGCGAGGCCGTCGATCAGCCGCACGTCGCCGACGCGCCAGAGCAGGCTGCCGAGCGCTCGCGCGCCGCGCGCGAACACGCGGTCGTTGAACTCGTCGATGTAGTACTTGTTGAGCAGCAGCAGGTACAGCGCATGCACGCGTGCGCCGATCCGTGCCGGCAGGCCGGGCTCGCGGATGTACAGAAACCACGCGGCGCCGAGGCCGGCAAGCGCCAACAGGAATGGTGTGCTCGTAAACCCGTGCGCCACCAACGGCCCTAATCCCTGGTAGTGGTCCGCGATCTCGCGCATCGTGTCGTGCGCCGGCAGCACTTTGATGGCGTTACCGAAGTAGCCGTCGAAGAGTAGCGGCTCGATGAGCACGCCGCCGGACAGCACGGAAGGAATCGCCAGCAACACGAGCGGAACCACGACCACCGCGGGCGATTCGTGCAAATGCTCGAGCGAGTGCGCGTCCATCCGCGGCTTACCGTGGAATACGAGGAAAAGCAGGCGGAAGCTGTAGAGCGACGTAATGAAAACGCCGGACAGCACGGCGGCGTACGCGATACCGCTTCCGGGCAGCGTCGAAAGCTCCACCGCTTCGATGATCGCGTCCTTCGAGAAGAAGCCGGCGAACGGTGGAAATCCGGCGAGTGCGAGCGATCCGATCCAGGCGGTCGCAAACGTCCAGGGCATGTATTTCTTGAGGCCGCCCATCTTGCGGATGTCCTGCTCGTGATGCATCGCGATGATCACCGAACCGGCGGCCAGGAACAGGAGCGCCTTGAAGAACGCGTGCGTCGCCAGATGGAAAATACCGGCCGCGTACGCCGAAGCGCCGAGGCCGACCATCATGTAGCCGAGTTGCGACAGCGTCGAATACGCGATGATGCGCTTGATATCGTTTTGCACGATGCCGACGAGCCCCATCGTGAAGGCGGTGATCGCTCCGATGACCAGCACGACCGACAGCGCGGTCGGCGCAAGCTCGTAAAGCGGCGACATGCGCGCGACCATGAATACACCCGCCGTCACCATCGTGGCCGCGTGGATGAGCGCGGAGATCGGCGTCGGGCCTTCCATCGAGTCGGGCAGCCACACGTGCAACGGCACCTGCGCGCTCTTTCCCATGGCGCCGATGAAAAGCAGGATGCAGACCAAGGTCAGCACGTGCCAATCGAGGCCGGGAATCACGTGCAGCGTCTTGTTCACGAACTGGGGCGCGATCGCAAACACCGCGCCATAGTCGAGCGTGCCGAAGTAATAGTAGATCGCGGCGATTCCAAGCAAGAACCCCAGATCGCCTACGCGGTTCACCAGAAACGCCTTGAGCTGCGCGTAGGTCGCCGAGTCGCGCGTGTACCAGAAGCCGATCAGCAGATACGACATCAGACCGACCGCTTCCCAGCCGAAAAATAGCTGCAGGAAGTTGTTGGACATGACGAGCATCAGCATCGCGAACGTAAAGAGCGCGATGTAGCTGAAGAAGCGTTGATAACCCGGGTCGTCGTGCATGTAGCCGACGGTGTAGATGTGCACCATCAGCGACACGAACGTGACCACGACCATCATCAACGCCGTGAGCGGATCGATGAGGAAGCCGACCTCGAGCGGCAGGTCGCCGCTCATGCCCCACTCGTAGACGGTGCCGTTGAACGCATGGCCCGCGAGTACGTCGGGCAGTACCACGAACGCCGACAGCGCGAAGGCGACGGCGACACCGAGGATCGTGACTGTGTGCGCCGCGACGCGTCCGATCTTCCAGCCCCTGTCCTCAGCCGTTCGCCCTTCGACTTTGCTCGGGGCGAACGGGCCGAAGGAGAGCAGGCCAGCGATCAGCGCGCCCGCGAGACAGGACAACGGAATCATCAGGTATATCGTCTGGGGAGCTAGCGCCATATCAGCCCTTCAGCGTGTCCAAATCTTCGACGTCGATCGACGCCCGGTTACGGAACAACACGACCAGAATCGCCAGCCCGATCGCCGATTCCGCCGCGGCCACGGTGAGAATGAAAAAGACGAATACCTGGCCCGCGATATCGCCGAGATAGTGCGAAAAGGCCACGAAATTCATGTTGACCGCGAGCAGCAGCAGCTCGATCGCCATCAGCAGAATGACGAGGTTCTTGCGGTTCAGAAATATCCCGACCACGCTGAGCGCGAACAGGATCGCGCCGAGGATCAGATAGTGTTCGAGCGGTATCATCGGGTGTTTATTCTAAAAATCCCCTACGCCTTTTTCTCGGCCGGCATCTTGATCACGCGCACGCGATCGGCGCGGCGCACGTCGATCTGCACGGCCGGGTCCAGATACTTCGTGTCCTTGCGCCGCCGCATCGTGAGCACGATGGCGGCGATAATTGCGACCAACAAAATAAGCGCCGCGAGCTCGAACGGATACGCATAGACTGTATAGATGATCCGCCCGAGCGCCCGCGTATTGCTCGCATCGCCGGCCAGCGGCGCCGGCTCCGGCATCTGTGTCGCGCCAAAGCGCCCGGAGCCGAGGATCAGGCCCATTTCGAGCACGAGCAGCACGGCGACGATGCCGCCGATCGGAAGATACTCGCCGAAACCCGCGCGCAACCGCGCGAGGTTGATATCGAGCATCATGACGACGAACAGAAACAGCACCATGACCGCGCCGACGTACACGAGCACGAGGACGATTGCCAGGAACTCCGCGGACAGCAAGAGCCACAGGCCCGCGGCGCTGAAAAATGCGAGGACGAGAAACAGCGCCGACTTTACCGGATTGCGCAGCGTAATGACCATGCTGGACGCAAACACCAGCAGGATGGCGAACACGTAGAACACGAATTGCTTGAACTCGATCATAAGCAGTGGTCGCAACTAGTAACCGGTCTTCGACGTTGCGGCCCCCTCCCCTTCCCTCCCCCGCAGAAGCGGGGGAGGGTTAGGGTGGGGGCGACAAACCGCGGAGCCGTCTTCACTTGGTTCTCACCGAAACTTCGCGTCTGCGCGACGATCCGCGGCGATCTCCTTCTCGTAACGATCTCCCATCGCGAGCAACTGTTCCTTGGTGATCACATGATCGCCGCGGCGCTCGAAATGAAACTCGTTGAAGCGCGTCTCGACGATGGAGTCGACCGGGCACGATTCCTCGCAGAAGCCGCAGTAAATGCATTTGAACAGATCGATCTCGTAACGCGTCGTGCGGCGGCTGCCGTCCGCCCGCTGCGACGACTCGATGGTAATCGCCGCCGCCGGGCACACTGCTTCGCAGAGCTTACACGCGATGCAGCGTTCTTCGCCGTTGGGGTAACGGCGCAGCGCATGCAGGCCGCGGAATCGCGGGCTGGTCGGGGTGTGCTCGTCGGGATACTGCACCGTGACCTTGCGCACGAACAGGTGACGGCCGGTGACGAACAAGCCCTTCAGGAGCTCGACGAGCAGGAAGCTATTCAGATATCGCTTGAGCGCATTCATGGCGATTCGCGATTCAGTGGAAGATGAAGCCCCAGGGCGTAAAGAACGTGAAAACGCCGATCACCGCGATCCACACGAGCGTGATCGGAATGAACACCTTCCAGCCGAGACGCATGATCTGATCATAACGGTAGCGCGGGAAGGTGGCGCGGAACCACAGAAAACAAAACAGCAGAAAACTGATCTTGAGCAGCAGCCAGTGCACGCCGTCGCCGAGCAGTGCGCCGAGCACCGGCACCGAAGGGACCCACGCGGGCGGCAGCGGCGAGAGCCAGCCGCCGAGGAACATGATCGTCGCGAGCGTGGAAATCAGGATCATGTTGGCGTATTCGGCGAGGAAGAACATCGCGAAACCCATGCCGGAATACTCGACGTGAAACCCGGCCACCAGCTCGGATTCGCCTTCGGCCACGTCGAACGGCGCGCGATTGGTCTCGGCCACGCCGGAAACGAAGTAAACGATCGCGAGGGGCAACAACGGCCAGACATACCACTGGTGCAGGCCGCCCCCCTGATGCAGCGCGATCTCGCGCAGGTTGAGCGAGCCGGCCGCCATGAGGACGCCGACGAGCGCGAATCCCATCGCGATCTCGTACGCGACGATCTGCGCCGCAGAGCGCATGCTGCCGAGGAAGGCGTATTTCGAGTTCGAAGCCCAGCCCGCGACGATGACGCCGTACACCGACATCGAGGTGAGCGCGAGGATGAAGAGCAGGCTCGCGTCGATATTGGCGAGCACCAGCTGATCGGTAAACGGAATCACCGCCCACGCCACGAACGACGGAGCCAGCGCGAGCAGCGGTGCCGTGACGAACAGAAAACGGTTCGCGTTCGCCGGGATGATGATTTCCTTCAGCAACAGCTTGCCGACGTCGGCCCACGGCTGCATCCAGCCGCGTGGCCCCACCCGGTTCGGGCCGATACGGACCTGCATGTAGCTGATCACTTTGCGCTCGAAGAACGTGAGGTACGCAACCGAAATGATCAGCGGCACGAGAATCGCGACGATCTTCACGAGGCTGAATACCGTCACCTG
This sequence comes from Sulfurifustis sp., assembly GCA_045810625.1. GTDB lineage: Bacteria > Pseudomonadota > Gammaproteobacteria > Acidiferrobacterales > Sulfurifustaceae > JACQFZ01. The sequence continues at coordinate 41,616 of JBJMVQ010000002.1, forward strand.
GCTCCATGCCGGCAACGCGCCCCACGCCGTGGAGATGAAGTCGGTCATGCGCGCACCAAGCTGGCGGGCGCGTGAGCCCCGAGCGTGAACGTTTCGAGGTAACCGGACGCGATCAGCACCGCGCCGTCCGGCACGCGCGCGTCGATTTTGACTTCCAGGCGCGCTTCGCCCGCGACCGTCCGGACAGCAACGGCCACGCCGTCCGCGAGGCCGAGGCGCGCGGCTTCCGCCGCGTTCATGCGCGCCGCGGGCGGCGGATTGTCAGCGGTGTGCTGCAGCGCCGGGGCGCGCCGCACGAGCGGATCGACCGCATAGAGCGGCACTTCAGCGATTCGATAGAGCTGCGCGTCGGCAAGCGGCACGCGTACCGGCGCCGGCGCAGCGTTGCCCTCGAACGCGGTCGGCTTGAAGAGCGACGGGAACCCAAGCTCGCCGCGCACGTCGTCGATCGTGGCGTATTCGAAGCCGCCGACGCCGAGCTGATTGCCGAGCACGCGCAGGATCTTCCAACCCGGGCGGGCATCGCCGAGCGGCCGGACTGCCGCCTCGAAGCGCTGCACGCGGCCTTCGGTATTGACGAAGCTGCCGTCGGTTTCGCTGAACGGCGCGAGCGGCAACAGCGCGTGTGCGTAACCAATCGCGGGACTGCGATAAACCGACGGTTTGAACGAGGTCAGCATCACGACGAATTCAGCCGATTCCATCACCTTGGCCGCGAGCGTTCCGTCGAGCAGGTCGAGCTCGGGCTCGACGCCGTGGAGCAAGAACGCTTTGCGCGGCTCGCGGAGCATCGCCGCCGTCGTGAGGCCCGGACCCGCCGCTTTGCCGAGCGGTCCCCGATGCGGCACGCAGCCCGCCACCCAGGCGCCGGCGGAATTGCCTTCGCCGAGGAACCCGAGCGTCGCACCGCAACGCGCAGCGATCCGACTTGCGATTGCGCGGAGCCCAGCAGCTTGTGGATGACTGAACGCGAACGGCCCGAGTAGTACCGCCTTCTTGGTCGCGCGCGTCAGTAACTCGGCGATGCGCTTCGCCTCGACTCCGGGCGTCAGCGGGTCGATCCAGCTCGCCGCCGCCGGCCCGCCGCCAAGCGCTTTGGCGACCTCGGCCGCAGCGATGTACATCTCTTCCGGCCGGCCGATCACCTTCGCCGTGAGCGGATGCGTGAAATCGTAGTCGATCGGATTGATCGCCATGATCGCCGCACCCTTCTTCGCCGCTTTGCGCAGGCGAAGCCCGAGCAACGGCTGATCCTTGCGCGGATTCGCGCCGATCAGGAGCACCGCATCGAGCGTCTCGAGATCGGGAATGCTCATGCCTAGCGCGGGGAAAAGCGGCGCCTGTGCGTCATCCGAAAAATCGAGCTGCCGCAACCGATGGTCGACGTTGTTCGACCCGAGCGCGCGCATGAGCTTTTGCAGGAGATAAAACTCTTCGAGCGTGCTGATCGGCGACGCGAGCGCGCCGAGTGCATTCGCGCCGTGACGTTCAATGACCTGCTTCAGGCCGTTCGACGTGAAGTCGAGCGCGGTCGCCCAATCCACCTCTTCCCACTGGCCGTTCTTGTGGATCATCGGCACGCGCAGACGCTCGTCGGAATTGAGCGCCTCGTAGCTGAAGCGGTCGCGATCCGACAACCAGCATTCGTTGATCGCATCGTTCACGCGCGGCAGCACGCGCTTGACCTGGCCGCGGAGCTGCTGGATGTCGATATTCGAGCCGACGCAGTCGTGCGGCGCGATCGATGCGTGATGATCGAGCTCCCACGGACGCGCCTTGTATTGGAACGGCTTCGAGGTGAGCGCGCCGACCGGGCAGATGTCGATGACGTTGCCGGAAATCTCGGAATCGACGCTGCGATCCAGGAACGTGCGGATCTCGCTGTGCTCTCCGCGATTGAGCACGCCGAACTCCATGACACCTGCCAGCTCCTGCCCAAAACGAACACAGCGCGTGCAGTGGATGCAGCGCGTCATGAAAGTCGTGATCAGCGGGCCGATGTCTTTGTCCGGCACGACGCGCTTCGCTTCGTCGTAGCGCGAGTCGTCTTTGCCGTATCCGAGCGCCTGATCCTGCAGCGGACACTCACCGCCCTGATCGCAGATCGGGCAGTCGAGCGGATGATTGAGCAGCAGGAACTCCATCACGTGCTTTTGCGAATCGCGCGCCTTCTCGGAGCGCGTGAAAACTTTCATGCCTTCCGCCACCGGCGTCGCGCACGCGGGCATGGTCTTCGGGGCCTTCTCGACCTCAACCAGGCACATGCGGCAGTTCGCCGCGATCGGAAGCTTTCCGTGGTAACAAAAGCGCGGGATATAAATGCCGGCCGCGTCCGTCGCCTGGATGATCATCGAGCCTTTTTTCGCCGGAATCTTCCGGCCGTCGACTTCGATCATCACGGTATCGGCTGCCGCCGCCGCGACGGTTTGCTCCTTCGCGCTCATGAACGGCCTCGGGTCTCGGGCAGGCACGCCCGGTGATCAATGTGATACTGGAATTCCTCGCGGAAATGCTGCACGAAGCTGCGCACCGGCCAGGCGGCCGCTTCGCCGAACGCGCAGATCGTCCGGCCTTCGATCTTCGACGCGACGCTGTCGAGCAGGTCGAGGTCTTGCGCGCGACCCTGCCCGTTTTCGACACGATCGATGACGCGCGCCATCCAGCCCGTGCCTTCGCGGCACGGCGTGCACTGTCCGCACGACTCCTCGTAGTAGAAGTGCGAGATGCGCTGCAGCGCCTGAACCATACAAGTCGTCTCATCCATCACGATGACGGCGCCGGACCCGAGCATCGAGCCGGCCTTCGCGATCGAGTCGTAGTCCATCGTCAGCTCCATCATGATCCGGCCGGGCAGCACTTTCGCCGACGATCCGCCGGGAATCACCGCTTTCAGTCGATGGCCATTACGCACGCCGCCGGCGAGCTTGAGCAGCTCGGCGAACGGGATGCCGAGCGGCACTTCGTAGTTTCCAGGCCGGTTCACGTGGCCGGAAACGGAAAAAATCTTCACGCCGCCGTTGTTGGGCTTGCCCAGATCGAGGAATTGCTTCGCGCCGTGGCGCAGGATGTACGGAACCGACGCGAGCGTCTCGGTGTTATTGATCGTGGTCGGCCGCCCGTAGAGACCGAAATGGGCGGGGAATGGCGGCTTATAGCGCGGCAGACCGCGCTTGCCTTCGAGCGATTCGAGCATCGCCGTCTCTTCGCCGCAGATGTACGCGCCGGCACCAAGGTACGTATACAAGTCGAAGTCGACGCCGGACCCCATGACGTTCTTGCCGAGCAGGCCCGCGTCGTACGCTTCCTTGAGCGCGGCTTCGAAGCGGTTATGCGGCTCGATGAACTCGCCCCGCAAGTAGTTGTACCCGACCGTTGCGCCCATCGCGTAGCCCGCAATCGCCATCCCTTCGATGACGGCATGCGGGTTGTAGCGGAGAATGTCGCGATCCTTGAACGTACCCGGTTCACCTTCGTCCGAGTTGCACACGAGATATTTCTGCCCCGGCGACTTCGGATTCATGAAGCTCCACTTCACGCCGGTCGGGAAGCCTGCACCGCCGCGTCCGCGCAACGCCGCGGTCTTGATCTCCTCGACGATGCTCGCCGGTTCGCGCCGCTCCTTCAGGACCTTTTCCCACATCTCGTACCCGCCGGCGCTCCGGTACGTCGAAAGCGTCCACGGCTTTTCGACCTTCGGGTCGGGCAGGCAGATGTTCAAGACGGCGGTCATCGGCGCAAGACCTTTCCCGCTGCACTGCGCCCCCCTCCCCTTCCCTCCCCCGTTGCACGGGGGAGGGTTAGGGTGGGGGCAGCGGATGCGCTGAACCGTTTGAAATCTTCGTCCATCCTCGGTCTCTTCACTTGAAGCGCGCAAGGAGCGCGTCGATTTTTTCCGGCGTTAGATTCTCGTGATACTCGCCGTCGACCATCAGTGCCGGCGCGCCGCCGCACGCGGCGAGACACTCGGCTTGCTTTAGCGTGCAACGCCCGTCGGAGGTCGTTTCACCGACCTTGACACCCAGACGCTGCTCCAGGTGCTCCATGATCTGCTCGGAGCCGCGCAGCCAGCACGAAATGCTGTTGCAGACATAAAGCTTGTGCCGCCCTACGGGGCTGAGATCGTAAAGACTATAAAAGGTTGCGACCTCTTCCACCGCGACCGGTGGAACCTGGAGGTACAGGGCCACCGCTTCCATCAACTCGGGCGTCAGCCAACCGCCGTTCTCGCGCTGTGCGATCGTAAGCGCCGCCAAGACGGCCGAGCGTTTGCGGTCGGGCGGAAATTTCGCGACCCAGCGGTCGATCTCCGCGCGCGCCTCGGCCGACAGTCGTTCGGTACCGCTCGGTTTGAGATTCGCGGCCATCAGCGATCTATCTCCCCGAACACGATATCCTGCGTTCCGATGATCGCCACGAGATCGGCGATCATGTGCCCGCGCGCCATTTCATCGAGCGAGGCGAGATGCGGAAAACCGGGCGCCCGAATCTTCACGCGGTACGGCTTGTTGGCGCCGTCGGAGATCATATAGATACCGAACTCGCCCTTCGGTGCTTCGACCGCCGCATACACCTCGCCTTCCGGCACGCAGTAACCTTCGGTGAAGAGCTTGAAGTGATGGATTAAGGCCTCCATGTCGGCCTTCATCTCTTCGCGCCGCGGCGGGGCAATCTTGTGGTTACCGACCATCACCGGACCCGGATTGCGCCGCAGCCATTCCACACACTGGCGGATGATGCGGTTGCTCTGACGCATCTCTTCGATGCGCACGAGATAGCGATCGTAGCAGTCGCCGTTGACGCCGATCGGAATGTCGAAGTCCACGCGGTCGTACATCGCGTATGGCTGCTTCTTGCGCAGATCCCACTCGATGCCGCTGCCGCGCAGCATCGGACCGGAGAAGCCGAGCTGCACCGCACGCTCGGGCGACACCACGCCGATGCCGACGGTGCGCTGCTTCCAGATACGGTTGTCGGTGAGAAGCGTCTCGTACTCGTCGATATAACCCGGAAAGCGCTCGGTAAAGTCCCAAATGAAGTCGAGAAGCGAGCCCTCGCGGTTGCTGTTCAACCGCGCGACTTCTTTTTCGTCGTGCCACTTCGACGCCTGATATTTCGGCATCGACTCGGGGAGATCGCGGTACACGCCGCCCGGGCGGTAATAAGTGGCGTGCATGCGCGCGCCGGACACCGCTTCGTAGCAATCAAAAAGATCTTCGCGCTCGCGGAAGCAGTAGAGGAAAACGGTCATCGCACCGATATCGAGCGCGTGCGCGCCGAGCCAGAGCAGATGATTCAGAATGCGCGTGATCTCATCGAACATCGTGCGGATGTACTGCGCCCGCACGGGGGCCTCGATCCCGAGCAGCTTCTCGATGGCGCGCACGTATGCGTGCTCGTTGCACATCATCGAGACGTAGTCGAGCCGGTCCATGTAGCCGATCGACTGGTTGTACGGTTTCGACTCGGCCAGCTTCTCCGTCGCGCGATGGAGCAGGCCGACGTGCGGGTCGACGCGCTGGATCACTTCGCCGTCGAGCTCGAGCACCAGGCGCAGCACGCCGTGGGCCGCGGGATGCTGCGGCCCGAAGTTCATCGTGTAGTTGCGGATCTCAGCCACGCGCGAAGCCCTCGTCGCGGATCACGCGCGGCACCAGCACGCGCGGTTCGATCGTCACGGGCTGATACACCACGCGGCGCTTGCTCTCGTCGTAGCGCATCTCGACGTTCCCGATCAGCGGGAAGTCCTTACGGAACGGATGACCGATGAAGCCGTAGTCGGTGAGGATGCGGCGCAAGTCCGGGTGCCCTTCGAAAACAATGCCGAAGAGATCGAACGCTTCGCGTTCGAACCAGTTCGCGGAATTCCAGATTTCCACCACCGACGCGATCCGCGGCATCTCGTCATCGAGAAACGCACGCAGCCGCAACCGCCGGTTGTGCTTCAGCGACAACAGGTGGTAAACCGCGGCGAAATGCGGCCCACCGCGCAACCCCTCGCGCGATTCGAGCCGGTACGTCGAGTAATCGACTCCGCAGACGTCGACGAGCTGCTCGAATCCGAATACCGGGTCGTCGCGCAGGACACGACATACCTTAAGAAGGTCTTCGCGACGGATTTCGAACGTGACTTCGCCGCGCGCTTGTACGGTCGCGGTGATCGACTCACCCAGTTTTTCGGCGGCGTGTGCGACGACCGCCTGAAGTCCTTCCGTCATTCGGCCCTGGATTGGTTAACGAGCGATGGTATTGGTGCGCCGGATTTTTTTCTGTAACTGCAAAATGCCGTACAGCAACGCTTCGGCGGTCGGCGGGCAGCCGGGTACGTACACGTCCACGGGCACGATGCGATCGCAACCGCGGACCACCGCATAAGAATAGTGATAATAGCCGCCGCCGTTCGCGCACGAGCCCATCGAGATTACCCAGCGCGGCTCCGCCATCTGGTCGTACACCTTGCGCAACGCCGGAGCCATCTTGTTCACCAGCGTTCCGGCAACGATCATGACGTCCGACTGCCGGGGGCTCGGCCGGAAGATGATGCCGAAGCGATCGAGGTCGTAGCGTGCCGCTGCGGCGTGCATCATTTCAACGGCGCAGCACGCGAGCCCAAACGACATCGGCCACAGCGAGCCGGTACGGGCCGCATTCACGAGCTGGTCCGCGGTGGTCGTGAGCCAGCCGCGCTCTACCGCGGGTGCCTCGGCTACTCCCATTCGAGCGCCCCCTTCTTCCACTCATAAATGAATCCGACGACGAGTATCGCGAGGAAGAGCATCATGGACGTGAAGCCGAAGACCCCGATGTCGGACAACGCGGTGGCCCAAGGAAAGAGGAACGCGATCTCGAGATCGAAAATGATGAAAAGGATGGCGACCAGGTAGTAGCGCACATCGAACTTCATGCGCGTGTCCTCGAACGCCTCGAAGCCGCACTCGTAGGGGGAATTCTTCGCCGGATCGGGCCGATGCGGACCGAGTAATCGACCCAGGATAATCATGACGGTCCCCAGTCCCAGGGCGACCACCATAAAAATAAGAATAGGAAGGTAATTCTGCAGCACGAGCCGCCTCCAAAACGGCTTAGCACCTTCGCGCCTTGCGGGTTCGCGCTGCGCGGACCGGGCGCGAAAGGCCGCGCGAGTCTAGGCTTTTGGCCCATGACAGTCAAGCCATTTTCCCGTTACGACACAGACACCTAACGAAGCATGCTCGCATGGATGTACCAAGCCCACCTGATGACCAGTCCTTGTGTTTGACCACTCGGCGTTGAATAGATTGGCCTTTCGCGTCGATCGACGCTCGAAGGCTCGATCCAAGACGAGAGCAGATGTGCTGCGTAGCCGATCGGCGAGCGCAAACGAAATGGAAGCGAAGGCGTGCTTGCGGATAAGACCGAGGGCTTCGCGTCAGGTAAGTTCCGCGACGATCAACCGGGGAAAAACGTCCGAGCGATGCCGAGCAAAGAGTCTGGGACGGTGACGGTGTAGCGGAAAGCTAATTGTGCTCGAACCGACCACTTCCAGGCGACTGCGAAGCAACCAACTAAAAGAGGCGCGAGGCGGGAGTCACTTGCGTCCAGTGGCGCCGCTCACGCCACTGTCCCCTTCCCCCGTCCCGCGCCGAAGCCCCGCTGCAGCTCCGACGAGAATAGGAGCGGCAGCAACATCGGCAAAGAGCACTTTCGTGCCCCGTTTGCTCAGGGCCACTCGGACCTCGGGGCGGGACGCGCGCGGGAATCGTCGTCGTCACAGAACAAATGCTGACTAAGAGGCAGCCAGCTATTCCGTCACGGAAATCGGCACAGACTGGTCAGCCGCCGTCACGACGGTACGACAGAGCGACGCCAGATGATTCATCCGGCGTGTTCACGATTCGATGACGAGCGCGTGCATTGCAGATCAAGGCACGACATCACGACTTGGACGACGGGAGCGACTCGGACTGAAAGAGCTTGCGCCGCGAACAAATGACGTAATGAGAGCGCATATCCGGTTCCAAGAAGTTCTTGGAACCGGTTTAAGCAAATTCTTCTTACAACAGCTTCGTGGAGTACCCCGGCGCGCGACGGGCTTGATGTTCAGCAAGCCGGCGGGCGAGCTGCGTACGATTTGAGACGCCGAGCTTGTTGAAGATCTCCGTCACGTAATGCTTGACCGTGCTCTCGCTCAAATTCCGGATGATGCCGATCTCGGCGTTCGTCTTGCCCAACCCGAGCCAGTGCACGATTTCGCGTTCGCGTGCCGTGAGGTAATCGAGGCAAACCGAAAATCGGTCGGCCGCGCTGATCGATTGGATCACCCGGCAGAAAGTCTCGTGCAGGACCGGAAGCAGGTCTTGGAGGATTCCGGCTTCGCGCTCTCCGGGCGCATTCGGCATCCGATAGAAGCTGTGATACGTACCGCCGCAACGTTCGGTGTCCCACATCGCGTGAGCCAAAACGTTGCGAATGTCATAGCGGCGAAACCTCTCGAGCCAATGCGCAGGCGTATCGGGCCAGGGATTGTCGCCGTCGAAAATGACCGGCTTCTCGGTTGCCAGCCAGCGGCGCAGAATCGGCGTATCGATCGCGCCGGCTCGGTTGCGGATGGCATCGACGTGCTCGATGGGAAAATCGACCATCACCATGACATCGAGGCCGACGCCGCCGGCGTGCATGTGGCCCCAACCGCTGATGAGCGCCTCGTGCGGCAAAACGGCCCGCAGATACTCTCGAGTCCACCGCTTGAAGTCGTCTACGGTCGTGACCGCTTCAGCGGTCTTGCGCAGAGTAGTATCCATTCTTCCCCCTCCCTGCGATCGAAGTAGTCGCGGGACTTGTAGGGCTATACGAAACCGATAAGGACGACGGCTGTCAAGCGGGTCGAGCCGCGTTTTTGAGTTTTTCGGTAAAAAAGAGTCAAAAATGGTGCCGAAGGTGGGACTCGAACCCACACGGCTTGCGCCACTACCCCCTCAAGATAGCGTGTCTACCAGTTTCACCACTTCGGCAGGGGTCGCGCATTAAAGCATGAGCGCGCCCGAGGATAAATCTACTTCGGCACCTCCGGCGCTCGCGGCGCGGCCGGTACGGCGGGCGTCGCCGGCGCCGGAGGTGCGGCCGGCGCCGTCGTCGGTGCCGGAGGTTGCTGCGTCACGCTCGACGGTTGTCCCGACGAGCCTGTCGCGAGATACGCCAGGACGAGATTTGCGCCGAAAAAAATAACGGCAAGCACCGCGGTCGTGCGCGTCAGAAAATTGGCGGTGCCACGGCTACCGAACAACGTCTGCGATGCGCCGCTTCCAAACGCTGCGCCCATGTCGGCGCCCTTGCCCTGCTGAAGCAACACGAGTGCGACGACGCCCACGGCCGCCAGAATGTCGATCACGATAATCAGCTCACGCATATGCGCTTTACCCTAATAACCAAGTTCATGCCTCGCCGGCGGCGCGGCAGATCGTCATAAACTCCTCCGCGACGAGGGATGCACCGCCGATCAAACCCCCGTCGATGTCCGGTTGCCGGAAGAGCTCGCGCGCGTTCGAACCTTTTACGCTGCCGCCGTAAAGTATCCGCACATTCGCCGCGATCCGCGCGTCTTGCATCGCAATCTTCTTGCGCAGAAAGCGGTGCACTTCTTGCGCCTGCTCCGGAGTCGCCGTACGGCCGGTCCCAATTGCCCACACTGGTTCGTACGCGATCGTGGCGCGGGCGAGGCTTTGCACGCCGTTATGATCTAGCACGGCCCGCAACTGCCGCTCGACCACGGCTTCCGTCCGGCCCGACTCCCGCTCGGAAAGTGTCTCGCCGACGCACAGGATCGGCGTCAGATCCACCGCCAGAGCGGCCGCAAATTTTTCCGCGACGGCCGCGTCGGATTCGCCATATAGGGTGCGGCGCTCGGAATGCCCGACGATGACGTACGTGCATCCGGCGTCCCGCAGCATCGCTCCGGAAATCTCACCGGTGTAGGCGCCGCTCGCGTGCGCGTCGAGATTCTGTCCGCCCCACGCGATGTTCGCCCCCGCAATCCGAAGCCGGTCAGCGACGAGCGGAATCAGAATAAACGGCGGGCAAACGGCGACGTCCACTGATCCAAGAGACGCGCGCTCCTTGAGAATGCCATCGATGAGCGTCGCGGCTTGCGCACGCGTTCCGTTCATCTTCCAGTTGCCCGCGACGAATGGGCGGCGTTCCGACATGGGTTCTGAACCCCGAAAGACGCGCGATGTTACCGGCCCAATGGCGGGAAATCAATTTGAGCGAGGGCGAGAACGTCGGAAGCGGTTTCGCCCCCCAACTTGCGGCACAAGCGAGCGGGCCGAAAAAGGGCAATGCCTGCGAACGCTACGCCGCCTGCTCGGACGCGCGCCGGACGACTTCGGCGAGTTGCTGCGAGAGCCGTTCTACTTGCGCACGGTCGGCGCCTTCGACCATCACCCGAACGACCGGCTCGGTCCCGGAAGCGCGCAGCACCACCCGTCCCTGGCCGTTCAACTCCTGTTCAGCGGCGGTCACGGCGTTCTGTATCGTCGTCGAGGATTTCACATCGAAGCGCCGATTCGTCCGAACGTTGATCAGACGCTGCGGATAGATCTCCATTCCTCCCTGGAGGTCCGCGAGCGAGCGGCCGGTCCGCACCATGGCCGACAGTACCTGCAGCGCCGCGATGATGCCGTCGCCGGTGGTGAGCTTGTCGAGACAAATGATATGGCCCGACGTCTCGCCGCCAAGATCCCAGCCGTTCTCGAGCAGCGCGTTCATCACGTAGCGGTCGCCGACTGCGGCACGTACAAACGGAATCTGGCGGCGCCGGCAGGCGAGCTCCAGACCGAAATTGCTCATGAGGGTACCGACGAGGCCGCCGCGAAGCATGCCGTTGGCGAGGCGGTCCATCGCGATGATGTACAGCAGCTGGTCGCCGTCGACGACGTTCCCCGCCGCGTCGACCATGATCACCCGATCGCCGTCGCCATCGAGCGCGACGCCGAGATGCGCCCCCGCGTCAACGACCGCGCGACGCAGGGTCTCGGGATAGGTCGAGCCGCATTTTTCGTTGATGTTGAAACCGTCGGGTTGATTGGCGATCGCGGTTACTTCGGCGCCGAGCTCACTAAACACGAGCGGCGCGACCTGATACGCCGCGCCGTTTGCGCAATCGACTACGATGCGCAGTCCTTCGAGGTTGGCGCGATGCGGGAACGTGCTTTTGCAGAACTCGATGTAGCGGCCACCCGCATCGTCGTAGCGTTTGGCCTTACCGAGCGCATTCGATCCCACCATCCGCAGCGGCTCGGCCATGACACGTTCGATCTCGAGCTCCACATCATCCGGCAGCTTGGTACCGTCAGCCGAGAAGAACTTGATGCCGTTGTCCTGATATGGATTGTGCGACGCACTGATGACGATACCCGCCCGGGCACGTGCGGTACGCGTGAGATAAGCAATGGCCGGGGTCGGCATCGGACCGAGCAGTCGGATGTCGACGCCGGCCGCCGAGAGGCCTGACTCGAGCGCGGATTCGAGCAGGTAACCCGACACCCGCGTGTCTTTGCCGATCAGAATCTTGCCCGGATCGCCACTCTTCGCTCCGAGCACGCGGCCGGCGGCCCAGCCGAGCTTCAAGACGGCTTCCGGTGTGATCGGCTCGTCGCCGACCCGGCCGCGTACGCCATCGGTTCCGAAGTAGTTACGTTGGCCCATCAGTCGCCCGTTCCTTTTCACCCATCTTATGGTTATAGACCGCTTCGAGCATGCGCAATGCCTGCACGGTCGGCGCCACGTCATGGACACGCACGATCCGCGCCCCGTTTTGCACCGCGATGAGGGCGAGCGCCACGCTCGGATGCACTCTCTCATCGACCGGCAAGTCCAGGAGCTTGCCGATCATCGACTTGCGCGAAAGCCCGGCGAGCACCGGCGCGAGCCGGGTCAGCTCGCACAGACGCCGCAAGAGTTCGAGATTGTGCTCGACGGTCTTGCCGAACCCGAAACCCGGGTCGATGAAGATAAGCCCGCGCGGTATGCCGGCGGCGTGTGCGGCCGCAATGCGCGCCTCGAGGAATTCGCTCACCTCGCGCACGACGTCGGTATAGCACGGGTCGCGCTGCATGGTCGTCGGGTCGCCGCGCATGTGCATTAGGACGATCGGTCGACCGAGCTCGGCCGCGGCAGCGAGTGCGCCCGGTTCGAGCAGCGCACGCACGTCGTTGATCATCGCCGCCCCCGCGGCGACGGCGGCACGCATCACATCGGGCTTCGACGTGTCGACTGAAATCGGCACGTCCGTTTCGCGTGCGAGTCGTTCGACAACCGGCACGACACGGTCGAGCTCCTCCTGAACGCTGACCGGCGGAGCACCCGGACGAGTCGATTCGCCGCCCACATCGATCATGGCCGCACCCTCTTCGACCATGGCGTGTGCCCGCGCCATTGCTCGATCTACCTGGAAGAACCGGCCGCCATCGGAGAACGAGTCCGGCGTAACATTAAGAATGCCCATGACCGCGACGCGCGGCAGCTCCAACACCGACATGCGCGCTGTGGCGGCCCTGGAAGAATGAGTGGAGATAGCCGGCGATGCCATCGAGAGCGAAGAAGAGCGCTGGGTCCGAGGCGGCATTCTACCGCTTCGGACCCGTCTCCCCGATACAGAGGAACACGACCGGACGTTAACCCGTGCTGGTGCCCGGCGCACCGAAGGAAGGTTTCACCCGAGGCTTGGCTTTTTGCCGCTTGCTGCGGCCCTCGGTGTCGCCGCCACCGGACGAGTCGCCCAAGCCCTCGGGCGGCCGGGGGTCACGGCCCTGCATGATATCCTCGATCTGCTCGGCGTCGAGCGTCTCCCATTCGAGCAGGGCCTTCGCCATCTTTTCGATCTTGTCCGCGCTCTCCTCGATGATCGAGCGGGCGCGCGAGTACTGCTCATCGATGATGCGCCGAATCTCCTTGTCCACGGCTTCCGCCACCGAGTCAGACATGTTCTTGTGCGTCATCACGTCGCGGCCGAGGAAAACCTCGGACTGATTCTCGCCGTACACCCGGGTGCCGAGCGCGTCCGACATGCCCCAGCGCATGACCATGTTCCGCGCGAGGTCGGTCGCTCGCTCGAAATCGTTCGCAGCGCCGGTGGTCATCTGTTTCATGAAGACCTCTTCGGCGATGCGTCCGCCCATCAACACGGAGATAGTCGACAATAGCGAGTCGCGGTCGTGGCTGAAGCGGTCCTCGGTCGGGAGCTGCATCGTGACACCGAGCGCGCGCCCACGCGGAATGATCGTCACCTTATGTACCGGATCGGTGTTCGGGAGCAGCTTCGCCACGACCGTATGCCCCGACTCGTGGTAAGCGGTGTTCATCCGCTCCTTCTCCGGCATCACGATCGAGCGACGCTCGGCGCCCATGACGATCTTGTCCTTCGCCTTCTCGAAATCCTCCATGTCGACCAGGCGTTTGTTCGCACGCGCGGCGAAGAGAGCGGCTTCGTTGACGAGATTCGCCAGATCCGCGCCGGAAAAACCCGGCGTTCCGCGCGCGATGATGTTGGTATCGACGTCTTCCGCCGCCGGCACCTTGCGCATGTGCACTCTGAGAATCTGCTCACGCCCGCGGATGTCGGGTAGCGGAACATACACCTGCCGGTCGAAACGACCCGGACGCAACAGCGCCGGATCGAGCACGTCCGGACGGTTGGTCGCCGCGATGACGATCACGCCCTCGGTGCCCTCGAAACCGTCCATTTCGACGAGCAGCTGGTTCAAAGTCTGTTCGCGCTCGTCATGACCACCGCCCAAGCCGGCGCCGCGCTGTCGACCCACGGCGTCGATCTCGTCGATGAAAATGATGCAGGGCGCGTGCTTCTTCGCTTGATCGAACATGTCGCGCACGCGCGACGCCCCGACGCCGACGAACATTTCGACGAAATCCGAGCCCGAGATGGAGAAGAACGGCACTTTCGCTTCGCCCGCGATCGCTTTCGCGAGCAGCGTCTTGCCCGTGCCCGGCTGCCCGGTCATCAGCACGCCTTTCGGAATGCGCCCGCCGAGTTTCTGAAACTTGGACGGGTCACGCAGAAACTCGACGAGCTCCTGAACCTCTTCCTTCGCTTCTTCGACGCCCGCCACGTCTTCGAACGTGGTTTTGTTTTGCTCTTCCGTCAGCATGCGCGCCTTGCTCTTTCCGAAGCTCATGGCGCCGCGGCCGCCAACGCCGCCTTGCATCTGACGCATAAAGAAGATCCACACGCCGACCAGCAGCAGTAACGGAAACCAGTTTATAAAAATGGTAAGCAGCAGCGATTGCTCCTCCTGCGGCTTCGCGTCGAAATTGACGCCGTGTTCCAGCAAGAGGGTTACCAACCCCGGGTCGTTCGGCGAATACGTCGTGAACTGCTCGTTACTCTTGAGCCTCCCACTAACCTCCCGCCCTTGAATCGTCACGCGCTCGACTTCGTTCGTCTTCACCTTCTGGACGAACTGCGAGTATTCCATCGGACGCGCTGCGGCTTGCCGATTGCCGAAGTTGTTGAAAACCGACATCAGCACTACGGCGATAACGAGCCACAGCAGCAGGTTCTTCGTGAGATTGTTCAAGGGGACCTCTGTTCGTCTGACGAACGAAAAAACGGCGATCCTATTGTGCTCCTTCGCTGCCGCAAATACATTAGTCGCGCGGCGAATGCGGCGGCGTGGGTAGCCGACCCGTAAAGCCTTTGGCGAGCAGATAAACTTCGCGGCTCTCGTTGCGGGACGCGCCCGGTTTGCGCGTCGCGACTTTACTAAAGCGCCGCCGCAGTTCTGCCATCAGCTCTGCAAACCCCGCTCCTTGAAAGGTCTTCAGCAGGATGGCGCCACCGGGCCGCAAGGCGGTCTCCGCGAATTCGACCGCCTTTTCAGCGAGTTCCATCGCACGCGCCTGATCCGTGGCCGCTATGCCGGTGATATTGGGGGCCATGTCCGAAATTACAAGATCGGCCGGTCCATCGAGCCTTGCCTTTATCGAGTCTAGCACTTGAGGCTCCAGGAAGTTTCCCTGAATGAAGTCGACACCAGGAATCGCATCGAGCGGCAAAATGTCGACAGCGATCACCCGCCCGTTCGGTTTCACACGCGTCGCCGCGTACTCGGACCAACCACCGGGTGCGGCGCCGAGATCCACGACAACCAGACCCGGACGCAGCAATTTCTCGCGCGCATCGATCTCGGCGAGTTTGTAGTGCGCGCGCGAGCGCGCGCCTTCCTGCCGTGCGCGTTTTACGTACGGATCACGAAAATGACGTTGCAGCCACGCTTGGCTGCTTTTGCTGCGGGGCATGTCGAAGCTTTAGCTAAAAACCGGACGCTATACGCCGGGAGCGAAAATGATTAGGGAGGGTCTGGTTGCTCGTGTCAATAACGATCGCGAGAGCCGGCTAAAAAAGTGCCTCCTCCGCGCGGGTCATCGACTAGACGTAGCGGACTTCCAGAATTTCGTACTGGCGCATGCCGCCCGGTACCTGAACCTCGACGACATCGCCCTGCTCCTTGCCGATCAGCGCGCGTGCGATCGGCGAGCTGATCGAAATCTTGCCCTGTGCGATGTCGGCTTCGTGGTCGCCCACGATTTGATAAGTCACCGTCTGACCGGAATGTTCCTCGTACAGTTCCAGCGTTGCGCCGAACACTACCCGTCCGTTGGCGTTGATCGTCGTCGGGTCGATGACTTGTGCATTCGCGAGGCGATGCTCCAAGTCGTTGATCCGCGCCTCCAGCAGACCTTGCTGCTCCTTCGCGGCGTGGTATTCCGCGTTCTCGGACAGATCGCCGTGCGCGCGTGCTTCGGCGATCGCCTGAATAATGCGCGGCCGCTCCACGGTCTTCATGCGATCGAGGTCCGCTCTCAGCCGCTCAGCGCCGCTGACGGTCATCGGTATTTTGCTCACGCGCTGATCTCCCCATGCAAATCCTGCAGGCGATTCACCCGCAATTCCTGCATTTGCCCGTGCGCCTCACGAGCGGCGCGAGCCGCGGCGAGCGTCGTGTAATTCGTAACGCGATGTTGCAACGCCTGGCGCCGAATGGCGTAGGAATCCTCAAGGCTCTGCTTATCCGATACGGTATTGATGATGATATCAATCTCGTCGTTCATGATCATGTCCACGATATGCGGACGACCTTCCGACACCTTATTAACTGTTTTCACCGGGATGCCGGCCGCCTGGATTGCCGCCGCGGTCCCGCGCGTCGCGAGAATATCGAAACCGTTATCGGCGAAGTACCGTACGATCTCGACGACGCCCGGCTGATCGGCGTCCCGAACACTGACAAAGAGCCGCCCGCGCCGCGGTATCGCCGCGCCCGCCGCGACCTGCGACTTCGCGAACGCCTCACCGAACGTCCGACCGACGCCCATAACTTCGCCGGTCGATTTCATTTCCGGACCGAGAATCGTATCCACGCCCGGGAACTTGATGAACGGGAATACCGCTTCCTTGACCGAGAAGTACGAAGGAATGATCTCGTCCGTGATGCCCTGAGCGCGCAGCCGCTTGCCGACCATGCAACGCGCCGCGATCTTCGCGAGCGGCCGGCCCGTTGCCTTGGAAACGTAGGGAATCGTGCGGGACGCGCGCGGATTGACCTCGAGCAAATACACCTCACCGGCTTTCACCGCGTACTGAACATTCATCAACCCGACGACCTTCAGCGCTTTCGCGAGCTGTACCGTTTGGCGACGCAGCTCGTCCTGCAGCGCCGCGGACAGGCTGAACGGCGGCAATGAGCACGCCGAATCGCCCGAGTGGACGCCCGCTTCTTCGATGTGTTCCATGATGCCGCCGATGACGACATGGGTGCCGTCGGCGACCGCGTCAACGTCCACTTCCGCGGCGTCGCTCAAGAAGCGATCGAGCAGAACCGGAGAATCTTCCGACACGCGCACTGCATGGCGCATGTAGTATTCGAGGTCTTCGCGCGTATGCACGATTTCCATCGCGCGCCCGCCGAGGACGTACGAAGGGCGCACCACGAGCGGATAGCCGAGCTTCTCCGCCGCTTTCACCGCGGCCTCGGTCGTGCGCGCGGTGGCGTTCGGCGGCTGCATGAGCTTCAGCTTCTTGACGAGCTTCTGAAACCGCTCGCGATCCTCCGCAATGTCGATCGAGTCCGGAGTCGTGCCGATGATCGGCGCACCCGCGCGTTCGAGCCCCTGCGCGAGCTTGAGCGGCGTCTGCCCGCCGTACTGCACGATCACGCCGTCGGGTTTCTCGAGATCAACGATCTCTAGTACGTCCTCGAGCGTCAGCGGCTCGAAGTACAGGCGATTCGACGTATCGTAGTCGGTCGAGACCGTCTCCGGATTGCAGTTGACCATGATCGTCTCGTAACCGTCTTCGCGCAACGCGAGGGATGCGTGCACGCAGCAGTAGTCGAATTCGATTCCCTGACCGATCCGATTCGGTCCACCGCCGAGGACGATGATTTTTTTGTTCTTGCTCGGCGCCGCTTCGCATTCCTCTTCGTACGTCGAATACATGTACGCCGTCGTCGAAACGAATTCGGCCGCGCATGAGTCGACCCGCTTGTATACCGGGCGAACACCGGCGTCGTGCCGCCACTTGCGCACGCGCGCCTCGGGCACGGCGAGCAGTTGCGCGAGCCGCCGATCGGAGAAACCCTTGCGCTTCCAGGCACGCATCTCGCGTGCATTCGGTTTGCGTTTCGCGCGCTTGATGATTTCCTTCTCGGTGAGCGCGAGGTCCTCGATCTGCGCAAGGAACCACGGGTCGATACGCGTAAGCTTGTACACTTCGTCGAGCTTCAAACCGAGGCGGAAGGCATCGGCGATGTACCAGATCCGTTCCGGTCCGGGCACACGCAACGCATGCGACAGTCGCCGGCGTGCTTCCTCGGGATCGAGCGTGGAGTCGAGCTTCGGTTCGAGTCCGTAGGATCCGATCTCGAGCGAACGCAGCGCCTTTTGCAGCGACTCCTGAAACGTACGGCCGATCGCCATCGCTTCGCCGACCGACTTCATCTGCGTCGTCAGCGTCGTGTCCGCTTTCGGAAACTTCTCGAAGGTGAAACGCGGGATCTTGGTCACCACGTAGTCGATCGTCGGCTCGAACGACGCGGGCGTGAGACCGCCGGTGATGTCGTTGCGAAGCTCGTCGAGGGTGTAACCGACCGCGAGCTTCGCGGCGACTTTCGCAATCGGAAAGCCGGTCGCCTTGGACGCGAGCGCCGAGGACCGGCTCACGCGCGGATTCATCTCGACGACCACCATGCGGCCGTCGTCGGGATTGATCGCGAACTGCACGTTCGAACCGCCGGTATCGACGCCGATCTCGCGCAGCACCTTGATCGCGGCGTCGCGCATCAACTGATATTCCTTGTCGGTGAGGGTCTGTGCCGGCGCGACGGTGATCGAATCGCCCGTATGCACGCCCATCGCGTCGACATTCTCGATCGAGCACACGATGATGCAGTTGTCGTTCTTGTCGCGCACGACCTCCATCTCGAACTCTTTCCAGCCGATGATGGACTCCTCGATCAGCAGCTCGTTCGTCGGCGAAGCCTCGAGGCCGCGCGTGCAGATCTCGACGAATTCGTCCTTGTTGTACGCGATGCCGCCACCCGAACCGCCGAGCGTGAACGACGGCCGTATGATCGCCGGGTAACCGATGGCGGCCTGCACTTGCAGCGCCTCTTCGAGCGAGTGCGCGATCGCGCCGCGCACCGTCGCGAGCCCGATCGACTCCATCGCCTTCTTGAACAGCTCGCGGTCCTCGGCTTTGTCGATCGCTTCGCGCGTCGCACCGATCATCGCGACGCCGTACTTCTCGAGCACGCCTTCGCGTGCGAGGTCGAGCGCGCAATTGAGCCCCGTCTGGCCGCCCATCGTCGGCAGTACCGCATCCGGCCGTTCGTGCTCGATGATCTTCGCGATCGTCTGCCAATTGATCGGCTCAACGTAAGTCGCGTCCGCCATCTCGGGGTCGGTCATGATGGTGGCTGGGTTCGAGTTCACCAGGATCACCCGGTAACCCTCTTCCTTCAGCGCCTTGCAGGCCTGCGCGCCCGAATAGTCGAACTCGCAGCCTTGACCGATAACAATCGGCCCGGCACCGATGATCAGGACGCTCGATATGTCCGTGCGTTTGGGCATAGGAGAGAGACTGGACTCAGGCGCGTTTCTCGGCGACGACCGGAAGCTCGGCTCGTTGCCCAGCGTGCTGTTCCATCAATTTAATGAAGCGATCGAAGAGCGGCTGCACGTCGTGCGGGCCGGGGCTCGCTTCCGGGTGACCCTGGAAACAAAACGCCGGCACATCGGTACGTGCCAAACCCTGCACCGAGCCGTCGAAGAGGGAACGGTGCGTCACGCGCAGGTTAGAAGGCAGACTCGCTTCGTCGACGGCGAAGCCGTGGTTTTGACTGCTGATCATGACGCGACCCGTGTCGATCTCGAGAACCGGGTGATTGGCGCCGTGATGACCGAATTTCATCTTCATCGTGCGCGCGCCGGACGCGAGCCCGAGCAGCTGATGGCCGAGGCAGATGCCGAATACCGGCACGCCCGCGGCGATCAAGCGTTTGATGGCCTCGATCGCGTAGTCGCACGGCTCCGGATCGCCGGGCCCGTTCGACAGGAAAATGCCGTCCGGTTGCATTTGCAGCGCCTGCTGCGCCGAGGTCATCGCCGGCACGACCGTGACGCGACAACCACGGTCGACAAGCATACGGAGAATGTTGCGCTTCACGCCGTAGTCGAACGCCACCACGTGAAACTGGCCCTTACGCCGCGCGTACCCGGTTCCGAGCTCCCAGCCACCCTCGTCCCACGTGTAGGGCTCGCGCACGCTCACAACCTTCGCGAGGTCCATGCCTTTAAGTCCCGGGAAGGCACGGGCGGCCGCGACAGCGGCCTTCTTATCGAGCTTCTTGCCTTTCTCGACGGCGAGAATGCAGCCGTTCTGTGCGCCCTTGTCGCGCAACAGCCGAGTCAGGCGGCGCGTGTCGATATCGGCAATCCCCACCAGACGGTGGCGCTGCATGAAGTCGGTCAGTGTCTCGCTCGAACGGAAGTTGCTCGCCCGCAACGGTAGATCGCGAATTATCAGCCCTTCGGCGTAAACCCGCGCCGACTCCATATCCTCGGGGTTGGCGCCCGCGTTGCCGATGTGCGGATAGGTGAGGGTGACGATCTGTTTGTAGTAGGAAGGGTCCGTCAGGATTTCCTGATAACCCGTCATCGCCGTGTTGAATACCACCTCGCCCACTGCCTGTCCCGGAATACCGATCGACTCCCCGTAGAACAGGGAGCCATCTTCCAGAGCCAGTAGTGCAGACGGCATCAACAAACCTCGCGCGCGCAGCAAAACCGGGGCAGGCATCTGCCCCGGTTTATCCTCAATTCAGTGGAATCCGCCGTCCCGCATTTTACGGGATGCCGGCGGAGAAGATCAACGAGGACCGGCTATCGATCCTCTGTCCCGCGCGCGAACGACTATAGGTGGCCGCTGAACACGACGCCGATGCCGTTCGCGCTCGCGGACGCGCTGGTCCCTTCCACCTCATAATCGAGCGCCGTGTACCGCACCCCGATATTCATGTTCTTGTTGATGCGATAGTCGAGCTGCAGCAGGAACCCGAGGCTGTCCTTGAACTGAAAATTACCGCTGATGACGCCGGTGCCGTGCACCTTCGGGTCGAGGTGATAGGTCGCGCCGGCGCCGAGCCGGATTGTCGGCCAGCGGTAAAATACGAGGGCATCGATCGGCCAGCGCGACCACGTGACAGAGCCGTTGGACGCCGTGATGTCGTCGACCTTGTACGAAATGGCGAGCTCGGCTTCGATGTTCTCCGCTTCGTTGATCATCGAGACGCCGCCGCCGAAATAAAGGCCGCCGTTGGCTTTGATGTTCTGCGTATCACCGCCGCTGAACGTGACGGTCATGAGCGTGTCGCCGCCCGTGTCGTATCCGGCCTGATAGTGAAACTTGGTATCGAGTGCCATTGCCGCCGACGCCGCGACGCTCAGCGACGTGGCGCTAATGGCGACGAACATCCTGCGCAGGATGCGTTTCATGCGTGCTGCCTCCCCGTGTGGTTATGAAATAGCCTAAACGGGCCGACTTCCCCGTCGTTCGGCTCCCCGAATTTACTGACGGTCTAAGGTTTATTAGTCCGAAGACGCGATCAACGCAAGCCGAGCACGTCCTGCATGTCGTAGAGGCCGGGACCTCGCGCCGCAAGCCAGCGTGCGGCCCGCAGCGCCCCATCCGCGAACGTGCGTCGCGACTCCGCGCGATGGGTGATCTCTACTCGCTCGCCGGGTCCGGCGAAGAGCACGGTGTGATCGCCGACGATCTCGCCCGCACGCAGGACGGCAAATCCGATCCCCTTCGGCGGACGCGCGCCGTTGCGATCGGGCGGGAGGCGTTCAGCATCGAAGGTCGAGCCGCGCGCCGCGGCGACCACCTCGCCCATACGCTTCGCCGTGCCCGAAGGCGCGTCGATTTTATGCCGGTGGTGCGCTTCGAGGATTTCGACGTCGAAAGAAGCGTCGAGCACGCGGGCGGAAATTTCGAGGAGCTTCAGACAAAGATTCACGCCGACGCTCATGTTCGGCGCAAACACCACACCGATCTCGCGCGCCGCCGCCGCAATTCGTTCGCGCCCGGCGGCGTCGAACCCGGTCGTGCCGATCACGATTTTCTTCTTTGCGGCGATGCAATGCGCGAGGTGCTCGAGCGTCGGTTCCGGACGGGTAAAGTCGATCAGGACGTCGAAGTCGTCGGCAAGCGTACTACTTACCGTTACCCCGAGCGGTCCGACGCCGGCAAGGGTGCCCGCATCCACCCCCAACGCACCGGAGGCCTGCCCCTCGAGCGCGCCCGTAACCTTGAGATCAGGAGCGCGCGCCGCGGCCTCGATGAGCGCACGCCCCATGCGTCCGGCGGCGCCGGCGATGGCGACACGAACCATGGCGAAAAACCCCACATGAAAGCGGCGGCCAGAATAATCGATTTCGTTCGCAGCGACTATTGCCGGGTCGGTATAAACTTGCGACATGGAGCTCTCGACGATCACCGTCCTCGGACACTTGTCCGCCGCGATGCTCGCCGGCGCGCTCATAGGCGTCGAGCGCACGTTCAACGGCCGCCCGGCCGGCTTTCGCACGCACGTGCTTGTGTGCACGGCGTCGAGCCTGCTCATGCTGCTCGGTACGCGCGAAGCGGCCGCGCTTTCGGGGCTACCGATCGACGCGATCCGTATCGACCCCGCGCGCATGGCGCAGGGCATCATGACCGGCATCGGCTTCCTCGGCGCCGGCGTGATCATGAAGGACGGCTTTTCCGTACGCGGCCTCACGACGGCAGCGTCGATCTGGGTCACGGCGGCCATCGGCATCATCATCGGCTTCGGCTTCTACGTTCCCGCCGCAACCGCGACCGCATTGACGTTGATCACCCTCTCGCTCTTCCGTTGGCTCGAGCGCATCGTCCCGACGCTGGTATTCGCGCGCCTGGTCGTGCGCGCGGCGCGCGATTCGGCACTGACCGAAGACGCGCTGCGGGAGATGATCGAGCGGGACGGGATCGGAGCAGGGCAGGTCGCGTATCGGATGAATGGCGAAGGAAAGTATCTGGAATACGAAATGACGATCCGCAGCCGCCACGCCTCGAACTTCCGCGCGCTCGCGCAGCGGTTGGCGCAGACACCGGCGATTCTCGAATTCTCCCTCGCGACCTCGGGCGAGAAATAAAAATTATTTCTTCACCGCCAAGGACGCGAAGGACGCCAAGGAAAACAAGTCAAAGAAGAACAATAAAGAACTCCCGTGCGATGCGCCCAGCGGATAAGTGAATCGACGTTGGCTTCGAATGCCAGGAAGCAATCCCTAGGCTTCTAACCCTTTGCGTCCTTGGCGTCCTCTGCGGTTAGCACATCACGCCGGCACCGACGGCAGAGAACCTTTCCGGCGAAATCGGCATGGTGAAAAAGCCTTTTCGCCAACAGCAATCCTTAGCCTTTGAATCCTCTGCGCCCTCCGCGTCCTCTGCGGTCAGAACGCATATCAAAAAATTCCGCATCAGCTCGATGCCGTGAAGAACCCCTTCACCCGCTCCAGCCAGGACGATTCGCGCGGCCGGTGCTGGTCGCCGCCGCGGCGCACCGATTCGTCGAAGCGGCGCAGCAGATCTTTCTGCTCGTTGGTCAGATTCACCGGCGTCTCGATGCTCACGCGGCAGTAGAGATCGCCGATGCGGCCGCTGCGCACGTTGCGCACGCCCTTGCCGCGCAGCCGGAACACTTTCTCGCTCTGGGTACCGGACGGAACCTTGATCGCCATCGGTCCGTCCAGCGTCGGCGCCTCGACCTCGCCACCGAGAACCGCCGTCGCGAAACTCAGCGGGATCTCGCAATGCAGGTCGTCGTGATCGCGCTTGAAGATCGGATGCGGCTTGAGTCGTACCTCGACGAACAAATCACCGGCCGGGCCGCCGCGCTCGCCCGCCTCGCCT
Source organism: Sulfurifustis sp. (assembly GCA_045810625.1). Classification (GTDB taxonomy): domain Bacteria; phylum Pseudomonadota; class Gammaproteobacteria; order Acidiferrobacterales; family Sulfurifustaceae; genus JACQFZ01. The sequence continues at coordinate 65,098 of JBJMVQ010000002.1, forward strand.
TCGCCGGCCAAGCGGATCATATCGCCGTCGTCGACCCCAGCCGGCACTTTCACCGATAACGTCTTGGTGCGCTCGGTACGACCCTCGCCCTGGCAGGTCGGGCACGGATCGGTGATGCGTTTGCCGGCCCCGCGACACGTCGGGCAGGTTTGCTGGATCGAGAAGAATCCCTGCTGCATGCGCACCTCGCCATGGCCGCCGCAGGTGCGGCACACGGTCGGCGCAGTGCCGGGTTTGGCGCCGGAACCCTTACATGTCTCGCAATGCTCGAGCGTAGGCACGCGGATCTTCACTTCCGTCCCGCGCACCGCGTCTTCGAGCGAGAGTTCCAGGCTGTAGCGTTGATCGGCGCCGCGATACGCGCGGTTGCCACGGCGGCCGCTGCCGAAGATATCGCCGAAAACGTCGCCGAAGATGTCGGCGAAGCTCGACGCACCGGCACCGTAAAAGCCGCCGGCGCCTGCACCGGTCATCGAAGGATCGACGCCGGCGTGACCGAATTGATCGTAAGCCGCGCGCTTCTGGGGATCACAAAGAATCTCGTACGCTTCCTTCGCCTCCTTGAAGCGCATCTCCGCGGTCTTGTCGCCCGGATTGCGATCGGGGTGGAACTTCATCGCAAGGCGCCGGAATGCCTTGGTAATCTCCGCTTCCGACGCGTTACGCGTCACGCCGAGCGTTTCGTAATAATCCGCCTTTGCCACTACAAATCCTCCGCAACCGGACTCTGCTTACATGCGAAAGGCACGGCGTGACCACCGTGCCTTCCGCTTTGTCGTTGCTTAGCGCTCGGACTCGCCGTCCAAACGTGAACCGCGCGGCTTACGGCAGCCATCTACCGAGCACGGCGTGGAGCAACACGCCAGGTCGATGTTTTACTTCTTGCCTTTGCCCTCCTTGACCTCTTCGAACTCGGCGTCGACGACGTTGTCCTTCTCGGCGCCCTGGTTCGCACCGCTGCCGGCCGTCGCGCCGGCGGCATCCGCCTCTTGCGTCGCCTTGTACATCTGCTCCGCGAGCTTGTGCGAGGCCTCCATCAGCGTCTGCGTCTTCTTTTCGATGTCGTCCTTATCGTCGGTACGCGTCGCGGCTTCGAGATCCTTGATCGCCGCTTCGATGCGCTCCTTGTCGCCTGCCGGGAGCTTGTCGCCGGCGTCCTTCATCGTGCGGCGCACATTGTGGATCATCGCATCCGCTTGGTTGCGGGTCTCGGCCAGCTCACGCGCCTTGCGGTCTTCCTCCGCATGCGCCTCGGCCTCCTTGACCATGCGCTGGATTTCGGCCTCGGTCAAACCCGAACCGGCCTTGATCTCGATCTTGTTCTCCTTGCCGGTCGCCTTGTCCTTCGCCGACACGTGCAGGATGCCGTTCGCGTCGATGTCGAAAGTGACTTCGATCTGCGGCATACCGCGCGGCGCGGCCGGAATGCCCGTCAGATCGAACCGGCCGAGCGACTTGTTGCCCGCCGCCATTTCGCGTTCGCCTTGCAGCACGTGCACCGTTACCGCCTGCTGGTTGTCGTCGGCGGTGGAGAATACCTGCGACGCCTTGGTCGGGATCGTGGTGTTCTTCGGAATGAGCTTGGTCATCACGCCGCCCAACGTCTCGATGCCGAGCGAGAGCGGCGTCACGTCGAGGAGCAGCACGTCCTTGACTTCGCCGCCGAGCACGCCGCCCTGGATCGCGGCGCCGATCGCGACGGCCTCGTCCGGGTTCACGTCCTTACGCGGCTCCTTGTCGAAGAAATCCTTGACCGCCTGCTGCACCTTCGGCATGCGCGTCTGGCCGCCGACGAGAATCACATCGTCGATATCGCCCGCCTTCAGCCCCGCGTCCTTGAGCGCGATCTTGCACGGCTCAATGGTCTTCTGGATGAGATCTTCGACCAGCGATTCGAGCTTGGCCCGCGTGAGCTTGATGTTCAAGTGCTTCGGCCCGCGCGCGTCCGCGGTGATGTACGGCAGGTTCACCTCGGTCTGCTGCGTCGAGGACAGCTCGATCTTCGCCTTCTCGGCCGCGTCCTTCAGGCGCTGCAACGCCAACGGATCCTTGTGCAGGTCGATGCCCTGATCCTTTTTGAACTCCTCGGCGAGGTAATCGATGATGCGCTTGTCGAAGTCCTCACCGCCGAGAAACGTGTCGCCATTCGTGGAGAGCACTTCGAACTGATGCTCGCCGTCGACTTCCGCGATCTCGATGATGGAAATATCGAACGTGCCGCCGCCGAGATCGTACACCGCGATCTTGGAATCGCCCGGCTTCTTGTCCATGCCGAACGCGAGCGCCGCCGCCGTCGGCTCGTTGATGATGCGCTTGACGTCGAGGCCCGCGATGCGGCCAGCGTCCTTCGTGGCCTGGCGCTGCGAGTCGTTGAAGTACGCGGGGACGGTGATGACGGCCTCTTTCACCTCGTGGCCGAGATAATCCTCGGCGGTCTTCTTCATCTTCTGCAGCACGCGCGCGGAAATCTCCGGCGGCGCCATCTGCTTGCCGCGCGCCTCGACCCACGCGTCACCGTTCTTGGCGCGCACGATCTTGTACGGCACCATGCCGATGTCTTTCTGCACGATGCTCTCGTCGAACTTGCGCCCGATGAGACGCTTCACGGCGTAAAGCGTGTTGTGCGGATTGGTGATGGCCTGGCGCTTTGCCGCCTGACCGACGATCACCTCTCCGTCTTCGGCGAAGGCGACCACCGACGGCGTCGTCCGATCACCTTCTGCGTTCTCGATGACACGCACCTTGGTGCCTTCCATGATCGCGACGCACGAGTTGGTGGTGCCGAGATCGATACCGATTATTTTCGCCATCGTTGTGCCCTCAATGCTCTCTGACTCAACCTAAATGTTCGCAAGATGAACGGTTTAATGGGGCTGCTGCCTGCTTTTTCAAGCTGCGCTCGGTCCGCCCGGCGTTGGCGCTGGTTCCTGTCCCGCCCCGCCGCTCGGAGCGCGCGCCACGATTACCATGGCTGGGCGCAGCACCCGATCGTGCAGCAAATAGCCCTTTTGCATCACGTTCAGCACATGATTAGGAGGGACTTCGCTACTCTCGACCATGCTAATCGCATGGTGCCTGGTGGGGTCGAACTTCTCCCCTTTCGGATCAATGGCGACGAGAGAGAACTTGCGGAAGGCGTCGTCCATGAGCTTCAGCGTCAGGTCCAGGCCCTCGTGCATCTTGGCAAGCGCCGTCTGGTTCTCCTGCTGGATGTCCACCGTTCGCGCTAATTCGAGGCTGTCGCGTACCGCCAGCAGCTCTCCCGCGAACCGCTCGATCGCGTACTTGTGCGCATTGGCGACATCGGTTTCGGCCCGGCGCCGCACATTTTCCATTTCCGCCCGGGCCCGCAGGAACTTGTCGAGATTCTCGGCGGCCTGCGCCTTCGCGACGTCGAGCTCCGCCTTCAAGGCGGAATCCGCCGATACCTGAGCGTCCCGCGCCCGGCTTTCGGTCGCCGGCGCAGCGTTAGCCCCCGCCGCTTGAACGGTCGGTTCATGCTTATCGGACATGCCTACCCTCTCCATCAATACAAAACAAAGTAACGCGCGGCACGTTTCGCACCGGCGCATGGCGAATCTGTAACAGAACCTGAATTGGGGTTACGAGGCCGAGCTTTCAAGCCGCGGCGGGCTGCCCACGGCCCCAGACTGGGCGCTCATCGCGGCACTCAGCAGTCGCGCTGTGATGTCGACGATCGGGATAATGTGCTCGTACGGCATGCGCGTTGGCCCGATGACGCCGAGCGTGCCGACCCGACGCTGGTCCACGTTGTAGGACGCGGTCACGACGCTGCAATCTTCGAGCGCCGAATAGCCCGATTCGGCACCGATAAAAATCTTGATACCGCTGGTATTCATGCTCTGATCGAGCAGGTGCAGCAGGTCGCGCTTGGCGGCAATGGCGTCGAAAAGCTTCCGCAGCTTGCTAATGTCTCCCAGGTCCGGGACCCCCATTAGGTTCGACTCGCCGCTAACCACCAGCTCGTCCGTCTGTTCCTTCTCGGCGGCAAACGCCTTGCGGGCCATCTCAACGGCGAGATCGGCGATGCGCTGCAAGTCCGTGCCGACTTCCTGCATTTCACGAACGAGAGCGCGCTTGATATCCGCAAGGCGCTTCCCGGCGTAGCTCTCGTTGAAGTATTTGGCGGCCTGCTCCAGCTCCGCCGGCAGGTAGTCGCGGTCGGCGGTGACGATCCGATTATCCACGCGACCGTCGTGCGTCACGAGAATGACCAGAATCCGCTGGCCGGCCAGGCTCAGGAAGTCGATATGACGAAACGTGAGCTGCTCGTCCCGATGCGGCACGAGCACGATTCCGGCGAGCCGGGTGATTTCGGAAAGCAGGTGCGACGCATTTTCGATCAGCTGCTGGGGATCGTGATCGGACGCGAGCTCCTCTTTCATGGCGCGCACCTGCTGCTCGTCGAGAGGCCGTACCCTCAGCAGGGTGTCGACGAAAAGACGGTAGCCGCGCTGCGTCGGGATGCGTCCGGCGGACGTATGCGGCGAGCTGACGAGGCCGAGCTCCTCGAGATCGACCATCACGTTGCGGATCGTCGCCGGGCTTAGATCCAGGCCGACATGCCGCGCCAGCGTGCGCGATCCAATGGGCTCGCCCTCGGCGATGTAACGCTCGATTAACGTCTTGAGCAGTAATTCCGCTCGGGCATTTAGCTGCATGGCTCCCGCCTCCGTCCGCCCTGCCGCTTTATTTGGCAACTCGACGAAATTTAGCACTCCTGGATGAAGAGTGCCAAGAGCCGGGCCCTGTAGCGTCCCTAGATCGCCGATTCACGGTCGTTGCCCGCACAATCTCTGTCGCGCCCGCGGAACGCGTGCTAGCTTATCGCGCTCGCGGGCGTTGGGTTATTACATGAAATTCGCTTCCTTCAAAACTGTCGGGTTGTTCGGGAAATACCAGGACGCGACCGTAGGGAAGCAGCTAGTGCGGCTCGGCGGCTTTCTTCAGAGCCGCGGCCTGAAGACCATCGTCGACGAGCAGACCGCGCAGATGCTGCCGGGAGAGCTCGGTCCCGTGCTTCCGCTCGGGCAAATGGGCGATGCCATCGACGTCGCCATCGCTATCGGCGGCGACGGAACGCTGCTGCATGTCGCCCGCAACCTCGCCGAAGCGGGCGTGCCGGTCATTGGCGTCAACCAGGGCCGTTTCGGTTTCCTGACCGATATTCCACTGGCCGATATGGAGCGCGAAGTGGGCCGCATCCTCGATGGCGACTTCGAAGCCGAGCAGCGCCTCCTGCTCTATGCAGAGGTGCGCCGCGGCGGGGAAGTTGTACATTCGGCGCGTGCTTTTAACGACATCATTATTACGAAAGGCGACATCCCCCGCCTCATTGAGTACGAAACCTATATCGGCAACCAATTCGTCAACAGCGCGCGCGGCGACGGCATTATCGTTGCGAGCCCGACCGGTTCGACCGCGTACGCGCTGTCGGCGGGCGGCCCGATCCTCGAACCGACGCTGCCAGCGCTGGCGCTGGTGCCGATTTGTCCGCACACGCTCAGCAATCGACCGATCGTGATCTCCGCCGATGCCGTGGTCGAGATCGTCCTCTTCGCCTCTACCGGCGGAAATGCGCACGTCACGTTCGATGGTCAGCTCAACTATACGCTCAAGGACGGCGACCGCATTCGCGTCCGCCGGGACGAACACTCCGTTGAGCTGCTGCATCCGTCGGGACGCAACTATTACGATGTGCTGCGCGCTAAACTCCGCTGGGGCACGAAATACTGATGCTGACTTCGCTCTACATTCGCGATTTTGCCATTATCAAAATGCTCGCGCTCGATGTAGCCGCGGGCCTCACCGTGCTCACGGGCGAAACCGGCGCAGGCAAGTCGATCCTGATCGATGCGCTGGCGCTCGCGCTCGGCCATCGCGCCGAGACCGGCTCCGTTCGCAGCGGCTGCACCCGCGCGGAAGTTGCAGCGAGCTTCGTGCTGAAGGCCAAATCCGACGCGGCGCGCTGGTTGCAGGAGCACGAGCTCGAAGCGGACGGCGATTGCGTGCTGCGGCGCGTCATCGAGAACGAAAAAAGCTCCAAGGGCTACATCAACGGCCGTCCGGTACCCATCCAGATGCTACGCGAGCTCGGCGAGCTGCTCGTCGACATCCACGGCCAGCACGAGCATCAGTCGCTCCTGCGCCGCGACGCGCAGCGACAGATACTCGATGACTACGCCGAGTTGCAGGACGCGCTCGAAGTGGTCGGACGTCACTACGCCGAGATACGCGCTCTCGACGAACGCCTGCAAACGCTGATGCGCGAAACTTCCGACCGCGACGCACGCCTGACGCTGTTGCGTCACCAAGTGAAGGAGCTCGAAACGCTGAACCTGAAGCCCGGCGAGATCGCTGCGCTCGAAGAGGAACACGCGCGCCTAGCGAACGGCGCCGAACTGCTCGACGGCGCGCAATCGGCGGTGCACGCGCTCTATGAGGACGACGAAGCGGCGATCGCGCACGCGATCGCGCAGATCGCGCGCAAGCTCGAGGCACTCGCCCGGCACGATCCGAAGCTCGGTGAAATCGCCGTGCTTCTGAACGAAGCCGAAATTCAGATAAATGAAGCGGCGACGCGGCTGCAGCACTATGCCGCGGGGCTCGATCTCGATCCGGCGCGGCTCCAATGGCTCGATACGCGGATCGCCGCGGTGCACGACGCGGCGCGCAAATACCGCGTGCGCGCCGAAGAGTTGCCGGCGACGCTCGAGCGCGCGCGCGCCGAGCTCGCCGACACCGAAAACCGCGAAGAGAATCTTGCGCGGCTGAACGAGCAGCTCGAACAGGCGCGCGCCGGCTACTTCAAAGCGGCGGAGATCGTCTCGAAAGGCCGCCGGCAAGCGGCAACGAAGCTCGGGCGCGCCGTGACGGAACGCATGCAGGAGCTGGGCATGGCGGGCGGCCGCTTCACCGTCGAGCTTACGCCGCTTCCAGAGACCGAGCTGAGCCCCTACGGACGCGAGCGCATCGAGTTTCAGGTGACTGCAAACGCCGACCAGCCGGCGAAGCCGCTCGCCAAGGTCGCGTCCGGCGGCGAGCTGTCGCGCATTAGTCTCGCGCTGCAAGTCGTGACCGCGGCGCTCGGCCGGATCCCAACGCTGATCTTCGATGAAGTCGACGTCGGCGTCGGCGGACGCGTCGCCGAAATCGTCGGCCAGCAGCTGCGCCGGCTCGCCGGCGCACGGCAGGTGCTCTGCATTACACACTTGCCGCAGGTTGCGGCGCTCGGCGAACATCATCTACGCTTGCTCAAAGAAACGCGCGAGGGGACGACCGAGGTGCAAGTGGAGCCGCTCAAAGACGCCGACCGAGTGCAGGAGATTGCGCGCATGCTCGGCGGCATCGAGATCAGCAAGAAGACCATCGCGCACGCACAGGATATGTTGAGCCGTGCCACCGCTTGAGCCGCGCGCGCGCCCCGGGGAGCAGCCGCTGCTCCGCCCGGCGGCGATCGGCGACGTCCCGTACATCCATCACTTGATCGAGCAGTACGCGGCGCAAGGCAATCTGCTCCCGCGTCCAATGAGCGAGCTCTATCGACACCTGCGCGATTTCTTCGTGCTGGAGGTCGGCGGCACGGTCGCGGGTTGCGGCGCGCTCGAAATCTTCACCGAAGATCTGGGTGAGGTGCGCTCGCTCGTCGTCGCCGACGAGTACAAAGGCCGGGGCTACGGAAAGATGCTGGTGGAGCGCATCATCGAAGAGGCGCGCCAGATCGGGCTGCGCCGGCTAATGGCCCTCACCTACGTCCCGCCGTTCTTCCACAAGGTCGGATTCAAGACGGTGCCCAAAGAAACGCTGCCGGAGAAAGTCTGGGGCGTATGCGTGAAGTGCTACAAGTTCAATAACTGCGACGAAATCGCGGTGCTGAAAGAGTTGAGATAGCTCTGAGAATTTAGGTTGTCACCGCCAAGGACGCGAAGGACGCAAAGGAAAGATTCCAGGGCAAAACGAGAAGAACCTCGGATTCCCACCCCGCATTCGGCGCGGCTCGTAGAATGACACCAAAGACGAAGAGCAACACGCTCGAGAATTTCGTAACCGAATAACCACGCATAATTTCGGTCCGTCCATCAACAGAACGCTTTCTTGTTCAACTCGGAATACAAGTTCTCAAAGTCTTTCCTTCGCGTCCTTTGCGTCCTTTGCGGTTACCACTAGTACTTGATGAAATCGTTGTGGGGGAGGTTGTTACGTGATTAAGAAGCAAACAGTTCTCGCCCTGTTGCTCGCGATCGGCATCGTATTCGTCCCGGCACACGGCGCACGGCCGTTACGTGAGGACGCTCCGCACCAGCACGGCGTCGGGAAGCTGAAGATCGCCGTGGCACGCGGCGAATTGCAGATTTCACTCGATATCACCGCGGCGGACGTCGTTGGCTTCGAACATGCACCGCGCAGCGCCAGAGAAGGAGAAGCGGTCGAGAAAGCTTTTACGACGCTCCGCAACGGACCGCGCGTGTTTGCACTCTCCAATAAGGCGGGTTGCGCGTTAAGAGATGCAAAAGCGGAGCGCGGCCAGGAAAATGGCTCCCAAGCGGATGGGAAAGTCCACAGCGATATCAGCGCCACCTACCGCTATACGTGCAACCAGATCGAGTCCCTTCGCGGCATCGATGTGAAGCTATTTTCGCTGTTTCCCAAGATCCGACGGCTCAAAGTCGAGCTGGCCGGGCGCAACACCGAGGTCATGACGCAGGTGACGCGCAAACATACGCGCATCGCCTTCTAAAGGCCCCGGTTCCGACATCCGGGCCGGGGACGTGGTCCGCGCGAGCAATAAGTCGTGCCGCGCATGAGCGGTCGATGCAGTCGCTTCGGCCCGTGGGATCGCTGACTTTGGGCCTGCCACGCTTCTTAATGTAAGGAATCGCGCCAAGTCGCGGTCTAATCGTTATATGAACGCGCGGCAAGCCCAGTTCGAGGCGCTCGTCAACGCCCACTCCGCTGATTTATACCGTTATGCGGTATGGCTCGTACGCGACGCTCAACTGGCAGAAGACCTGGTCCAGGAAACGTTCATGCGTGCCTGGAAAGCGATCGACACCCTGCGCGAGCCGGCACTCGCCAAGACCTGGCTGATCACGATACTGCGCCGTGAGCGTGTCCGCGCCTATGAAAAGCGCCGCGCCGAAGGCGACACGCTCGATAACGTCGATCTCGACGCCCTCAGCGCCTTCGACCTCGGTCACGGGAAGACCGAACACTTCGTGTTGCGACGGGCGCTGGACGCGCTTCCCGAGGACTATCGTGAACCGCTTCTGATGCAGATCATCGGCGGCTATTCATGCAATGAAATCGCCGCCGCCATGAATTTGCAGCCGGGTGCCGTGATGACTCGCCTTTCGCGCGCACGCCAGAAACTGCTGCGCCTGCTTGACGGTGGACATGAAGCCGTACGACATAACGAGGCCGTGTCATGAGCATGAACTGCTTCGAATTTCATCAACGCTTCGCTGCGGATCCCGCCGATCGCGATTCGGAAATTTTACGCCATTGCGCGAACTGTCCGCCGTGCGCGGCGTTCGCGCGGCGCGTGACGCAGCTCGATCGTTCGTTGCGAAGCGTGATCGCGGTCGATCCGCCCCGGGAGTTGTGCGCGCGCATCTTGCTGCGGCAAACCTGTGCCGAGCGAAAATCGGCGCATGCGCGGCGTGCTTGGTGGCTCGCGCTCGCGGCCGGAATTCTGGTCGTCGTGGGCCTCGTCGGCAATCATGGAACCTTCCGACAAGATAATGCACTGCCGCGCGCCGTACTCGCGCACGTCGAAGCAGAACCGCTGGCACTGAGCGCGCGCACGCCAATGGATGTCGCGCAAGTGAACGAGGTAACGCAGGCAGTCAAGACGCGGATCGACGGCACGCTCGGCCCGATCAGCTTCGCCAGGATTTGCCAAATGGGCGATTCCCATGGCGTCCATCTGGTCACGCGCGGCGACAAAGGTCCGATAACCGTGTTGGTCATGCCCAACGAAACCGTCAACGAGCGTGTCACCATCCGCGACGACCGTTACGAAGGCGTCATCGTGCCGCGCGCGGGCGGCAGCATTGCGATCGTCGGCGAACACGGTGAATCGCTCGACGCCGCTGAAGCGCGGGTGCAGGCAAGCGTGCACACGCTCTGACCCGCTTTCCCAGTCCGACCCGCTTTCCCAGTCCGGATTTCGCCCGCAAGATCGCGAGAAAAATACGCAAAAATAAAAAAAAATAAGACCCCGAATTGCTTCGGGGTCTCATGTACTGCCTCAACTGCAACGAATCAACCGCTGACAAACGACTTCTGGAGCTCCTGGAGTTGCTGCGGCGTCAGCTTGCTGTAGTCGATGGTCGTCACACAATTGCCCGGCTCCGCGCCGGATGCCGCGTACGACTGCCCGACCAACATCACGCCGGCCGTTGACAGCGCGACCAGCAACATCGATACCACGAAAGTCGACTTCTTCACGAACGATCTCCTTACATAAGCTTCGGGTTCTTCTCACCGCGTGTGCTGCATGTACGCGGTGTTCGTTTTATTAGACCCGTTCGCTTGGAGATTCCTTACCGTTCACTCTCATTTTCGATTTTGTGAGCGTGACCGGTCGCGCGCAAAAAAATAGTTCTTCATTCGCACGTCGACCAAACGTTCGTCAGACATTCGCGGTTCAGTTCGTAATTAGGGAGACTCTGATTATTTCCGTTCCGTTCGTCCTGAGCCTGTCGAAGGACGATTCATACAAGCCGTTGAACTCCGTGGCCCGCCGTTCATGGTTCGACAGGCTCACCACGAACGGCAGGAATCAATCAGAGGCTCCTTAGCTTATTCCGGAAAGGTGAGCGCAGGATCAAAACGCCCGTCGAGCAGAATGAATGCCACGCGACACGGCTTGCCCGATCGATTGCTCCACGCGTGGTTGGTCCCGCGCTGCACGACGACGTCGCCGGCGCGCACCGTCACCTCGGAGTCGTCGAGCACGAGGGTGATCTCGCCTTCCAGCACGATGCCGTAATCCACCGATTCGGTCCGATGCATCAGCGGATGCGGTCCGCCGGGCTTGAACGTCGATGCTTTGTCGCTGCCGATGGCGGCGAAGATGCGCCGCGCGCCTTCGGCGTCGAGTTGCTTGATCGATTCGTCTTCGGGCGGGAATTGGATCACGCGGATCACGCTGCCGTTCTTGGGCGGTTCGAGCGTCAGCTTCTCGGCGGTGGGGTCCGGCTCGCGCGCCGCGATCGGTGCCGGCGTCGCCCGCGTGGCCCAAATTTGCGCGGAAAAATATTCGGGCCGCATCGGATTGGTAATCACCGCCGGCGCCGGACCGTCCTGCAGCACCACGGCCTTGCCGTTCGAATCATGACCGGTAACGACGCGTCTGATCGTTGTCATCGATGTCCTCCTTGAGCGCTACGAGCCGGCACATTGCCGCACCTCGCGCCGGGTGTCGAGACCACACCGTCGCTTGACTTGAAAACCCCGGGAGCGGGCGATATCGTGCGTCGCGTGACGAAACGCCGCCTTACGCCGAGGTTTTTCCCGTGGCTCTTCGCCATGGCATTCCTCGCCGTCCAGGCGATCACGTTCGTCCACGAACTGAAGCACGACCTGCACCAGCACGACGACACCACGTGCGTGCTGCATCTGCACACCAAACATTCCGGTCACGTCGATTCCGGCATCGTGTGGTACGCGTCGCACGGGCCGCGCGAATCGCTGCCGTCTCTTGAGATCTTCACCGTACGGTCGACACCGGCGCATAGTTACGACACGCGCGCCCCGCCTTTCCGCTCCCAAGTCGCAGCCGTTTAATTCGCTGTTCATGATTTCCCGGAACTTTGCTTCCGGGCCAATCAACTTGTGGAGAATACCAATGATGCGTTACATGTTGTGCGCGGCTGCGCTGGCGGCCGCCGTCGCCGAGCGGGCGTGGTCCGCGGACACCGCGGAGCAGCGCTTACGTGATGTCGAACAACGCTTAGATCGTCTCGAAAACGCCCCCGTGCCGACGGCATCGCCATCGCCAAACCCGACGATGTCGCCGACCGCCTTCAACCCGGCGATCTCGCTGATTTTGTCGGGCATTTACACCAACCTTTCGCAGGATCCGGCGGACTTTCACATTACCGGGTTCCCGGTGCCCGAGGGCGTCGAGATCGGGCCAGGAAACCGCGGCTTCAGCCTGGCGGAAAGCGAGCTCGCCATCTCCGCCAACATCGATCCCGACTTCTACGGCATGCTCACGTTCTCGATCCACCCCGACGATACCGTCTCGAGCGAGGAGGCGTTCATCCAGACGATCTCGCTTTCGCATGGCTTCACCGTTAAGGGCGGGCGATTCTTTTCCGGCATCGGCTATCTGAACGCGCAGCACGCCCACACCTGGGATTTCGTCGACGCACCACTCGCCTATCAGGCGTTCCTCGGCACGCAGTTCGGCGATGACGGCGTGCAGCTCCGTTGGCTCGCGCCGACGGATTTGTTTATCGAGCTCGGCGCCGAGCTCGGGCGCGGGCGTCCGTTTCCCGGAACCGATCGCAACAGGAACGGCGCAGGCAGCGGCACGGTATTCGGCCATGTTGGCGGTGACGTCGGCGTGAGCCACAGCTGGCGCGCGGGCTTATCGCTGCTCAGCACGTCGCCGCAGGATCGCGTATTCCCGGACACCGACATCGGTGGGAATCCGGTGACGAACTCTTTTAGCGGCGACACGCGCATCTGGATCGCCGACCTCGTCTGGAAGTACGCGCCGAACGGCGATCCGACGCGCACGAACTTTAAACTGCAAGCGGAGTATCTGCACCGGCGCGAGAACGGCGAGCTGACGTTCGATGTCGACCCGGGCGGTGCCGTCACCACCGCACCGTTCGATTCCAAGCAATCCGGCTGGTACCTGCAAGGCGTCTATCAATTCATGCCGTACTGGCGCGTCGGCCTGCGGACCGAGCAGCTCAACCACGGACGCGTCGATTTCTCCACGAACAGCGCCAATTTGGCGCAGCCCGATTTCAATCCTTCGAAGAACACCGTGATGGTGGATTACAACCCGAGCGAGTTCAGCCGCATCCGGCTGCAATACGCGCGCGACGATTCGCGCCAGGGAGCAACCGACAATCAATGGTGGCTGCAATACCAGATGAGCCTCGGCGCGCATGGCGCGCATCAGTTCTGAAGGAGCATGGTCATGAAAAATTTTCTGAGTGCATTGTTCGTCCTCGCGGCCCTTGCCGCGACGAAGCCCGCCGCGGCGCTCGAAGTGTTCGCGTGCGAGCCGGAGTGGGGCGCGCTCGCGCAGGAACTGGGCGGCGAACGCGTGGCGGTTTACGTCGCAACCAACCCATTGCAGGACCCGCATCGCCTGCAAGCAAAACCGAGCCTGCTCGCCCGCGCCCGACGCGCCAACCTTGTCGTTTGTACCGGCGCCGAGCTCGAAGTCGGCTGGCTGCCGCTCGTGTTACGCCAAGCGGGTAACAGCGCGGTTCAGCCGGGGACGCCCGGCTACTTCGAGGCGGCGAGCTTCGTACAACGGCTCGAAGTTCCGACCACACTCGATCGCGCCGCGGGCGATATTCATCCGAGCGGAAATCCGCACATTCAGCTCGACCCGCGCAATATCGCGCGCGTAGCGACCGCGCTCGCGCAGCGTCTCGGCGATATCGATCGCGGCAACGCGGCGTTCTACCAGATGCGCTATCAGGATTTCTCCAAACGTTGGGACGCGGCGATTCAGCGCTGGAGTCAGCAGGCCGCGCCGCTTCGCGGCACGCCCGTCGTCGTGCACCACCTCACGTTCGTGTATCTGGAAAACTGGCTCGGGCTGCGCGAGCTCGCGCAGCTCGAGCCGAAGCCCGGCATCGAGCCGACGAGCAGTCATCTCAGCGAAGTCCTCGATCTGATGAAACGACAGCCGGCGAAGATGATTCTGCGCACGCCGTACAACGATCCGCGCGCGTCGGAATATCTCGCGGAGCGCACCCACATCCCCGCCGTCATGATTCCGGATACCGTCGGCGGCTCGGACAAGGCCAAAGATCTGTTCAGCTTCTTCGACGATATTTTGCAGCGGCTTCTCGGTGCACAGCGATGAACCTCGACGGACTCGATCCTTCTATTCTCGGCCCGGCCTTCTGCGCCGGTTTGCTCGTCCTCGCGACCCACGTGCCGCTCGGCCGGCAAGTATTGGCACGCGGCATCGTCTTTATCGACCTAGCGGTCGCACAGATCGCCGGCCTCGGCGTCATCGCCGCCGATGCGCTCGGCTTCGAACCGGAAGGGGTCGCGGTGCAGGTGGCGGCGGTGAGCGCCGCGCTCCTCGGCGCGCTGCTGCTGCGCTCGACGGAAAAGCGCTGGCCGGAGATGCAGGAGGCGCTGATCGGTGTGCTCTTCGTGCTCGCGGCTTGCGCGGGAATCTTGCTGCTCGCGAACAACCCACACGGCGGCGAGCACTTGAAGGACCTGCTCGCCGGACAGATCTTATGGGTGCGTTACAGCCAGCTGCCGTGGGTTGCACTGCTCACTGCGGTGATGCTCGCGATCTGGTACACGGCGCGGACGCGCTTCACGCGTCTCGGCTTCTATACCCTGTTCGCGATCGCCGTGACCGTATCGGTGCAGCTCGTCGGCGTTTATCTCGTCTTCGCCAGCCTGATCGTTCCGGCGCTCGCCGGGCGATTTCACCCGACATCGCGACGCTTGCTCGTCGGCTATCTCGTCGGCGCCATTGGTTACGCCGTCGGTCTCGTAGCGTCGGCGCTCTTGGATCTTCCCACGGGCGCAGTCGTGGTTTGCGCGCTCGCAGTAGTTGGAGTCGTCGCGGGAATGATGGGATCGTACCGGCGTGTCTCGCCGCAAACGCACGATCAGGCGGAGGAACCGGCGGCGGGATAGGCGGCTACAGCTTCGAGCACTTGCCCTGCTTCTTCATCCCCTCGCACACGCCGTAAAGGTAAAGCGAGTGGTCGTCGATGCTGAAACCGGCCTGCTCGGCGATGTTGCGCTGACGGCTCTCGATCGCCGGGTCATAGAACTCGAACACCTTGCCGCATTCGAGGCATACCATATGGTCGTGGTGCCCGCCCTGGTTGATTTCGAACACCGAGCGGTCGCCTTCGAAGTGGTGCCGGATCACGAGTCCGGCCGCCTGGAACTGCGTCAGCACCCTATATACCGTCGCCAGCCCGACTTCTTCGCCGGCCTCGCGCAACCGCTGGTAGACCTCCTCGGCCGTAAGGTGCGGATGTTCCGCGGCTTCGAGAATCTGCAGAATCTTGAGGCGCGGTAGGGTCGCCTTCAGTCCCGCCTTCTTCAGGTCGTCGCCGTCGAGTGCGCGGTCTGGCATCTAATTAATGAAAGGCTCGGCCGAGTTCGGGTATGATGCCGCGCAGTTTAATGCACTTGAAGAACCAACGCCAAAAAATGGGCGCAATACCTCGAATGGGCGCGGCGCTCGCGCTGCTGATGCTGGTCGGCTGCATACATCCGTATAAAACCGAGATTCAGCAGGGCAACGTCATCACCCAGGAGATGATCGACAAACTGAAGCCGGGGATGACGAAGAGCCAGGTGCGCTTCGTTCTCGGCACGCCGCTCATCATCGATCCGTTTCACCCGGAACGGTGGGATTACGTCCACGTCTACAAGAAGAACGCGGCCGCACCGGCCGAAGTCCGCCCCTTTACCGTGATTTTCCAGGGCGACGCGCTGGCGCGCATCGAAGGCGAGTCGCAAGCAGGGTCCGCCGCCACTGCATCCGACGGCGGCGCAAACGCCGAACAGACACGGGCCGCGCCGGCCTCGCCGCTGCGCGCGCTATGAACGCCGGGCGCGCTCTTTACGGGCACGCCGGCGTCGCATCTCCTTCGGATCGGCCGTGAGCGGCCGGTAAATCTCGACGCGGTCTCCATCCCCCACCCGATCGGTCAGCCGAACGCGTTCGCCGTAAATTCCCACCGCCTGGCGTGCGAGATCGATCTCCGGAAAGCGTGTGAGCAATCCCGACGCCGCCAGCGCGTGCCCCACCGTCGCACCTTCGGGCAACCGCAGCGTTTCCGCCGCGTGACCGTCTTTCGTCGCGTAAATCACCTCGACGGTGATGCTTTTCGCAGTCATTGCACGCGCACGATAGTCAGCGCTGACCGTAAAGCGCGTTCGCGCGCGCGTGGAACGCATCGACCAGCTGACCCGCGATGTGGGTAAACACCGGCGTCAGCACCGTCGACAACAGGCGATTGGCCACTTCGAAGTCGAGATCGAGCTCCACTTTCGAGGCGCGAACCGCAAGCGCGGTAAAACGCCAGGACCCGTGCAAGTGCCGAAACGGCCCTTCGACCAGCCGGATCTCCATTGCCTTGTCGGTCTGCCAGACATTGCGGGTCGTGAACGTCTTATGCACACCGCGATAAGCGATGGTCAGCGCCGCTTCGACCGCGCCTTCTTCCGCCTTCAAAATACGCGCATCCGAACACCATGGGAGAAATTTCGGATACGAAGCGATGTCGGCGACGAGGGCGAACATCTCCGCGTCGCTGTAGGGAACGATGGCCGAACGACGGATCGTGCTCACGCTAAAGGCGATAGAGCGTGAACAGCAGTATCGCGAGCAGTAGCGGCGAAACCCAGCGCAGCAACCACAGCCACATGTCGAAATAGTACGGTGAACGGAACCGGAGCTCGGCGCGCGCGCGCTCCGTCGGCATCATCCACCCGGCGAAGATGGCCATACCGCAGGCGGCGAGCGGAAGCATGAACTCCGCGCTGGCCGTTTGCAGGATGTCGAACATTCCCAAATGCTTTTCAACGCCGAGAAGTTTGAAGGAAAACGCGCCATAGTTGAACGAAAAGACGGTGACGAGACCGAGCAGCCATGCGGCGATTCCGGTCACGAGCGCCGCGCGTTGGCGCCGCCATTTAAAGCGCTCGCACAACCACGCGATCAACGGCTCGAAAAGTGCGATGCCCATTAGCATCGCGACGGCGACCAGCAGCGCGAAGAACACCCACGCGAACCAACGGCCGTACGGCAAGTGATCGAACGCGAGCGGCAGCGCTTGAAACACGAGGCTCGGTCCGGATGCGGGGCCGACGCCGCCCCCGAACAACACCGCGAAGACCACCATGCCGGCGACGATGCCGCTGATGACGTCGATGCCGGCGACCATCACCGCGGCGCGAGGGATGGAGACGTCGGCGCGTAAGTACGCACCGTACATCAGCGCAACCCCGGTTCCGAGACCGAAGCTGAAAAAGACCTGAGCGCCGGCGTTCAGCCAGGCCGAAGCCGAGAGCTTCGTAAAATCGGGTGCGAGGAAGTAAATGAGTGCGTCTTCGAGGCTTCCCGCGTAGGCCGCGTAGACGGCGAGCACGATCATCGTTCCATACAGCGCGGGCGCGAGCCAGCGCACGGTCGCGTCAAGTCCACGACGCAGGCCCGCCCCTGCAACAATGGCTACCGCCGAGATGAACAGTGTGTACCAAAACACCTGCTTTTCGGGATCTTTGACAAAGCCGGCAAACACATTCCCGATACCGTCGGCGGTAAGTCCGCTGAACGTTCCCGCCAGCGCGCGGACCCAGTACGCGATTACCCATCCGGCAATGACGCTCAAATAAGAAAAGACGATGAAGCCTCCGAGCACGGCGACGCCACCGACAACCGCCCACGCCCGACCACCCGGTTCGCGAGCACCGAGCTCGGCAAACGTCGTGATCGGAGAAGCATGCACGTGTCGCCCAAGCATGACCTGAGCGATCAGCAACGGAACACCGATGAGAAACGCCAACAACAGGTAAACCAACACGAACGCCGCGCCGCCGTTCTGGCTCACGAGAAACGGGAATTGCCAGATCGTCTTGAAGCCCATAGACGCGCCGGCGAGCGCGAGCACGAATATCCAAGTGTCGGACCAGCGGCGACGTTCGCTGCCCTGGTGCGATGCGGGCGCCGGTGAAGATGCCACAGCGGCTCGGCTCCCGCTGCGGCGGCTAAGTGCTGGCATCTGAACCTTGGTCTTATCTGAGTGGCGGTTTAGCACCTGCGCCAATCTCAACGGACCGATTCGGCAGGCGGGGAAAATCTGGCACAGCCGAGACAGGCTGTCTACCATGGGAAGGCTCAAGAGCGGACCGAGAATATCGGAGAGGCAGGCGCGCGCGTTTCGATTTGTCGAGTGCTGCGTCCCACATTTCCCGCTTTAGCGTCATGAAAGCGCAGGTGGGCCGCTGATCTGGCACTCTTCGACCTTTTCCGCTGTCCGTCGGGTCCGAACGCTTCCCGAATCAGGCGGGAAGACCGCAGCGTCTCAGGTCGGACCGGACAGCTGGTCTTATCGCCGATACAATAGCGCCGTGACCAAAGCTCGCCGAGAAAATCGCCCCGACTCCAACATCGCGCAGAATCGCAAAGCCTGGCACGACTACTTCATAGAGCATAAGTACGAAGCCGGGCTCGCACTCGAGGGATGGGAGGTCAAGAGTCTGCGTGCGGGTCGAGCGCAGCTCAAGGAGGGCTACGTGGTGATCGAACGCGGCGAAGCATTTTTGATCGGCGCGCATATTGCGCCGCTCGCTTCCGCCTCCACGCACGTCCAAGCGAATCCCGTGCGGGCGCGCAAGCTGCTGCTGCACCGCGAGGAGCTCAACAAGTTGATCGGCGCTGTCGAGCGGCGCGGCTACACGCTCGTGCCGCTTTCGCTCTATTGGAAACGTGGACGCGCCAAAATCGAAATCGGCCTCGCGCGCGGCAAACAGGCGCACGACAAACGGGCAGATCTGAAGAAGCGCGAGAGTGATCGGGAAATCGAGCGGGCGTTGCGCTCACGCTGAGACGGCGCGCGGGGTCACGCCGCCCGTGAGCGCGCCGTACAGGTCCGGGAAATAATTCCGCGCGCCGACGAGCGCGAGCACGCCGGCCTTCTCGAGCTTGCCGCTTACGCGCTCGTTCGCCTCGCACAACACCACCGTCACGCCGCGTTTCTGCAGATTCTGAACCGCCTCTTCGAGCGTCTGCAGCCCGGTAATGTCGATGAAAGGCACGCGGCGCAGGCGCAGCACCACCGTTTTCGGGTCGGCGTGAGTGGCGATCAGCGCGCGTTCGAGCTTCTCGACCGCGCCGAAGAAGAACGGGCCTTCGATCGTGTACACGAGCGTTTGCGGCGGAAGCGCGGTGAACCCGCGTTGCGCCAGCTCGGTGCGCAGATCCTGCTCGGTCTGCTGCTGCACCTCGACCGCCGTCGACATGCGCCGCAGGAACTGCAGCATCGCGAGGATCACGCCGATGTTCACCGCCACGACGAGATCGGCGAACACGGTGAGCACGAACGTGACGAGCAGAATCGCGACGTCGGCGCGCGGCGCCCGGCGCGCCATGCGGAGGAAATGTCGCGCCTCGCTCATGTTGTAAGCGACGACGAAGAGAATCGCCGAGAGCGTGCAAAGCGGGACGTCGGCCGCGAGCGGCGCGGCGAGGAGCATGATCAGCACGAGCGTAAGCGAATGCGTGACGCCGGCGAGCGGGCTCGTGCCGCCGTTGCGGATATTCGTCGCGGTGCGGGCAATCGCGCCGGTCGCGGCGAAGCCGCCGAACAACGGCGCGGCGAGATTCGCGATGCCCTGGCCGATCAGCTCCTGGTTGGAGTCGTGCTTGGTTCCCGCCATGCCGTCAGAGACGACCGCCGACAACAGCGATTCGATGGCCCCGAGCATCGCGATCGTGAACGCCGGCCCGATCAGTTCGACCAGGCGTTGCGCCGTAATATCCGGCACGCTGAAGCTCGGCAGCCCCTGCGGGATGCCGCCGAAGGCCGCGCCGATCGTCGTTACGCCGTCGAAATGGAAGATGGATTGGGCAACGGTCGCGAAAATCAGTGCGACCAGCGGCCCCGGCACGCGGCTGATCGCGCGAATGCGCGGCGTGACGACGACGAGCACGAGGCTCGCCACGGCGAGCAAGGTCGTCGGCACGTGCAAGCGCGGCAGCTCCTGGAGCAACTGCCACAACTTCTCGTGGAAGTGCGCCCCGGTGACCTTCGGCAGTCCGAAGAAGTCCTGCCACTGCCCCACGAAAATGATCACGCCGATGCCGGCGGTGAAGCCGACGATGACCGGATCGGGAATGAACTTGATGATGGCGCCGAGCCGCGCGGCGCCGAGCAGAACGAGGATGCCGCCCGCCATGAGCGTCGCGATCTGCAGGCCGTCGATCCCGTACTTCGCCGTGATCGCGGAGAGGATGACGATGAACGCGCCGGTCGGCCCGGCGATCTGCAC
This sequence comes from Sulfurifustis sp., assembly GCA_045810625.1. Lineage (GTDB taxonomy): Bacteria > Pseudomonadota > Gammaproteobacteria > Acidiferrobacterales > Sulfurifustaceae > JACQFZ01. The sequence goes on from JBJMVQ010000002.1 coordinate 85,360, forward strand.
GCGGCTGCCGCCGAAGAACGACACGAGGACGCCGGCGACGATCGCGGTGTAGAGGCCCTGCTCGGGCTTCGCGCCCGAAGCGATCGCGAAGGCCATGGCGAGCGGAAGCGCGACGACGCCGACGATGACGCCCGCGACGATATTGCGCGCCCAATGCGCGCGCCGGAGCAGGCCCGCTTTCCAGGCGTCATAAATTACGATCATGGGTGATATTCGGTGATATTCGAGGTGCGCGTGTTCTTACATGAACTATAAATGATCCCCACACCACAGGCGGCGACGCTCGTCCGCGAACTCCGCTCGTATATACTGTCCAACGAAAACCTGGGGGCGACCTGGCTTCGACGTGGGTCACGAAACCTCTGGAGCATGCCGAGGTGCAGAGTTCCTCGTAAATCCAGCTGCAAACACATAGTTGCCAACGACGACAACTACGCCCTAGCGGCTTAATCCCCGCTAGCCCTTCGCCCAGTGTTTCGCCCGTGGGCCGGGAGTGAAGGGTCGATCACACGGGATCGCGC
>JBJMVQ010000003.1:0-61989 GCA_045810625.1 Sulfurifustis sp.
GCTTATGAAAGCGCTGCGCTGGGACAGACGTTCTCAGTTCGGCGCGATCCGCCAAATCTCGCCGCCATCCGTCGCAACATAGAGCGCACCATCCGGACCTTGCACGAGCGAGCGAATGCGCTGCGATGGTAAGCCGGGAGCGGTCTTTACCGTCGTCGCCATACCCGCTGCATCGAGCGTCAGAATATCGAGGCGCGTGGCCGCCATCAAACTGACCGCGAGCCGTCCATTCCAATCCTTCCATTGCGCACCGCTCAGGAACGTACACGGGCCCATGCCTTGGGATCTGCCGTTGTTGGTCCAAGACGGTGCGAGCGCTTGCGGAAACTTCGCGGTGTCGGTCATCGGCGTCGGGGAGCCGTCGGATTTATTCGAGATGTAACCACAGTAATTATCCGCACAGCTGACGCCCGGCTCGGGTTTCGGATCCCAACCGCCGTTGCCACCGGCGACGAGGGGCGTCACTTCGTCGCTGTGGCCGGGGCCGTGTTCGCAGGAGAACGGTTCCCCGGTGGTGGGACGAAAAGCGATGCCTTGCACGTTGCGATGACCATAAGTGTAGATGCGGGCATCGCCGCCGGCGGGCGTATTGTTGCCGGGGGCGGCTGCGCCGTTGCGGTCGATGCGCAGGACCTTGCCGCCGAGCCGCGTCAGATCTTGCGGCAGCGGGCCGTTGTGATTGTCGCCCGTCGTCACGTACAGGAAGCCGTCGACCGGACTGAAGCGAATCCGCCCGCCACTGTGCGAACCCGCGCCGCCCCAGGCATTGCCCACGCTCTTGAATGCAATATCGGTAACGATGTCCGTGCGAGCGCTCACCGTCGTATACCCGGAATCCACAGTGAGCCGAACGACACGGTTCGTCTTCGTGCCGTTTGCATTCGAGGACATGTACACGTACACGAAACGGTTGCTCGCAAAATCGGGATCGACGGCGACGCCGTTCACGCCGCTCTGTCCTTCGCAGAACAAGTCGCTTGCCACGACGGCCGATCCGGACGTGCCGAACAATCGGCGCACCGTACCGTCGGCAAGGCGCACTGAGAGGCCGCGGCACTTTTCGGTGAAGAGCATTGCGCCGTCCGGTGTGAACGCGAGGTCCCAGGGGCTGTTGAGCCCCGACATTACGACCGTGCGTGTCAGCTGCGGCTCGCCCGGTGTCGGGTTGGGCGCCGGCATGGCGTCCGAGGAATTGCTTTGTCCGCCGCAGCCGGCAACCGTTGCGGCAAATCCAATCGCAAGGACCACGAATGCTTCCGTCATCGACCGGTGCTTCATGGCGGTTCCCCTGGTTGGTGGAAGTGCGTGGTCAGTCAGCGTAGCAAAATAGTCTTCATTTCGGATGTAGCGGCAGCGCATCCATCGGTCATCCACAAAATCCTAATGGGTGTTTCGGCCAAGGAGCGGAGTATCGAAGCTGTGCGTGCAGATAGGAGGCGCAAGCGGTTCTGCGCGCTGGCGTCCGACGATCACCCGTTTCAAGCGAAGGTTGTAGAGCCAATGTGTTGGTGGTTCGAGCAAGCGCGGTGTCGCGTCAGGACGTGCCGGAATATTTTGAACGTTTAAGGATCGAAGGGCGCGGCCTCAAAGAGTCTTTCCACCTAGTGAACGCGGAGCCGAGCACCGTTCCTTGGGAAGGAGTGGACATCAAAGGATTGGTGATCGCGTCGGACAGCGACTTGCAGAAATTTTTTCAAGAAAAACGCGCGCTGGAAAAACTGGAAGGCGTTTTATCGCCAATATCCTAACGCGCCTGGACTAATCGGCGTATCTCGCGTCGGATTCAACAGCCAAGCAACACAAGCAGTCGTTTATATTGAGATCGGCTGTGGGCCACTGTGTGGTAACGGATTCATGGCCCACCTCAAAAGGGGACTGTCGGGGTGGAAGGTCGAAAAAATAGAACACCTTTGGGTATCGTAACGGTGCCGAGGTGCGTCGCCGCCCGGAAATGCGCCCCATGATACTGGTTACCGGATATACTTTGTCAGACAATACAGTCTGTAATGTTGAAACCAAATGGCAAGGTTGTCGGAGAGTTGTATGATAATCACCGATCGCATTAAAAACGTCATGATGGGCAAGCCAGTCGTGCGGGGAACCCGAGTGACAGTCGAACTGATTCTTAGAAAACTCGGTGAAGGTGCGACCGAAACTGATCTTCTGGACGCCTATCCACAGTTGAAAAAAGAGGATATCCAAGCGGCGATGGCTTACGCGGCGGATACGTTGGCGCACGAAGAGACTGTGTTAGTTTAGTAAAGAAGCAAGCGTAATTAAACGAAGTCAATGCGCCTGTTGGCGATATCGCTGTTCTACGCATCCGGCAAGAGGCTTCCCGAGGCGATGCTATGCAATACACACGAATCACCGTGAATGCCACACAAATGGGCGGTGTGCCCTGCATTCGTGGTCTCAGAATTCCGGTCGCGACAGTTGTCGGTATGGTCGCGGAGGGTATGGCGGAAGCGGAGATCTTGAACGCCTATCCGGATCTCGATCCAGACGACATTCATGAGGCGCTGCGATTTGCGGCCGAAGCGGTTCGCGAACGCGAACTACCGCTCGCGGCGTCGTGAGATTCTTGATCGATAACGCGCTGTCTCCTCTATTGGCGTCATGGCTGAGGCAACACGGCCATGATGCAGTCCATGTTCGAGACTATGGCTTGCAGTCAGCCGAAGACGACGAAATCTTTGCGCGGGCTGCAAATGAGGATCGCGTCGTAATCTCCGCAGATTCAGATTTCGGTACTTTGCTCGCGCTGCGAAACGAATCGAAGCCGTCGGTGATCCTGTTTCGACACGGGGTCACTCGGCATCCGGAAAAGCAGCTCACACTTCTACTCGCCAACCTCAAGAATATCGAAGAGGACCTGCTGCAGGGCTGCGTTGCCGTGTTCGAGGAATCCCGTATCCGCGTCAGATCACTCCCCATGACGTAACGTAACGCGCCACTGCACCACTCCGCGTCGAAAAAGCTTTGGGACTTTTATGCTCGAAAAGTTGAGGCCAGCACCTCGGATCATTTCATCGTCTGCGTCCCCGGTATGTGCTTCTTGCCCCACCGCACAATAGCGAGCAACACTTCGCCCAGCTCCTTTCCCTTGTCGGTCAGCGTATAGGCGTAACGTACCGGCCGCTCCTGGTACGCGGCGCTCGTGATGATTCCCGCCTCCTCGAGGCGCTTCAGGCGATCGGCGAGGATGCTGGTTGGGATACCTTCGGGCGACTCGGCCAGCTCTGTATAAGTGTGCTTGCCGTGGAGCAGGTCCCGAATGACGAGCAGGGACCATTTGTCTCCGACCAGGTCGAGGGTGTTCGCGATCGGGCAGCGGGATCGCGCAAAACCGTGGGGTTTCTTCGTCTTCGCGTTCATTTTATGTGAGGTCCGTCGCTAGTAACTTGCATATCCGAAGTCACTATGCCACACTGCCTAGTGACTTCAATATTCGAAGTTACTAGACAGGAGGCACCATGTCAAACAGCAATGAAGCGCACTTCGACCGCTCGCTGCCGCTCGCGCTCAATGCGAACGGCGGTTTTAAATGGATTGCGGCGATCGTATTGGCCGTTTGGTTCGCGCTGGTCATGTTGCTCGGCGGCGCCGGAGCGTTCGTCACGCCGCCCGGGCAGCCGCCGCTGGCGATCGGGCTGGGGTTCGGCGTTCCGCTGGTGTTGTTTTTTGCCGCACTCGGAGTATCGCGCGCGTTCCGCGAATTCGTGCGTGCGCTCGACGTGCGTGTGATGCTCGGCGTGCAAGCGTGGCGGGCGGGCGGTCTCGGATTTTTGGCGCTTTACACGTACGGCGTGCTGCCCGGCGCGTTCGCGCTGCCCGCCGGTCTCGGCGATATCGCGATCGGCGTCACCGCGCCATTGCTGCTGCTCGCCGTTATACGGCAGCCGCGCTTCATCGCGAGCAAAACCTTTGCCGTCTGGAACGCGCTCGGAATTCTGGATCTCGTCGTCGCGGTCGGCAGCGGCACGCTAACATCGGCGCTTGCTACCGGTGCGGCGGGGGAGGTCACGACCGCGCCAATGGCGCTGTTGCCGCTCGTAGTCATACCGGCCTATCTCGTGCCGATATTCATCATGCTGCACGTCGCGGCGCTTATGCAGGCACGCCGCGTGGCGGCGGAGATCCGATCGTGAGCGCGCCATCCGCAATGCGTAATCTCAATCCGTCGACACCGGCGGCTGCGCCGGCCGCGTCCCACCGGTCCGCGCTGCTCCAGGGTCCGATCGCCCGGCAGCTACTCGGGCTCGCGTGGCCGGTGCTGGTGGTGCTGGCGCTGCAGACGCTCGTCGGCGTCGCAGAAACCTATTTCGTGAGCCATCTCGGAACGGATGCCGTCGCGGGCGTCACGCTCGTCTTTCCCGTGTTCATGCTCATGGCGATGATGTCGAACGGCGGCATCGGCGGCGGCGTGTCGTCGGCGATCGCCCGCGCGATCGGCGCCGGCCGCCGTCGCGACGCCGAGGCGTTGGTGCTGCACGCCGTCGTCATCGGCGTTATTTTCGGCGCGCTCTTCACGTTCGGCGTTTGGATCGGCGGCCCGGCGCTCTTTCGTGCGATGGGCGGGCAGGGTGCAACGCTCGCCAACGCTGCGCTCTACGCGAACGTGCTGTTCCTCTCCGCCGTTCCCGGCTGGATCGCCAATCTGCTTGCCGCGGCGCTGCGCGGTGCCGGCAATGTCCGCGTGCCCGCGATCGTGACGGCGAGCGGCGCGCTGATCACGCTCGGGCTGTCGCCACTCTTCATCTTCGGCTGGGGTCCGGTGCCGGCGATGGGCGTGGCCGGCGCCGGTCTCGCGGTCGTTTGCTTCAACCTGGGTACGCTCGCGGCCCTCGTGCTGTACCTGCGTTCGGCGCGGAGCCCCATCCGCCTCGGGCCGGCGAAACCCGAGCGGCGTTTGTTCAACGACATCCTCAAAGTCGGGCTGCTCTCCGCGGTCGGTACGGTGGTCGCGAACCTGACGGTAGTGGTCGCGACGGGTCTCGTCGGCGCGTACGGCCGCGAGGCAATCGCCGGCTACGGGCTGGCGTCGCGGCTCGATTATCTGCTCATTCCGCTGCTCTTCGCGCTCGGAACGGCATCGGTAACGATGGTCGGCACCAACGTGGGCGCGGGCCAATACGAGCGCGCCCGCCGGATCGCGTGGACCGGCGTAGCTCTGTCCGCGCTCGTGACGGGAGCGATTGGTTCGATGGCAGCCATCTATCCGGAGGCGTGGATACACATCTTCAGCGACGACGCCAAGGTCGTCGAAACCGGATCGGCATACCTCCACCGCGTGGCGCCGCTCTATGCGGCGTTCGGTGTCGGCATGGCGCTTTACTTCGCGAGCCAGGGCGCGGGCAAGATGGCGTGGCCGTTCGCGGCGGGACTGGTGCGTCTCGGCGTGGTGAGCGCGGCCGGCGGCTACTGGATCACGGGAGTCGGCGGTTCGTTGAACGGCCTCTACTGGATCGTCGCGGCGAGCTATCTGCTCTTCGGCGGCGTCAACGTCTTCGCCATGGCGAGCGGCCGCGGCTGGGGCCGGAACGCTTATGCCGCGTCCGAAGGTGCCTCCGCGTAATGAATACACTCACAGGCTGGTCCGGCCGCATACAAGTCGATTCATACAGTACGAAGGTCTCGTGAACTGACGGATGCGGGAATCTGAATGGCGGTTTGGTAGGATAGCCGGCATTTGCCCATTCGATATACTGCGCGAAACATCTCGCTCAGAGAAAACTGTGCACGCCACCAAGACGCCACATCTTCGAATCGCCAGACCGGTGCGCGATTTGGCAAAGACGACGGACATGTACTGCCGCGGTCTTGGGTTGCGGGTTGTGGGTTCGTTCGAGAACCATGACGGATTCGACGGCATAATGCTTGGCCGCCCGGAATCGAACTACCATTTCGAATTCACGCACTGCCGCCGGCACCCTGTGGCGCCCACGCCAACGGCGGAAGATCTCATCGTTTTCTATTTGCCCGATCGGCACGAATGGAATGCAGCCTGCGCGAGCATGGAGGCGGCGGGATTCAGAAGGGTAACGTCGTTCAATCCTTACTGGGACGCCCACGGTCGCAGCTACGAAGACGCAGATGGCTATCGCGTCGTGCTGGCGCGTGAGGAGTGGAGCAATGCCGAGCAAGCGTAGCGGGCGACAGCGGCGTTAGTGCGCCGATGGAGACACTCGCCCGGTGCGTTGGGGTAGGGAAGGCTCGGCACTCCGGCGGCTTTTTTACTCTTCAGTTCACTTATTGAACTAGCCTGCGGTTGGCGAACGTTGTAGGTTCCAGGCGGACGCCATGACGCGACCGCGGCGCTCCGCGAATCCTGTCGGGGCCGGTGCAGGTCAGTTGCAACATTAGCGCGCAATCGAATCAACCACGGGGAACCACCATGACCAATGCCGATATCGACAAAGTATTCACCGGATCGATTCCGAAGCTCTACGAAACGTATCTGGTGCCGCTGATCTTCGAGCCCTACGCGGCCGATCTGGCGCGACGGCTAAGCGCGTGGCCGCTTTCACGTGTACTGGAAATCGCGGCCGGCACGGGCGTGGTGACGCGCGCATTGGCGTCCGCGCTGCCCGAAAATGTTTCCATCATCGCTACGGACTTGAATCAGGCGATGCTCGACCAAGCCGCGGCGGTGGGAACGAAACGCGCCGTCGAGTGGCGTCAGGCCGACGCTTTGGCGCTGCCTTTCCCGGACGGAACGTTCGACGCCGTTGTGTGTCAGTTCGGCGTCATGTTCTTCCCCGACAAGTCCAAAGCGTTTGCTGAAGCGCGTCGCGTACTCCGGCCCGGAGGCGTCTTCGTTTTCAATGTGTGGGATCGGATCGAAGAGAACGAATTCCCGGACGTCGTGACGACTGCGCTCGAATCCCTCTTTCCCAAGGATCCGCCGCGCTTCATGGCGCGCACGCCCCACGGCTATCACGACCGCCGCTCCATCGAACGCGATCTTGCCGACGCCGGATTCACCGCCTCACCCCGCATCGACACGCTCGCCGTGCGCAGCCGTGCAACGTCTCCGCGGATTCCGGCGATCGCGTTCTGCCAGGGGACGCCGCTAAGAAACGAGATCGAAGCCCGCGACGCCGCTCGGCTCGGCGAAGCAACCGACGTCGCGGCCGAAGCGATCGCCAAGCGGTTCGGGCGGGACGCGATCGATGGGAAGATTCAGGCGCACGTCGTTACCATCGAGCGGTAGATTCTTTGCTTGCCGATTCCACAGTCGATTGATTGCGAAAAACTTGTATGGTACCCCTCACCCCGCCCTCTCCCTCAAGGGGAGAGGGAGACGTGGTACGCGCGTCGTGATCAGCACGACGACCGCGGGTCAGCGCGTATCAATAAGCTTTACTAGACTCTCAATCCGTACAAAAAGATGATCGCTCGAAGTCGTGGCTAATGGGCTCATCATTCGCTTCATCGGTGGAAAGGCCGGATATCCATCGAAATCGTAATTTCGCTGAGGATCTTCATGTTCAGCTGACGCAGCGGAAGCTAGCTATCACCTCGGATCCCGACGTTGTGACGAACGAATTCACAATAGAGCGCATTAGCAAACGCCAGTTGGGTAGCGTGCAAAAAATTTTCCGGAATCTGGTTGCAAAGCACCGCATGAAGAAGGATGTTGAGGTCGAGGCAAGATGAATAAAAGCGGAAGCTGGCGGGCGTTCTGGAAGGATTATCTGAGCCAGTTGCCGTCTGGTCACCCGCACCGCGATGCAAATCCGGACGCTTTTGCGTTCGGCAGTGTCGGAGCGCTTGCCGACGAGCTGGCTGCGCTCGTTCTTTCAGGAAAGAAGCGGGCAACCACCAGCCTGGCGATCGAGTTCACTTCTGTGGACGAACCGCTTCCCCAGGTTGGATCATTGAGCATCATACTTCGCGGCGATCTCACGCCGGTGGCGATCATCGAACGGACCGACGTGAGAACCGTGCTGTTCGACGAAGTGGACGAAGCCTATGCGGCGACGGAGGGCGAAGGAGACGGGAGTCTGGTCTATTGGCGCGCCGCGCACACGGAGTACTTCACCGGCGTATGCGAGCGCCTGGGCGCGCGCTTCGATCACAAGACGCCGGTCATCTGCCAGATCTTTCGCGTGGTTTGGCCGCCATCAAATCGCTAACGGCCGACACTACTTCTCAACTGTTGAACCCGCAAAGTCGGCCTTGCGTATTAACGCGTGGGCCGCGTGCGTTAGTCGCCGCAGCGATCGCGCTGACGCAGCGACGGTGATAGTTCCTTGTGGATGAGTTGCCGTTGCGCGGCAGCGTGACGGGCACAAGGGCGGCACATTCGGAATTAGTCATGCGTTCAGTGCACGCCAATCGTGCTTGAGACGAGAGATCGCTTCCGCTTTGCGGAATAGATCGGGGGTTAAGTATGACGCTGAGCGCTCAGAGCGTGGCAGCGAACTGCACTGCAGTGCGAATGACGATTTGCCGCTCTTAAAACACAAGATTCCCGCAGCGCCGCTACGTGAAGCGTGTCGATTTCAGCAGCGTCAAAATTCCGGCACGGATCCTGCTACGTATCACCCCGATGCACCAGGGACGACCGAAGACCGAGGCTCGACGCTCTCACGGTCATACGACACGTGATAACGCATCGAGTCGTCGTCTCGAGGGCCATCGGATGGTTTAACGATACGCAGCCCGGCGCTCCCAAAAAAAATCGCGCACGGCTGCCAAAGCTCGTCGGGGGCGTCGTGAACCATACTTCTGCAAAATTTTTAACTCGTTTCGTTTTCTTGTCGGCCGCACTGTGGTCGTCGTTCGCCTGGGCGATGCCGACGATCACCGGCAAGCCGACGGTCGATCGGCCGCAGTTGCTTGCCTGGCCGCGCGACTCCGCCAGCGGCACGCCGGATTTGTCCGAGCCGACCGCCAACGTGCTGTCGGATTTTCATGCGCATATCACGCGGTGCGACTTGGTGTTATCGACCGCCGGCAACTATCACATGGCGCTGAAGGAGCTGTGGCCGATCTACCTCGAGCGTTTTGGCGGATCGATCGACAACTGGGTGTACACCACGAGCCCGCCGGTCGCGTCCGATCAAATCGCCAACAAACGGCTCATCGTGGGTAATACGACGCTCGCCTGCGCGCCGCAAGTCGTGGTGGCGCCGAAAGGTGTGATGGAGCGGTTACAGACGAAGGGACTGCTCGCGAGTAAGCCGGTCCCGCTCTACAACACGCAAGGTAACGTATTGCTCGTCAAGAAAGGCAATCCGAAGAAGATCCGCAGCGTATGGGATCTCGCGCGAAACGACGTCGCGGTCGCGACACCGAATCCCGATGCGGAACGCGGTTCGTTCAATGTGTACGCCGAGTCGATTTACGAAGTCGCGCGCCAAGACAAGTCCGCGCCGGGCAGATCGGCGGACAAGCTTTTCAACGCCATCTTCAACTCCGGACGCCCCGGCAAGTGGTATACGGGCGCGCGCATTCACCATCGCGAAGTGCCGTGGTCGGTGGCGTACGGCCGCGCCGACGTGGGCGTACTGTTCTACCACTTGGCGATGTACACGGTGCAGCAGTTCCCCGATCAATTCGAGATCGTGCCGCTCGGCGGGAGTGTCGATCAGCCGCAGCAGCTTGCGGGCAATCGCTCGCAGGAGCACTTCATTGCGAAGATCAACGGCGACTGGACGGCGACGCAGCAGGAGGCGACGGATCGGCTCGTTAGCGCGATGCTCTCGCCGGAGTTCGCCGCGATCCTGCAACGTCACGGTATCGTGCCGGCGAATTCTCTGGCGTCGATGACAACGAAAGTCGCATCGGAGTAAGTGGGGAAGGGGAGGGGGAGGGCCGTGCGGATCGCGAGCGATCGCGATCCGCACGTTTTCCTTCTCGACGACCAATGCGCACGGATGCGGTCTTGGAAACGTAGCCGGCGGTGGCCGGTTTCGAGTAGAGTCGCCGCCGTGCGTATCTTGCTTTCCGAAGGTTCCGGTCTCACCTCGCGTCAAGTCGCTACCCGTCTCGGCGAGCTCGGACACGAGGTCGAAATTCTTTCCTCAACGCCGCTCTGTCTGAGCCGATTCACGCGTCATGTGCGCCGGATCCATCCTGTTCCCCCGTTTGGACGGGAGCCGGTCCGTTGGTTCGAAGCCGCTCGTACGATTGCCCGGGAGCGACGCATCGATGTGCTCTTTCCGACGCAGGAGCAAGTCGCCGTGCTATCGGCGATGCGCTCGGCACTGAGTGTGGCGACCGTGGTTCCTCCGTTTCGATCGCTTTGTCGCGTGCAGGACAAGATATCGGCATACCGGACTTTGCACGACTTGAGTATTCCTCAGCCCGCGTCTTTCGTCGCAAAAGATGTCGCCGATCTCCGTCGCGTCGAGCAATTCCCGATCTTCCTGAAGCGACCCATCAGCACCGCGAGCATGGGCGTGCGCAAAGTCTCGTCGCGAGACGAGCTGGAAGGAGTGGCAAAGTCGGTCGGGTTGAGTGTCGGTGAAATTCTTGTTCAGACCCCGGTGCTCGGCGAGCTCGCCATGGTACAAGCGGTTGCCGACGACGGGCGGTTGGTCGCGCATCATGCCTGCCTGCGCGTGCGCCAGGGAACGGGCGGCGGCGCGGCTATCAAGGAAAGCGTGAACATACCCGGACTCGCGGCACACGTGGAAAAATTGGTGGATGCGCTCGGTTGGCATGGACCGCTGTCGATGGACGTGATCGTCACGTCAGACGGGCCCGTGGTCATCGACATCAATCCGCGGCTCGTCGAACCGATGAACGCATACCGGTCCGGCGTCGACCTGGTGGGCGCAGTCCTCGATCTCGCGTGCCAACGTCATCCGCCAACGCAGCCCGCGGGTCGAGCGCGCGTGCGTACGCGCCAGCTGTTGCTCGCCGTCCTCGGCGCGGCGGAACGAGAGGGTTCGAGAATCGCTATCGCGCGCGAGTTCATTATGGCTTTGAGGCAAAGCGACGAGTATGCAAATGCACCTGAAGAGTTGACGCCTGTCGCCGGTGACTGGATCGCCGCGGTTCCCGTCGCGGCTGCCGCGCTAGCGACCATTGCGTGGCCTGCGGCCTGGCAGTGGTTTCACTCGGGGGCCGTGGATACCTACTCGTTGACACCGGAGGCGTGGCAACACATCCGACGTGTTGCACTGGCATGAGTTACTCGGGGTGTCTACGCAGCAAACTGATTCGTTTTCGCCACGGCGGGGAAATCGCGAAGTGCGGTGGCGTCTCTGCGAAGCGTGCACGTACGACCGCGCAAAGTGTCGAAGCCCGGCAAACACAGCGGCGAATCTCGGCGCGTCCTTGCTCGTGCCCCAACGCGGGGCTATTTTTTGACTAGGTGCATAAACCGGCGAAGTCTGCTCGGCCCCTCGCGCAACCGCATCGACCTGCTCGATCACTCCAGGCCCGTCTAGGAAGGACCGCCTCCCGGTGCGGGCAGGCATGCGTACGCCGATGGCGCAGAGTGCGAAACACATGGCTTCTAATACAAAGAACAGAAAGACCCGACAGCGCCAGTCACGCAATCGCGCAAACACGCTCGCGGGGGAGACGGCACGGTCGCGCGATGCGGCGTCGCGTGACGAGGCGGAACGATTGCGGCGTTTGTACGACACGTACCTCGCGGCCAGTCGGACGATCGTCCGCGCGAAATCACCGGAAACGCTTTACCAGGACCTCTGCGATGTCGCCGTGCAGAGCGGCTTGTTTCTCACCGCTGCCGTGGTTTTGCCGCAGGCGGCGAAGAGCGGTGTCGTCGTCGCCGCTGCGGGCGTTGGCGAAGCGGAACTCCGCGGTGCGCGCATCGCGCTCGACGTGACGACAACGGCTCACGATAGTGCCAGATGGGTCGCGACGGCATTTGCGAGCGGCGCGCCGGCCGTGGTTTCCGATTTACTTGCCGACGATCGTGTGTTTCCGGGAGCTGACGCCGCGCGAAATAACCGCTGGGCGTCGGCCGCCGCGATTCCGTTGCGGCGCGACGAACGAGCGACCGGAGTGCTGCTGTTCTTCGCGGCGGCGCCGCATACCTTCGACGCCGAGATCGTCGATCTGCTCGAACGTACTGCCGAGAACCTTGCGTTGGCGCTGGAGAACTTCGAGGACGGCACGGCGCGCCAGCGGTTCGCGCGCCTCTATCGCGCTCTCAGTCTGGCGAACGAAGCGATGATGCGCGCCCGATCGCCCGAGGAAATTTACCAGCACGTGTGCGATGCGGCGCTGCAAGGCGGTGACTTTATTTCCGCCGCCGCGTTCATGGCGGAACCGGGCGCGACGCTCGCCGATACCATCGCCGCGGCCGGTGTCGGCGCCGATCGACGCCGTCATCTGCGCGTGTCGCTCGATATCAGTACTCCCGAAGGGCAAAGCCTGACGAGCATCGCGTACCACACTGGCAAACCTGTGGTCAGCAATGACTACTGGAACGACGAACGCGCCGCACGCGTTTGGCGCGATACCGCTCGCGCGGGCGGCGCCCGCTCGGTCGCCGCGCTGCCGGTCCTGCAGAATGGGCGCGCGCGCGCGGTGATCGTCTTCTACTCGGGCGAGACGAATGCGTTCGACGAGGAAGCGGTGCAGTTGCTCGAGCGCGTCGCCGCGAACATCTCCTATGCTCAGGAGAATTTCGACCATGAAGCGGAGCGGGCACGCGCCGCCGCGGCGCTGCGCGCGAGCGAAGAGAGATATCGCACGATTCTCGAAAGCATCGACGACTCGTATTACGAAGTGGATCTGAGGGGCAACTTGGTTTTCTACAACGCCGCGCTCGCACGTCAGCTTGGCTACTCGCATAACGAGCTGCTGGGGATGAACAATCGCCAGTACACCGATCAAGAGAATGCGGCCAAGGTTTACGAAACGTACAACGCGGTCTTTCGCACCGGCACGCCGGTGCACTCCTTTCAATGGGAAATTCTGCGCAAAGACGGCACGCGCGCGTACGTCGAAAGCTCGATCTATCTCGTCCGGAACCGCGCCGGAGAGCCAATCGGATTTCGCGGCATCGGACGCGACATCACGAAGCGCCGGCGTGAAGAGCAGCTTCTCATGCTGGAGCACGCAGTGACGCGTCATCTCGGCGGGTCGAAGAGCACGCGCCGCGTTTTGCTCGCTGTACTGCAAACAATCTGCGCCACCGAACAATGGTCGCGCGCCGGCTACTGCCACTATGACGAACACAAAAGCGAGTTTCGTTTGCTGGTCGGATGGGCTCAGCCCGGCGCGTCGCCGGCGGCGGCCGACTTCTATAAGAATTTGGTAGGTACCGCCATACCGAGCGGCGGGCTCTTGGGTCGTACGCAACGTACTGGCAAGCCGCTGTGGGTACCGGATCTCACGAAGGAAGTCTCGACCGTATGGCGCGAGCGCCTCGCGATCACCAAGGAACGCGCCGGCCTTTACTTCCCGGTGTTTGCCGACGATAAGGTCATCGGCATCCTTACGTTTTCGAGCGACGTCATCCGCGAGCCGGACGAACGGTTGCTGCAGACGGCGAGCGTCATCGGCAACCAGGTCGGACAGTTCCTGAAGCGCCGACAGGCGGAGACGGTCCTGCGCGAAAGCGAGGCGCGGTTTCGAGCGCTGACGGATCTCTCGTCCGACTGGTTTTGGGAGCAGGATCACGAACTACGCTTCACACGATTCGAAGGCCGGCTCGTCAACGAGCAACCGGAATTCTTCCGCGGCTTTATCGGCAAGCGTCCGTCCGAGATTCTCGAAGCGGAGGCGGAAACGCTCAACGAGCACCACGTGGCGCAGCAGAATCACGAACCGTTTCGCGATCTCGTCGCCTGGCGCACGGACGAGACCGGCCGGCGCTACTACTTCAGCATCAGCGGCGAGCCGGTGTTCGCGTCGGACGGTCAGTTTACGGGGTATCGCGGCATCGGGCGCGACATCACGAGCCAGAAGCAGGCGGAGCAACGCATCCAATACCTTGCGACGCACGATCCGCTCACCGGTCTGCCGAACCGCGTGAAGTTCAGCCAGCTGCTGAGCGCTGCGCTCGCGTCGGCGCGGCAGCAGGAAAGCATGTTCGCGGTGCTGTTCATCGACCTCGATCGCTTCAAGGTGATCAACGACACGCTCGGACACGAAGCGGGCGACAAGCTGCTGCAAGAGGCGGCGCTGCGCCTGAATCAGATGGTCCGCGCGACGGACGTCGTGGCGCGCCTCGGCGGCGATGAATTCGTGGTGTTGGTGCAAGGTACCGGGAATCAGGAGCAGATCGCCGCCATCGCGCGCAAAATTCTGTCCGCGCTCATTCAGCCGATACGGATCGGCGATCAGGAGTACCGCATCACGGCGAGCGTTGGGATATCGATCTATCCGGTCGATGCCGAGGACGAGCCGTCGCTCATGAAGAACGCCGACATGGCGATGTACCTCGCGAAGGAAGAGGGCAAGAACACCTTTCAGTTCTACTCGCAGAATATTCAGAAGCGCTCGCTCGAACGCCTGGCGCTCGAAACCAACCTGCGCCGCGCGCTGGACCAGGAGCAGTTTTCGCTCCACTACCAGGCGAAGCTCGATCTGCGAACGGGCAAGATCACCGGCGCCGAGGCGCTGCTCTATTGGGAAAGCCCGATCCTCGGCGTCGTGCCTCCGGCGCAGTTCATCCCGTTCGCCGAAGAAACGGGCTTGATCGTGCCGATCGGCCAGTGGGTGTTGCGCCGCGCGTGTGCGCAGAACGTGGCGTGGCAGCGTGCGGGTCTGCCGCGCATCTGCATGGCGGTGAATCTCTCCGCCCGGCAGTTTGGCGATTCGAATCTCCTGAAGGATATTGCCGGCGCGCTCGCAGACACCGGCTTGGAACCGCGTCTGCTCGAGCTCGAAATCACCGAGGGGATGGTCATGCACAACGCGGATCGCGCGGCGTCCCTTCTTGCCGCGATCAAGGCGATGGGCGTGCGCCTCGCCATCGATGACTTCGGTACCGGCTACTCCTCGCTCGCGCAGATCAAACGCTTCCCGCTCGATACGTTGAAGATCGATCGTTCGTTCATCCGCGATCTGCCGCAGGACGCGGAAGACAAGGCGATCACGGAAGCCATCATTGCTATGGCGCGCACGCTCAATCTCACGGTGGTGGCGGAAGGCGTGGAGACGCGCGAGCAGGTGGAGTTCTTGCGCTCGCTCGCCTGCGACGAAGTACAGGGGTACTACTTCAGCGAGCCGATCGACGCGGATCGCATTGCGCTGCTATTGCGCCAGCACGCGCTGCCAAACTAGTGTTCTCGTTCCTGCCGGCCGCCTACATCCCCCGTAGTCGAAAGGTTTCGGGCAGGCGGTGTCCGCGCAAACAGAACCGCGCCGGCGTTCCTGCGGGTTTTCACAAAACTCTCGCGCAGACTTCAAACAGTCTTCGCATGTGTCGTCCATCCTCATCGTTACTGGTATACCTCGAGGAGACGAATCGATGCAGGAAAAAAGCGTGCGAGACGAATGGTCAGCGCTCATCGCCGCCATGCGCGGCGCCATGGATCGGCAATTGTCGCCGCGCGAACCGGAAGTGCAGGCACTGGCGCGGCAGTGGATGGACCTGCTGCGGCGCACGGTCAGCGAAGACCCGGACGTGCTGCATGATGTTGACGGCACGCAACCCCTCGAGCCGGGCTCGCCGTTACAGACCGGCGTCGATGTGACGATGCTCGATTATCTGAGCGCCGCGCTTTGGGCGAAATACCTGACGCTCGACGAATCGAAGCGCTTATGCCTCGACGGCCCGAAGCGCAACGAGCGCGCGCGCCTGCTATCTGCATTGCGCGAGGAAATGGACCGCGGCGCGTCGGTCGCGAGCCCGGCGGTACAGCAACTGTTCCGGCAGTGGGAACGTGCGGTCGATGAATTGACCGCGGGCGACGCCGAGCTCAGGCGCAAATGGACGACCGCCGCGCGATCGGACCCGGATCTGCTGGCCGGCTCGGGGGTCGATACACGGCTGCAAAACTATCTCCGCCGAGCGCAGCTGGTAAGAGAGGTCGCGGCGACGTCGAGCGTCGACGGTGCGGCGCGGGCGAGATGATCGAGCTACTTCCCGCCGGAATTTTTGGCGCGTGTCATCAGCAATTCGCCGACGCGTAGCCGCTTCACCGACAGTTCTTCGATGTCGAGCGAGCGCAGGCGCGACTTGCCGATGACCAGGCGGCCGATGGCGAGCCGGCCAACGGCGAGCGCGCCGATCGCCATCGCGCCGAAGGCCAAAGCGCCGACCGCGAGCGCGCCGGTGGCTCCGGCGCCCAAAGCGAACGCCGGGCGCCGGTATGGGCCAACAGCGCGCTGCGCCTCCCGCTGACTTTCAACACCGACGCCGGTGACCGTCGCCGTTGGCGCTCCTCGCTGGGGCGCGGGCGCGTTCGTTTCGGCATGATCCATCACGCTTCTCCATGTGTGTGCGTCTTGCGGTTAGACGCACGGTTTCGGAAATCGCTCACCGCGCTGCCGGTCTCATTCCCTTCATGCGGGCGGGGAGGTTTGCGATGAGAGCGATTGCGTCGAGCGGAGGCGTCATGTTGTTTCAAGGACTATGAGACAAGCGGTCTGCGATTTTCAGCAAATCCGGGAGCCGATGTTTGCCGTGCATTGCGGCAACGCAAGCTTTTGCTTCATCGAGAGGCATACCGACTGCGGTGACAAACAGCGGACGCGAACTGTGGCCGCGATATAACTTCGCCTTCTCGGGCGTGCCGCGAAATTCCGACTTCGCTACGCCGATGACCGGCGTCGTGCGGTCGAGAAATTCCCAAAGCTTCCACCCAAGTCCGGGCGATGCCGCTTCGCCGAGCGTTACGTATCCGTCGATGACAATACAATCGAGCGGCA
The DNA here is from genome assembly GCA_045810625.1 of Sulfurifustis sp. GTDB lineage: Bacteria > Pseudomonadota > Gammaproteobacteria > Acidiferrobacterales > Sulfurifustaceae > JACQFZ01. The sequence continues at coordinate 16,816 of JBJMVQ010000003.1, forward strand.
AATCGATCTCCTTTAGCAGTTTCGCAATGCAAGGCAGCTCGCGTAAGTAAAAAGCGCCGCGCTCGTACTCGGCCACGTTGTCCATTTCAGCGAGCAGCGTTCGCTCGGTCGCAGTGCTATCCCACGCGCTAAAGAGCACACCGGCCGCCGTTGCCGTACTGCCGGAGTAGGCGACGTCAACGGCGAGGATCATGGTGCCGTCCGCGCCATGGATCATCCACCTCGGCGGTGGACGAAGTCGGTTGTGCCGCGAAGTAATCGCACAGTTTTTCCATTCGCTCGAAGTGACTGCCTCTCCAGTATGCCTGTCCGCAATTCTTGCATCGTCGAAATCGCTCGTAGTACTTGCGGGTCTTGGATTGCAGCTGGTGTAGAACCGCTTCTTTGTCGACGTCTTCTAACTCGCCATTGCAGCGCAGACAGCGGGTAAACGGCCGCAAGGCGCCGTAGAGTTGCAGACGTGTGAGAACTTCGTGGACTTGCTCGCGCGGCTTGTCCGCGCGCACGAAGTAGCCGTGTGTGATGATTTTGTGTTGCAGGAGCGCCCGGTCGCGAGTCAGCACGATGCGCTTTTCGCGATTTGCGATCCGCGCGACTTCGCGGTCGGCGAAGTCGTTGCGGTAGATCACGTCGAATCCGAGGAGACGCAGGTAGCGCGCGAGCTGTCCGAGATTCGCATCGATGACGAAGCGCGGTTCGCGCAATGGCTTATCCCGCAGCCGTATGAGCGGAGTGACGTCCAGGCTCTCGAACATCGGATAGACGCTGATGCGATCGCCCGGCTGCACGATATAGGAAAAATCGACGGATTGGCCGTTGACCAAGATCACTTCGATCTCGGTATGCGGCACCCCGAAGGATTCGATCAGGTCCTTAACCGAGGTGCGGCGCGTCAGCTCGTGCGCGAAAGTCGTCTTGCGCTTTTGGGGCGGCAGGAAATCATTCAGCTCTTCGTAGAAGCGCAGTTGCACCGGTGGCATGGACGGCAGGTGTCGCGGCTCGGGGCGTGATGCGCAGTATACGGGCGCCTCAATGGGTGGGGCGTCAGGGGTAGCACGTTCAGAGCCGGGGGTTGCGCCGGCGAAGCCTGTTGACGACGAACGGCATGGCGCTCTCCCTATAATTCATCCGCCGACGTCCCGTGCGATCTCAATGCGCTATCGGGCGTTCCCGCGCTGGGAGAGTGCGGCATCCGGGCGTGAAGTCTGTATTCAGGCCCATTACTTGCATATATCTTAAAGAACAACGCCGCCGAACCACCGACCAAGGGGGGTCGAATGGAGCAGTTAGACGCCCGCCAGCTCTTGCAGTCGGTTACCCGGCTGGTGGAAAAGCCCGACATCAAAGCCCTCGAGCTGTCGCTCATTGCGACGCTCGGCAAGATCATCAAGGCCACGTCCATACGGCTGTGTCAGCTGCATCTCGATCCCACCGCACCGCAGCGGCAGCTGCTCGTCTATGCCGACCCCTACGAAGCCGCTCCGCTCGAGGGCGCGCCGGCGTTTCGCGAATGCCTGGAGACCGAGCGCAGGGTGATCGTCCGCAAGAACGCGCGCGTCATCGTCATTCATCCGATCAAGGTACGGAGCGGGATCGTCGGCTTTCTGGTGATCGAGTGCGAGAAGGAAGACGCGCACGATCAGGATATCGTTTCGATTCTTCTCGATTTCTACAAAAACTACGCATCGCTGCTACTCGACACCGAACGCGACGTGCTCACGGGTCTTCTGAACCGGAAATCGTTCTACGAAAAGGTGCTGCAGCTCATCGGATCGCATCGCAACGCGCCGGCCGTCGACGGGAGCGGGGTGTGTCTGGCCGTGATCGATATCGACAAATTCACGCAGGTCAACGATCAATACGGCCACCTGGTGGGCGATGAAACGCTCATCCTGCTCGCGCGCACCATGGTCGATGTCTTCCGCGGCGGCGACCTGCTGTTCCGCATGGGTGGCGAAGAGTTCGTCGTGGTGTTGAAAGACATCGACATCGCGCGCGCGTCGGCGGTGCTCGAGCGTCTCCGCCAAGTGATCGAAGCGCGCGGATTCCCGCAAGTCGGCCGGCTGACGGCAAGCGTCGGCGCATCGTTCCTGGTTGCCGACGATTTGCCCATGAATCTCATCGATCGCGCGCACAAAGCGCTTTACTACGCGAAGGCGAATGGCCGGAACCAGGTATGCTTCTACGAAAACCTGGTATCCGAAGGGAAGCTGAGCGCGCTGCAAAAGCGTCAGACGGATATCGAGCTGTTCTAGCCCTATCGCCTCTTCCCTGACTTCCCGGACGCGTGGTTGTATGTGCGACGAGTCCACGTAAGGTTTCTCGCGTGGCTCTCCCCGCAAGAAATCGGTCATGTTTGCCGCCAAAGGCCGCTGCGCTTAGCGCGTCGTTGTCCGGACACTTTCGGGGTCAGCGGCGACTGTATCTACCGCTCATGTTGATGCTCGTGATAGGTTCGCCCGAGTATCAACGAAGCGGGTGTTGCATGAAAGCCGTCGTATTCGAGCGCACCGGCGGGGCCGAGGAGGTCCTTGCGATACGTGAGATTGCGCAACCGAAGCCGCAGCCGCATGAAGTTCTCGTCAAGGTTCACGCACGGCCGATTCAGCCGGCGGATTTTCTTTTCATCGAAGGCAAGTCTCGAATTAATCCGATGACCAATCGTCTGACCGGGTGGTCGTCATGATCGTCTATCTCCATGGCTTCAACAGCGGCGGCACATCGGCTAAGGCAACTTGGCTGCGCCAGCATCTGCCGGATATCAGCGTTTTGTCGCCGACGTATCCGGCGCACGTCGCCGACGCGGCGCCGAAGTCGATACGCGATTACATCGCGCGCGTGCGCCGCGAGCATCCGCAGGACAAGAAACTGCTGCTGGTAGGAAGCTCCATGGGTGGCTTTTGGGCGCGCTACTTGGCCGCCGAGCTCGGTGCCGGAATGGCGCTGATCAATCCCGCGATGCATCCCGAGATCGATCTTCTGCGTGTCGTCGGCACGAATAAAAATGAAGCGACGGGCGAAGAGTACGTGTTGACGGCGGAGCAGGTGAAAGCGCTCGGGCGCTACAAGTTAGCCAAGTGCGATCCCAATGTACCCGCGCTCGTGCTGCTCGATGAAGCGGACGAAGTGATCGACTATCGCGACGCACAGGCGTTTTATCGCGATTGTGCGCGAGTTGTCGTTTACCCCGGCGGCTCACATCGATTCGAGCATTTGCCGGAGGCGTTGCCGGAGATTCGCCGGTTGTACGATATCTTGTAGTCCGGAGCGCCGAGCTCGATTAGATGCTCGCGCAGCTGTAATGCTGTATCGCGAACCCGCTCCTCTTGCCCCAGCGCGCCGCGGCGGCCGACGCGATGTCCATCGAGTGGGCGCGGCGTTGCAACGAGATTAAAATCGTCTGCGCGATCGTTCGCGTTCCGCAAACCTACATAGGCGACGCATGGCCGAAGCGACCAGCAACGAAGTCCGAATCGACAAATGGCTGTGGGCGGCGCGATTCTTCAAGACGCGCGCACGCGCCGCCGAGGCGGTCGCGGGCGGCAAGGTCAAAGTGAACGGCGAGCGGGTGAAGGCCGCTAAGGCGCTTCGGCGCGGCGACGAGCTGCGCATTCACATCGGTCCGTACGAGCACGTGATTCGCGTGCTCGGCTTGTCCGCGCGACGCGGCTCGGCGGCGGAAGCGGCGTTGCTCTACCAAGAAAGCCCCGAGAGCAAGGCGGCGCGGCAAGAGCTGGCGGCGCGGCTGGCCGCGGAACGAAGCTTGTTTCCTCGGGAAAAAGGCCGCCCCACGAAGCGCGCGCGCCGCGAGCTGATTCGGTTCAAGCAGGGCGGCAGCCGGTAGCCGCGCAACGCGTTGTCGGGCTTAAGAGGTCCGGGAGTAAAAAAACGTTGCATTCGGCCAAATATGTGTATACTGAGCATCCGCAGCACTTGTACCCGTGATCACTTCGGAAGGTTCCCTGGTTTACACCATCACCCCCGGCAGTGTCCCCGGCAAGAATACTGCACCCCCAAATTGAACAAAGGTGATTTTGAAAATGGTTAAAGGAACCGTGAAGTGGTTTAACGACGCCAAAGGCTTTGGCTTTATTACCCCGGACGACGGCGGCAAAGATGTCTTCGTGCATCACTCCGCCATTCAGGGCAGCGGCTTCAAGTCGCTCGCTGAAGGACAGAAAGTAACGTTCAACGTCGAGCAGGGTGCGAAAGGCCCGTCGGCTTCGAACGTGCAGCCGGCTTAATCGCCGACTACATCGGTCCTGAAAAATCCCGCCTCCGGCGGGATTTTTTTTGCGCCATTCCGCTCGCGATTGGCGATCGCCGCAACTCGCGGCAACCTCCTCCGAGCGCGCCGGAGCAGATGTTGTTTGCCTCGGCGATAGGGCAACAGTCGATTTCCGAGCGGGCTCCCCCATCAGCTCGCCGTCGGCACGGCAGCAAGACGCGTTCCCTCCTTGCGGCGGTGCGTCCTGACTCGAAGCTTGCGATGCGCGATGCAGCGTCAGTCACCGTCATTCGTTCGTCGCGGTTAGTCGAACGCGCGAGTGGCGTGGGCTACTTCTGAAGATATCGTCACCGCATCGATAGCAGCTCGGCGATTTGCGTCGTCACGCAAGCCCGCGCCGTGACATGATGCAGTCTGTTGCCGGATATAAAGACAAGGCATCCACCACGCCTGCCTGCCGAGCCCTCAGTGCTTCGCGGAGACGCGGCACAACACGCACGCAAGATGAGGACATTCTGTCACCGAATTGCGAAGCGGCGCGTTATCATCACATGTCTATTTCGGGTCGTTGCTTCACTCCGCCGTGACGGCGTACGCGAAACGCGTTTTGCTGCACCTGCTCTTGCTGTCGTTCCTGCTGTCTTCGTGTGCATTCGCACAAACAGAAACGCAAGCGCCCGAACACGTCTACTCCCAGGCAGAGCTCGATCAGATGCTCGCGCCGATCGCGCTGTACCCGGACTCGCTGCTGTCGCAAATACTCATCGCCGCAACATATCCGCTGGAGATCGTCGAGGCGGCGCGCTGGTCGCGGGCGAATCCGCAACTGCACGGTCAGGACGCCGTGAAAGCGGTGGACGACCGCAACTGGGACCCCAGCGTGAAATCGCTGGTCGCCTTTCCACGCGTGCTGCAAAGGATGGACGAGAAGCTCGAATGGACCGAGCAACTTGGCGATGCCTTCCTCGCGCAGGAGTCGCAGGTGATGGACACCGTTCAGCGCCTGCGCAAGCGCGCGTATGAAGCGGGCAACCTGCGGTCGAGCGATCAGCAGCGCGTTTTAAAGCAAGACGACACCATCATCGTCGAGCCGGCGAATCCGGCGGTCGTATACGTGCCGTACTACGATCCGGTGGCGGTCTACGGGTCTTGGTGGTGGCCGGCGTATCCGCCGGTTTACTGGGCGCCGTGGCCCGGCTATTACGCGAGCCCAGGATATGTCGGGCCCATATGGGGCGGCGGCGTCATCATCGGCGCGAATTTCTTCTTCGGCGTCTCCGATTGGCATCGTCGCCACATCCGAATCGTCGACGCGCATCCGTTTTACTACCATCGCCCGGGTCAACGCCCGATTCCGGACAAAGTCTGGCGCCACGACCCGTATCATCGGCGCGGTGTTCCGTATCGGCATCCCTCGGTGCGCGAACGCTACCACCCGATCACCGCGCCCGAAGTCCGGCGCGCGTATCGCGGATATCCGCCGCCTCCGCAGAATCATCCCGTGCCCACACCTCGGCCCGACACGCCGCCCCGCGGCGGGCGTCCGCCCGGCGAGCATCGCGCGCCGCCGCCGGCGCCCGCTCCGGGAACGCCGCTCCCATCGCCGGGTGACATTCGCAAGTTTCCTCGGACCGCGCCGCCAGCGCCGCCATCTCCGGGTGCTGCACCACCGCACATCGGCAGGTTTCCTCACAACGTGCCGCCGCCCACGCCGGCTCCGGGAACTCCGATGCCGCCCGCCGGTAGCATCGGTAAGCTTCCTCGCGCAGTGCCGCAGCTTCCGTCATCTCCGGGCGCGACGCCTCCGCAGGCCGTGCCGGCACCGGGCACTCCGCTTCCGCCGGCAATGCGTAAGATTCCGAACGCCCCGATCGCTCGACCGACTCCCGAACCGCGGCCCAACGCGCTTGAAGGTGTCGGCCGGGGCTTGGACGTGCATAGCGAGCGTGGGCACGCGAGCGCCCAGCGGCCTCCGCCGGTCAACATACCGCGGCCCGTGCAGCCGGCGCCGAGAGGCGCGGTTCCGCCCGCGAGCGGCGGAAATTTTCCGGGGACGTTTGGATGGCAGAGGGGCGGCGGACGGTGAACGCGCATTCTATTTTCAGAGTCGGCCGCGGGCGCAACCTACGGTGAGCGCGCGTGCGCGTCATTCGCGGCGGTCGCAGTTTGTTGCGCCGCACGCTTTGCGCGCTGACGCTCATCGTCGTCGCGCCGGCAGCGACGGCCGGCAGCTTGGGACAAAAAACGTTCGTTTCGCGGAAGCGGGTGTCGATGCGCTGGTCGAGGCCGTCAAGGCGAACGATGAGACGGCGACTGCGCGCCATTCTCGGCACGCACGGCGAAAAGTTATTGAGCTCCGGCGACGCCGTCGCGGACGCGCAAACCGCGCCCAGTTCGTCGCAGCATATTACGCCGCGCACAAGATCGAGTCGGACGGTGAGCGGCAGGCGACGCTCGTGATCGGCGAGGACGAATGGCCGTTGCCGATTCCGCCCGTTAGGGCGAGCGACGGCTGGCGTTTCGATACCCAAAAGGCGCACGAAATTCTCGACCGCCGCATCGGCAATGAGCTCGCGGGCGCGACCCCATCAGGCGCTGACACGCGCAGGCACATCGGCGACCACCCGATCGCGCCCGCCGGCCTTTGCTGCGTAGAGCGCGTCATCCGCGCGGCTCAGTATCCGCTCCGGCTCCTTATCCTCTGCGCTCAAGATGGTCACGCCGAAGCTTGCCGTAACCCGCAATTCGTCTCGCTTCACCGCTACATCGGTCGATCGCAATGCTTCGCGCATGCGCTCGGCCAGTCGCAGCGCGTGTGCGCGATCGGTTTCGGGCGCGACGACCACGAACTCCTCACCGCCGTAGCGCGCCATCGTATCGGTGTTGCGGATCACCTTCGTTGCGACGGCCGCGACGTGGCGCAGCACGGCGTCGCCGGCGCCGTGCCCGTAGCGGTCGTTGACCTGCTTGAAGTGATCGATGTCGAGCATGATCACCGCGAGCTCACGCCGGCTGCGGTGCGCGCGTTCGATTTCCCGCCGCAACACCCTGAACAGCGCGCGGCGATTGAGGAGCCCGGTCAGTGAATCCGTCACGGCTAATTTCTTGAGCCGCTGATTTGCCGCCCTCAGTTCCGCGGTTCGATTACTCACGCGAATTTCGAGTTCGCGCGCGTTGGTGCGAAGCTGCGACAGCAGCGCGGCAATGCTGAGCGTCGTCACGCTCATGATGATTATGAACTCTTGTGTCAAGACGGCAGTCTCGTGGATCGGAAGGTCGCCGAACGGCTGCTGCCCGTTCTTGGTAACGTAAAGGATCATCGTCGCGACGACGACCAGAGTGACGGTGGTCGTGCGAAGACTGAATCGTGCGGCAATGTACAAAATGGGCGGAAGCAGGAGCGTCGGACGGATACTGATGTCTTGAAATCTCCCTGCATACGCGCTCACGAATGCAAAGAACACGATGAAGCCACCGAGCATGACGAGAGCGTCGTACCAGCGCAGAGGGGCATGGTGACTCTCGACAGCGGCTGGCTCCGGCGGCCAGAGACTCAAGGCGAGCGGTGTGAGAATCAGCAAACCCAGACCGTCGCTAAACCACCAGATCCGGACGAACTCGATGTAACCGGTCTCGGTGACACGAAAGGTGCGGTAGATGCCGGCGGCGGCGCACGCGGAAACCAATGCCCCGATGACCGGGCCGGCCGTGACGAACTTCGCGAGATCGAGCGGCGCCGCGAAGCGAGGATTGAACCGCCAACGCTGGAGCAGGCCGTAAGCGATGGTCGCTTCGAGGAGATTGATTGAACCGAACAAGATCGCCTCGAGGAACGTGAACGTCGGATAGTCGGCGGCGATTTCGGCGATAATGACGGCGACCGCAAACAAGCCATAACGCCGCGTGCCGTAATGAAACAGCGCGGCGAGCAGCAGGCTGTTCGGGATCCACATCATGACCAGCACTTTCGGCAAGAGCGCAAACGCAAGACTGAGCTTCGCGCCGAAGTAGAAAAGTGCGGGAAGCAGCAACAGTTGCACCCATGGTGTAGGGCGTGCCGTCATTACGGCTCTGTTCCGTGGATTTCATTTGCGATAGTAACGCGCCGCCGAAGCGCGAAGGCATGATATCTCCGCGGTCATCGCGCAGCCGGCAGGTGCGGTCTGCCGCATGTGACGTGCATGAGAACTTTCCGAAAGGCAATGGCGACGAGCTGGAACGGCGAGTCTGAGCACCGGGCGATCGGAACAGGATGACGATGGATTTCGTCGGTGTCGACGGATGCCGGAGCGGTTGGTTCTATCTTGGTTTGAGCGAATCGGGTGACTCAAAGCACGGGATTGTCGAAGACGACGACGAGCTTGTGGCGCTCGCCGCTCGCGCCAAGCTGGTGCTCATCGACATCCCGATCGGCCTAAAAGAGCGAGGCGAGTCGGAGCGATCATGCGACGTGGAAGCGCGCCGCGTCCTGGGCAGGCCGCGTGCGTCGTCGGTGTTCCGCGTGCCGACGCGACAAGCGGTCGAGGCGCGAAGCTTCGAGACGGCGTGTGCGGAGAACTATCGGATCACCGGCACGCGATTGAGTCGGCAGACCTGGCACATCTGCGACAAGATTCGACAGATCGATCGGCTGCTTCGTGCGCATCCAATGCTGCGATCGACTTTCCACGAGATGCATCCGGAGGTGTGTTTCTGGGGTTTGAGCGGAGGTCGTGCGGCTTCGCATAACAAGAAGTCGCCAGCGGGGCGGCGTGAGCGGATCGAGATTCTCGCCAAGTATCTGCCGAACGCCGAAGCAATTGCGGATGCGGCTGCGGGGGCGTGTCGCCGCAAAGACGTCGCGTGGGACGACATTCTGGACGCGTTCGCGGGAGCGGTGACGGCGAGGGTCGGGTACGGGAATCTTTCGACGCTTCCGGCCAATCCGGAACGCGATGAGCGCGGTCTCGCGATGGAAGTCGTCTTTGCGCGGCCCGGCTGGGTCGCGGAAGGGGAGTCGACAGAGAACCGACGATAGAGCCGTGTATCGTGCCGAGCATCCGGACGCGAGTAGCACCGCGCGGTGGTAGTGCTACGCTGAAAAAGCGATGCACGATGCCATCCATACTACCGCCACTGCTCCCGGGATCGACATCTTCGATCCGCGGTATTACCCGCGAACGTATCGCGTCTCAACCGGCAGTTTGATCGTGTATCTGCTGCTCGGCGGTCTCGTTTTCGCCGGTGGCGTCGCAGGGGTCTGGTACTTCGGAACCGGTCACGAAACGAAATCCGCAGACGATGCGGCGATGTTGGTTGCAGTCTGCCTGGCGTTCGTGGCGCTCGGCGGTTTCCTTATTCTGTATATGCTCACGACGCGAGTCGTGCTGTCTGCTGACGCTATCGAGCTGCGCGACTTCATCCGGAGGCGAAAGCTGCGGCGCGATGACATCGCCGGACGTCGCGTCGTCGACGCGCATTACTATTCGACACTCGTCTTCGTTCCTAAGCGTGCAGAGACGAAACCGCTCAAGATCATGAGCATTATGCAAACGGATTTCTTCTTTCAGGCATGGTTCGCAACGCTACCCGACCTCGACGCGCAAGAGCTGGAAAAATCTGCGTCCGAGATCCTCGCGAGCCGTGACCTCGGGCGCACGCTGGAAGAACGGGTCGAGCGCTTGGCGGCGGCGCGCAAGATCGCCAAAGGCCTGACCGTCGTTGCGGTCGGCGTTTCGATTTGGGGATATTTTCTGCCCGAGCCGTACGAAATCGTCATCGCGGCGCTCGCGGTCTTGCCGCTGATCGCGATCGCGCTGATCGGAAAATTCGGCCGGTTATACCAGCTATCGGGGCGCACAAATGACGCGCGCGCGAACCTCGTCGCCGTGTTTATCGGGCCGGCGATAGTCCTCGGACTGCGCGCGATAGAAGACATTCAGCTGCTCAACTGGACGCCGATGTGGGCCGCGACGGTCGTCGGCGCTCTCGTGCTGACGTCCGTGATTGCCGGCTTCGAGCGCGAGATCCGCGGCCGGCGCTGGGAAGTGCTCGCGATGTTGTTCCTTTCCAGCTTCTACGCTTACGGCGGCATCATCGAGGCGAACGCGTTGCTCGATCGGTCCCGAGCGCAGGTGTTCGAAGCGTCGGTGCTGGGGAAGCGCACGTCGGGAAGCAAAAACACGACCTATTATTTGCGACTCTCGCCGTGGGGGCCGCGCCGCGCGGAGGACGATGTGCCCGTGCCGAGCGACATGTACGAAGCCACGGCGCCCGGCCAACGTGTTTGCGTGATTCTCCGCTCGGGTGCGTTGGAGATGCCGTGGTTCGTCGTGACCGGCTGTTCCGGCAGATAGACGAAGCGCAAGCATCGCAAATCGCGGAGCGCGCACAGCGAATCCGGTCGAAGCACACGTATTTGGAACGCGCGCGAATTGATTCGCGTCAAGCCGTATACCGTGTCGTACTTCTACGGTCTCCTGTCTAGAAGAATGGCGCGGTCATGCTCGACGACCCTCACGCCGATTCGTTGATCGCCGAGGTGCGCAAGATCACGGCGTGCGGTTCATCTTCACGCTGTGCGGTGGGCACATCTCGCCGATCTTGGTCGGATGCAAGCAGCGCGGGTTGCGGGTCATCGACGTGCGCGACAAAGCGACGACCGTGTTCGCCGCCGCCGTCGCGCGACTCGACGGCGCTGGTATCTCAAACGTCATGTGCGCCGCATTGTCGCGCCATCCGACTCCCATAGAGATGGCGCCGTTGCCGGTTACGGTACCCACGTAGTCATTCGCGCAAGCTCCGGACCGCAGCCGAGCGGTATGGGTCGGGCACGGCGATCGACTAAAATGGGATAGGAACAATAACAACCCATGTCCTACTTCCGAACTGGGCGGGCGACGCCTCGCAAGAGACGCAAGCAGCGCGGGTGGCATTCCCGCAGGCGCGCTATTTGGCCGCGCACGTGGTTGCGCGGGAAATGGGCTCGGAAGTTCTGGGCCGCGCCGCTCTCGATCCAGCTCCTCGGCGTCGCCGGCGCCGCGTTCGTAATATGGCTCGTCGTGAATTGGATGTACCAAGTGGCGCGCAAACCCGCCGAGTTGTTCTTCCCCGTGAGCGACGTGCTGTACAAGACGCCGGCGGAGACGTGGCGCAAGTACGAACCGATCTTCCGCGCGCACTCCACCGCCGTCATCACACCGGAGCTGTTGGCGGCGCTTGCACAGGTTGAGAGTACCGGCAATCCGATCGCACGAACTTATTGGCGCTGGGCGGCAACCTGGCAGCCGTTCGAGGTATATCGTCCGGCGTCGAGCGCCGTCGGGATGTATCAGATCACTGACGCGACGTTCCTGGAGGCGAAACGTTACTGCGTCCACGATCATATCGTCGCCGAGGACGGGCCGTGGAACGACTTCGATTCCTGCTGGTTCAACAATTTCTATTTACGTGTCGTGCCGAGCCACGCGGTCGAGCTCACGTCCGCGCTCCTCGATCGGCGGGTCGCGTCAGCGCTGGAACGCGCGCGGGTTCAAACCGGCACATTGGCGCAAAAGCAGGATCTCGCGGCGGTGATTCACTTGTGCGGGGCGGCGGCGGGCGAGGCGTACGCCCGGCGCGGTTTTCGGATCGTAACCGGGCAGCGGTGCGGAGACCACGACCTCGCGCGCTATCTGGCGCGGGTCAACGCCATGAAGCGATTTTTTGCGCGGCTTAACCCTGTCGAGCCTGGCAAATAGCGGAATTTCTTGCGGTATCCGCGCTTTAGCGCAGGAGTGGCCGTCCGCAATGCGCCCGAGCCTATCGGTTGACTCTCATTGTTCGGCTTTTGTAGGTGAATTTTCCCTTCCTTATATAAGTCGCACCCGCGGCGTGGTTCCGACTGCGCGGGAACGTACAGGCGGCATGCCGCATCTAATCGGCACATGAGCGTAGCGGAGTCCTTGTGTGGAAACGACGCGAGCCGAAACGACGGCAGTCCCAACGACGGATATGGACCTGGCCGCACGCATAGTGCAGAGCGACCGCGCGGCCTTTGCCGCGATGATGCGACAGCACAACCGCCGCCTGTACCGGGTGGCCCGAGCAATACTGGACGACGATGCCGAGGCCGAAGAGGCGCTCCAGGAGGCGTATCTGATCGCCTACCAAAAGATGGCGACCTTCCTCGGACAGTCGAAACTGTCGACCTGGCTCACGCGCATCGTCATCAATGAGGCGCTGCAGCGCCGGCGCAAGAGCCAGCGGCACGGCGTCGTCATTCCGTTCGAGAACGTTGACCACGGTGCGCAAAGCATGACGACAACGGTGGAGAAGCCGGAAACGCCCGAACGAGCGACGATGCGCGCGGAGATGCGGCGTTTGCTCGAGCGCGAAATTGCATCGTTGCCGATAGGGTTTCGCACGGTATTTATTCTACGCGAGCTCGAGGACATGACCGTGGAGGAGTGCGCGGAGTGCCTCGAGCTGCCCGAGGCGACCGTGCGCACGCGGCTGTTCCGGGCCAAGGCGCAGCTGCGCGAAGCGCTCGCCCGGGAAATGGATCTTGCCACCGAAGATGCGTTCGACTTCGCCGGCGCGCGCTGCGATCGCGTCGTCACGAGCGTGCTCGCGCGCATTCCAACCCGTCGCGATAGCGAAAGCACGTAGCGTTCAGTCGAACGCCGTCGAACGCGGCGTTTGTCACGTTGTCCCTTGTTATTTCATTATCGTCGAGGAGAGATCAAAAATGACTTTCATCAAAGCAGTCTTGGTCAGTACGTTGATCGCCGCCGTGCCGGCGTTCGCCGCAGAGCAGGCGCCGAACGACGCGCAAATCGCGGCCATCGTCGTCGCCGCCAACCAGGTCGATATCGATGCCGGTAAGCTGGCGCAGAAGAAAACCAAGAACAAAGAAGTGAAGGCGTTCGCACAAACGATGGTAAAAGACCACGGCGGCGTGAACAAAGCGGCGAGCGATCTGGCGAAGAAGCTCAAGCTGAAGCCCGAAGCGAATCCCACCAGCAAGAGCCTCACGGACGGCGGTAAGGAGGCGCGGGCACGACTCTCGAAACTGAATGGTGCCGAGTTCGACAAGGCGTATATCGACAACGAGGTCACCTATCACCAGGCGGTGCTCGACGCGATCGACAAGACGTTGATCCCGAATGCCAAGAACCCGGAGCTCGCTGCCCTGCTGAATAAAACGCGGCCCGCGGTCGCGGCGCATCTGGAGCACGCCAAGCAGTTGCAGGCGTCCGTTGGCAAGGGCGCGTAGACGGCCATGGCGCGCGCGCGATACATCGCCGTTGGGCTCGCCGTGCTCGTGTTAACGGGCGCCGCCCCGCTGCGCGCCGCGGAAACGAAGATCGTGACGATCGAGAATCTGCAATTCCAGCCGGTCACATTGACCGTAAAGCAAGGCGATACGGTCGTATGGCGCAATGCGGATCTGTTTCCGCACAACGTCGTCGCGCAAGGCGGCGCTTTTCGGTCGCCCGAGATCGCGGCGAACGGCAGGTGGACCTACACGGCGAAGCAAAAAGGGGAGTTCGGGTACGCCTGTACGCTCCATCCTTCGATGAAGGGGACATTGATCGTTCATTGACGCCGCTCGGGTGATTTTTTGATTTCGTTGGTCCTCCCCCTACTGGGTTGCGCCCGCTCGTGCAGCGGGCGTTTTTTTTGGCGCGATCGCAAGGGGAATAACTCTTAGGGAACGTCGTGGGGGAAGCGGGTTTCATGCGCTGGCTACAATGCGTCTCCGGCAACCCCACGCTTACTGGAGATAGCCATGGATTGTTTCACTCTGTTGAAGCGAGACCACGACGAAGTCGCGAAATTGTTGCAACAGTGCCAGAGCGAAGGCGAGAAGAAATCCGCAAAGGAGACATTCAAGAAAGCGGCGCGCGAGATCGCCGTGCACTCCAAGTTGGAGGAGACGCTGATCTATCCGCGTCTCAAGGAATTCGACGAGCTGAGCGAACAGATCGACGAGGCGTATGAGGAACACGGGGACGTCGAGGATCTCCTCGAAGAGATGGCGGAACTGTCGCCGGGCGACGAAGAATGGACCTCGAATCTGGTCGAGCTGATCGACACCGTTGAGCATCATGTGCAGGAAGAGGAGAACGAAGTCTTTCCCGTCGCGATGAAGCTGATCGGCGAAGATCAGGCGGAGGATCTAGGAAATGCAATCGCGCAGGAAAAGAAAGAAATGATGAGCGGTTCTCACGGCGCAGCCAAGGAAGTATTCGCGCGTCTGGGGCTGTAAGCGCATCGGTGCGAACCGAGCCTGCGCGGCGATAGAGCCGCGCGGGCATTTTTTGTTAGAAAGCCGCGAGGGAAAGCTCGATAAGAAAGGACCGCGCCTTCCGGACGGACGCCGCTCAGGTCTGAGGCAGCGCGGCCGCTTACTTGATTTCGAACTGTACGCCGACGCCGTCGTCGGTCTGGCGTACAACTCTTGCGTCGACCCGCACCGGGGGTATGGCAGTTTCGAGCGGCCAGCGGAATACGAGCCGGATGGCGCTACCGACTGCAGGTAGCGGAACGCCGCCCTCACGCCGCTGCAGAAACGCGCCGGTGCGGCTGAAGCCGCTCGCGGTGAAGACGAGCGACTGATATCGGGCGTCGTCGATGACGGCCTCGATGTGGGTCGCCAGGCGCGCGTCCTCTCGGCGTTCTGCCGGGTCTTTAGATGTCGGGCTCATAATCGGCGCCTACGTTAATTCCTACCGCCGCGGCTAGCAAGGCCCGGCAGTCGTTTTCTCGGGCAATTTCCGAACACTTGCCGCGGTCGTTCGTTCCCGTAAGCTTGCTCGGTAATCACCCCGTGCGGCAGGCGGATGAATCGAATCGGCGCGACCGGCAAATGGCAGTTCTGGATCGACCGCGGCGGTACGTTTACCGACATCGTCGCGCGCCGGCCGGACGGGACAATCGCGACGCATAAGCTCCTCTCCGAGAACCCGGAACAGTATCGCGACGCGGCGCTAACCGGAATCCGGCATCTCCTCGGTCTCGAGGCCGGCGCGCCGATCGACGCCGGCGTCGTCGAAGCCGTGAAAATGGGAACGACGGTCGCGACCAACGCGCTGCTCGAGCGCGACGGCGAGCCGACGGTGCTGTTCATCACGCGCGGCTTTCGCGACGCTCTCCGAATCGGCTACCAGAATCGCCCGCGGCTGTTCGACCGGCGCATCGTGCTTCCCGAGCTGCTGTACCAGAAGGTCGTCGAGGTCGATGAGCGTATCGGCGCGCATGGCGACATCGTGCGGCCGCTCGACGAGGCGGCCGCGGCGCGCGACTTGCGCGCGGCCTATGCGGAAGGTTTTCGTTCCGTCGCGATCGTGCTGCTGCACGGTTATCGCTTTACTCGCCACGAAGAGGTACTGGAACGTCTCGCCCGCGAAGCCGGCTTCCCGCAGGTGTCGGTTTCGCACAAGGTCAGCCCGCTCATGAAGCTCGTTTCGCGCGGCGACACCACGGTCGTGGACGCTTACTTGTCGCCGATTCTGCGACGTTACGTCGATCAGGTTGCGCGCGAGCTCGACGCGATCCCGCTTTTCTTCATGCAGAGCAACGGCGGCCTCGCGGATGCGCGACGTTTTCAGGGACGGGACGCGATCCTTTCCGGTCCGGCCGGCGGTATCGTCGGCATGGCGCGCGCCGCCGTGGCGGCCGGATTCGACAAAGTGATCGGCTTCGACATGGGCGGCACGTCGACCGATGTCTCGCACTATGCGGGCGATTTCGAGCGCGAGTTCGACACGCAAGTGGCCGGCGTACGCATGCGCGTGCCGATGATGAGCATTCACACCGTCGCGGCGGGCGGCGGATCGATTCTCCATTTCGACGGCGCGCGCTACCGCGTCGGGCCCGACAGCGCCGGTGCGAATCCTGGCCCGGCGTGCTACCGGCGCGGCGGCCCGCTGACCGTTACCGACGCCAATGTGATGGTCGGCAAAATCCAACCCGACCATTTCCCGAAAGTATTCGGCCCGCGGGCGGATCAGTCGCTCGAGCGCGCGATCGTAGTGGAGAAGTTCGCGCTCCTCGCGCAGGAGATCGAGCGTGCGACCGGCAAGCGCGCGTCGCCCGAGCAGGTCGCCGAAGGATTCATCGACATCGCCGTGAGCAACATGGCGAATGCGATCAAATTCATTTCCGTGAGCCGCGGACGCGACGTGACGCAGTACGCGCTCGTGACGTTCGGCGGCGCCGGTGGCCAGCACGCGTGCCGGGTTGCGGACGCGCTCGGGATGGGACGCGTCTACATTCATCCCTACGCCGGCGTGCTGTCGGCGTACGGCATGGGATTGGCCGATCAAATCGCGATGCGCGAGCAGGCGATGGAAGCGGTCCTCTCGGAAGAGATCATGCCCGAGCTCCGCGCGCGCCTTGGCGCGCTCGCGGACGACGCGCGTGCGGAATTGATCGCCCAAGGCTTGGACGCAAAACGCATCCGCGTGGTAGAGCGCGCGCATTTGCGCTACGAAGGCACGGACTCATCGCTGCTGGTCGGCTTCGACCGTATGCCGGGCATGCTGTCGCAATTCGAAGCGGCATACCGCCAGCGCTACGCGTTCCTGATGCCGGATAAGAACGTCGTGGTCGAAGCGCTATCCGTCGAAGCGATCGGCGCGGCGGACGCGCTCGTCGAGACGGAAGAGAACCCCGCGCCGCGCGCCGGCGGATTACGCGCCGTGGAAACGGTGCGTGTGTATTCCGGTACCCGCTGGCACGACACCGCGCTCTATCTGCGCGACGATCTGCGACCCGGCGATCGCGTGGTCGGCCCGGCGATCATCGCGGAGCGCAACGCCACCACGGTGGTCGAGCCGGACTGGGAAGCCGACGTGACGGAACGGAATCATCTCGTGCTGCGGCGCGCGCGGCCGCGGCCGGCGCGCGTTGCGATCGGGACGAGCGCCGATCCGGTCATGCTCGAAGTGTTCAACAACCTCTTCATGAACATCGCCGAGCAAAGGGGCGTACGTGTCGCGACCACGGCGTTTTCAGTCAACATCAAGGAGCGGCTCGACTTCTCGTGCGCGCTATTCGACGCCGAGGGCAACCTGATCGCGAATGCGCCGCACATTCCGGTGCATTTGGGCTCAATGGGTGAGAGCGTCAAAGCGGTCATGCGGGCGAACGCCGCCACGATGCGCCCGGGCGACGCGTACGTGCTGAACGATCCGTACCATGGCGGCACCCATTTGCCGGACGTGACCGTCATCACGCCGGTGTACGACCGCGACGGAAAGAACGTGCTGTTTTACGTCGGTTCGCGCGGCCACCACGCGGACATCGGCGGTACCACGCCGGGGTCGGTCCCACCCGATAGCCGCGTGATCGAGGAAGAGGGCGTGCTGATCGACAACTTCAAACTGGTCGAAAGCGGCCGATTGCGCGAGCGCGAGGCGATCGCACTGCTGAGGGGCGGCAAGTATCCGGTACGGAACGTCGCGCAGAATCTCGCAGATTTGCGCGCGCAGCTCGCAGCGAATCAAAAGGGCGTCGAGGAGCTGCAGGGCATGGTCGATCACTTCGGCCTCGACGTCGTGCAGGCATACATGCGGCACGTGCAGGACAACGCGGAGGAGGCGGTGCGGCGCGTGATTACCGCGCTCAAGGACGGTCGGTTCGAGTATCGTCTCGACAACGGCGCCGTCATCCACGTCGCGATCCGCCTAAACCGTGCGGCGCGCAGCGCCGAGATCGATTTCACCGGTACGTCCGAGCAGCTCACGAACAATTTCAATGCGCCGAGCGCCGTCTGCATGGCGGCGGTGCTCTATGTGTTTCGCACGCTCGTCGATGACGACATTCCGCTCAACGCCGGTTGCCTCAAGCCGCTGAACGTAATCATTCCCGAAGGCTCGATGCTGAATCCGCGCTATCCCGCCGCTGTCGTCGCCGGCAATGTCGAAACGTCATCGTGCATCACGAACGCGCTTTACGGCGCGCTCGGCGTGCTCGCCGCGGCGCAGGGAACGATGAACAACTTCACCTTCGGCAACGACAAGTACCAGTATTACGAGACGATTGCCGGCGGCTCGGGCGCAGGGCCCGGGTTCGACGGCGCGGACGTCGTGCAAACGCACATGACCAACTCGCGGCTGACCGATCCGGAAGTGCTCGAATGGCGATTTCCAGTGCGCGTCGAGAGTTACGGGATCCGCAACGATTCGGGCGGTGCCGGGCGTTGGCGCGGCGGCAACGGCGGCGTGCGCGTCGTCCGCTTTCTCGAACCAATGACCGCCTCGATTGTCTCGAACAACCGGCGGCGGCCGCCGTTCGGGCTCGATGGCGGCAAACCGGGAGCCTGCGGCCGCAATTACGTCATCCGCGCGAACGGGGCGTGCGAGGAACTGGGATTCGTCGGCGCCGTCGAGATGCACGCGGGCGATCTATTTGTGATCGAAACGCCGGGCGGCGGCGGTTACGGGCGGCGCAGCGATACCGTGCGCTCCGAAACCTAGCGCATTCGACGTTCACGTTCTAAAGTTTTCATGAGCCTGCGCGTCGCCGCCATAACGCGGAGCAGGGCGGGATACCTTGCAGCGTCGCGCAAATGAGTCGCAAAGAACGGAGAGCCATGTTCATCGGACATTTCGGTGTGGCGTTCGGCGTGAAGCGCGTGGTGCCCGAGGTCAAGCTCGGTACCGCGATCCTGGCAACCGCGTTCATCGATGTGCTCTGGCCGTTCTTTGTCGCGGCCGGCGTTGAAGTCGTAAGGATTTCTCCCGGCGCGACCGACTTTACTCCGCTGCGATTCGTGTCTTATCCGTTCTCGCACAGCCTCGCGATGGTGCTGCTCTGGGCGGGCCTGTTCGCGCTCGCTTATGTCTTCTCGGGCGGCTCGCGGCGCGCGGCGTTCTGGCTCGGGCTCGTCGTCGCGAGCCATTGGTTCCTCGACCTGATCGTCCATGAACCCGATCTGCAGTTGTTCCCGGAACTCGATATCTATGTCGGGCTCGGTTTGTGGGACTCGATCGCCGGCACGTTAGTGGTAGAGGGCCTGATTTTCGTCGCTGGACTCGCACTGTATCTCTCGGCCACGCGCCCACGCGATCGCATCGGCACCTGGGCCCTCGTAGGATTGGTTGCACTGCTTCTCCTGGCGTACTTCGCGTCCGCCTTCGGCCCGCCGCCCCCGAGCGTCAGGGCGATCGTGATTTCGGCGATTGTCGGCACAGCGGTCACGCTCGCTTTGGCCTACTGGGTCGACCGGCATCGCGAGGAGCGGGTACGTCCGTGATGTGGGTCGCCCGCGCCAACAAATTGGCGCGCCGCGTCCCCGCGCTGCGTGGAGGGAACTTCACAAAGCAGGGCTTCCATTATCTCCGGAGCGGCTTTGCTTACCTATTAGATGCATCTTTTCGGCTTTGTCTCTGACTTGGTACGACGCTTGCTAACCAAAGGAGCCGGCATCGAAGCGGCCGTAGCGCATCGAAACGTCGGCGGGTTGGAGACGGCCCGTGTAGCTGCATCGCGGTAGTCACTCAGTCAATTCGTTCAAACAGGAGAAAATTCATGCTGATTCGAAATGCCGTAGCCGCAGTGGTGTGTCTGCTGTTAGCCGCCGGTGGCGCTTCCGCCGCTTATAAGTCGGGACCCAGGCAGGGTCCGTGTATGGAAGACGCGAAGAAGCTCTGCAGCAACGTGAAGCCGGGCGGTGGCCGGATATATCAATGTATGACGAGCCACGAAGCCGAGCTCACGCCGGCCTGCCGTGATCACATCGCCCAAGCGAAGGCGCGGCTTCAGCAGTTTCAGCAGGCATGCAAGGCCGACGAGGAAAAATTCTGCAAGGGCGTGAAGCCCGGACAGGGCCGCGTCTTGTCGTGCTTGAAGAGCCACGAGACGGATCTCGCGCCGGCGTGCCGCGAGGAATTCACGCGGTCCCGCAGCGATACAACCGTCACCCAATAGGCCGGCGTCGCGTCCCGCCTTTCACTCCCTCGCGCTGCGGGGGAGGGGTGGTCGGGGCGCAGCGAAGGGTTTGCGTCGCCACACGCGCGCGAGCACCGCGCGTGTGGCAAGTGTAAAGTGCTCGCATGATCGATCCGTCTCTCGTCCGCCCGCAGACCTTGTCACCGACTGCCTGCGCGGAACTGCTCGAGTTGTCGCGCCGCGCTGCTCGCTGGTCTTCGGAAAGGGCAGAAGCGGCCGTATGCGCCGCGCGTTATTTCCTGTACTGGCAAATCGCTAAACACGGCGCAGCGTTCGCCGCGCGAAAGCGCAAGAGCGACGCGCGTGCCGACGCCCGCGCTTGCCTTGAAGCGCTCGCCGGCGAAGGCGATCTACTCCGTTCGTGGCTCGTCGAGTATCTGGAGCGGTATCAGTTCCGCGATGTGCGTTCGAGCGTGTGCGTCGCGCTCTCTCAATGGTTGCGCGGTCGCTGGCCGCTCCTCTGGCGTACGGAGATTCCCCGGCCGCGCGAGGTTTTGCGCGCGCAGGCGCGTGGTGTGCGGCCCGTCACCGCGATCCTCGCGTATCCGCGACTGCTCATGCCCGTGCTCGGCAAGCCGGATGCGTATGCGTTTTTTCTGCACGATCTCGAACACGCCTACAAGTTCTTCCATTCACCGGCGCTGTACGCCGGGCAGTGCGCGTTCTTCGCTGCGCTCGAAGCCGCGTTCGATCGCGGTGTGTTTGCGCCGTACTTCACGGATCCCGTGTTCGTCGAGAAGTTTCACTACCTCATGAGCGATATGAACACCCATCCGGTGCACAGCGAACAATATCTGCGCGCCATCCTCATCGGATGTGCGTTGCGACGCGAGCGCAAGCCGCCGACGGCGCCGCTCTCGGCCGCGAGCGAACGGGCGATCGACGGCGTCATGGCGCAATTGGCCGCGGCCGAAAGATCAAGGCGCAGCGACCGCTCCGGGCCGCCGATTCCGACGCGCTCGCAGCACTAAAGGAAAGCGCGGGTAGGCGTCGCTGCACAGAATGTCGCTTGCTCGCATGGCTTGCCGTTCGCGTCGGCATGCCGCACACTGCGCCACCTTACGATTCGAACGCGGCTTACGATACTCGAACCATGCGACTCCCCCGCGTCAATGTATTTGCGCTGATCGTCATCGGCTACGTCTTGATTCAGGTCTACGCAATGTGGCGGGCGTACACCGGCCTCGCGCTTGCGCCATACACGATTCCCATTTTCGCGTTGTGGGTAGGGCTGATGACGTTCGCGCTGCCGATTCTTTGGGCAGTCGAGCGCCGCGGCTGGCATTTCATCGCCGAGGTGGTTGCCTGGATCGGTTTCGGCTGGATGGGCTTCGTCTTCCTGTTCTTCTGGATCGCGCTCGGTCTCGACGTGCTCGGTGTGCTCGTCTCGGCGGTCGCAGCATCGCCTTATACGGAGCCGGGGGCGTATTCGAACGTGCTTCGGTCGTTTCCATTCGCTTTTGCGGTCACCCTCGCGGTGACCGTCTACGGTTTTGTCGACGCGCGCCGCATTCGCATCGAGCGTGTACGCATCGCGTCGCCGAAGCTGTCGGCGGATCATGGCCCATTTCGGGCGGCGGTCATTTCCGATGTTCATCTCGGTGTCGTCATCGGCGCACGAAGACTGCGCCGGATCATCGAGCAGTTGCGTCGGCTCGATGCCGACGTCGTGATCTCGCTCGGCGACCTCGTCGACGGGCAGGCCGACCGTCTGAGCCCGTTCGCGCCGCTGCTCGCCGGGTTGCGTCCCCGGTACGGAAAATTCGCGGTGACCGGCAACCACGAATACTATGTCGGTCTCGCGCACGCGCTCAATTTCCACCGACATGCCGGTTTCGCGGTGCTGCGTGCGAATGCCGTCGATGTGACCGAGAAGATCAGTATCGCCGGCGTCGACGACCAGACGGGCCCGCCCGTACATCGCGACGAATACGGACCCTTGAGCGGCGTCGCGCGCGATCGCTTCAAGATACTGCTCAAGCATCGGCCGGACATCGATCCGCGTGCGGCCGAGATGTTCGACCTGCAGCTCTCCGGCCACGTGCACAAGGGTCAGATTTTTCCGTTCGTGTTCCTGGTGCGCCTGATGTATCCGATCCGTACCGGTCTGACGCGATTGGTGCAGGGCAGCTGGCTGTACATCAGTCGCGGAACCGGAACGTGGGGGCCGCCGATTCGCGTCGGTGCACCGCCCGAGATCACTCTGATCGAGCTCGAGCCGGCCGCGTCGTAGCGCCGCGTCGCGGCACACGGCGACTATCCCGTTTCTGCCGACTACTATTAACGTGTGCGGTCGAGGATCGCACGCAATCGTCGTCGCCGTTCGGGCGATCATCTTCCAGCGAGGTTGTCGATGCGCGATCGTGTACGCGGTTGGTGCGGTTTGTTTCTCCTCGTTTTCGGGTTTTGGCTGCCGGTGCTGGCGGCGGAAGCGCCGCCGGCGCACGACGTAGGGCGTCGAGTCGAAGCGGCGCCCAAGCGCGGGTTTCTCTACGAAGTGAAGCGCGGCGCAAAGGTCGCGTACGTATTCGGTACGATTCACGTCGGCCGGCCGGATTTCTATCCGCTGAACCTTCCGGTCACGCGCGCATTGACGGCGGCGAAATATCTGGCCGTCGAAGCCAACGTATCCGACCCGGCCGCCGTGGCGAAGGAGGTTACCCAGTACGCCATCTATCCGGATTCGATGACGCTGGACCGCGAGCTTCCGCCCGCGATGATGAAAAAAGTGTCCGCGGTTCTCGATCAGTATCATCTGCCGCGCGACCAAACGATGAAGATGCGGCCGTGGATGCTCGCGCTCACGCTTTCGCTGTTGCAGGCGACGCAAGCGGGCTATGACCCCCAGTGGGCGGCCGAATCGTATCTCCTCGGGATCGCGAAGAGCCAGAAGAAGCCGATCGTCGAGGTGGAGGGGTTGCGTCGCCAGATGGATCTCTTTACCGGGCTTTCATCGGAACAGCAATTCGCCTTTCTCGATCGCACCCTCGATGAGCTCGAAGATGGCGAAGCCAAGCGCGAACTCATCGCCTTTGTCGATGCTTGGACCAAAGCGGATGCGGCGGCGCTGGAGCACGAGTGGAACCGGTTGCAAAAGTCACACGACGGGTCCGACCGGTTCGTGATCGACAAGCTGCTCATCGAGCGTAACGGGTTCATGGCGGGTCGCATCGAGGAATACCTGCGTTCGGGCGATACATACTTCGTCGCGATCGGGGCGATGCATCTGATCGGCGAGAAGAGCGTGATCGCGTTGCTCCGCCAACGCGGGTACCAGGTGCGCGGCTTGTAGACCCGGCCGCCGCTCTCCGCCGACTCGCTCGATAACGCTGACGGAGGTGCACGGTCGGGCAAGCGACGGAGCGGCTCGGTAGCGGCGCCCGTGCGGGGCGGATGCCGCCACAGGAATCCCGTCCGCGGCGGCCAGATGAGCGCAAGCGGTCGTCGGGCAGCTAATTGCCCTTGTTCGGACGCGGCGTTACGCTTAGCTCCCTGCTTCCGAAGGATTGGACGATGACCTCGGCCCAAGAACGAGCGAAGGCGCTTTCCCGCGAGATGCTGAAGGCGTTGAAGGAGGCGAAAGCCGCCGAAGTACGCGCGCGCCAACTCGGCGACGAAGTGCTGAAAGCGCTCGCGCAGGCGCGGGTGGAAGCGCAAACGGCGATGCGAATCGTCGAGTACCCCGCGGGGCGCTACGAATGTGCCCGCTGCGCTATGGGCGTGCTGTTCACGGAGCCGACGCAAGAATTACCGGTGTGCGAGAACTGCGGCGCGCGCGAGTACCGGGGGCATGAACCGAAGGTGACCATCGTCCAGCCGCCACCGCCAAAGCGGTTTCCGGCCGGGATGTACGAATGTGCTGCTTGCGGTACGCGCGTCGCATTGGCGATCGATGCGGATGATCTGTCCGCATGCGATTTGTGCGGCGCCGACAAATTGAGGCCCGTAGGCTGATATTTGCATGGCGGGTGAATAGGTATTCCGGCTGCACGGCGCTTGCTTCACTTTGATTGCGCGGTTACCGTCGTCCTGAACGCGGCATAGTATGCTATTTGCTCCGTTACCAATGTTTAGCGACACCGGTCACTGCTCCAAGAACGCCTTCGATCCTCCGTGATGAAAAATGAGCCGGCCGACATCGTTCACGCTTATCTCGACGCGATCGCGGCGCGGGACTTTCAGCGCGCACGCTCGTTTCTGTCCGATCACGATTTTTCGACGCGCAGTCCTATTTCGACTTTCGATAGTGCCGATGCCTACGTCGCCGACATTTCGCGCATAGGCCCGATCCTCGAAAACATCGAACGGCGCAAGATATTCGTCGACGGCGAAGACGTGTGTGCGATTCTCGACTACGTCACGCGCATGGATCAGCGGCAGGTATCCCCGGTGGCGCACTGGTTTCATCTTGCGCGCGGCAAGATCACCTCGATCGAAAGCTTTTTCGACGCGCGCGGCTACGCGGAGATGTTCGACGTGGAATGAGCCGGCCGCGACCGCGCCGTTACTATATCGCCCCGTTTTTCCTCAGACAGCGACTACCCGGGAGAAAGCAACATGAAGATTTCGATGTATCAGGCGTCCGTGCCGGTGTTCGTCCGCGGACTTACCAACCTCGCTGCGATTCTCGACAAGGCCGCGGCACACGCGGAGGCCAGGAAGATCGATCCGTCGGTTCTGATCAACGCCCGGCTTTACCCGGACATGTTTCCGCTGTCGCGGCAGGTGCAGATCGCGACGGACAACGCGAAAGGACCGGCTGCGCGGCTCGCGGGTGTCGAGGTGCCAAAGTACGAGGACAACGAGAAGACGTTCCCGGAGCTGCGCGCACGCGTTCAGAAGACGATCGATTTCTTGAAGACGTTCAGGCCCGAGCAGATCGACGGCTCCGAGGAGCGCACGATCACGTTGCCGCTGCGCTCCAACTCGGTGACGTTTCAGGGCATGCAGTATCTGCTGGCGTTCGCGTTGCCGCAGTTTTTCTTTCACGTGACGACCGCCTACGGGATTCTGCGGCACAACGGTATCGAGATCGGTAAGCAGGACTATCTCGGCCGGTCCTGACGATCCAGCGTTACAGGAGACGCGATATGGTAAAAGGTGCTTGTCTCTGCGGCGCGGTGCGTTACGAAATCGATGGTCCGTTGCGCAGCCTCACGCACTGCCATTGCTCGATGTGTCGTAAGCATCACGGCACTGCGTTCTCGACGTTCGCCGGCGCACGGCTCACAGGCTTTCGCTGGGTGAGCGGCGAAGACCGCATCACCCGCTTTGAGTCTTCAGCAAACGGCGAGCGCTCGTCTTGCAGCACGTGCGGATCGGTCACACCCATCCTGCTGCCGGCGCTCGGCATGGTGCTGGCTCCGGCGGGAAATCTGGTCGGCGATCTCGGCATCCGACCGGATGCGCATATTTTCGTCGGCTCGAAAGCGCCGTGGTACACGATCACCGACAACCTGCCGCGGCACGAAGAGTACCCGCCCGAGTGGGGCATGGCCGGCGTTTCACGTCCGATTCTGCCGCCAGCGCAGGACGCAGTGCGCGGGAGCTGCCTGTGCGGCGACGTCGCGTTCGAGATCTCCAGCGAGCCGCAGCGCATGATGTATTGCCATTGCACCCGTTGCCGGCGCGGACGCAGCGCGGCGCACGCGTCGAATCTGTTTTATAAGATGGACGGCTTTCGCTGGACCCGCGGCGAGGCGCAAGTCGCCTGCTACAAGTTGCCCGAGGCCAAGTACTTCGCGGTCGGGTTTTGCCGGCGTTGCGGCGGTGCGTTGCCACACCTGTCGCCCGAGCGTGGGGCCGCCATCGTGCCGGCCGGCGCGCTCGATGACGATCCGGGGATGCGCGCGCAGGCGCACATCTTCGTGGCTAACAAGGCGAGTTGGTTCGAGATTACCGATCAGATGCCGCAGTATCCGGAGATGCTGACCAAGTAGGGCATAAAAAAGGGCCCTCGAAAAGGTCAGGGGGACTTCTGGACGCGCGACAATTGCGCCCGCCTGAATAGTATTCGTACTCGCGTGCGCGGCATTTGACCTGAGTCAAGAACGAACGGGGGAACGTGCCGAAGTCGGGAAGGCGCTTGTCACAGAGCTTGTCCCCAACCTCGTGTGTCGGTCCGTATCTGCCGAGTTTCCGGCACTGTTGGCAAACAAGCGCGCCGCGCGGAGGCGAGACCGCCGGCCGAAACGATCGTCGCGCGGATCGTGAACCGTGCGTGCCGGAAAGCTTGGAGAGGAATTTGGTGGGCGATGTAGGGTTCGAACCTACGACCCCTGCCGTGTGAAGGCAGTGCTCTACCGCTGAGCTAATCGCCCCGGGGAGCGAAAGTTTACGCGGTAGTGCGCGCAAGCGTCAATTTTCGCGTGCTCACTCGGTGGATAAAGGTGCGTCGCGCTCGGCCGCTGCCATCGCCCGCGCGCGTAACGGCTGCTCGGTGATCAGGTAGGCGAGCGCGACGGAGATCAGGGATATCGACGCGCTGATGTAAAGCACCCGCCGGAACGAGCTTTCCGCGGCTTCGAGCAAGCGCGCGTGCTGCGCCGGGTCGGCGGTGGCAAGCGCCCGTATCACCATTTCCCGCAGCGTCTCGCCGCCCGGGACGATCGCGACGAGGCCGGCGACATCATAGCGCAACAGTGCCAGCAGGATCGCGCTCAGCACGGCGACGCCGATCGCACCGCCGAGCGTCCGAAAGAAGGCGATCGCGGCGGTCCCGACGCCGAGATAGTGAACCGGAACGGCGTTTTGTGCAGCGACGAGCGCGGTCGGTAACTGCATCCCCATCGCGAAGCCGACGAACGCCATGCAGACGGACATCCACACGATATCGTGTGAGCCTGCGGCGGCGAGCGCGACGATGGCCACCGGGACGACCGCCGCCCCGGTGAGCTGCCACGGTTTGTAGCGCCCGGTCCACGCCATGAGCGTCCCGGCCGCGTAGGCGCCGAAAGGAATCCCGAGCGTGAGCGGAACCAGGCGGACGCCGACGGCACCGGCGCTGACGCTGGACAGCATTTCGAGGCGCAACGGCATCAGCGCCACGAGCGGGATGAGCTGGAAGAACGCGAGGAACACGATCGCGCAGCAGAGCGCAACGGTGCGAATCTTGAACAAGGCGAGCGGCAAAATCGGCTCGCGCGCGCGCCGTTCGTGCCATAGGCAGACGGCGAGTATCGCGACGGCGGCGCCGAACAACGACAGGTTGCCGGGCGCGTACCAAGAGACGCCCTGACCGACGCGCGTGATCGCAATGAGCAACGCCGCGAGCCCCGCCGTGAGCAGCAGTGCGCCGGCGTAATCGATGTGCGGTTTGCGGCCGGGTACCGGCAGGCGTGCGAGGGCGCGCCGCGAGACGATGAAGGCGGCCGCGCCGAGCGGCAGATTGATCCAGAACACCCAGCGCCACGACAGATAGTGCGTCAGGAATCCACCGACGACCGGGCCGGCCACGCTTGCGACCGCATAGACGCCGCTGATGTAGCCTTGGTAACGGCCGCGGTCGCGGAGCGAAACCACCTGCGGGATGATCGCCTGTGCGAGCGAAATCAGCCCGCCGCCGCCGAGGCCTTGCAGAATGCGTGCGGCGACGAGCTGCGGCATGGACTGTGATACCGCGCACGCGACCGATGCAACCAGAAAGAGCACGATCGCGACGGACAGCAGCGCACGCGCGCCGTAGAGATCGGAGAGCTTGCCGTAAATGGGCGTGATGACGGTCGAGGCGACGAGATAGCCCGACACCACCCAGGCGACGATCTCGAATCCGTGCAATTGCGCGGAGATGCTCGGGAGCGAAACCGCGACGATGGTCTGATCGAGCGCGCCAAGAAGAATCGCGAGCATCAGTCCAGTGATGACCGCCCGGATCTCAGCGTGGGGTAGGGGTGCGGCGGTGTCCGAGGACCTGGACATTTCTGGTTCTGGTTATACCCGAGGTGTAGCGCTAATCATCCGCAGCCCGGGCAGTCTACGCGTTCGACCCAGTCGGGGCAAATGCGCGCGGCTGATTTCGGAAATGTTTTTCAGTACCATAGCCGACCGTTTCTATTCATCCGATCCATGACTGTCCGCACCCGTTTCGCTCCGAGTCCGACCGGTTATCTCCACATCGGCGGCGCGCGCACCGCGCTCTTCTGCTGGCTCTATGCGCGCAGGCACGGCGGCACCTTCATTCTTCGGATCGAAGACACCGATCTCGAGCGCTCGACCGCGGAGTCGGTCAACGCGATTCTCGAAGGCATGACCTGGTTAGGGTTGGAATACGACGAGGGACCGTTTTTCCAAACGAAACGCTTTCCGCGTTATGAAGAAGTGATCGCGCAGATGCTGCGCGAGGGAAGCGCGTATCACTGTTATTGCTCGAAAGAACGCCTCGAACAGCTGCGCAACGAGCAGATGGCGCGCAAGGAGAAGCCGCGTTACGACCAGCGTTGCCGCAACGGGGTCGCCAACCCGCCGGTAGGCGTACAACCGGTCGTGCGCTTCAAGAATCCGCTCGACGGCGTCGTGATCGTGGAAGATCTCATTCGCGGCCGCATCGTGTTTCAGAATACCGAGCTCGACGACCTCATCATCGCCCGCGCCGACGGCTCGCCGACCTACAACTTCACGGTTGTCGTTGACGACATGGATATGAAGGTGACGCACGTGATTCGCGGCGACGATCACATCAACAACACGCCGCGGCAGATGAACATGCTGGAAGCGCTCGGCGTGAAGCCCCCGCTCTACGCGCACGTGCCCATGATCCTCGGTCCGGATGGCTCGCGCCTGTCGAAGCGACACGGCGCGGTGAGTGTCATGCAGTATCGCGACGACGGCTTTCTGCCGGAAGCGCTGCTCAACTACCTGGTGCGCCTCGGCTGGTCGCATGGCGATCAGGAGATTTTTACTCTCGATGAGATGGTGCGGCTGTTCGAAGTGACCGACGTACATACCTCCGCCGCATCGGTGAATCCGGACAAGCTGCTCTGGCTCAATCAGCATTACATCAAGACCAGCGACCCGCCGCACGTCGCGCATCATCTCAGCTATCACTTCGGCAAGCTCGGTGTCGATCCAACGAAAGGGCCGGAGCTGGCCGAAGTAGTGAAGGTGCAGCGGGAGCGTGCGAAGACGCTGGTCGAGATGGCGCAGAACAGCGTCTTCTTCTACCGCGATCCGGATAAGTACGATGACAAAGCCGTCGCGAAAAATTTGAAGCCGGAGCTGCGGCCGGCGCTCATGGCGTTGCGCGAAGCGCTCGCGCAGATGTCGGAGTGGGCGCCGCCGGCGCTGCACGCGGCGGTCGAGAATGCCGCGAAGGCGCACGGGCTCGAGTTCGGCAAGATCGCGCAGGCGTTGCGCGTCGCACTCACCGGCCGCGCGGTGTCGCCGCCGATCGATGTGACGCTCCATCTCGTCGGTCGCGAGCGCAGCCTGGCGCGCATCGCCGCGGTGCTCGAACATCCCGCATTGAAATAAGATCAGGCCGAAACGGCGCGCTTAGAGTCGCCAAACGCGCACATCGGGCGCGCGCACGGCGTCGAATTTCGCCTTGACGTCGATGAAGCAGCCCGGGCGTTTCAGCTTCTGTAGAAGGCTCGCGGGCTCGCGCGCGAGAAACGCGTCGTGCGCGACCGCTGCGACGATACCGTCAGCGGCCGGTAAATCTTCCCACGCGTACAACTCGAGCCCGTACTCGTGGCGCGCGTCTGTCGCCGAGACGAGCGGGTCGTGCACGAAAATCTGCAGTCCATAGGACGCGAGCTCGCGCACCATGTCGATGACGCGCGAGTTGCGCAGATCGGGCACGTTCTCCTTGAAAGCGAGGCCCAGCACGATTACGCGCGCGCCCTGCGCATTGCAGCCGGCCGCGATCATTTCCTTCACGGTCTGCTCGGCGACGAACCGGCCCATGCCGTCGTTGATGCGCCGACCCGCGAGAATCACTTCCGGGTGGTAACCCAGCATCTCGGCTTTGTGCGTCAGGTAGTACGGGTCGACGCCGATGCAATGTCCGCCGACAAGGCCGGGTCGGAAGGGTAGGAAGTTCCACTTCGTACCGGCTGCGCGAAGCACTTCGGTCGTATCGATCCCGAGCCGGTGAAAGATGATGGCCAGTTCGTTCATCAGCGCGATGTTGAGGTCGCGCTGCGTGTTCTCGATGACCTTCGCCGCTTCCGCGACCTGAATGCTGGAAACGCGATGCACGCCGGCGGTGACGATCGCGCCATAAAGCTGCGCGAGCGCCTCGAGCGTCGCAGCGTCGTCGCCGGCGACGACCTTCACGATCTTCGTAAGCGTATGGTCCTTGTCGCCCGGGTTGATGCGTTCGGGCGAATAGCCGACGTGGAAGTCGCGCTTCCATTTCATGCCGGAGCTTTCTTCGAGCGCGGGGATGCAAACTTCTTCGGTCGCGCCAGGATAGACGGTGGACTCGTAGACGACGATCGCGCCGCGCTTCATGTGACCGCCGACGGTGCGGCTCGCGCTCAGCAGCGGACCGAAATCCGGTTGATGGGCGAGATCGATCGGCGTCGGAACGGCCACGATGATGATGTCGGCTTGCGCCAGTTCTTTCGGATCCGCCGTGACGCGCAGCTCGCGCGCTGTGCGCAATTCCTCCGTAGAGACCTCGCCGGTGGCGTCGACGTGCCGTCGATAATCCTCGATCTTCTTGGGGTTGAGGTCGAAACCAATCGTGCGAAATTTTTTCCCGAATGCAACGGCCAAGGGCAGCCCAACGTAACCGAGTCCGACGACGCCGACAGTGGTCATGGAAGAGGGATCGCTCCGAGTATTGTTTCTGCGAACGAAACAGCGCTTTCCTTGTTTTGCTTTCGCTGCGCGGAGTGTAGGGGCTTTCGATGTGTCGAAGGGATGAGCAACCTTCCGCGCTTACTTCCCCGGAATATTAGGAGATAGCCCTCCTATGGTCAAAGTCGCTGTGAGAGAATCGCGACGCGATGATGCGAATTCTGGTGACAGGCGGTGCGGGCTTCATTGGCTCGCACTTGACCGAGCGGCTGCTGGACGACGGCCACGCCGTGCGTGTGCTCGATAATCTTTCCAGCGGGCATCGCGCGAATCTGCCGTTGCATCCGCGGCTCGACTTCCGCGAAGGCGATATCCGTCGTACCGCGGACGTCGAGGCGGTGATGACCGAGGTCGACGCGGTATTTCATCTCGCCGCGGTCGCGTCGGTTCAAGCATCCGTCGACGATCCGGTCGGTACAAACGCTTCGAACCTCGTCGGCACGCTCAATCTGCTCGACGCGGCGCGGCGGCGGCGCGTGCAGCGTTTCATCTACGCCAGCTCGGCGGCGGTTTACGGAAATACCGCGGAACGTCCGGTGCAAGAGGAGAGCATGCCGAAGCCGCTCACGCCTTATGCCGCGGACAAGCTCGCAGGCGAACACTATCTCGCGTTTTATTCGGGCCGATACGGCATGCGTGCAACCGCGTTTCGGTTTTTTAACGTCTACGGTCCGCGCCAGGACCCGCAATCGCCGTACTCCGGCGTCATCAGCATCTTCGCGGATCGCGCGCGTTCCGGCCAGCCGCTCACGATCTACGGCGACGGATCGCAGACGCGCGACTTCGTGTATGTCGGTGATCTCGTCGAGGTGCTCGCTCGCGCGCTCGATCACGATGGCGCGAGCGGACAGGTGCTGAACGTCGGGCGGGGGACGGAGTGCTCGTTGCTCGATCTGATCAGCGAGATCGAGCGTCTGATCGGCGCACGCGTTGAACGCCGACACGCGCCGCCGCGCGATGGCGACATTCGAAACTCTTGCGCCGACGTGCGCCGGCTGCGCGAGCGCATCGGCTACGTGCCGCACACCCCTATCGGCGCGGGGCTTCGCTCTTTACTGGAAGCGTGCCCGACTATCTACCGTCCGCTCCCCGAACCTGAGCGCCGCTCGGACGGCGTCGCCGGCGGTTTCGATGGCGCGGATTCCTTACTCGGCGGGTGAGGCGGCGGCTCCGGCTCGAGAGCACCGGGTGTCACGCCTTGGCCCGGGGCTCGGGGCTTGCCGCTAATATCGCGATTCATGAACTGGCTCGGCGGAACCGTTTGCGGTTTCGCAGGGGCCGGCGGCGGCGCAGGCGGTTTTTCGCGAACGCAGCCGGCACCGGCCGCCAGAGTCAGCGCGAGGAGCGCGACGAGGGCAGGCCGTCGAATCACAACGCTGGATGAATCGGGTGCCATTGCGAGCGGCCATTATTTTGGTGCGTGTCCGCCGGAACAATAAGAAGAATTGCGGGCCGCACTCGCTTGACCCGGTCCGGACCACCACGTAGAGTACCCGGCCTTTGATGCGGCTAAGCGGCGGCCGGAGCACGGTTGCCGAATGAAAGGGGCCATAGCTCAGCTGGGAGAGCGCTTGCATGGCATGCAAGAGGTCGCCGGTTCGATCCCGGCTGGCTCCACCAATTTCCTGAGCACGCATCGCGGTCGTTCCTTCCGTCCCCATCGTCTAGAGGCCTAGGACATCGCCCTTTCACGGCGGTAACAGGGGTTCGAATCCCCTTGGGGACGCCAAATTCAGACTGGTTAGTTTTACGGCGTCGACAGACAGTACGTTTGGCACGAATTCACCAAGCCATGTCTTCCCATGGCCCCGTTCTCACGGGCTTTCTCGGTTCCGGTAGAATGACGGGCGAAATAGCACAGTCCTGTTTCCCCTAGCTTCTTCCTTAAGCCGAACGGAGTCCTCGGGTTCACCGACGTAAGACTTCGTCGATCAATATTTTCGGTGATGCCGCTCGCGGCCGGGCAGAACCGCGTTCGGCGAAATTGAACTGACGAGGACAGGAGGCGCGTCTTGCTGTTACCTGGCACAATATCGCGGTAATCGTAAATCGTAAAGATTTTGCGGCTTAGAAGGACACGATGCACTACATGGACCGAGCAATTCCATTGGATCGGATTTCCGTGATGCGTGGTGGAAACGAAGGAAGGACCGTTCGTGCAGTTGCTCTCACCGCTTCAAAACCGGCGCTTTAGTCCCCTGACAAGCAGTTGTCGCGAGCCCTCAACGGATACGCGTTATCGTAAAACTCCAGCTGTAGCGTTTAATGACCGGCGAACCGACTCGTGTGGGCGACCTTGCTACGTAAGCTTGCCGAGTATGATCGTCAACGATACCGGCTTGCGCATCCGTTCTACAGTCGCCGAAAGTCTCAGGCGCTGTGTCACGTCGGCTAACGGTGCGCAGTTGTTTGCTCTCGTACGTGATTCAGGACTTAAAGGCCGCGGTTGACCCCCTGCGTGAGCAGCCCCCGGAGTCTCAGCTCGCTGTAACTAACGTGGAAAGTCTACGGCCATATCTTTTTGCCGCAGGGTCGTGAAACTTGGAACGTTGCCATAAATGGTTCTGGAATGGCGGCCGTCCGTTATTAGGCGGCGAGCCTCAGCAGGAAGGGGATTTCCAGGGCGTTAATGCAAGTTTCGAATTCCCCTGGGATCGGCAGCCAAGGATAGAGACGAGCACCACGGACAGTTGTGCTCGCCGGCCGGGACACCGTCGGGGACTACGATGAGACGCGCATTTCTTGCATGTTGCAGCGCCATAAATGAAAAAGCGCGTGTACATACCCAAACAGAAATCAGAAGAGTTGATGCGGAAATCGCAAGAAGAAAAACTTGTTGCCCGCATTTCCGGCCCTCTCAAAAAATGGGTAGATATTCGATGCTAACGGCCCCTCGCCAGCGGTATGCGAAAGGCATCTGGCTCATGGACGTCACACTTCGTGGGTACCTCGCCTCGAACGTCGCAGGTAAGTTGGCGCCTTTGCAGATGCTCATGAGTGGGGCTAGGGAAAGAGCACGGACTATCGAGTTGTGGCGGCGAGAAGCGCGATCAGAATCCCAAGCGCAACAAGGATGGCTCCTGCGGAAATCTCTGGCTCTTTTTGGTTCGTTACCTCGACGCCTTGGGCACGCAACTGCATGGTCAATTGATCCACCCTCTGCAGGACATCGCCTGGCGTCAGTCCTAAACAAGCTGCGACTTGGCCAAGCTGCGTGATCGTCATCGGCGTCTGGCCCTTTTCGATCCGTGAATAGGCAGACTGCGTTATCCTGAGGGTCTCCGCTAAATCCGTCTGCTTCAGCCCCTTCATTTCTCGGTGCTGCTGAAGGACTCGTCCGACAACAGCCGTGTAGGGGAGCGCCGGCTTAACCAGGGTACTTGTGTTGGATTTCATATCATACATGCGTATTGTGCATATAGTACCAACAATATCAACAGGAGTACTTAATGAACCAGGTAATTCCCAGCTCGCAATCAGTCATCTATGTACCCGTCGGGACGGTGGTCTCTGTGCCCGTGTTTGGCATCTACCGTCATAAGGCCATCGTCACGGATCAATACGTAGACCGCAAACCACTCGTCATCGCCTGTTCGGCGAAATCCGGCCAAGTCAAAGAAGAAACGTGGGATGCCTTTGCGGAAGGCAAGGACGTCACGGTCGAGGGACACCTGGGCAAGCTGCACCCGCTTGCTGTTCTTAATCGTGCAAGAACGTGTCTCGGCAAGTCATACAACGTTTTCTTCTGGAACTGCGAACACTTCGTTTTCTACGCTCACGGCCTTGAGCCCCACAGCCCGCAGCTGGCGTTGAGTGGTGTTATCGCGCTCCTTTGCTTCGGCGTGGTTGCCATGGCTGGTCGATAAGACTATCGGTAGCGCGGGATGAAGAGCTTCTTTTCGCTCGAGAACAGCGTTCTAGGTTCTCTCAAGGCAGACGTCGCTACGCGGGTCTTTCGTAATTTACTTTGGTGCGAAGCCCAGCGAACGGGACTGTCGTTGCACAACGTCGTAGTGACGTTGCGCAATACCGTGAGCGACGGTGGTATCGACGCGCGAGCGCAAGGTTCGCCGCGCTTTGACTCGATACTTCTTTCAGGTGCCAATCACTTTCAGATCAAAACGGGTCAGGCGTTCAAGCCTTGGCAGAAAAGCAGTCTCAAGAAAGAGCTTTTTGGAAACGCGCGCACGACTCCAAGTCACAACGCACTCGACTCCGGAGTGCAGGAGTGTTTCAAGAAGAGCGGACAGTACATCCTTGTAACCTTTGGTCACGATCTGACCGACCCAGAGCACCGGGCGGCTAAAAGTCTGCTTACCGAGCTGCTTAAGGGATGCGGCTATAAGAAGCCGCGAGTGGACGTATTGGGACAGTCGCAAATTCTTGGTCTTATTGCACGCTACCCATCTCTCGTACTTGATGTCCAAGGTAAAGCCGATCTTCCATTCTTAACGTTCGAGGCATGGCAGACTCGAGATGACATGCGGCAAGAAGTTCAGCTTGCCGAGCCCCAAACCAAGTTCCTTACCGACATTCGTGATGCAGTCCGTGGAACGCGTTATCAGCACGTGCGCATTATCGGCGAACCAGGGATCGGTAAAACTCGGCTAGTACTCGAAGCGCTGTCTGCTGACGACCTCAAAGGGCTGACCGTTTACGTTCCTCATCCGGAGGATTTTCAGCGAAGCGTCCTCTTTAATGAGTTAATACGTAACGACCTGGATTACCGTGCCATCATTGTCATCGATGAGTGCGTCGATAAGGAGCGGGCATCTATCTGGAATTCGCTGAAAGGAAAGCCGGGTATAAAGCTACTCACTATTGATCACGGTCCTGAGCGAAGCGCCGACAGCGAAATGCTGATCGCCGAATGCCCCCGGCTTCCCGAGGACCAGATAAGAACGATCATCGCGTCATACTTGCCGAAGGGTACTGATGTTCGCCATTGGGCGTCATGGTGTGACGGAATCCCTAGGGTTGCGCATGCAGTTGGTGAAAACCTAAAGAGAAATCCAGAGGACTTGCTCAAACCGCCTGCGACCGTACCAATGTGGGAACGGTTTATTGCCGGGTATGAGGCTCTCGAAAGCCGAACGGCGCGCGACTCGTTAACAATTTTGCGGCATCTTGCCCTCTTTACGAGGTTTGGCTTCGAAGAGCCAGTCACCCCCGAAGCGCAGTACATCGCCAGCCTGATCGAAAAAGTGGACCCGTCCATTACTTGGGCTCGATTCCAGGAGGTCGTTGAACATCTACGCGGGCGTCGCATTCTTCAAGGTAAGCGCACGCTCTTCATTGTGCCGAAGATGCTCCACATATATCTGTGGGTGGATTACTGGAACACCTATGGTCGCGGTTTTGACTTCACTTCCTTCTTAAGAAACATACCTTCGCAGCTACACCATTGGTTCCTGCAGCTTTTTATCTACGCGCACGCAAGTCCAGTTGCTCAACACGTCGTAGCAAAAATCCTTTCCCCAATGGATGGCCCATTCTCGTCCAAAGAGTTTTTGATGTCCGAGGACGGCGCGAAATTCGTGAGTTATTTAGCTGAAGCCGACGCCGCGAACACCTTGAAGTTGCTGGAAGCGACAGTTGGTCAATGGTTGCACGAAGAACTTCTGCAATGGGAAGACAGTCGACAGTCCATCGTATGGGCGCTCGAAAAAATTGCGATATGGCGCGAGCATTTTGCCGGCGCCGCCCGAGTTCTTATAAAGCTAGCGCTTGCTGAGAACGCACAATACTCAAACAACTCGAGCGGAATTTTATTCGACTTATTCTTGATCGGTGTTGGTTGGGCTCCCACTCAGGCGACACCGGAAGAACGATTCCAGATCATTAAAGAATGCCTTGGTGACAAGGCCCGGCGAAGCCTCGGTTTGAATATGTGCAAGCATTGGTTTACCACGCATGGAGCGGTTCGAACCGTTGGCGCGGAACATCAAGGGTTGCGGCCAGAGATCGAGTTCTGGCGTCCGAAACTCTATTCTGAAATTTGGGACGCTTATCGACTTCTGTGGCGCCATCTCCTCAACATCTCAAGAACATGGGATAAGGGTGACCGCCGCCTCGCAAATGACACCTTGATCGAGTCGGCGCCGCAGATTCTGCGGCTCGGCCCAGTTGCCGATGAGGTTATGGAAACCATGTTTTTGCTTGCAGATGACGATGCAACGGACTTGAGACATCTAACTCACTTCGTTATTCACCAACAAAGGTTTCCGGAAAGAAAGCCGAAAGGTATCGCGGGCAAGCTCAACGAGCTCGACAAGAAGATTACGGGTAACACCTTCGAGACGCGCTTCGCGCGTCACGTCTTGAATACAACGTGGGACGAGGATTACCGAGAGCGTAAGGGCGATCTGCAGGAAAGCAAATTGCCTACTCGGCGGGTTGAGCAGCTGGTCGACGGAGCAGTCGCAAATCCGCAATTACTTCTCGGGTTGCTTCCACAACTAGTTCGTACCGACGGCCACCGCTTAAATCAGTTCGGTCTCAAGCTCGCCGAGAGGTTGCGAACAGCTGAGCTAATAAAGGCCATTGTTGAGGAGCAGCTGAGAGCATTACCTGATTTGGCAGTGCAATTCACGTCTTCCTATTTTGGGTCCCTGAGGAAGCATGACCGTGAATTGTGGGAGTCGTCGGTTTTGTCGCTCCTCGAGAAAGAAGACAGCCGGAAGATAGCGGTCAGAATTATTCAGTTTTCAGAATCCACGAATGTTGTCATTCGCAAGGCGCTCGACCTCTATAAGAACGGTCAACTGGGACCGGATACGTTCGACCGAGTTGCATGGAATGTCGATGCCGGCAACGACGACCGTCAACTAATGGAAGACGTGTTGGCTGCATTGGTACACGATGGCTCAAAGCGCGCTTTGACAGTCGCAGTGGATCTTGCCATTCATTACTTTTTCGATAAGGAAAAAGAGCGCTCATGCAGTGAAGAGGTATTGTGGCGATTGATAAAAGCGCCGCATTTCTATGCGAACGACTCGCACACGATGGCACAACACTACTGGGAATCAGTTACGCGCCGATTCCGCAAACGCTTTCCGCATCGCGACATCGAACTGCTTCGCGCGATTCTCAGTCAGCTATCGACAAGTCACAGCGATTCGTGCGAGGTGGCGGACGAAATCGCTAAGGACCATCCGGCAGAAGCGTGGGCCGTGGTTAGCAAGCTTTTGGGCGCAAAGGACGGAAAGGACTTCTGGATAAGGACGTGGTTAGGCGGACGAACGAACTTCGGTGCGGATCCTGATACCGGAGCAATCATCTATTTTCACGCCGAAACTATCATTTCGTGGGCGCTTCGTGGCTCTCCGCGACAGGTCTCCGCTTTGCTGCACTGCCTACCAAAGACGCTCGACGAAGATCAGGGCGGAAGAGTGACCAGGCTTTTTATTGAAACATTTGGCGACGACCCCAAAATTGCATCGGCTCTCATATCTCATTTTTGGAACGGAGGTTGGTCTGGGCCCATGAGTGCCTACTTGAGCCGGAAACGAGAGTCGGCTCGATCGTGGTTAACGCAGGTCCCTTCCGGGAAAACTACAGCGTGGCTTCATCAGTACATTGACCGTTTGGGAAAAATGATCGTCGATGCAGAAATCGAAGAAGAGCGCGAGTTCTAGCGTTCGATCGCTGATTGCATCAGTGTTCCCAACTAGGCGACATAGTCATCAACGCCACTCTTGGAACCGTCTCTAACATGGACGGCAGAGTTAACTCCCTTGAGGAGATTTGGGCGCAATCAAGACATGGCGCTTGGGCATCCCGCGGTTTTCGCTATCAAGACGCCGTTACAGCCTTCTTGATGGTCAAAATGTGGACCGGAGATCTTCCCGCGCTTTCTATCGTTCCTGAAGGATTTGACGATGTAATGTTTGAGGGTGGAGAAGAAGCCCATCTCGTACAAATCAAATCAAAAGCAAGCTCTTCTCCACCTTTTCGTTCAAGCGACATTGCCGGTTTTGATTCGGAAATTCTTAAACGAAAAGATGCCGTCGCTGGAAACGGGGTTCAGGTTCGATCCACCTGTCTGATTCTCGAACGTGTACCCGATCAATGTATCGCCTGCGACTGGAACGCCTTCCTTGCGCGTTTGCCGCTCGGTGGCTCGACAACGGTGTTCGAACTTCCTGATCCGCTCGGCATTGCGACCGCGGAACTAGCGAAAGCCTTAGACATCTTGCCGGCAGCCGCCACAATAATTTTTCAAGTCTTGTGTGATAAAGCCGGTTCGATAGCAACTGAGAATGCGACTCGAAGCTTCAGCGAGCGCAGCAAAGCTACTCCGTCTGACATCGATCGTCTGATCACAGACACTCTTGCAAGCATCGACCCCTCCGCATTGCAAAGTGCTCTAAAGCAGCAGCTTTGCGTCCCAATAACCTTTAGTGCTCCACTCAACGACTCAAACTTCTACCTCGGCATGGATGCGCAGCCCGGGCATGTCAGTGCCGGCCTTCTCATAGACCGTCCACAAAAATCCGGTGATGTAGAAGCGGCTCTGCAGCGGGGCCGATGTGTGTTACTCGTTGGTCCATCCGGCGCTGGAAAGTCTGGCCTGCAATGGATCTCGGTCCATCGCATGCGACACACGGTTCGCTGGTATCGCGTTACGGCTCTGGCACAGCTTTCCGACGTGGCATCGATTCTGCAACTCCTAGATGCACTACAACCTTCCGCCAACGCGCCCGTGGGAGTCGTCGTTGATGACGTGGGCAGAGGTAGAGGCGATATTTGGATCATGCTTGAGCGGGAAGCATCCCAGCGGCCGGGACTACTCTTGCTTGGGTCCATTCGGCAAGAGGACGTTGCTCTTGTCGCGGGCGGAACGTCGAGCTCCTTTGTGCAGGTCGATTTAGATGAAGCCCTTGCGGAGCAAGTATGGTCTCGCCTTCGCGAAAACGGCATTACGACACAAGTCCATTGGCGTGAGTCGTACGAGCAATCGAAAGGTCTGCTACTTGAGTACACGCACTTGCTTACTTCCGGTGAACGTTTGGCGACGGTTATCGCAAGTCAAATCGCAAGGCGTCAGAATGAACAACGAACGACTGAGTTAGCCATTCTCCGAGTTTGCTCATACGCGGCCCAATACGGCGCACAAATTGATGCGACGCTCCTCGGGAATGCCTTGGACATAGACACCGAGGCGATGGCGGACGCAAACCGGCGACTTCTCGATGAACATCTCATTCGGGAACACAGGCCAGGGATTATTGGAGGTTTGCATGAGCTCAGGTCTAGAGCCGTGCTAATCGCATCTCACGACGAAGTTGCTATCCGTAGCGATGAGAGCGCGATCCTTGCTAGCCGATGCGCTACCGCAGAGAGCCTAGCTCTGTTGATGCACTCGATGTTAAAGGATCGCCCAGGTTTACAGGATCGATTGATAAACGTTCTCGCTGAGCGCGCGAAGGTGCCCTCATCTGAGAGAACTGTAGCGGCTGCCTTTACAGGCCTCGGTATGTTCACCTTACAAGAGTTCGCTGATCGATGGATCGCTATTCTGACGGAAGAGGCGCTTGAGCCGGCTCACTGGGGCATCGCGACGATGATGGCCGCGGCTCGAACAACCCTAAAGAGCGACGATGAGGACCGCACTCCGGCCTTTAAGCGTATAGATCGCGCAGTGGAGCGGCTCATGAGTATATGCGTGGACGATAGACGTAAGCGGCTGGTCGACGCTTTAAGAACCGCGAACATTTCTCTTACGATTGAAGACACAGAAACGTGCGATGCATTGTTCTGCAGCTTGGGGCCAATGGCCGGCCTTCCCGCAGTCCCATTGGACAACCT
Source organism: Sulfurifustis sp. (assembly GCA_045810625.1). GTDB lineage: Bacteria > Pseudomonadota > Gammaproteobacteria > Acidiferrobacterales > Sulfurifustaceae > JACQFZ01. Next base: position 57,575 of record JBJMVQ010000003.1, read on the forward strand.
CAAGCTCTCAATTGATCTGAACGCTGGTATTCGAGAATACGCGGAACTGCTCCAAACGGTACGCGCGGTAGATGCAGAAACAGCAAATAAGCTGGCGGAACAGATTGGAGATGAAGATACGCGCTTGCGGCAAATATTTCGGAACGTCCCATGGATAACAATGCCGGTTGTGAGAGCGGACGGCGAATTTTCGCGCGCTGTCTGTGCCGACTTCTACGCCGTTACCGAGACACTGCAGGCTTCGGCTCATGACAGAGTCGTCTCACTTTGCGATACGCTGCTCGCGATCATTCCCGCCGCGGACGGCGCCATCGTCCGCGCAGTAACGTCGTCGGGCGACGAGCTGAAGTATGGAGAGCATCGGCTTGCGTCAAAGCGTATGCCGCGAAGCAACGTTCCACCGAAGGTGCTGCAGTGGTGGAACCAAGTGTTCATGACTATAGTGGTTGCCCGCAGCGCCACTCCCTCCGAAACCGTCTTTGCGACAAGAATGGTCGAACTCGTACACCGAGGGCGCGTGATCTTCGAAAAGGCTGTTAAAGCGCTATGCCGCGATAAAACCGAACTATTTATACAAAGAGATCTCAAGGAGGCTTACGCAATCGCCAGCGACGTGAATCAGTATGGTGTGAGTCACGCGCCGGCAATCAATACTTCGCACCGTCCGATCAAAGGAGGAGTACGTTTTACGGATCCGGTCTCCGCTTTAGTCGCTGGCCTATGTGGATCTTTGATTCCCCGTATGTTGCGTCGGTCGGGTGACATTGGAATCGCTGCTTTTGCTATTGGTCTATTCGAGAAGCCAAATGAGATTCGGGAATCACCAATGTGGAGACTAGTGGATCGGCCGCCCTATGAGGATCTTGATGCAATCGAACTCGAGATACGCGAATTACGTCCGTTGCTCGGCGAACTCATCGCTGTTCCTGATTCCTATCGCCGTATCGTAAGCCGAGTGCGCCGAGAGTTATCCGCAAATCCGCTGAAGCTTGCAAGTCGGTTGTCGCGTGAAGCAGCGACGGAGCGCGTTGCGCAACAATGCCGGCGAGCCGAAGCAGTGTTGCTGCGCGCGGGATACCATTGCGAAGTAACCAGATTACCGCTTCGCAAGGACGATGGACACTCCTGGCCGCCTACATCGCTCGTTGTCTTTAACCATGTTGCGTCCACTCATGAGTTTCTGACATCAACTGATCGGATGCTGGAGTTAGTTGCTAGCCTCTTTCCCGGCGAGCCGGAGGTTTACTACTTGCCAGTAATTCGCGGGCACGTTATCGCGCAGCTAGCGTTCCAATCGTATAAGGGCGGGCTTCTGCCGGTCGCCGACGTCGACGAGCGCTGGGACGCGTTGTCGCAATTTCCTATTTTTAGGAGCCCCTTGGTGGCTCACTTTCAGGCCGCGGTGGATGGAATGATTGAATGCGCTGCTATCGCCGCCGTACGCGACCTCACTGCGCTGCGAAAAGAAGAAGCGGAAGCGCTTGATGCGTCACAAGTTCGCTACCGTGATGCGCTCAAAACGTTTGAGCAGATGACGCAGTCAATTACTGATGGGCGAGTTGAGGTGGCGGGCTGTTTGCTGGCGGCGATGGAACTTTCACTTATAGGCAAGGAAGAAGGTTTGCGTCACTTCCCTAATCTTGCTGTGATACCGAGCGCCGCACTTCGTGGCGAAAAGAACGATCAACTCTTGTTCATAACAAACGCGAAGCTAGAGCTTGTCGGTTATGCGGCTGAACAAGTCGGTGTGAGCTAGTCGAGAAAGCGATCGACCTTTGGTCTCACACAAGAGAGCCACCGGCGTAGAGAGATCCTTACAAGTACTGTCGGGATGGAAAAAATGACATAGGTTTTTTAGTGCCTGTGACCTGCGGTTAGATTTTGTAGCCACCTAGACCGTGAGCCGCAAGTCGATGTTGCGCTCGTTGTGCCACTGTTGTCGAGATTGAACGGGGGTTCGATAGCCGAGCGCGCTGTGGGATTGCTATAAGACCGTTTAAGGACTATATTTAGTCTACCTGTGGTCTGGAAACTACTCGATGAAATATTCCACTCAGATCAAGCCGATTAGCTTCCTCAAGGCTAACGCAGCGGAAGTGGTGCGCGAATTAGCGGAAACCCGCGAGCCGCTGGTGATTACCCAGAATGGTGAGGCGAAAGTGGTTATCCAGGACGTCGCCTCCTATGAAGAGACCCAGGAGACGATAGCGCTGCTTAAGATACTGGCCCTGGGTAATCGCCAGGTTGAGGAAGGAAAAGTGGTGTCGGCGAAGGATGCCATCCGCCGAATGCGCGGCTCCGCAGCGAAAGCCGAATGAGTTTTGAGGTATTGCTGACGGAGGACGCAGAACGCGACCTCGTTGATATCTACACGCACGTTGCCGATCACGACAGCCCTGCCAAGGCCGAGCATGTGCTCGATCGGATCGAAAAGGTGATCGAGAGCCTGCGCGAAAATCCCGGGCGCGGTTCTTATCCGAAGGAACTGGCGGCCCTTGGCATCCGCGACTATCGCCAGGTCTTCTTCAAACCGTACCGCATCATTTATCGGACGTTTGGCGAACGAGTCTACGTCTACCTGCTAGCCGACGGCCGCCGCGATATGCAAACGTTACTGACACAGCGGCTCTTTATGGCTTAGCGGACTGCGTCGGGGTCTATGCTCGGTATTCCACGATAGGGCACAGACGAGACGCCTTGCCGGCTCCGCCTCCTATCCTTTGGGCGACCCTTGTTCTAGTCCATTTCTTGCTATCCCGCTATTATGCCGGGAGCCGTAGCAGGAAGGGGATTTCCAGTGTGTTAGTCCGAGTTTCGAATCCTCGTGGGGACGCCAAACTCGGACTGGTTAGGGTGGACGCCACCTGACCAGTCTGCCTTTCGAATCCCCTTGGGGACGCCAACTTATCCTCCAGCAGTTTCTCCGTGACGTCGTCGGCGTGTAATGCAGGCCAATAGCAGTGATATTGTGGAGCGTGCAACGCAATAAATAGGAATTACCACCATGGACCTACCCCCGAACGCTTTCAAACGCGCGCTACGCGAAGGCAGAACGCAAATCGGTTTGTGGGCGAGCCTCGCGTCACATTACAGCGCGGAGATTATTGCCGGCGCGGGGTTCGACTGGATTCTGTTGGACACCGAACATGCGCCGAACGATCTCGAATCGTTGCTCGCGCAGTTGCAGGCCGTCGCTGCCTATCCGACGACGCCGATCGTGCGGGTGCCGTGGAATGACATGGTGACCATCAAGCGCGTGCTCGATATCGGCGCGCAGTCGTTGCTGATCCCCTATGTGTCGAGCGCGGAGGAAGCGCGCGCGGCGGTGAGCTACACGCGTTATCCGCCGCAGGGCGTGCGCGGTCTGGCCGGGGTCACACGCGCCTCGCGATTCGGGCGCATCAAGGACTACGCCACGCGCGCGAGCGAGGAAATCTGCGTGTTGGTGCAGGCGGAGACGCGCCAGGCCATCGATAATCTCGAAGCGATCGCGGCGGTCGACGGCGTCGACGGAATTTTCATCGGGCCCGCGGATCTGCATGCCTCACTCGGCTATCCCGGCGAATTGGCGCATCCGAAGGTGAAGCCGATCATCGACGAGAGCATCCGGCGTATCCGGAAAGCCGGCAAAGCGCCGGGCATCTTGACGTCGAGCGAAGCGGACGCGAAACATTGGCTCGGGTGCGGCGCGCAGTTCGTCGCGGTGGGCGCTGACCTCGGTCTGCTCGCGCGCGGCGCGGAAACGCTGCGCGCGAAGTTCAAATCGTAACCAGCCGAGCGCAGAAACAAGCGCCTGGTTCCCGGCGCTGGGAAGCTTCAGAACGATCCTCGAGGCTCCGAAGATGCTGATAACATATTTCCATGACCTACGCCCAAAAATACGCGCTCACCCACGAAACGATAAGCCCGGACTACGTTTTTGGTTATCTCGACATCCCGATACTCGATCGACTGTTTGAGAATTACAGTCTTCTCGATGTCGGTTGCGGGACCGCTGGCTACTATCAACTGCTGAAAAATTACCGGCGCATCGTTGGCGTGGACCCGTCAGTCGAAATGCTCGTCGAGGCTGAAAAATTCCGTAGCAGATTCGGATGGAGAAACGTCGAGTTCGTGAATTCTCGATTCGAGGATGTGGATATAAAAGAGCAGTTCGACATCGTTCGAATCCCCGGGATCTATGGCTTCTATGCTTCCTGGTCGATCGATGCAATGCACAAGGTACGCGCGCTGCTCAAGCCGTCCGGTATTGCAATCTTGGGAGCTGTGGTGCCGCGTTCGATTTATCGAAGAGTTCGAAAACTGGTTCTCGGGCCGCTTTCGAAAACCATATTCGAGAGCTCATTTCACAAACTTCTCGCCCGAGCGGGGCTGCAAAGTGTCTTCCGAATCGGATTGCCGCACGTTGACTTCTT
>JBJMVQ010000004.1:0-41462 GCA_045810625.1 Sulfurifustis sp.
GCGATGGCGGTGTTGTAGGCGAGTAGCTGCACCGGGATGACGTGCACCACGGGCGAAAGCACGCCGGCGTGGCGCGGGGTGCGGATCACGTGCACACCTTCGCTTTCCTTGAAGTGGCTGTCGAGATCGGTGAAGACGTAAAGCTCGCCGCCGCGGGCGCGCACTTCCTGCATGTTCGATTTCACTTTTTCGAGTAGCGCGTCGTTCGGCGCGATGACGACGACCGGCATGTTGCGATCCACCAGCGCGAGCGGGCCGTGCTTCAGCTCACCGGCCGGATACGCTTCCGCGTGAATGTAGGAAATTTCCTTGAGCTTGAGCGCGCCTTCGAGCGCGATCGGATAGTGAATGCCGCGCCCGAGAAATAGCGCGTTCTGTTTGGCGGCGAAGCGCTCCGACCACGCGCAAATCTGCGGTTCGAGATTGAGCGCGTGCTGCACGCTACCGGGCAGATAACGCAGCGCGTCGAGATGCGCCGTCTCAGCGTCGGCCGGCAGCCGGCCCTTCGCTTTGGCGAGCGCGAGCGTCAACAGAAATAGCGCCGCGAGCTGCGTCGTAAACGCCTTCGTCGATGCGACGCCGATCTCGGCGCCCGCGCGCGTGTAGAACACGAGCTTCGATGCGCGCGGTATCGCGCTCTCCTGCACGTTGCACACCGAGAGCGTGTGCGCGTGCCCGAGCTCTTTCGCGCGCTTCAGCGCTTCCATGGTGTCGAGCGTCTCGCCGGACTGTGAGATCGTGACGACCAGGCATTTGGAATTCGGCACGACGTCGCGGTAGCGGTACTCGCTCGCGATCTCGACGCTCGCCGGTATCTTCGCGATGCTTTCGAGCCAGTAGCGTGCGACCGATCCGGCGTAGTAGCTCGTGCCACAGGCGAGGATCTGTACGCCATCCACCTGCTTGAAAATGTCCGCCGCCGCTGCGCCGAAGAGCGCGGGCGAAATTCCATCGGCGAGCGCGGCCTCGATCGTGTCGGCGATCGCTTTCGGCTGCTCGTGGATCTCCTTCTGCATGAAATGGCTGTACGGCCCGAGCTCGAGCGACGCGAGCGAAACGTCGGAGACGTGCACCGAGCGCTCGACGGCGTTGCCGTCACGATCGACGACGCGCACGCCGTCGCGCCGCACCTCCGCCACATCGCCTTCTTCGAGATAAATCACGCGCCGCGTGGCGCCGAGCACGGCGGAGACATCGGACGCGATGAAGTTCTCGCCGTCGCCGAGGCCGATGAGAAGCGGGCAGCCGACGCGGGCGCACGTCATCACGCCCGGGTCCTTGAGCGACATGACAGCAACGGCATACGCGCCCACCAGCTCGCGCACGGCCTTCTGCGTGGCGGCGAACAGATCGCCGCTCTGGCGATAGTAGTAATGAACCAGGTGCGCGATGACTTCGGTATCGGTCTGCGAGTCGAATGCGTAGCCGAGCCGCTTCAAGCGCTCGCGCTGCTCGTCGTGATTCTCGATGATGCCGTTGTGCACCACCGCGATCTCGTCGCGCGACACGTGCGGATGCGCGTTCGGCTCGGTCACGCCGCCGTGCGTCGCCCAGCGCGTGTGCCCGATACCGAGGAGCCCTTGTAAGTTCTCGCTGCGCACCGCCTGCTCCATCTCGGCGACGCGCCCGACGCGGCGCACGCGCCGAATGCTGCCGTTCAGCACCGCAACGCCCGCGGAATCGTAGCCGCGATATTCGAGACGCTTCAGACCTTCGATCAGAAGGGGAACGACGTTACGTTGCGCAACTGCGCCGACGATACCGCACATAGTTATGGCCTCTTGATACTTTTAAGTATGGTGCAGCACGGATCCCTTGCACCCTCACCCCTGCCCTCTGATCGCTCCCGCGCATCCTGCGCTCCCGCGAATCTTAGGGCCTCCCTGCACGTCACCTAGAAGGGAGAGGGAGAAAAATTGATCACCTAAATCGAATGCTCTTGCCCGACCCTAACCCTCCCCCGCTTGCGGGGGAGGGAATGGGAGGGGGAGCCGACGCCGAGTGACAGAAACCTGCGTATCGTTGATTCCTGTCACGTCGATTTCTTCTCCGGCCGCTTCCAGCCTTTGATATTTTTTTGCTCGGCACGCTCAACCGCGAGGTGTTGCGCCGGTACGTCGCGGCTGATCACCGATCCCGCCCCGACGGTGGCGCCTTCGCCGACCGTGACCGGGGCCACCAGCGCAGTATTCGAACCGATGAAGGCGTCGTCGCCAATCACGGTTTGATGTTTGTTCACGCCGTCGTAGTTGCACGTGATCGTGCCCGCGCCGACGTTCACGTGTTTACCGATGGTGCTGTCGCCGAGATACGTCAGATGATTTGCCTTCGCACCCTCGCCAAGCTCCGACTTTTTGATCTCGACGAAGTTGCCGACGTGCACTTGCTCGGCGAGCTTCGTCCCCGGCCGCAGCCGCGCGAACGGTCCGACGCGGCTGCCCGCGCCGATCTCGGCGCCTTCGATCACGCAGTTCGCGAGCACTTCACTGCCTGCGCCGATCGTCGTGTCGCGGATCATATTATTCGGTCCGATGCGCACGCCGTCGCCGAGCGTCACTTTGCCTTCGAAGATCACGTTCACGTCGATCACGACGTCGCGCCCGCACATCAGCTCGCCGCGGACGTCGAGCCGCGCCGGATCGCGCAGCGTTACGCCTTGATCGAGCAGTTGCTGCGCATTGTTTTTCTGATACATGCGTTCCAACTCCGCCAGGTCACGTTTACTGTTGACGCCGAGAATCTCCCAGATCGCCGCGGGCTGATGCGTGACGATCTCGAGGCCTTCGGCCACGGCCAGCGCGACGACGTCGGTCAAGTAATATTCGCGCTGGGCGTTGCGGTTCTCAAGGCGAGCAACCCATTGCTTCAGCCGGCCGGCCGGCGCCGCCAGAATGCCGGTGTTTATTTCCCGCACTTGCGCCTGCGCGGGGGTCGCGTCCTTTTGCTCGACGATGCGCTCGACCCGGCCCGCGGCGTTGCGAATGATCCGGCCATACCCGTGGGGATTCGGCACCTCGGCGGTCAACAGCGCCAGACTCGACCCGCCGGCGCGTTTCAGCAAATCCCGCAACGTTTGCACGCGGATCAACGGCACGTCGCCGTAGAGCACGAGCACCAGGGAATCTGCGGCGACGGCCGGAAGCGCCTGCTGCACGGCGTGCCCCGTGCCGAGCTGCTCCGCCTGATGCACCCAGTTGAGGCGTTCGCCGGCGAAGTGCGCGCGCACCTGCTCGCCGCCGTGGCCGTAGACCACGTGAACCGCACGCGGCGCGAGCGCGGCCGCGACGATCAGCACGTGTGCGAGCAGCGGACGGCCGGCCAGGTCATGCAGCACCTTCGGCAGCGCCGAATGCATGCGTTTGCCCTGACCGGCGGCGAGTATGACAACCTCGAGATTCACGCGATTTCCCAAGAACGAGCGCTGCGATTCTACCGAGGTGGCGCAAGCGCCGCGATGCGGCGCGTGGGCCACGGATTACTCGACAGTCTAGCCGCCACAGTTGGCTCGACCAGCGGGAAACCGCGCGGTACACCGACAAGTGGGTTCGATTTGACCCGGTTGTCCGTCGATCCGGGTCAAGAAGCACACCATTGTCGCGGATATGGGCCGCGACTATAGTGGTTTTGGGTCGGCCTGTAAGGACGCTCGCGAGGGGAAAAGCGCATGCTCGGGAAGGTCACGGCGACGAAGCTCAACGTCCGCAGTCAGCCCAACAAGAACGGCAAAGTCTTCGGCACCCTTGCGCGCGACGCCATCGTCGAAATCCGCGGCGAGGCGGGAACCTGGTTCGAGATCGGCTTCAACGGCGCCTCGGGGTTCGTCGCAACCGATTACATACAAATCATCCGCAGCGTCAGCACGCTCAAGGGCCGGATCACGGCGCCGGCGCTCAACGTGCGCCGCGCGCCGAGCCTGACCGCGCCGGTTCTGAGCACGCTGTCGCAGCACACACTCGTCAACGTCGTCGGCGAGCATCCGGGTTGGATCGAGATCGAGATCAACCACGCGACCGGCTTCGTCGCGCGCAACTACGTCGAGCTGATCGAGGGCGTGACGCCGAAGCAGGGAACGGTGACGGTGGACGCGCTGAACGTGCGCGCCGCGCCGGAGCGCACGAGCGATATTCTCGGCCGCCTCGCCGGCGGCAGCACTATCCCCATTCTCACGCAGATCGGCAGCTGGTACGAAACGCGCTTCAACGGTGTGCCGGGCTACGTGCACGCGGACTATGTCGCGACCGGCAGCGTCGACGATGACGAGCCGGTGCGGGCAGCGGAGGTCATCGATCGCGTCGTCGATGAAGCGGCGATCGAAACGGTCGCGCTCGTGCCCGCGACCAAATACCAGGTGGCCGGCATGCCGGAGAGCCAGAAAGTCGCGCTCACCTGGAACAAGTTCGGCGGTCTGTTGCAGGCGCTCGCCGATCATCATCAGGTCGACGTCGGCTGCGCGGTGGCGGTGCTGTGCGTCGAAAGCTCGGGCAAGGGTTTCGAGCAAGACAATCAGAACCGCATGATCATCCGCTTCGAGAATCACAAGTTTTGGGAATACTGGGGGAAGCGCAACGCCGACAAGTTCAACCGCCATTTCCGCTACAACGACGTGCAGCGCTGGCAGGGCCACCAGTGGCGCGCGCTCGAAACCGATCCGTGGGAGAACTTTCACGGCAACCAGCTGAGCGAATGGCGCGTGCTCGAGTTCGCACGCGCGCTTGACGACACCGCGGCGCTCTACTCGATCAGCATGGGCGCACCGCAGATCATGGGCTTCCACTACGCCCGCACCGGCTACCCCAACGTGCAGCAAATGTTCGACAAGTTCGCCGCCGACATCCGCCACCAGATCGTCGGCTTCTTCGATTTCCTGAACGCCACGCCCGGAATGATCCAGGCGCTGCGCGATCTCGATTTCATCAAGTTCGCGGGCCTGTACAACGGCTCCGGACAGAAAGAGAAGTACGGCGCCTGGATCCGGGCGCACTACGACGCCAACGCCAGGCTGATCGCGGCACTGCGGGTCGCCTGAGCCAATTCATAACTGCCTAACGGAGGAACGCCATGGGAATCATTGACCTCATCGCCGGGATCTTCAAACCCGCCGCCGAGCTCGTCGACAACCTGCACACCAGCACCGAGGAAAAGCTGACGCTGCAGAAAGAAATGCAGCGCATTCAGGCCGAGTTCCAGGCCAAGGTGCTCGAATACGAAACGCGCCTGATGGAAGCGCAGGCGTCCGTCATCCGCGCCGAAGCGATGAGCACGTCATGGCTCGCCGCCAACTGGCGGCCAATCACGATGCTCTCGTTTCTGTCGCTGATCATTCTCGACTCGATGAACCTGCTCGCGCAGCACCTGAACGACGACGCCTGGCTGCTCTTGCAGATCGGCCTCGGCGGCTACGTCGCGGGGCGGTCGCTCGAGAAAGTGGTCGGCAACTACAAGGGCGGGAAGGCGGATGAGGCGAAGGGCTGAAATCATTGCTCGGTATACGGCGGGGTGGTGTTAGGGCGGCGCTGATGCCCTCTCCGTAGATGGAGAGGCATCAGCGGTAGGGCGCCCTCGGTTTGACGTCAGGTCTTTGACGACGAGTGGGATGTAGGAAAGAAGTTAACTTTTGGTGTCGACGTTCGCAGATTTAACTCTTTCAATCATTCGTTTGACTTCTGCATTTGCATGCATTGCATGTAGTTCTATCTCGGGATGTTTTCGCGCAAACACGCGGAAAATCTCATCAGCAAAGGCCTGTCCCACTGTCGGTACGTCCTTGAAATCGAAAACCACGACGTTGAAAAGCTCAACTCTGGTCAGTAGTCGTTTGGCTTGCGATCTGGATATGAGCTGGTCATTGCCGTAACGCGCCAGGTTTACCGGTACGATTGTTTTATCGAATCGATACTCATCCGGTCCCGATGAGTACTGGTCGAATACTTTCTTTAACGTGCGCGACGTATGGTTATGAAGTTTCATCCACACCGTTGTTCCGCTGGCAGGCGCTTTACCCTCCATTATCCAATCTTCAGCTTTGCCGTACTCGTGCGTGAAGAATACGCCACCGGATAAGATGTCGAACGAGTCGAACACTCGTGAAGTAAAGAAGATACCTTCGCCACTATGATGATTCGGGTCCGTCGTCAGTTTCCCTTTCGCCAGTTCTAGGATTGCATGACGCTCGTCGAGAAGATTTAACGCCGCTTGAATCTTTTTAAAGATGCCGACACCGTCGTCCATAAGGACGATCTCTGTCGATGCCGCAGTCTTCACCAGCCGAACGTAAATCGTTGTACCAGCCGAGTGATCAATTGCATTGTTAAACATTTCAGTGAAGCCGTAGTGCCAGATCGCCGTTACATTTTCCGGTAGTTCCCCCAACGCCCTCTTAATGTCATTGGTCCAAACTTGGTCCTCCGCCAGTCCAGGTTCTATTCGATACATCTGCTGCCACTCGACTAGCGCACAAAGCTTATAGATGCGATTTCGCGTATTGCCCGTCTCCGTAATTGCGCCCTCAGCACGAAGCCGCTGTAGGTGCTTGCTTACGGCCTGTCGCGTTATCCCGAAGTGTTCGGCCGTTACTTTGCTTAAGTCTTTAGGATGCCTTTCGATGTGGTCCAAGATAAAACGCCGTATGTCCTCGCCGCGCGCGCGTACTCGTTTGGCCATAGCAACAAATCTTTGTTAACCTTAGTGTCAATTATTGTCAACCTTAAAGAGCGTATTGTCAACCTTCTAATGAGAAGACGAAGTTCAGCAGAGAAGCGGAGAGTTTGAAACGTGCGCAAGCCGTTGCCCGCGCCCCATTGCCTCACAGATCGGGCGGGTCAACCTCGGTTCACGGCAGGTAATAACGCTTCGATTCCCCGGGCAGGAACTGCTGCGCGCCCGGCAGGTTGTCGTGATAAATAAATCGGTGGCCCGAGTCGTCCTTGAACACGGAGAGGATGCGCGAATCGGGCGGAATCGGATCGAAGCCGGTCACGCGACGGATCAGCGTCGGGTCGGTGGCCCCCGGCGGCACTGCGACCAGTTCGCCGGTGTCGTGCGGCGCGCAGGGGATCGTCGCCGGCTGCGGCAGCGCGTTGCCGGCTAGCTCCAGCGCAAACCCGGCGTAGGAGCTGGCGTTTCCCACCATGTCGGCGGGCGGCTTGGTGAAGTCGTCGTAGCACGGATCGAACACCGGGCAGTCGCGTTTCGCGCCTTCGGTCTGCGCGGCGCCGCTGATGAAGAAGCCGGCGAAGTGGAACGCCTTCTTCGGACCGAGCTGAAACGCCGGGGGACAGAAATCGATTTGCTTCGTCGTCTCGCCGACCCGGCCCGGGCCGGCATCCTGGCACACGCTCTCCTTCGTACCGGCGCAGTTCGGCGCGAGCGCCGAAATCGCCTTTTCGATCTTGCCGAGCATGCCGATGATCGTGCCGATGTCCGAGTGCGACGGGCAATGGAAGTGCCGGTTGAGCAGCCGGATCGTGCGCGTGCTCATCTTGGGGAACGCGGAGCGCGCCGCGCGAATGGCGTCGAGCGCTTCCTGGCGCGCGCTGTCGATCTGCGCGTCGGCGTCGGCGACGCCGGTCGTCTTCTTGTCGCAATTCGGGTAAGGGTTGCGCATCACGCGCTGCGCGGCGGCCGGCGCATGTTGTTGCTGCACGACGTGCGTCAACTCGTGCGCGATGAGACGCCGCCCCTCGTGCGTGTCGGGCGCGTACTGACCGGCATCGAACACCACATGATGACCGTAGGTGTAAGCGCGCGCGTTGAGCGCTCGCGCCGACTCGGCCGCGTCGCGATCGGTGTGTACGCGCACGGCGCTGAAATCCGCGCCGAAGCGCGGCTCGACGTGTGCACGTACCGATGGCGGTAACGCTTGTCCGCGCCCGGGAAGGCTTGCGATGTACGACTCGGCGCGGCTCGGCGCCGGCACTGATTCACGGCCCCGGCTTGCGGACGCCGGCGAGCGCAGAATGCGGCGGAGCACGGACCGATCGGCGGTGCGCATGACGCGCGCCGATAACGGCACGCGTCGTATCGCGCGCGGAGCTCGATGCGTGGCGTAGATCTTGGTCAAGCCGCGTTCCTCACGGGGTTCCTCTTGAACCGGAGCACCGCGCTTGGTTCGCGGTCCCCGCGTCCTCAATGTCCTCATTAATATTATGGCGAGTTTGCGCCTGCGTCTTGCCCGGCTTCAACCGCGAATTCCGCGCCGCGGCAAAACCGGCCCCAACCCCCGGGTCGACCGGGCGCAAATGCGCGCTGTGCCAACGGTTCGTCCAGCGCCACAGGCGTGTGCTCACGGCGGGCTTTTCAGCTTCGTGTACTCGCCGTGGTCGGCGAAGAAGATTCCCTTGTGCGTCGACACGTGCACGCCCGCCCCGGTCGTCTTCGTGCCGACGTACCAGCGGTGCTCAAAGCTTCCCACCAGCGTCGTCCCGAGCGGTTTCTGCGGTCCCGTCGGCGCCGGCGTCATGTCTTTTGGCGGAGCGCCTCCCGAGACCGACCCTTCGTAGTGATCGTCGAACACGGCATTGCCGCCGGTGATGGTCGCGCCCTTTTTGCGCGCTTTGAGCGCGTCCTTCCAGTGCGAGGAGACGCCCTTCTCCACGTCACCGACCGTGAAATCCTCGTTGACGTCGAGATAGGGGAGCGGCGCGCCGAAGTTGTCGAATATCCGCAGCGAGAACGTCGTGAGATAGCCGTGCTTGCCCGAAGCGGTGTTCACCGCGCGCAGCAGGTCGAGCGTCTGCGGCGCGTTCGTTTCCATCTTGAGCGTCGTCGCGCTCTTTTTTCCGCCGCCCGCCGGCGTGAAGTCGATCTTCACTTCGACATCGCCCTTGCTCTTACTCGCACCGATCGCGCGAAACTTGATCGTCGTCAAATCGGTACCGCTCAGCTTCGCTGACGCTCCGCCGCCGCTCACCAAGCCGATCTTGTCGGCACCTTTGGTGACGTTGCAGTCGAACTTTCCTTTACCGGCGCTGCTGACGTCGGCCTCGACTTCCGACGGATAGAGCGCGGCGAGCGTCGGTGTTGCCCCGTTGAACCACCAAATGCCGCCGGGAATGCGACTCGCGAATATTTTTTCTTCGCCGCCGGCGTCCATTTTGAGCGTCGCGACCGACTTCTCGCCCTTGGTCGGCTCGGCCGCCTTCGGCAGCGGCTTCGCGCGCCGGTTCTTCTCGGCTTGGAGCACTTTGAGATTTTTTTCGGCACGCTTGCGCTCGGCCGAGCCCTTCTTCGTCGTCTTGACCTGCTGCTCGAGCCGCGCGATCTGATCCGGCAATTCGCTTTCGTTCAAGTCGCGCGCCCACGATTCGGTCACTTCGATCTTGGTCGGATCGCCGTCGACGACGCGCTGCACCGCCGGCGCCGGAGCGCCGCGCGTGTGTTGCACCGTGTGCGCCAGCTCGTGCGCGATCAGCCGGCGTCCACTGTGAGACTCGGGCGCATATTGGCCGGCGCCGAAGACCAGGTGATTGCCGTAGGTGTACGCTTTCGCGTCCAACGCGCGCGCCGAAACGGCGGCGTCGCCGTCCGCGTGCACGCGCACGTCGCTGAAATCGGCGCCGAAGCGCGACTCCATGTGCGAGCGCACGTCGGGCGCGAGCGTCTGACCGCGGCCGTCGAGACTGTTGATATACGACTCGGTCCGCCCCGGCGCGGACGCAGGTTCCTGTAGCACGCGCCGGATCTCTGCGTCGACGGGCGCGCGGCGCACGACGTGCGGTAGCGAACGCGGCATGCGCCGCAGCAGCTGCGCCCCGCGCCGTGCCGGCACTCGCAGCTTCATCCGTTTTCTCCCGAAGGCTGCGGTCGCACCGCGGCGGTCGCATCCGCGCCCGTGTGCAGCACGCCGCGCACCGCGGCGTAAAGACCGATCACGATGATGGCGAGCCAGAGATACATCCATGGACCGGGATGCGTCCACCAGAATGCGGCGACGCAACCGGTCAGCATCAGCAGACTGTTGCCGAAGAACGCCCCGCGCCCGCGGCCATAAGCGATGCTGTGGATCAGCACGAGCCAGACGGCGAGCGCAATCTTGGCTGCAAGCTCCCAGCCCTCCGACGTGAGGAAAAACAGTCCGACGACCGCGGGCCACGTGAGAAGAACAAAGGTAAAAATATCCCCGACCGGCCGCAGCTCGATGCCTTCGGCCCAGGCGACGTCGTCGAGCACCCGCTCAATCGCCACGACACGCCAGCCCGCGGGCAACGCCAATTCCGCGGACGGCGCGGAACGGGCGCGCACTTGCACGTACCAGCGGCGCTCGCCATGCACGGCCGCGCGCGGATCCATCCCGCCCGCGCGCACGGCTTTGTCGATCTGGTCGCTGCTGAGCGGCGCCGCCTGCTCGGTCGGTTCCAGTCGAAACAAATAATCCGACATCAATTTCTCTCCGGGAAAATTTTTAAACGCTCGTTTCACCGCGAAGGACGCAGAGGACGCAAAGGAAAACGAGGGCAAAAAAAGAAAAAACCTTCGCGTCCTTTGCGTCCTTGGCGGTTCTATTCACGGTCGATCCCCTACGTGATGCGATAGATGCGCACATGGAATCCGGACGTGCGCAACACCGCCTGCCACTGCGATTCGCTCAAGCCGGCCGCGCGCTTCACCTGCTCGCCGGTGCGGAACGGACGGCCGGCGACGATCGCCGCCGCCTTCGTCGCATCGATGCCGTCGAGGTTCTGCAGATCGGTCGCGCTCATCTCGTTGATGTACACGCGCTGCTTCGGCTGTGGCGTGAGCTGGTAATCCTCCTCGCGGCTGTCCTCGATGCTGTTGTCCACAGTGTGCTGCGCCACCGCGGCGCGCTCCTCGCCGCTCACCAGCACTTCCTTCGAATCGCATTGTAGCGTCGTCGGCACGTACTGCTCCGCGCGGATGATGCTTGCGATGACCTGGTCGTCGGGGTTCGGGCTCGCCTGCAGCGCCGGTATGCGGGCCGCCAGCGGATGCGAGCGCGTGTAGCTCGCCGTGACGGTGAAATTCACGCGCTTGCCCGCCTGCACCGCGTTCTTCACCGGCGTCTCGAAGCGATGCAGCATGGAATCGGCGGCGCGGTTGTTGGCCCGCTGCGTGAGCGGCGTCAGGTTGGTCCAGGTCGTGCCCGGTCCGCCGAGATTGTCGTTCAGCAGGTGACCGCGAACATAATAAGAACCGCCGCCGTCCTGGCGCCGGCGCAGTGCGTCCCAGTGGCCGCCGTCGACACCCGGACCGCTGCCGTCCGGATGATCGTTGGTCAGCCGAGCGACGCGCACCGAGCTACCGAAACCGTTTGCGAGCGGACCGTACACCGGCTCCGACGACGCGCCGCTGCCCCGTGGAATGAAGCGCGCCGTCGCCGCGGCCAAACGTTCGAGCAGCTGATCGATCTCCGCCGCCGGATCGGCGCCGCCCGTGCCGCCGGCGCCGCTTCCGGTTCCGCCACCGCCTGCCGCCGACGTCGTACCGGCGGCCGGCGTCGTGTTTGCGCGCGCCACCGCCTGGTCGAGCTCGCCCGCGATCTGCAGCGCCTCGGCTTTCGCCGCCTGCTTCGCCGGCGGCACGTCCACGCCGTTGATGAAGTCGCGGTAATTTTGCGGATCGCTTTGAATCATCAGCCGCGCGCTGCTGCCGCTGCCTTCGAAGTACAGCGTGTGCGCTTCGCCCTCTTCGCTCGTGAACGGCTTGCGCGCCGCCCACCAGTTACGGATCGCGGCGACGCCGCGGCGCAACATATTAAGAAGCGCCTGACCGCCGGCGATGGCGCGGTCGATGAGCCAATCGATGGCACGATCGACCATCGCGCGCACGCCTTCGACCATCTCCTGGATCCGCTCGCCGAAGTCGCGCAGGCCGATCTGATTGGCGAGGAAGCCGATCGCGACCGGAATGCCGCTCCCGAGCGCGGTTTCGAGAAATCCGGCGGCGATATCGATCGCGCCGTGGGCGATGCCGTTGATGCCGTCGAGCACACGGTCGACGATCATGAGCATCTCGCGCAGATACTCCACGGCGGACTGGATGGCGCGGTAGAGCGCGATGAGAGAATTCACCACCGCCATCACGCCGCTCGGATCGAGCATGGTCAGCAGCCGCGCGCTCACGCGCTCGACGACCGTGCGCGTGACCCAGCCGACAACCGCATCGAGCACGCGGTTCCACAGGCCGCTCAGCTGCTCCTGCACCTCACGCCACAACCCGGCCGGGCCTTCCTCTATTAATATGGCGACGAACCGCCACACGCCGGTCGCGATGGTGAGCGCCTGGCGCAGGCGCTGCACGATCACCGGATCGACGCGGCGCGCGAGACGCTCGAACACCCGGTCGACCGTGATGTCGAGCACCTGCAGCACGAACCGCAGAATCGAGCCGAGGCTGAAATCCTCCGGCGGTTGAAGACCGGCGCGCGTGAGATGCCCGAACAACCAGCCGGTCACGCCATTTAATAAGTGCGTGCCGATGTTGCCGAAGAAGCGGATGAAGCCTTCCTTCACGGCAGACAGCAGGTTCAGCAGGAAGCCGACCGGATCGCTCAGAATGTCGCCGATCGCCGCCGCGGCCTTCGCCAGAATGCCGACCACGAGCTGCGGCGGGATGCCGAGCACTTCGAGCATCGAGCTGAAGAACGTCCACGCGGCGCGCGCGATGTTGCCGTCGACGAACACCTGCCGCAGGATGCGCAGCGCCGTCGCCTCAACGCGGTTCCAGATGTCGGGCAGCTGCAACAGCGTGCTGAACACCGGGATGCGCGCGAGGATCTGGTTTACCAGGAAGTCGCGGATCGGGTTGCGGATGCACTCGGGAATGAGATTCCATACGGCGTTCAGCACGAGCGACGGCAACTGCAGCAGATCGCCGACGACGCTGATGACGTTGCGCACGATGGTGATCAGCTTCTGCACGAACGGCGACAGATAATCGAACGCCTGCAGCACCCAATCGAAGAGCCCCGCGACCTTCTCGTGCGCCCAGCTGCCGAGGCTCGTCGCGGCGTCGCCGAGCCAGCCGAGCAGTGTCGCGAGCGGCCGGAGAAAGCTGCTGCCGCGCAGGCGGCCGAGAAGACCGCTCAGGCCGCCGCTCACCGTGTCGATTTTTTCGAGCACCCAGCCGCGCGCGCTGACGATCACCTCGCGCACGCTCGCGATCACCTGCTGCACGGTCGGCAGCGCGGCGGCGAGCGCCTGCCGGTTTTCGGCGACGTCATCGCCGCCGTTCATTTCTTCGCTGGCCTGATTGATGTTTTGGCTGAGCTGCTGGAACTGCTGACCGAGGTTGCGTATGAACGGCGGCGGGATCAGTTCGCGAATTTTTGCCGCGGCGTCCGCGACCGGTTCCCACACCGGGCGCGTCTGCTCTTTCACCCAGTCCCACGCCTCGGTCGCCTTGCGCGTGATCCAGCCGACGATCCCTCCTTCGCTGTCGCCGTCGGTTTGCTCGTCTTCCGGCCCGAAGAGCTGCTCCTTGACCCAGCTCCACGCCGCGCCGAGCGCGTCGCGTATCGGCTGCGTCCAGTCCCAGATGTCGTGGCCGAGCTGTGTGAGGCTGTCCCAGAGATCGCCCGCGAAATTCTGCAGCCACTCGAGCGCCGGCGCGCCGTAGCCGTTCCAAAGATTGGTGAAGAAATCGCCGACCGGCTGCAGAAAGTCGGTGAGCTTGTCCCAGGCGTTGCCGGCGACTTCGGTCACGAAATTTTTCAGATCGGTGATCGCCTGAAACAGCGGGCCGCAATCGCCCGAGCGCAGCGCCGTTACGATCGGCTCGGCACGCGCGATCAAACCTTGAAACAGGCTGCTCAGCTCATCGAGCGCACGCCCCGGATTCAGCCGGTTGATCGTGCCGACGAGACCGTCGAACACCGACGCGAACTGATCGCGCAGCCAGTTGATCGGCCCGCGGCGCAGGATCGGTTCGAGCGTCGGGGCGTAGCGGCGCACCAGTCCCAGCGCTTGGCGCGCGACCCAGCCCGGCTCCTGCTCTTCGTCGCCTTCGCCGCGCTGCACCGTCGCCTGCTTGGCCGCGCCCTGCTGCACCACGTGCGTCAGCTCGTGCGCCATGAGGCGCGGATTGTCCGCGCTCTCGTTCGGCCCGATCCAGATGTGCCGGCCGTACGTGAACGCGCGCGCATTGAGCGCGGCCGCGTCGGCGCGATCGGAGGCCGAGTCGTGCACGCGCACGTCGGAGAAGTCGTACTGCAAGTGCGGCTCGATGTACGCGCGGACGTGGTCCGGCAGCGGACGGCCGCCGCTCGGGGAACGCAGCCGCGCGGTCAGATCGGCGTCCTCGATTTGTCCACCCGCGCGCCCGATCGCGCGCCGCCGCAGCGCGGCCGAGCTCGGGCGCTCCTCGTCGTCGCGCGCATCCGAAGTCGTCGCACGCGCCGCGTATCGCTGTACCGACGACTCCGGCTCGTGCATCTCCTCCGCGTCGGCGAATCGCTGCAGCGCGCTGTCATCCTCGTCGTGCATGTCACGACGGACGGAAACGTTTGGCGATTGCGATGCGGACGGCCGTGGGACCGCGGCGCGCATCACATGGTCGGCCATCGCATCCGCTTCACGCTCGAACTCGTCGTCGGCCGGACCGACGGCGATCTTCATTTGCACGCGCGGCGGCGTCGCTCGCTGCACCGCGTCGTCGTCGCCCGCAGTGCCGTCGAACGTCGGCGCTTCCATTTCGCGCTGAACGTGCTCTTCCTCTTCCTGCTCGAGCGGCGCGCGTTGCAGCTCCTCGTTGCACTCCGCGCACGCTCGTTGGATGGAAGACGGGACCGACGCAGCGTGGCTCGACGGTGCGTGGGCGACGGCGGAAACGCCCAACGGCGATACAGCGTCCGCGCCGTTCGGTGCACGCACTTCCTCCGTCGCGCTCGTGATCTCGTCGGCGCTCGCGCGTTGAACGTGCTCCTCGTCCTCACGCTCGAGCGGAGCACGTTGCAGCTCTTCGTTGCAGTCCGCGCACGCGCGCTGAGCCGCGGTCGTCTCATCGAACGCTGCGTCGCCTTCGAGCCGTTGGACGGCGGGTTTTTCTTCTTCCTCTTCTTTCGCCGGCAGCGACTCGCGCTGCACCGCGCGCGTCTCGGCCGAACCATCGTCCATCCCGCCGCAAGACCGCATGACCTGATCGGCCATCGCGTCGGCTTCGCGCTCGAACTCGTCGTCGGCCGCCCCAACCTCGATGGCACGCTGCAACGCCGCCGCGAGCGGTGCGCGCTGCAGCTCTTCGGTCTCCGCCGAGCAGTCGGCACACATGCGCTGGATCGAGGAAAACGTCGGGCCGTGGTCGGTACCGAGGCTATCGGACGAGCGGCGCGCGCCGGCGATCGGCGCGACGACCGCGCGCGGTGAGACGATGGCGCGTATCGCGCCGTGTTCCGCGGATTTTGCCGACCAAACGGCGTTCGGGCGCAACGCGGCGCGGCGCGGCGTAGCGCTCGTGCGAACCTGTTTCTCCGCGACGCTGCCCATGCGGCCTCAGTCGCTACGAACCCAGGTAGCGCCGTTGATGAGTGATGAAGCGGCCATCGGTTACTTCTTTTTTTCTTCCTTCTTCGGAACCGGCAACGGCTTGACGCCGAAATCCGATACGTATTTGTTGATTTAGCGATCGCGCCGTCGCGGCCGGAGTACGCCACGTCGCCCTTGACCGCTCGGCTCGCAGCGATGTCCATCGTGTCGACATTGCGCTTGCCGTCCTTGACCGGCCCCCAGCTTGCCGCGCAGCACGCTTAGCTGCGTCACGGCTTTCTTGCCCTGCGTGAGCGGCGTCGCGTCGAGCCACAGCGTGTCGCCGCCGCCTTCCGTGCCGAGGAACTCAAAGCTGGACTTTTCCGCGGCTATCGCGTGACGGCGCGCGCGGCCATCCGCGAACAGAAATTTCCCACCAGGCGCGGCTTCGGCGGTCGCGCTCGCTCTCACGCTGGCCTGGTTGCCGTGCGGTGCGCATCTATATCGTCGCCGCCAGCGCCACCGCGCCCTGCGAGCGGTTTTGCGATGCGAGGCCGATGTAGCGCAGGATGAACGCGCGCACGTCGCGCTGGAAGTCGGCGTGGCTCCACACCGAAGCGAGCGGCGTGCGCGTGCGTGCCGCCACATCGGCGGCGAGCTCGAACGCTTTGCGCAATATCACGCCGTTGATGGCGGCGAGATAGGCGAGATCGGTGATCTGCGCCGGGTCCATCAGCGTATCGGAAATGTGCCCGAACGTGCCGGCCACGCGCGCAGCGATGCCGCTCACCGGCGTAACCAGCATCGTGTACACGGTGGCGTCGAGGAAGTCCTGGGTCTGCACGAACGAGCGCAGCCCGGCGTGGTCGTTCGCCGCGATCAGGCGCGTGAGCGCGGGCCGCGGCGCGCCGCCGGCGAAGCCGTTCAGCGCGTGTACCTCGTCGTTGACCGGCGACTGGCCGGCGCGCAGCAGCGCGACGATGGTGACGCGGTCCTCCATCACCGGGATGAAATCGTGATCGTTGCCGACCTCGGTGATCTGGGCGTCCGCGCGATCGAGCGCGTAGTGAAACAGCTCGTGCGCCATGGTCGTGCGCACGCCGATCTCGGTCATCTCGCGGCTCGCGCGCGAGCCGGGGAAGATATCGGTGTCGACCTCGATCGACGGCGGCCGGCCGGGCGTGTAGTGCGCGCCGCCGTAGCCGACGCTTTGCAGATGAAACCCCCCGCGGTCGTCGTGCAGGAAGCGCTGCAGCACGGAGAAGATCGTCGGATCGGTGGCGAGCGGTTCGAGGAACGGCCGCAGCCGCGCCGGCACGCGGGCCGAATAGGTGTCGAGCATGAGCGTCACCGAGCTGGCCGCCACCGTGCCCTGCTGTCCACCGTAGGCGACGAGCAGGTCGGTGCCGGCGGTGAATCCGCCGGTCACCGTCCGGCCGGGGACCGCGCCCGCACGCCCGCGATCCGGGTTCGGGCGCGTTAGCGCATCGGTTCCCGTCGGCGCGAAATCCGTGCTGCCGCTCGCGCGTCCCGGCACGTCGTAAACCGTGCCGGACGTGTGCGTGAAGCTCGCGCTGCCGCTTCCCGCGGAATAGACCGTGGTCGTGAGCAGGCCGGTATAGAAGGCGTCGGTCAGCGCGGTCGCGCTCGCGGTGCTCGCGTCGCAGTAGTCGAGCGCGCGCGTCACCAGGTCGAGCGGGTTCGGTACGCCGAAGCGGTTGCGGTTGTCGCGCAGGAAATCGAACGCGCGCACGTACAGGTCGCGCTTCGCCGCCCACTGGCTGCGGCCCGAAGCCGCGGTCGCCTGGGTGCGCGCGTCGGCGGCGGGCACACCGAGCTCGCGAATCGCGACGGTGAGCAGATCGACGGCGTTGCCGGCAGCGACGTCGCCGTGGCTGACGACCCAATCCATGTTGGCGACGCGCGGCGTGCGCTGCACCCGCGGCGCAGCGGCGCCGCTCTGCTGGACGGTATGCGCGAGCTCGTGCGCGATCAGCCGCCGGCCAGAGTATGTATCGGGCGCGTATTCGCCGGCGCCGAACACGATGTCGCGTCCGTGCGTGTAGGCGCGCGCATCGAGCGCGCGCGCCGACGCCGTCGCGGCGGCACCGGTGTGCACGCGCACGTCACTAAAATCGGCGCCGAGGCGCGGCTCGAAGAAGTGGCGCACCGGCGTGGGTAGCGACGTACCGCCGGCGGCGGTCGCGGACGTCACGGTTGCCGACACATCGGCACCGCCGGTCCGCGTTCCCGTTTCGCTCGGTTTTCGCTGCAGCGCCGACGCTCCGCCGCTCACGATCGTTGCGTCCGCGCTTCGCTGTATCGCATCACGGTACTCGGCGAACGTCCGCTGCGCGTCCCGAGGCGCGCGCAGCCACGCGCTGGCCGCACCCGCGCCGACGCTCGCGGCGCGATAAACCATGGAGCGATTTTTCCACGCCGCCGCGTGGCTGCGCGGCTGATGCTTGTACGTTTTCATCGTCGTCCCCGCCGGTTGCGCTGCCGGGTGCCGACCTCGGCCACTGCGTTCCGGCGGGCCGCGCTGTTGCGCTTCGACTCCACGGTCCGCCGCATCCGCTCTCCTCGCATGCCGGAACTGCTACGTTCGACTCATGAGGGTTGTGACTTCCTAGACCGCGCCATCAATCATCACTGCGCGAGCGCTTCGCGCCGGCGCGCAGCTTCGTCAGCTCGGCGTCGAGTCGCTCGCACTTCGCGTTCAATTCCTTGACCGCTTCGATCAACACCGGCACGAGCTCGGTGTACGAAACGCCGTACGAGCCGCGCGCCGTCTTCGTCACGGCCTCGGGGACGACCTCGGCCACCTCTTGGGCGATCACGCCGAGATGCTTCGGTGCCTTCGCTTCTTTATCGTGCTCGTGCTTCCATTGGAAGCTCACGCCGCGCAATTGGTTTACTTTGTCGAGCGCGCCGGTGATGCGCGCGACGTTCGTCTTGCTGTTGGCGTCGGAATGCTGCGTAAGATTGAGGCAGTGCAGATTCATCCAGGTACCGTTCGGCGCGCTCCACAGAGCGACGTTGGTGACCGTGGGGCTGAAGCTGCCGATTTGCACGTCGTTGCCGGCGCCGTCGCCGCCGATATAAGCCTGCTCGTTTCCGGCACCGTCGACGCGAAGAAAAGCGCCGGCGACGTGGAGCTTCTGCTGCGGATTGTCGGTGCCGACGCCGACGTTGCCCGACGGCATGAGGGAGAGATGATCATCCGCGTCGTTCGAAATACCGATCTGCAGCGTCGTCGCCTCTCCCGTGCGCGCGAAGTACCGAATCCACGCCGCATCGCCGGCGCCTCCACCCGGGTTCGTCGGAAACAAGATGCCGGCCGCCGAGCTGTTGCCGCCCGCCGGCATGATCGCGCCGTTCACGACCTGCAGCTTCGCCGCCGGCGACACGGTGCCCACGCCGACGCGCTGGTTCGCCAAATCGACCGTCATCACGGGCGTACCGCTCGCCTGGAAAATCATCAGGTCGCCGACGTCGCGGTAGGACAACCCGTACGTAGGAAAGCTGGGCGAGTGCGAGATAACGGGCCGCTCGGCGTTCGTTGTGCCGGCTTCGTAGATGTACAACATCGGCGTGGTCGTCGTGCCGAAGCGCGCGGAGCCGGTCAGCCTCATGTCGCCGCTGACCTGCAGGTTGCCGGTGAGCGTCGTGTTACCGTTCAGCGCGATCGGCTGTCCGGCCGGCGCGCCGATCGTGATGTTGCCGGTGACGCTGACCGTGTCGGTGCTCAAATTGCCGCCGCTCAAGTTCCACGCCGTGAGCGACGTTTGCGTCCACTTCGCGAGTCCGGTCGCCAAATCGTACGTCAGCACCGACTTGTCCACCGTCGCGCCGAGATCGAGCTTAAATCCTTTCGCGGCGATAACGCCCGCGGCATCGAGTTGTATCGCAGCGGGATTGCCGGTGTTGATCGCCAGCGACCCTGTCATCGTGTCGCCGGCGCGATTCACTTTCGTCCCGACATCGTGGTTCAGCTGATCGAGCACTTGCTGTACGGTGCTGCCCGCGCCGCCGGCGGTGTACGGAACCTTGCTCGAGTCGAGATTGCACAGGACCGTGTTCAGCAGATCGTTGATCTTTTGCGACGTCGGGCCGGCGGGCCATAGCAGCGCGCGGACGGTATTGCCCATGCAGCCCGGCAGCTCGTAGCGAATGTCCGAGCTTTCGATCCCCTGCACGAGCGAGTCGAGCGCCTGCTGCACGTTCACCGGCAGACCGGACGTGCCGCCCACTTCGAGGATGTCCTGCCAGCGCTGCTCGACCGCGCCGCCGCTCGGGCCGGTGCTGTATCCGATGCGATCGGCGGTGAGGTTGGTCAGACGCGGGAAGCTGAGCTGGCGCGTGTCGGCGTCGTTGAGCGCCTGCACCGTCGCGCCGTTCGCCCGCGCCAGCACTATATAATGATGCGTGACGCCGACCGGAACGCTCTGACCCGGCTGCACCCGCGCCGCCTCGTCCGCGTCTTCGCGCACCGCCGCGAGCCAAAAATCCCCCGCCACGAACGAATTCGCGCCGAGCGTCAGCGTCAGCTTCAGGCCGCTCAGGTGCGCGATGAAGTCGGCGCCGGAGAAGAGATAGTCGCCGTGGGTCGGCGTCGCGCCGGTCGCGAGCGCCGCGAACGGACGTCCCTTGTCTTTCCCCTGAATCGCGCCGGTGACGAACTTGACGGACCAGGTCATGCCGCTTTTGACGAGCACACAGTACCCATCCCAGCGTCGCACATACGGATACTGGTTCTTGTCGGGCAGGTCGGCGGCCGCCGGCCAGCCGTCCTTGAGCACGCCGCGCGCGGGCGCGAAGCCGCTGACGAGGTGCACGCCGAGATGCCGCTCGGTCGTGTCGTTGTAGAACTCGTAGATCCAGTCGCCGCGCTTGAATTCGGACGGCACGTCCGCTTGCGCGTGCTGCTCCGCGCCGTTCTCGCTCGACCACTTGAGCGTGATCTCGGTCGGCGCGTTCGCCGCGCCCTGTACGTCGTGCACTTCGACGCGAAACAGATAGTTGCCGATGCGGCGGTCGAGCGCGACCTCGGCGGCGCACGGATCGCACGGATCGGGCGTGCTCGTGCCTTGGCGGATTTCGAGCTTCAGCGGCGCGTTGCCCTTCGACGGATTTTTCGCATCCGTGAGCGGATCGACCGTCGTCGCGCACCATTTGACTTGCGCGAGGGTCTGCGTGCGCGTGCAGGTATCGGCACCGTGCAAACCCGCGTCGAGCAGCGAGCCGTCCTGCAGCGCCGTCGTCGCCAACTCCCACACGTCGGCATAAATGATCTGATCACCGGCCGGCCACGCGGGCGGCGACGGAAAATCCGCCTGATGGTTGAGCGCGAACGTCGTGGCGCTGGGAGCAACGGTCGCGTCCGGCTCGAGGCGCGCACGGATGCCGTCGACGTAGAACGGCGCGCGCCGGATCACCGGGCCCGCATCGATCAGCGGAAGGCCCGCCGTACGCGGCGCGCCGCTGCCGACGACGTCGCCAAGCGCTTCGTCGATCCGACGTTTCAGCAGCTCCATCAGCTCGTTCATGTCGGCGTCGCTGATCATCCGACCCTGCTGCTGATAAATGCCGGAACGGCGCTTAGCGGCGTCGTCACTCCAGCGCGATATCTGTGTTTTCATTTGGATCGCCCTTTGTGGTCTACACCCCCTCCCATTCCCTCCCCCGCTCGCGGGCGAGGGTTAGGGTGGGGGATTTGTTACATTAGATACAGAAATCATTTCGCCTTTTTTCTACTTCGGCGGTGCACACGTGAGGCGCTCATCCGATATCAGCACCGCCTCCATCCCGAACGGCAGATACTCCGCGAGCTTTTCGCGCACGGCGGTCTCGCGCAGGCTCAGATGCTGATGGTGATACGCGCCGAGCTCGCCGCCGTCCTCGGCGCCCGCGCGGATCGAATCCGGCGTCGCCGGATGCAGCACCCCCGCACCCGCCACGCCGAAGCCGAGGCGGAAAAACACCGGCACGTCGGTGGTGTAGCGCTGGATGCGATTGCGCTCGCCGGCCGCGACGTTGGTCAACAATTCCGGCGGCACACGCACATGCCGCAGGCAGATAATCTTCGGCGGCGGGGTCGTGGGCGTGACGTTGCGTTGCAAGTCGCCGAGGAACAGACAATCGACCGCCTGCAGCGCCTCGCACACGGTTTTCGCGAGCACGGTGCAGCATTCGAGCTGCGCCAGGCCGCTCGCCGCCTGCACGTGCCGCAGCAGGCAATCGGTCGCGGTGAGGACCGGATGATGCGTGTCGTGCCCCTGCACCACGATCTTGAACGCGGCGCAGCGCTCGAGCTCGAGACGCCCGCCGTGCACGGTGAGGGTGTCCGCGAGATAAAAGCCTTCGAAGCGATACACGCGCTCCTCGCCGGCAACGACCGGATCGTCGATGTCGATCACGTCGCGAATGCGGATCGTCGCGGGCTGCGCGTCCGGACGCCGATAGATCGTGCGGCGGATGAGCACGCCGTCGCGCGTTTCGGTTTCGTCGATCTCTTCGAGCAAACCATCGGTTATCGCCTGTGCGCGCTCGGTCCAGCGGAAGCTCGGTGCGCCTTCGGGAAAGAAGCCGTCCGGCGGCGCAATGAACGCGAGCAGCCGCTTCGGATGAAAATGCCCCCGCGCCCAGTCGGGCGTGCGGAAGTCGACCGTGCGCGCCGAACGATCCTCGTAGCTGCCCGGAAAACACGGCGCGCCGTGCGGGTTCGCCTGAAACCAAAGCACCGGAGCGGCCTTTTTCGGGAAGCGCGTGCGATGCGTGATGAGGCTCGGCTCGTGCGCCTGCATCGCGCGCGAGTGCCGGCGAAAATCGATGGTGACGACGGGCAGATCCGGATGCTGTCCTGCGGTCAGCGGATCGCGCGTATCCGGATCGCGAGTGCCGCCGAGCAGGGCCGCGGGCAAGAGCTTCTCGCCGATGCGCGCGGTGCGCGCGACGCGGCGCCAAGCTTCCTGCAGCTCGACCTCCATCGCCCCGACCGCTTCGGCGATCTCCTCGGTGCAGCCGGCGGTACCCTTGCGCTGGCGCCAGGCGATGGCGTTCGCGACTTCGGCGCGGCGGCCGCTCGCCTCC
This sequence comes from Sulfurifustis sp., assembly GCA_045810625.1. Lineage (GTDB taxonomy): Bacteria > Pseudomonadota > Gammaproteobacteria > Acidiferrobacterales > Sulfurifustaceae > JACQFZ01. Next base: position 22,509 of record JBJMVQ010000004.1, read on the forward strand.
GGCGATTTGAGCGCGACGTCGAGCAGCTCGGCGAAATACGGGATCAACCATTCCTGGCACGTGTCGGGGAAATGATCGTCGAGACGCTGGCGCAGCGTCGCGTAGACGCGGTCGAGCATCTCGCCGCAGGCGTCGAGATACTTCGCGAGATCGCCGCTCTTGTCGCGTTCGCGATAGACTTCGGGAAGCAGCGCGTAGAGCTGCGCGCCGATACGCGGATCGACGGGACCGGTCATAGATCGAACTCCTCGTGCTCGATGCGCAGCGCGCCCGGGCGCGCGGCGGTGTCGAGAAATACCACTTCGCGGGAACCGGGGCTGACGCGCTGACCGCCGGGCTTGACCGTGCCGCCCGCGATTTCAAACGACAGCGCGCAGCTCGAATTGCTCACGCCGGGAACCGCTTCGACGATTGCATAGACATCGCTCAAGTAGAGCGGCGCGCCGATGTCGCGGCGCTCGAGCGCGAACATTTCTTTCAGGCGGGCGGCCGCTTGCGCCTTCACGACTTGCGGGTCGAACTCCGTGCTCACGACGCGCACGAGCACATCGAGATGCAGGTACACACGGCCGAACTCGGTCACGCTGACGTCGACGCCCGGCTGCGAGTGCGCGGTCAGGAAATTTTCGAGCGTCGCCTGCAGGCGTTCGTCGAGCGTCGCGCCGCCCGCGGGCACGACGACTACTTCGATGCGCGCGCTCTTTAACGCGCTCGGCCGCGGAAACGCGCGTGCACGCCAGACCGCCGCGTGCGCCGCCGTCAGATGTCCGTAGTCTTCCGCCGACACAGCGCGCTCCAGCGTGAGCACGCTTGGCGGAGCATTGCGCTTCAATGCCTCGACGCTTTCCATGTCGCCGCCGCCGCTCGCGGCGAGCGGCTGGCGCGGTTTATCGACCAGCGGGTGCGGCCGCGCCGGTTTTTCGAGGCTGCGCGCCGGGACGTTGCCGGCGAGGCCCGTCCCCAGCCGGTAACGCACGCGCACGTTATTCGTTCCGCTCGGCAATCGCCGCCCGCGCGCGCCGTCGCCGAACTCGATGCGCACGTAACCCTCCTCGGTCATGCGCACCACGTAATGCGGATCGCCGGGACCGGAATCGTCGAGGTTCCCGACCTGCTGCCATTTCCGGCCGTCGATGATGACGTCGAGATCGGCGCGCACACCGGCAGGAAAGGTCGGGTCCGCGACGAAGGACACGCCGGTGACGGCGAGCAGAAACGACTGGTTGAGCGATGCGGCGTCGCCGCTGCCGAGAATACGTTCGGTCTGCGTCTCGCCGTGGCCGGCGGTAACGACGTTGCCGCGAATGATCGTATTGCCGATGGTGAAACCCTCGCCCGCCGGCAGCGGCGGATCGACGACGATCGCGTTCTCGGTAAGATCGACGACGGCCGCCTCGCGACCATCGATGTCGCCCACGGCTTCGCGCCGTTCGATCCAGAGACGCCGGCCGATGATCAGCAGCTCCGGCCGCGCCACGGCGGCGAGCGGAAGCGTCGCGCCGCTCACCGGCGTTTCGTTTTCGTTCCAACCGAGCAGCCGCGTCTGTTCTTTGAAACGGCTGTAGATGCGGGTGCGGGACAAATAAAACCGGCCGCTCGCGCGCGTGTACCATCGCGCGACGGACAGCTCCGCGCGACCGGCTTCGGTATCGGTGGCGACGTTCTCGAGCTTGGCCCAGCCGAGCTGCTCGCCGCTAACCACCACGGCGAAGTCGCCGCTTGATGCCGCTTTCGGGAGCGAGCCGACGACCGTGAGCGGCAGGAGGCCGCTCGCATCGTATAAATAAGTATCGACCGTCCACTCGCGCGACGGGGCGGGGAAATACATCGCCTGCGGGTTGTCGAGGAGCTTGTCCGGATCTTCAACGGTAATGACCGTGTACCCGGAGAACGGATCGTTGGCCGCCGGCGGATGATACTTCGCGGTTTTGACCGCGAAGCGCCGTAGCTGCGGCGAGCCACTGACGACGACGTAATCGGCGATGAGCGTCGGCGGTCCGAAACTGCTGAAGTCGCCGGCCACCTGAAAACTGAACAACGCGCCGCCGCCGGTTTTGAGATCGCGACCGTCGACGCGCGCCACCGAAACCTGGCGCGCACGCGAAACGTACGCCGAGTCGAGGTGCAGCGGGCCATCGAGCAGGCTGTCGATCTGGACGCAAACGCCGTCAATGGAGCGGACCCGCCGGTAATAGGCGTGAGTTCCGTCGCCGATGTACGCGACGTCTCCGCCGCTCAGGAGGCGCGGCGGCGTCGTGAGGAACAGTTTGTCGCCGATCATCGCCGCTGTCGCGTCGGTCTGTACCGGGCCGAGCGGCGTCAGCTTGTCGGTGGGCTTCAGATGAATCAGCAGCTCGCCGCTCTGAAACCCGGGACCCGTTCCGACCGGCGCGTGCAGCTTGAGCACGGTGCGGCCGTCGCTATCCTCGATGCCCGCGATGAGACGGACCAGCGTGAAGCCGGTACGCTCGTTCTCGAGCACGATCGGCTCACCGAGCTTGAGACCGGCCACCGCCTTCTCGAGCGCCAGCGTGTTGCCGGTCACAGCGGCCGGCGAGCGGTCGTACGCGGTAAGGCGCAGCTCGTTCAGCGCCGCATCGACGTCGAGATCGGCCAGCGTCTCGAATACCACCGGCGCGCCGCCGTCGAGCGGAGAGTATTTCACCGCGAAGCCTTTGGCGACGCGGCCGCGCTTTCCGGCCTTGGCGCTGATGACGAGCGGCGTGCTCGCCGATGCGGGCGGCGCCGGATGGTAGCCGAGCATCTCGACGAGGCGTCGCACGTTGTCCCATTGCGTCGCCGTGCGCAGCGTCGCTTCGTTCGCGTACGCGTCGAGGTATTCCGTGAGAATGTGCGTTCCGCGCGCGAGCTCGCGCGCAAGCTCGACGCCCCAGTCGCCGCGCGCCGCCGCGAACTGACGGATCAGCCGGTCGCTGCGCTGCTCGGCGGTCTCGTTCGCGGGAGCGGCTTGCGGCCAGGTGCCGAAGCGTGTCGCGAGCGCATTGCGCAGCGCGTCGTAGTAGACCGCCGCGTTCGCGTCGACGTAGCGCACACGGCTCAAACCCGCGCGGTTCCAGCGAGTGAGATCACGCACGCTCATCCGGCGCGTCCTCCGTGCAGCGTCAAGCGGAAAAAGCCGCGTTCCGGATGCGCGGGATCGTTGTCGCACACTGCGATCTCGAGGCCCGTCAGCACGATGCGGCCGCCGACCGATTCGTCCGCGAACTGGCTGCCGAGGCGCTTGAAGCGATTGACGCAAACGTTCTCGACGCCGTCGAGCGCCATGAGCGTTTGGATGATGTTCGCGATGTGCAAATCCTCGCCGAAGCGCAACCGCCCCGGCCGGAAGAAACCGGTCGGTCCGCGCCCGAGCGCCTCTTCGAGCGCGCGGCGCACCTCGGACTGGAAATAGTTGTCGCGCACGCGGATCGAGAGGGCGAGCTCGATGCCGACGAGATCGGCGTCCTGGAGCTTAAGCTCCTGCCCGAGCATGCGGTACGCCTCGAGATAGGCGTGCAGCAGGATGCGGAAGCTCGGGTTCGCCGGAAAGTCGGCGAGCGGCGGAAGCTCGCGGTCGCGATGGAACGCTTCGACGTCGGCGCGCAGCCGCGCCGGATCGGGCGCGGCGGCGAACGCGTCGTCATCGAGCGCGCGGTCTTGCAACAGCGTGACCGCGACGTGGATGACCGGCCACGAGCCGCCCCACGCGAGGGTCGCCTGCGCGCGGTTGACGAGCGGATGCGCTTCGAGCTGCGTCGCGTAATCCTCGAGGCTCACCATGCGCCGCTGCGCGTGAACCGAACGCGGGCCGGCGCTGCGCGCCGCTTCCATCCGGTCGGGCTCGCGCTCCCAAAGGCGTTTCAGCTCGTTCGCATCGGCGGCGCCTTCGGCCAGCACCGCGTCGTAGCCGATCAGCGCGAGGAGGCGGCGCACACTGTCCGGGCGGCGCGCGGTTTCGAGCACGCTCTCCGACGCGACGCGATCGAGCATGTCCGACAGCTGATCGAGCACGGCGGCGAACGCCTCGACCAGCACGACTTCGAGATCGGCGGGCGTCCAGCGCGTGCGCTCGGGGAAGCGCGCCGCGAGATCTTCCAGCATGAAGCGCCGGAAGCCCTCGAAGTCGCGCACCATCCAATCGAAGTCGTCGCCGATTTCCGGCAGCGGCTGCGGCAGCGCGACGTCGCGCCGCGCGCATTGGCGGCAACTGTCCTCGAAGCGAAGCTCCGGGCGCGGAAGCTCAGCCACTCGAGCCTCCACCGAACGTATGCGTCTCGTCTTGATTGATCGTCGCGAGCTTGTAGCTCACGGTGATTTCGAGCCGGCCGTCGGCGCCCAACGTCTCGGCCGCCGCATTCGAATTCGGGCCGACGCCGATTTCGAGCGTCTTCGGGTCGACCTCGCCGCGCAGCACGTCGGTGAGCGATGCGCTCAGGCGCTTCTGCACCATCTGGCGCAGCGCCTCGCTGTACGGCTCGAATACGAGCCGCTTCACGCCGGCGCCGAAGTCGTGGCGGAACACGCGTTCGCCCGGCGCGGTGAAGAGCGTTTGCTCGATCTGTCCGCGTACGTGCGCTTCGCGCCCTTCGGTGCGCGGTCCGGTAGAATCGACGCGGAACGGAAACGCCAAATAAGTTGTGTCGGCTAACCGTGGCATGGTTTCAGCTCGTCATCACTTTGGTCGACAGACTGCTCATCTCGCCTTGCGGGATCGGCGGCCCCGACGGCCCCATTGCGGTCGGATGCATGTGCGTCGCGAAGAGCGTGAGAAAGCTCGTGCCCTTGATCACCGGCTCGCCGCCCTGGCCGCCCAACATGACCTGTGTTCCGTCCACGACGATCTGCTGTCCTTTGACGTTGATGCCCGACGCGGTCATCTCGATCTTGTTGCCGTTGGCGTCTTCGATGGTCGTGCCGCTCGAGCTCATCGTGAGGGTGTTGCCGTTCGAGTCTTCGAGCACGATCTTCTCGTTCGCGGCATCGAGCGTGAGCTTCGCGCCTTTCGCGTCGGTGAGCGCGACGACGCCGTCCTTGTCGATCACGAGACTGGCGTCTTTCGGATGGCTCAACGTGATTTGCTCTTCGTCTTCTTTGTCGTCGAACTGCAGCTTGTGCCCCGCGGGCGTCATGAAGAGCCGCGTCGTCGGCGGGCTCACGCCCGCGTCCTGCGGCACGTCATCGCCGCTCTGCCAAAACGTGCCGACCCACACCGGCCGATGAATGTCGCCTTCCTCGAATTCGACCCACACTTGCGCGTCTTTCTCCGGCACCGCGAACCAGCCGTAAGCCGCGCCGCCGCCGAACGGCAGACATGGCAGCGCCCAGTCGCTCACTTCATCGCCGAGCACGGAAGGCACCTTCAGCTTCAGCCGCGCGCGCTTCTCCGGGTCGTCGTTGTCGGCGACGAAGCCGCGGTACTTGCCGTAACGGCGCTCGGCGACTTGCCGGGCCAGGCGGACAACTGTTTCTTCCAAGTCATACCTCCAGTGCGCGCAAAGCGCGCTTCGGCTCGCTCTGCTGCACAGGGACGTGCGAATGCCGCGAGAGCGCAGGATGCGCGGAGCGGCCCTCTCCCGCGCAGGCGGGAGAGGGAATGAGGGTGAGGGTGACAAAACTCCGGCAACGAGCGCTTTATTAAACCTTTCACCCTCACCCCAGCCCTCTCCCTAAAAGGGAGAGGGGGATACCGATTTTTCCATTTCGCGCTCCTCGCCCATCACAGCACCGCGGACAACACGCTCGACAGCCCCGACACGCCTTCTTCGCCCGTGGCGTTGCGCAGCAACTTGAAGCCGAGGCGATACCCTTCGAGTGAAAATTGGTGCTGCACTTCGTCGACGTAATACGTGCCGCTGTACGTCGGACCCGCGCCGTCGACCGGCACGAGCTGATGCGTGAGCAGCACCTGACCGTACAGCGCGCCGTCGAGCTCGCCTTCGGCGACGATCTTCCAGGCGTTCTCGTTTGCCTTCGCTTGCGCGCGCGACTGCACTTCGGCGGCGGTCGCCCCGTTCGGCGCCTGCATGCGCCACACGAACGGCTGCAACCCGCGCGATTCGCTGTTGGCGGGAACGCTGCCGAGCAGCTTCAGGTTCGGCCGGTAGCGGCCTTCCTCGGTCTCGGTACCGGATTCGGCGGCGCGCGTCACCGCGACTTCGTCCGGCTTGTGACCATCGTATTGCGCCGCGAAGCGCAGGCAGTTGGTCGCGGGCCCGGCGTAAACGCGGATCGTCTCGACCGGCGTCTGATCGAGATCCGGCGGCTTGAAGTACACCGCCCCCTCGCGGACGTAGAATTCGTAGCCGTTCGCCTCGGCGCGGTCGCGCAGCAGCCGCACGTACGTGCCGTCGAGATTGAGGCTCGTGTTCGTCAGCCCGGTTTCGACTTGCGCATCGAGATTGTGATCGCGCGCGACGCTCGACACGATGTCGCCGTCGCTCACCGGCGATTCGGCGGTGGAGAGGTTGCGCCGCACGTGCTCGCGATCGAGCAGCAGCGATTCGTCCTGGGCGTTCACCGTGACGCGCGCCGCGCTCATGTCTTCCGGATATTCGCAGCGCACTTCCTTGATGTAGCCGCGCATCACTTCCTCGTGCCGGTCGCCGAATACCGCTTCGATGAGGATGCGCTTCCACGCTTCGAACACGCCCGCGTCCTGCACGCTCCACTGACCGTCTTCGAGCCGGATCGAGTCGAACGTGAGCGTCGCCGTCGTCGCCGCGCGCCGGCTCATCGCGACCTGCACTTCGCGCAGAAACGGATAGAGCGTCGTGATCTCGGCATCGTCGACCTTGATCACGCACTCGACCGGCTGGCGCAGTCGCTCGGTGGCTCCGATCGTCGGCATCGTTCGCCTCTATCGTGTCCCCGGCTCGACCGCGCGCGGAATCAGCAGCGGATCGGACGCGTCGCGGCGCGCGAGATCGCCGGCGTAGAGCACGTCCGGGTTGGCGTCGAGGATGCGCCACCACAACCGCTGCTCGTTGTAGTAATGCGAGGCGAGCCAGTCGTGCCGCTCGCCCTCGCGCAGCGTGTGCTCGAGCACCGGCCGCGCCACGCCGATCGCGCGCGGACGGACACCGCGAAACGGGCGCGGGTCCGTCGGACTCGGCTGAAACGGCACCGCGTTTTCGTAGCGTGAGCCTTTGGTGATCACCTCGTCCTCCTTTTACTGAGCCGACGACTAATGCGTCGCACTGATAATCTGATGTCGCACTCGCCCCCTCCCATTCCCTCTGATCGCTCCCGACGTCCTGTCTTTCGCGATCTTCGTGCGTCCCTGCACGTCACCACAGCGGCGGGAGGGTTAGGGCGGGAGTGCAATCGGCCGCTTCGAAAGTTCAAGCTACGCATCAGCAAACTCAGCCGAGCACCGAACCCACGACCGAACCGATCGCGCCGAGCATCGACGCCGCCAGTGCGAATTGACGCTTGAGCTCGGCTTGATAGAACGGATTGTTGCTCTCGATGATCTGGAGCCCGAGCGTCGCTTCCGCGCGATACGGCAGCAGGCTCGGAAGATATTCCTTGGCTTCGACCTGCACCTGCGTCAGGAACACCGGCAGCACCTGCACGCCCCAAATGAAGAGCAGCACTGAAGCGTACTCGTGACGCGCGAACGCGCGCTCGTCGCCCTGCCCGAGCGCGGCGAGGGTACGCGCGCCGCCGGGCGTCTGGCTCTTCGGCTCGACCATGCTGCGCAACGTATCGAGCTCGGGCTGTATGCCCATCGCCGTCGACACCGGATCGCCGGCGTTCATCCGGTCGGTGGCGTCGAGCAGAATTTTTACGCTGAAGCTCTCCGCGTTTACGGTGACGCCTTGCGAAGCGCGCGCCGTTTCGGTGGGATTCGAAAAGTCGTATCCGCCGCGGGTGCCGGGTGCGCCGCCCGTGCGCACGGTGACACTGCGCGTGCGCGTGATCGTCGTCGGGTTGAATTCGAAAAAGAGCATCAGCGGCAACGGCGTGTTCGCGTACTCGATCAATGCGCCGCGCGCGACCTTGAGCGGCGAGAAATTGCCGAAGCCGAGACCGGGAATCATGTTCCACTCTCCAGCTGCTGACGCAGCTGCTGCGTCACCGCGTCGGCGATTTGTGCATCCGACGCGCCGGCGTCGACGCGAACCGGACCGACGGTCAATGTATCGAGCGCGCGCGTTGTGCTCGGGCGCAGGCCTGCGACGCCTTGCGCCACGCCGCGCGCGATGTTCTCCGCGCGTCCGCGGTAACCCGCGGGCAGGCGCATTCGCACCCGGCCGATGTGCACGGTCATAGCATTTCCTCCGGCAAGTGATCGGCGAGCATGCCGAGGCTCGAGCGCGGTACTTCGCGTCCGTCTTTGGCGAGCTCGCTCATGACCGCCGCGGCGATGTGCGCGAGCGTGATCGGCGTATCGCGCGCGGCCGCGAGAAACGCCGCGTGGAGCGCGCTGTTTCGGATCTGGCCGCCGGTGAGCTCGAGCGCGGCACCGAGCTGAGCGGCGTCGACGTCGGGCGCAAGCGGCGCGTGCGGCGGAAATCCGCGGCGCCACAGCGCCGCGCGCGCCTCGCTGTCTGGCCGCGGAAACTCGATCACTGCCTGAAACCGGCGGGCGAACGCCGGATCGAGATGTTGGCGCAGATTCGTCGTCAACATGCACGGTCCGCGGTGACGTTCGATGCGCGCCAAGAGATGGCTCACTTCCATGTTCGCGTAACGATCGCGCGCTTCGCGCACGTCGCCGCGGCGTCCGAACAGACTGTCGGCTTCATCGAAAAGCAGCGCGATGTCTTGCCCGTGCGTGGCGTCGAACAGCGCGTTCAGATTCTTCTCGGTTTCGCCGATGTACTTGCTCACGAGCATGCCGAGATCGACGCGGTACAGTCGCAGCCCGAGCGTGCCGGCGATGACTTCGGCGGCGAGCGTCTTGCCGGTTCCCGAGGGGCCGGCGAACAACGCAACCGGACCGCCCGGCAGGCGTGCGCCCCATTCGGTTTCGACGCGGCGCCGGTGCGTGATCCAGTAGACGTATTCCTCGAGCGCGCGCCGGCAGCTGCGCGGCAACACCAGGTCGTCCCAAGTTGCGCGACATGGCACTTCGAGCGCCCCGGGCGGTGCGACGGCAGCAGCCGGCGCCCAACCGAGCAGCCGATGCTGCGCGCGCGCGCTCGGCTTCAGCGGCGCGAAGCTCCCGTCGGTGCCATGTTCGATGAGCCGTGCGCGCTTGAGCGGCGCGTTATCGTCGAGGCGCGTGGCGAGGGCGACCGCGTCCTTCGCTTCCATGAAAAACAGCTCGCGGATCAACGCCGGGGTCGGATACGCGCTCGTCAAACCGGGCTGCAGCTCTTGATACATCCAACCGAGACGCGGCTCGGCTTCGGGCGCGAGCGCGCACGCGAGGATGTCCTGGTCGAGCCACGAAAGGCCGCAATCCTGCGCGAGCTCGCTCCACGGCGCGGCGGCGCGCAACGCTTGCACCTGACTTTGCAGCTGCACCAACCGCTCCTTCGCGGCCGACGCGAGCGCTTCACCGCGGCGCGACTGCACCAGGCACGCGCCGAGCAGATCGATGCGCTCCCATTCGGCGCTGAGCGGCGCGACGCTCACGGGCCGGCTCCGCTGTGCACCGAGATCAACAACGGGTTGCTGCGCAGCTTCACGACGACACCGTCTGGGCGCGTGTACGAACGCGATGCGTAAAGCGTCGCCTGGCCGCGCGCGCTCAACGGAAAGTCAACCGACTGTGCGAGGCTGCTTGGGGCAGGGACGGTCTGCAAAGGATTCACGCTGTCGGCGGCGAGCGTGACGCTCGGCGGCGTCGCCGGCGCGCTTTGCCAACTCGGATGGGTCGCGGCGGGATCCCACGTTTCCCACTCGAGCTGCACGGTATCCCCCGGCTTACCGAGCGGAATCACGCCGAGCGTGGACGGCAGCGCGGCGGCCTCGAAGCTGAGCGAGTACTGCAACGTGCCGTTAGGGGCGAACCAGCAGATATGCGGCGTCCAATCCGGACGACTGCTGTCGACGAAAACCGCGGGCACTTGCGGCGCGGCGGCACCGGCGGCAAAGCCCTCGACGGGAAGCGGCTGATAACCGATCCCGCTCTGGGCATCGACGCCGATCGATCCGACCCGCGGCGCACGATCGACGAACTCCGCGAGCGGCAGCGGCACGAGCGCAAGCTCATAACCGACCGAGAGACGGTAGGGCGTGTCGCCCTGCGTCGACCAGATGTGATTGATGTCGTCGAGCGTGAGTGCGTGCAGCACGACTTGCAGCTGCGCCACGTCTTGCGCGGCGTCGTTCTGCAGCATCAGTATTGGGCGCTCGTGCAAGCGCTTCATGACGCCGCCGACCAAACGCAAATCGTTCTCCCCGGCGCTGATCGTGGTCGTCCCGGAAGTCTCTTTGGTGCCGAGCGCGGTAATAAGACAATAAACGCGCAGGAAAAACGGGTCGTCCGCTTCGCCGTCGGCCGGTGCCGCGCCGTAGTCGATGCGATAAAGAAACAGATTGAGAAACTGTTTGTTCGCCTCGCCCTCGACGTCTTTGACCGCCTGATTCGGATGTCCGATTAAAATCTGGCTCTCGGGCAAACCGACGGCGCCGGCAAGATGGGTACGCAGGGCACGGGCGGCGACCGATAACGCGGAAGGAACAGCCATCAGAGCCCCCGCAAGTAGTGACGGCTCGAAAAATCGGCCATCGGCGCCGGTGCGGGAGCCGCCACGCGCGGCGCGGCGGGTGCTTCGACAATGATTTCAATGCTGCCGATGTGGACCGCGGGCTCGGGCGACGACGCGTCGGGGCTTCGTTCTGTCGCACCGGCGGAGTCCCTCCGCTCCGTTGGACGCCACGTCTCGGCGGGGACTTCAATGGCCAGCGGCGCCGATGCCTCCGTCGCGACGCGCTCAGACCTCGCCGAGACGTTGAACACCGAGGTGACGGTCGGTGCTTCATTGTCCGATCGAGAACCGGACATCACCGATTCTATCGATACGCTCGGTCCCGTCGGCTGCTCGTTCGGTAACGCCAGCGTCGCACCCGCACCGAGGGAGCGGACAATATGCACGAGGTGCGCGGGCACACCAGACGCACGGGATGTTGCGACGTGTTCACTACCGAGCAGTGTCGTATCGTCGCGCGACACTGTAACGGCGCTCGCGACGCCATCTTTTCCAATGATGCCAGGAGCGACAGCGGTTCTTGGCGCGCGGCTCGATGTCGGCGCTAATGCGCCGGCTGCCGAGCCGGACAGCGCGTCGCGGCGCACGGCGTCGAGGGCGCCCGTCGCCACGCTATCGGCGACGGAAGAGGGAGAAGGTTGGGCCGGACGAAGCAAAGGCGGATTCGGGTGGACGGCCTTACCCGTCCCTGACTCACTCGAATCCTTAGCATCGGTATCCGAAACATGCCGTTCATTAACTTGAGCCGATTCACCAGATTGAATACGAACGTCAGAACTTAGACGCACAACCTCCAGAGTATCGTTCTCTTGTCTTTTACTAGATTTGCTTCGTTGTTCGCTGTCTCCAGTTACTTCCCGAGGTTCAGTTACGGTTTGACGCGCGGTGGCTAAACCGACGTCGACAGGGGTTTGCGCTTGCGGCGCTGAATCCGGCCCTGCCTCCGGCCCAAAGCTATTAGACTCCATCGACCCGTCGGCTGCAAAAACTTTTGTGGACGACGCGCGAAGGGGCGCCGCCGAGCGACGGCTCAGAAAATGGCCGAGTGCATACGCGCCCGCACCCGATTGCACGGAGGCCGCCGGCGTATTCGCTGCGGCCGGAACCGCCACGAGACTGGCGATGCGTTGCAGGTAGCTCATGTGCGGCTCAATGATTCATACCGCGACTTTGGTCGATGAGATCGACATAAATCTGGCGACGGTCGCGCGGCAGCCGCAGACACTGGGCTTCGCTCCAGTGGTAACGCAGCGCAAGCGTATGAACGTCGCGGTAAAGCGCCTCCGTATCCAGAGCAGGCATGCGGTAGGGATCGATCTCGAGCGAATGCGCGGTGCCGCATTCGCTGCAGGCGGTGCTGACCACCGTGGCGAGCTGCGGTGCCACCGCATCGAGCGCGGCATCGATGGCATCGATCGCCGCGTCGTCGAGCGCCGCGAGCGCTTCATCGGACGGCGCATCGCCGTCGATCGCGACGACGCAGCGGCATGCGAGCGTGCGCCGGGCGTCACCGGGTGCCAGCTCGATAATTTGCGCCTCGTCCTCGCCATTCGGCACACGCAGACGCAAACGTCGTCCTGACACGATCGTCTCTGCAAACGGATATCCGTCGCCCGCCGGCGTAAGCGGCAGCTCGCTCAAACGAAAACCGACGTCGAAACGGGCGTGACAGCGGCTGCAGATCAAATGCCGCCATTGCTGGTCGTCGCCGAATTCGAGCGCGACGGCAAGCACGAGAAACTGCCGATCGGATACGCTCAACCGGGCGGCGACGGCTTCCGTCATCGGATGCTTGCCGACGTAGGCAAGCGCCGTCGCGAGGACGGCGCTCACGCGATGCGGAACCGACGGCAACTCGGCGGCGGCGGCAAGCTGCTGCTCCAACCGCCCGGTGAGCGGACGAAACATCGCCGCACGCACGACTTGCCCATCGATCAGAGCGCCGCCGGGTAAAGTGATCGCGGTGCTCATGTATCACCCGCTAGGTCTCGGCCGGCTCCGCCACCGCGGTGTCGCGCTCCCAACCCTCGTGCTCGAGCTTGATGCGTTGGATGCCGACCGCGTTGCTCGTACCGGCGTCGAAGTCCGGAAGCGCCTGATACTCCGACACCCAGGCGCGATACACCTTGTAGGAGATCGCTACTTTGCCTTGCAGGTTGAGCACGTTGATGACGATGTCCTTGCGGAAATTCTTGAGCGACATCGCCGCATCGCCTTGAATGTTGTTGACCAACGCCGCCCACTTCTCGAAGACTGGATCGTGCGTAAGACCCTGTTCGAGCGTAACCGCTTCGTACTTGGTCGCACCCGGGAGCTTGCGCTCGTGCGTCGGATCGCCCGCCGTGCGCCACGAAACCGCCTCCGTGGTTTTCTTGAGCGCGGTCATTTTTCGCAGACCGGCAACCGGCTGGCCGTCGATCAATACCTGAAATTTGAAAGTGCGGTACGGGTCGTAGCGGTGCGCGTTGACCGGAAACATCGGTGCCGCCATGTTCTCTCTCCTTATTGCTGTCCAGCTTTCTGCTGGATACGCACGATGACGAATTCCGCCGGTTTCAGCGGCGCGAAGCCGACGAGCACGATCACCTGACCGCGGTCGATGTCATCCTGCACCATCGTGTCGCCGAGGCCGCAGCGCACGAAGTACGCATCGCTCGCCTTCTCGCCCTGGAATGCGCCGGCGCGAAACAGGCTGTTCATGAACGCGCCGATGTTCGTGCGCAGCGACGCCCAGAGGCGGTGATCGTTCGGCTCAAAGACCGCCCATTGGATGCCGTCGTAAATGCTCCTGCGGATCATGATCGCCGTACGCCGCACCGGCACGTATTTCCACTCCGGATCGGAGGTGACGGTGCGTGCGCCCCACGAAACGATGCCGGCGAGATCGAAGCGCCGCAGCACGTTTACGTTGATCGGATTGAGGTTGCCTTGCTCGGTGTCGGTAAGCGTTGCGGCGAGCCCGACGACGCCGTTCAAGCTCGCTTCGGTGCCGGCGGGCGCTTTCCACACGCCACGCGCGCCGTCGATGCGCGCATACAGGCCGGCGACGTAGCCGGAGGGCGGCAGCAACACGGTGCCCGGCGTGCGGCCGGACGGGTCGAGCGCCTTGACCCACGGGAAGTACAGCGCGCCGTACGAGTTGGCCTTGGTGAGAGACTTGCGAAAGCTTTCCGCCTCGGTCGGTGTGTCGTCGAACTGGCCGACTTCGCCGACGTAGAACATGTCGGCGAGCGGCCGGTTGGCGCAATACGCCATGCCGAGATCCATCATCTGTTGCGTGCCGATGCCAGGGACGGCGAGCAGGCTGCAATCGGTGATCGAATTGAGGCGAGCGAAGGCGTTCGAGAAGCTCGTCTCGTTGAGCGAGGCGATATTGCCGTCGGTGCCGAGCGTGACCGCGGTGACCGCGCCGGAAACAGCGTTGTCACCGAGCTGCACGACGGCGACGTTGGCCGGCCGACGGACCGCGTAGGCGTCTTCGGAGATTCCGCCGTTGCCTTCGCCGATGCTGAGCGTCACGGCGGCATTCGCGCTCGACGAATTCTGCACGCGCACCGACGACTTCGGATTGACCGCGGTCGCGGGATCGGCGCCGGCCGCCGGTTTGTTGGTTCCGGAGCGCAGCAGCAGCTTGGTGCCGTCGACGGTGCACTCGAATTGCGCGAACGCGTCCGGCGGCGTCGTCGTCTTTTTCTTGGTGATCGCACGCACCTTGGTTTGAATATCGGCGGCGATGTCGGCCAATGTGCTGGTGCCCGTCGTGTTGGCGAGCGTCACTTCCTGATAACCGTCGTCATCGACGTTGATCAGGAACTTGTTGTTGCTCGCCGTAATGGTGGGGACACCCGTCAAGTCGGCGCTGCGATGCAAACCGCGCTGCAGGCTCGTATTGGCGCCGAGCGACTGTATATCGATCAACGCCGAATCGCGCGCGATCACTTTGACCGCGTAGTTCGGCGAATCGGGGTCCATGACGAGGTTGTCGTGCGTCTCGAGCGCCGACAAATCAAGGAAATTCGCCGGCACTTCGTCCTTGACCGGCTGGCGCCGCACGGTAACTTTAAAGCCGTTGCCTTTATCGGCGCTCGCGTTCTCGACGGTGAGCAGCAGATAGTTGCCCCAGTCGCCCTTGTTCTTCGCGACGAACTTTACCGCCGCCGAAACCGCGGGCGATGCGCGGTTCTGCAACGTGATGTCCGCGGCCGCGGCGTCGCTCGGCGTAACGCGGACGATGTAGCATTGGCGACCGCCGTTATTGAAAAAGCTGTAAACGCTTTCCGCGAGGTAGCTGCTCGGGAAGAAGCTGCCGAAGTTCTTTTGGAACTCCTCCCAGCTCGTGACACGCTGTGCGCCGCTATCCGGACCTTTTTCGGCGACACCAACAAACGCCGCGGTAGACGTGCCGGCGGCTTCGATCGGGCGCGCTCCGCCGGGAATCTCCTCGACGTAGACGCCAGGGTAAGACACGGTGGTCATAGTGTTCTCCTGGAACGCTGGTAACGATGACTAGGACGGCTTATGCGGGCCGGCGCGGCTTGCCTTTGTCGCCTTTGGGCTCGGCCGCGGACTTTCCGACCGGCGGATGGCGCGCGATGGTGTGCCGCTCCATGAGCTTCTCGAGCTTCGCATTGCCGTCGATCTGGTGCTCCGGCAACTCACCGGAGAGCGCGTGCGGCGGAATCGTCAGCGATTCGCCGCTGTTCAAGCGCAACCAGATCGGTTTGTCGGTGAGGTTTTCGATCTTCGCTACCATAGGTCCCTCGCTATTGAACGTACGTGTATCGCGTTCGTCGCGGCCGCGGCCGCGATACAACCACCGGTCGCCCGGCGTTCGATAAAGTTTGACGGCGCCCGTGCCAACTAAGTGGTCGAGTGCGCGCGCCACCCGCTCCGCGGATTGCTCGAAACGCTGGCGCCGCATCCACCAGGCGACGATGCCTTCGAGCGTATCGGCCGCTTCCGGATTGCGATCGAGGTACTCCTTGATCTCGCTGGCCAGCAGCTCGATCGCGCGTGCATCGTCCTGCGACATGGGAGTGCGCCTGCTGTTCTGCGGCCGGTAAAGCAAACTCGATGCCAAGACGGCTATGCGCAAAATTTCAGGGAAAAATATGTAAGGAGATCGAGACTACGGAGCGCCGGGTGGGTCGGCGCCGACCCGCTCGAAGGACGCACGAATGACGGCAACTGCGTTTTTTACGGGGATATCGAACTCTGCGATGGCGACGCAGAGTGGGTCGCGGAGAACCCGGGTGTTGAAACGTTAGCGATCGCCGGCGGCGAAATGAGGCGAGATGCCGTATTTCTTGAGCAGCTTGCCGAGTGCGCGTCGCTCCTTGCCGACGCGACGCGCCGCTTCGCTGACATTGCCCGCGCATTGGTCGATCAGGCGCGCGAGAAAGTCTCGCTCGAGATCCGCGATCACGCGGGCTTTATATTCTTTCAGTCCAATGCCGTCAGGCAGCGGCGTGTGGCGGCGGTCCACCAGGCTCGTGCGACGCTCGTTGATACCGCCGAGCGCAGGACGCAAGGAAACGATATCGCTTTCCGCGAGGACGAATTCGCGGTGAACCACGCTTTCGAGCTCGCGTACGTTTCCGGGCCACGTTTGGGACAAAAGCCAACGCGACAATTCGGACGAGAAGCGTCTGCGCGGCTGTTGGTAACGACCGCGGAGGTGCTCGAGAAAGTGTTGCGTCAGGAGCTCAATGTCGCTGTCGCGATCGCGCAGCGGCGGTAACGCCACCGAGAGCACGCGCAATCGGAACAGCAGGTCCTGGCGAAACTGGCCCTTTGCCACGAGACCGGCAAGATCGCTGTTTGCGGCAGCGAGCACGCGCACGTCGGCACGCTTGAGTTCTCGACCGCCGAGCGGACGGTAGTGCTGATCCTGAAGGAAACGCAGGAGCGCGACTTGACCCTTGGCCGATAGCGCGTCGACCTCATCGAGAAACAGCGAACCGCCGTCGGCGAGCGCGACGAGTCCCGGGTGCGCCTCTTTGGCATCAGTGAAGGCGCCGCGTACGTGCCCGAACAGCTCGCTCTCGAACAGATTGTCGGGAATCGCGCCGCAGTTGACCGGAATGAACGGCCGATCGCGGCGTGCGCCGAGGTAATGAATAGCGCGCGCCGCCATCTCTTTGCCGGTTCCCGTTTCGCCTTCGATCAATACGCCCGCGTCGCAGCGTGCGAGCTTACGGATCGTGTGCAGCGCCTCGAGAAACGCCGGCGAGCGACCGACCATGTTGAAATGCAGAAACTCCTTGCGCAGGGCTTCGTCGCTATCGCCAAGGGCGATTTCCGGCGTCCAAGGGAGCAAGCGCTCAAGCCGTACGATCAGCTCTTCGTTGGCGCAGGGCCACGCTACAAATTCGCTGCAGTGTCGCAAGATCTCGCGATCCCAGGGCACTGCGTCGCGGTGACAAACAGCGATGTATGGAACGCCCGGCTGTCGAACCAGATCGAGCACGCTTTGGCGCGGATAGTCCGGCTCTGCAAGGAACAACACGACCGGATCGGCTGTCCACGTCGGCGACGACTTCAGCCAGTCACGGCCGCGTATCGAACGGACAGAATAGCCGCTGTCGGCGAGCGCTCGGCCCAGAAGCGCGCCTTCGGAAAGCACATCGAAAGAGACAAGAGTGACGTGTGGCGCCGACATTGTTCGCGCGGCGCGTATTAGACAGAGTCTACTTGTGAGCTAGCGGAAAAGGGGGAATGGAGTGCGCGTAAGAGCGGAATAGCCGTGCGAGCGGCGTGGCGCCCTCGTTCTTGTAGATCTCCCGCCCCTTTGGCAGCTGTCGACATCTTTGTGTCCCCGGCTCGCATGCCGTTGCTGCGATGCAATCTCGGAGCGGGAGTGTAAGAGAAACCGCGAAAGTATCAATGGTACTTTCGACTAATGAATGACGCTAAGGATTGTGTTAACGCGCGCGGGCGCGCGCGAAGAAAAGCCGGGTAAGCCGCTCAGCTTTTCTTGCCGCGCAGCTTTCGAATGGCCGCGAGTTGCGCCGCGATAGTGGCAAGCTCGGCTTCGACGGTCGCCACTTGCTGCTTGTCAGCGGCGCTGCGGCGCGCTTCTTCGGCACGCCTCAATGCTTCCTGCGCTTTGACTTCGTCCAAATCGTGCGCGCGGATCGCCGTGTCGGCGAGCACCGTGACGCGGGTCGGCTGCACCTCGAGCAGCCCGCCGGCCACGAACACGAGCTGCTCTTCCGACTCGTTCGGCACCTTGACCCGCACGGTGCCCGGTCGAATACGCGTGAGCAGCGGCGTGTGGCCGGGAAGAATGCCGAGCTCGCCGGCTTCGCCGGGAAGTACGACGAACTCGGCCAGCCCCGAGAAGATGGACTGCTCGGCACTGACAATATCTACGTGTACGGTGGCCATGCGCGGTTTTTCTCCGTCGACACCGACGAATCGATGATTACTTCAACTCCTTCGCTTTCTGGAAGGCTTCGTCGATCGTGCCAACCATATAGAACGCCTGCTCCGGCAGCGCGTCGCACTCGCCGTTCACGATCATCTTGAAGCCGCGGATCGTTTCCTTGAGCGGCACGTACTTGCCTTTCTGGCCGGTAAACGTTTCGGCGACGTGGAACGGCTGCGACAGGAAGCGCTGAATCTTGCGCGCGCGCGACACCGCGAGCTTGTCTTCCGGCGACAGCTCGTCCATGCCGAGGATGGCGATGATGTCGCGCAGCTCCTTGTAGCGCTGCAGCGTCACCTGCACGGCGCGCGTGGTGCCGTAGTGCTCCTCGCCGATGACGTTCGGATCGACTTGCCGCGAGGTGGAATCGAGCGGGTCGACCGCGGGATAGATGCCGAGCGAGGCGATGTCACGCGACAGCACCACAGTTGCATCGAGGTGGCCGAAGGTCGTCGCCGGCGACGGGTCCGTGAGATCGTCAGCCGGGACATAGATCGCCTGTACGGAGGTGATCGAGCCGGTCTTGGTGGAAGTAATGCGCTCTTGCAGCCGACCCATCTCTTCCGCGAGCGTCGGCTGGTAGCCCACCGCGGAAGGCATGCGGCCAAGGAGCGCCGAGACCTCTACGCCCGCTAGGGTGAAGCGGTAAATGTTGTCGACGAAAAACAGGATGTCCCGGCCCTCGTCGCGGAAGCTCTCAGCCATGGTGAGCCCGGTGAGGCCCACGCGCAGGCGGTTGCCGGGCGGCTCATTCATCTGCCCGAACACCATCGCCACCTTCGATTCCTCGAGATTGTCGAGCTTGACCACGCCGGCCTCGATCATCTCGTGATAGAAGTCGTTGCCCTCGCGCGTGCGCTC
>JBJMVQ010000005.1:0-27253 GCA_045810625.1 Sulfurifustis sp.
TGAGCTCACCCACAGTAGCGGTCTTGTCACCCGCTACGCCCATACGCTCGCGATTCACGTGAAGGTCGGCGATAAGGTGCATCGGGGCGATACGATTGCGCTCGTCGGCTCGACCGGCCGCTCCACCGGCCCGCATCTGCACGTGGAAGTCCTCAAAGACGGTCATCAAGTGAACCCGGCGAAATATTTGCGCCCGTCCTCCTTCACCGTCGCCAGGAAATCGTCCTAGTCTCTCTCGTACCCCGCTATACGCGTTAACATCACGCGGGTGAATCCCATCGCCGCCAACCTCACGCGCATCCGCGAAACGCTCGCAGCGGCCGCGCAAAGTTGCGGCCGCGCCCCGGCCGATATCAAGCTCATCGCCGTTTCCAAGACCCATCCGATCGCGACGATCGACACCGCGATGGACGCCGGCCAGACCGTGTACGCGGAAAACACCGTGCAGGAAGCGCTCCCGAAAATTACGCACTTCGCGGCACGCGGACTCGAATGGCATTTCATCGGCCATCTGCAATCGAACAAGGCCAAATTCATCCCCGGTCATTTTTCCTGGCTGCACTCGCTCGACAACGCGAATCTTGCGCAGCGTCTTTCGCGTCTCGCACAAGAAAAAAGAGTGACGCTGAATGCACTCGTCGAAATCAACATCACCGGGGATACAAAGAAGCATGGCATCGCGGCCGATGCTCTGTTCACGCTGCTTGACCAACTGCTGGATGAAACGCTGCCGGGCATAAGATTGCGCGGGTTGATGACGATCGCGCCCTTCCCCGCTGCGACGTCCGAAATCCGCAAGGCGTTCGCCGCACTACGCGCGTTGCGCGACGACTGTGTGCAGCGCTTTGGTCTGTCCGACTTCACCGAGCTTTCGATGGGGATGAGCGGCGACTACGTGGAGGCGATCAAAGAAGGCTCCACCATGGTCCGAATCGGGACCGCGATATTTGGCGAACGCGATTACGCGCATCGATGAACCGACGCACGCTCCTCAGTCTTCTTGCCCTTTTCGTCGCGGCGTGCGCGCTCGATGGCTGCAGCAAGCGTACGGACCCCGAGCGCCAGATTCGCGAGCTGCTACAAACGGCCGAAGCATCGATCGAGAAAAAAGATATTGGTCCCGTGCGCGAATACGTGTCGGATCGTTATACCGACGAGGACGGACGCGACCGCCGCGCGATCGACGGCCTGCTGCGCCTCTACGTCTTGCGCAACGAGAACATTCATCTGTTCACGCGCATCGTCGATATCGGCTTTCCCGACAAACAGCGCGCGCGGGTCGCGCTGTACGTCGCAATGGCGGCGCAACCGATTGCGCATGCCGAAGATCTGACGCGCGTGCAGGCCGACCTTTATCGGTTCGAGCTCGATTTCGTTGAAGAGAGCAAAAGCTGGCACGTCATCTCCGCACGCTGGCGTCCGGCCTTGCCCAGTGATTTCATTTTCTGAGCGCCCCTCTTTTTGCGAGGATTACAACGACACGAGCGCGGGGATAAACGAGCGCCAGTTATCGTTGATCGAAACAAGAAAAACGCTGCCATGGAGTAAGAGTAATGCTGACCCTCTACGATAATCTTTCGTCCGGCAATGGCTACAAAGTTCGTTTATTGCTGCATCAGCTCGATATCCCGTATCGGCGCATCGAGCTCGATATCGATAAGCGCGAGACGCGTACGCCCGAATTCCTGAAGAAAAATCCGAACGGCCGCATCCCGACGTTGGAGCTCGAGGACGGGACCTATCTTCCCGAATCGAACGCGATCCTGTTCTACTTGGCCGAAGGCACGCCGTTCTTGCCCGCCAACCGGCTCGCGCGCTCGCAAACGCTTCAATGGATGTTCTTCGAGCAATACAACCACGAACCGAACATCGCAACCGCGCGCTACTGGCTGACGCACAACGTCCCGATCACCTCGGAACGCAAGACGATGCTGGAGATAAAGAAGAAGGGAGGCGTCGAGGCACTGGGAGTCATGGAACAGCATCTGACCACGCGCACCTTCTTCGTGGCCGAACGCTACACGATCGCCGACATCGCGCTTTACGCCTACACGCATGTCGCGGACGAGGGTGGGTTCTCGCTCGAACCCTATCCGTCGATACGCGCTTGGCTCGCTCGTGTCGCGTTGCACCCGCGACATATTCCGATCAGTCGCGGCTAGCGCGAATATCCCGCGAGACCGTCCTGCCATTGCACTTCACGCGACAGGGAACCAATGCGCGCCGCTCTCCCCAAAGAGGAGATAGCTGAACATCGCCCGGAAGCGAACCCAAGGAGGAACTCATGGCGAACAAGAGTGTTGCATGTCTGTTGGGTCCCATGTTCGAAGATTCGGAATACCGGATTCCGATGGAAGCGTTCAAAGCGAAGGGCTACCGGGTAGACGTCATCGGCAAGAAGGCCGGCGAAACGGTGAAGGGATACCGCGGCCAGGTCACGGCCACGATCGAGAAAAGCATCGATGACGTATCGCCGCAGGACTACGATCTACTCTTCATCCCCGGCGGCCACTCCCCCGACGTATTGCGCGCCGATCCGCGCTTCGTCAACTTCGTAAGAAATTTCGACCAGACCGGCAAACCGGTCGCGGCGGTCTGCCACGGTCCGCAACTCCTGGCGGCCGCGCATCTCGTCAAAGGACGCACGTTGACCGCATGGCAAACCGTGCAAGACGACCTCGCACAGATGGGTGCGAACGTCAAAGATGAGGCGGTTGTGCGGGATAAGAACTGGATCACTAGCCGCAAACCGGACGACCTGCGTCAGTTCAGCGACGCCGCCGTGCAGGCGCTTGGGCAGTAACGCACGGGCTAGCTGTTCGTTGTGCGCCGCAGAGCACGGTGAACAAAACACGATCGATGCGTTTTTCAACAAACCTCACTGCGCGCCCTTCCCCGCGGTCCGCGCCGCCAAATAAGCGCCCAGTACGATGAGCGCGCCGCCGAGCCAATCGCGCGCGCTCACTGTTTCGTTCGTGAGCAGCGCCTGCGACACCGCGCCCGCTACGAGCTCAACAAATGTAAGCACCGCGGAGCGGTAGACCGGCAGATTCGTCACGCCATACTGGATGAGAAGTGTCATGGCGAGAATGCCGCCGCCGAGCGCGACGGCACCCGCCGAGGTCGCGAGGCCGACGTACGGCGCCGGCGGTCCTGCTGCGGCGATCAGCGCACCCGCCATCACCGTAACTCCTGCCCAGACGCAGAAGACTTTTGTAGCGACCGCGGCCTGCTGTGCGGCGCGGGTCGCGACGTTCGACAAGGCGAAGGCAAACCCCGAGGTAAGTGCGAGCCAATCGGCTCGGCCCTCCGGCCAAGGCCAACCGGCCGCGGGATTCCACAGCATCACCAGAGCCCCGCCCATCGCTATGGCAAGGCTCGCCAAGCCTGAAGGCGAAATGCGCTCGCCGAGAAACAAACGCCCCATCAGCGTGGCCCACAGCGGCGACAAATAGAACAGCAGCAGCACGCGCAGGATATTGCCGCCGAGCACGGCCTCGACGAATGCGATATTGGTCCAGCCGGCGCTGACCATGAGAACGAAAAGCCAGCCCGGCGTCCCGGAAACGCCCCGTACAGACCGGTACGTGTACGGCAGGCTGGCCGCCAGTGCGGTACCGTAAAGAATCAGCGTTAGCCAGATACCGCCAAGGCCGCGCGCTTCGAGCAATCGCATGGGATACCAGATGACGCCCCACAGGCCGGCGCCGAGCAGCACACAAAAAGTGGGAGCGAATGGCCGCGATCGGTTGGAGGGCATTGAGGCGTAGCTTATAATTTTGCTTCCAAGCCTAACGCTCCGTTCATGAATCCACGGCTCGCCGGCCTACACTCGTATCCGTTCGAAAAGCTCTCGGCGTTGCTCGACGGCGTGGTTGCGCCCAAGGACAAGTCGCCGATCCGGCTTTCGATCGGCGAGCCGCAGCATGCCGCACCCTCTTTCGTTTTGGAAGCGCTCGCGCGCAACCTCGCGGGCCTTTCGAGCTATCCGGCGACGAAAGCGTCGCCCGAGCTGCGGCAGGCGATCGCCGGCTGGGCCAACCGCCGTTTTCGCTTGAAGCGCGCGCCGCTCGATCCAGAGCGCCACGTCTTGCCGGTCGCCGGCACGCGCGAGGCGCTGTTTTCCATTGCGCAGGCGGTGATCGGGCAACGTGGCGGCACCGCGCCCGTCGTCATCATTCCGAATCCGTTTTATCAAATATACGAAGGCGCGGCGCTCCTCTCGGGCGCCGAACCTTACTTCGTGAATACCACGGAAGAGCACGGCTACCGAATGGATTTTTTCAACATCCCGGACGCGATCTGGCGGCGCACGGAGCTTCTCTACGTCTGCTCACCCGACAATCCGACCGGCGCCGTGCTCTCGGCGACAGACTGGCGTGAGATCATCGAGCTTTCGCAGCGGTACGGCTTCGTTATCGCGTCGGACGAATGTTACTCGGAGATCTATTTCGACGAGGCAAACCCGCCCGTCGGTCTGCTTCAAGCCGCCGAGGCGGCAGGAGTAACCGACTACAAGAACTGCCTCGTGTTTCACTCGCTCTCGAAGCGCTCCAACTTGCCGGGGCTGCGCTCTGGTTTTGTCGCCGGCGATCCCGGAATCGTGAAGCAATACTTCCAGTACCGAACCTATCAAGGCTGCGCGTTGCCGCCGCCGACACAGGCCGCGAGCATCGTCGCCTGGAACGACGAGAACCATGTCCGCGAGAACCGCGCGCTCTATCGCGCCAAGTTCGATGCGGTGCTGAAGCTCTTCGACGGCGTGCTGGACGTCAAGCGGCCGCAGGCGGGTTTTTATCTCTGGCCGCATCTGCCAATCGACGACGAAACGTTCACGCGCGAGCTGTACACGCGCCAAAACGTGCTGGTGCTGCCGGGGAGCTATCTCTCGCGCGACGTCAGCGGCGTCAACCCGGGAACGGGCCGCGTCCGCATGGCATTGGTGGCCCCGCTCGCGGAATGCGTGACGGCCGCCGAGCGCATACGCGATTTCATCAAATCACTCTAGAACTCAAAGCAAATCGATGAACAATCTGGATAAAATAATTAACGACGCGTTCGAAGACCGCGCAAAGCTGTCACCGAAAAAAGCGCCGGCGAAAATCAAAAAAGCCGTCGACAAAGCGATCGCCCTCCTCGACGGGGGGCAGGCGCGGGTGGCCGAAAAGCGGGACGGCCAATGGGTCGTGAACGAGTGGCTCAAGAAAGCGGTGCTGCTTTACTTTCGTCTGTACGACAACGCGCTGATGCGCGGCGGCGCGACGAACTACTGGGACAAGGTTCCGCTCAAGTTCGCCGGCTATCGCCCTCAGGATTTCCGCAAAGCCGGTATACGCGTCGTCCCGCCCGCCACCGTGCGCCGCGGCGCTTATATCGCACCGAACGTGGTGCTCATGCCCTCGTACGTGAACATCGGCGCCTATGTCGACGAAGGAACAATGGTCGACACGTGGACGACGGTGGCGTCGTGCGCGCAGATCGGGAAGAACGTGCATCTGTCCGGCGGCGTCGGGATTGGCGGCGTTCTCGAACCCGTGCAGGCAACCCCGACCATCATCGAAGACAACTGCTTCATCGGTGCGCGCTCCGAGATCGCCGAAGGCGTGATCGTCGAAGCAGGCTCGGTGATCTCGATGGGCGTTTATATCGGCAAGAGCACGCCGATCTACAACCGCACGACGGGGGAAACCGTATACGGCCGCGTCCCGGCGGGGTCGGTCGTCGTATCCGGCAGTCGTCCCTCGGCGGGTGGTTACGGCCTCTATTGCGCCATGATTGTTAAACAGGTCGACGCGCAAACGCGCAGCAAGGTCGGCATCAACGAGCTGCTGCGCGACGTGCAGTGAGCACAGTGCGTTGCTAATTTTTCATTGCTGATACCGCCGATTAGCGCGATGACGAACAGAACACTTGAGCTGGCCAAAGAGCTGATCCGTCGGCCCTCGGTAACACCGAAAGATGAAGGCTGCCAGGATCTGATCGCCGCCCGCCTCGCCCCGCTCGGCTTCGCGGTCGAGCGGCTGCGTTTCGGCGAGGTCGACAATCTGTGGGTACAGCACGGCCGCGGCGCCCCGCTCGTGGTATTCGCCGGGCACACGGACGTGGTGCCCACCGGTCCGCTAACGGCGTGGACCACTGATCCGTTCACGCCAACTATTCGCGACGGCCGTCTCTACGGCCGCGGTGCCGCCGACATGAAGAGCTCCGTAGCGGCGTTTGTCACAGCGGTTGAAGATTTCGTGGCCCGTCGTCCGATGCATACCGGCAGCGTTGCGCTGCTGCTCACATCCGATGAAGAAGGACCGGCCGTGGACGGGACGGTCAAAGTTGTGGAGTGGCTTCAAGCACGTGGGGAAACTATTCACTATTGCGTCGTAGGAGAGCCGACGTCGGCACAGCGTCTCGGCGACGTGATCAAGAACGGCCGCCGCGGTTCCTTGGGCGCCCATCTCACCATTCACGGCGTCCAAGGCCACATCGCCTATCCGCATCTCGCGCGCAATCCGATTCACGCGCTTGCGCCGGCATTGGCGGAGCTAACGGGCATCGTCTGGGACCAGGGGAACGAACATTTCCCGCCAACCAGCTTTCAGATTTCCAACATCCATGCCGGCACCGGGGCGACCAACGTCATTCCGGGCACCGTCGAGATCGACTGCAACTTCCGTTTTTCCACCGCCGTCACGGAAACCGAATTGCGCGAGCGCCTGGAGGGCGTCCTCCGGCGGCATAACGTCGACTACACGGTGCGCTGGACGCTCTCCGGGCGACCGTACCTCACGCCCCCAGGCGCCCTCGTGGCCGCCGCCCGACGCGCCGTCCGGGATCAGCTAGGAATCGATCCGAAGCTGTCGACGGATGGGGGCACTTCCGACGGTCGATTTATCGCGCCCATCGGGGCGGAAGTGGTCGAGCTGGGGCCACTCAACGAGACGATACACAAGATCAACGAATCTATCGGCGTCGAGGACGTGGGCCGTCTCGCAACCGTTTATGGCGCCATCCTTGATATACTTTTGCCCAGCCGGTCATAGCGTTGGCGCGCTATTGCGCACCTACATCTAGGTCGTAGATCGCGTAAGCGACGCTATACTTCAAGCAGGACCACACCGGCAATCGGACTTTCCCGATCATGGCTTGCGCCACACGCACCGGCCCGACGACGCGCACGTTCTATCGCGCTGACCGCCCGGCCTGCACGAGAGGAATTCCCCCATGCGCGTCGTAATGGGCGGCCTTACGCACCCGGGCCAAGTCCGCGGCGAAAATGAAGATTGCATCATCACGCGCTCCGAGCTTGGGCTCGCGGTACTGGCCGACGGTATGGGCGGCCATCAGGCGGGCGAAGTGGCGAGCCGAATGGCGGTCGACATCATCACCGCCTATTTTGCCGAGAGCCCCGGCGGACGGTCGTCGCGCAAGAGCGCGGTCAAACCGCAGGCCCTCGTCGACGCGATTCGCAAAGCCAATACCGCCGTCTACGAAGCCGCTCAGGCGCGCCCCGATTACCGCGGGATGGGATCGACGGTGGTCGTCGCGATGTTCGCGGGTAACCGGCTCTGCGTAGGCCATGTCGGCGACTCGCGGCTCTACCGCTTTCGCAACGGCGCGCTCGAGCAGCTCACCAAAGATCATTCGGTGGTTCAGGAGTTGATCAATCGCGGCCTGTACACGCCGGAAGAAGCGCGCCAATCGACCGCCAAGAACCTGGTCACGCGCGCGCTCGGTGTCGAGCCGGTGATCGAACCCGACACAGCGAGCACGGCCGTGCAGCCGGGCGATATTTTCCTCCTTTGCTCCGACGGCCTGACGGACGTCGTCACCGACGAACAAATCGCCGACGTCCTGCGACGTCATGACGGCGATGTCGACGCGGCGGCGAAACAGCTGGTGGACCGCGCCAACGCGCAGGGTGGACCCGACAACATCTCGGTCGTGCTCGTGCAGGCGCGCGACGATTCAAACACATCGCAAGATTCAGGCTAACGAAACAACAATGGCCAAGCTGATCATCAAGCTGAACAACGAAGTCGTCGACCACGTCGATCTCCGACAGGGTGATATGAAGATCGGTCGCAAACCGGGATGTGAGATCGTGCTCGACAACCTTGCGGTGAGCGGCGAGCACGCCAACATATTCACGATCGGCGACGATTCCTTCATTCAGGATCTCAACAGCACGAACGGCACGTTCATCAACAACAAGCGCGTCGCCAAACATCATCTGCGCAACGGCGACACGATCAACATCGGACAACATTCGCTCCTCTACTTGACCGAATCGAGCCGTGCCGCAGCCGAGAGCACCAACGAATACGCGAAAACGGTCGTGATCAGCCCTACTCCGCCCGCCGCCGCTCCAGCGCCCGCCCCCACGGCGGCCGCGGAACGCACGATCCTTCCGGACACTGGGGCTGATCTGCCGCCCGCGGCGCTTTTCATTCTGAACGGCAAGGGCAGCGGCAAGCGCATCGAGATAACGAAGGCGGTCACGAACCTCGGCAAGACAGGGCGCTCCTCGGGGACGATCGTGCGCACGGCGGACGGCTTCTTCCTGCGCGCCACCGATGATGTCGAAAAACCGAAGCTCAACGGGCGCGCAGTCAGCGAAGGCGGTGCAAAACTACGCAACGGCGACATCATCGAGGTCGCTGGAACGCGGCTGCAGTTTTATTTGAAGTAAGACGCCGGATCAGGCAGATCGACGCGGCGCACTAGCAGCCTCCGCTCGCGCGACTCAACCCCCGCGGGATTACTGAAGCAGCTCGAGTACCTCGCTCAACCGCTGCGCCGGGATCAACGTAATTCCCGACTCGTCTTTCTTGGGAAGGTTGGCCGCCGGCAGCACGACCCGCGTGAACCCGAGCTTCGCGGCTTCGCGGATGCGGTCCTGCCCGCGCGCCACGGGCCGCACTTCGCCCGCGAGCCCCACCTCGCCGAACACCGCGAGCTCGCGACCGAGCGGACGGTTTCGCAAGCTCGAATAAACCGCCGCGACGATTGCCAAATCGGCCGCCGTTTCCTGCACGCGCACGCCGCCGACGACGTTGACGAAAACGTCCTGATCGTATGTCGCGACACCGGCATGCCGATGCAGCACCGCGAGCAGCATCGCGAGGCGCGTGCCGTCGAGCCCGACACAAATGCGGCGCGGATTGGCGAGATGGCTCGCGTCGACCAGCGCCTGCACCTCAACGAGCAAAGGACGCGTGCCCTCCTGCGTCGCGAGCACGACACTGCCGGGCACCGCATCGCCCTGGCGGCTCAAAAACATCGCCGAGGGATTGCCGACTTCGCGCAAGCCACCGTCGGTCATGACGAACACACCGATCTCGTTCACCGCGCCAAAGCGGTTCTTAATGGCGCGCACGATGCGAAACTGGCTGCCGGTGTCGCCTTCGAAATAAAGCACGGCGTCCACCATGTGCTCGAGCACGCGTGGACCGGCGAGCGTGCCTTCTTTCGTAACGTGACCGACGAGAAACAACGCGGTCCCGGTGCTCTTCGCGTAACGCACCAGCTGCGCCGCTGATTCGCGCACCTGCGCGACGCTGCCCGGCGCCGACTGCAGAGTATCCGTATAAACCGTTTGGATGGAATCGAGCACGATGACTTGCGGGCGCTCGGCGCGCGCGCAGGTGAGAATTTCCTCGACGCGATTCTCGGTAAGTAGCCGCAAGCGATCGGCGGTGTCACCTGCGCCGGTACCGACGACGCCGAGACGCTGCGCACGCAGCGCGATCTGCTCCGCCGATTCTTCGCCGCTCACGTACAGCACGCGCGCATCGCGACCGATCGCGACCAGCGCCTGCGTGAGCAGCGTCGACTTGCCGATACCGGGATCGCCGCCGATGAGCACGACCGAACCGGGCACGAGCCCGCCGCCGAGCACGCGATCGAGCTCGCCGAGACCGGTGCCGAGGCGTGCCAACTGTTCCGGGACGATCGCGCCGATTGAGCGCACGGACGCGGTGCCACCCTCGGCGCCGCGGCGACCACGCGCCGGCGATTCCACGACGGTTTCGGTCAACGTGTTCCAGGCGTTGCACGACGGGCACTGCCCGACCCACTTGGTCGACACGCCGCCGCATTCGCTGCAGGTGAATACCGTTCTTCCCTTGGCCATCGGTGCGCTATCCGGAACGCCGATTACTCTGCGGGCACGCGCGGAATTCGTTTCGCGACATGACAATAAAGCTCGTAACTGATCGTCCCCGCACGTGCGGCGATTTCGTCGACCGGCAAGCCTTCGCCCCAAAGCACAACGGGATCGCCCGGTTTGGCATCGGGCTGCGAGCGCAGATCGAGCGTGATCATGTCCATGGACACGCGTCCGATCAACGGCACGCGCTTGCCGTTCACGAGCACCGGTGTGCCGGCCGGCATGCGGCGCGGGTAGCCGTCGCCGTAACCGATTGCGGCGACGCCGACGGGCATGTCGTCCGGGCAGCGGAAGTCGGGACCGTAGCCGATCGGATCGCCCTTTTTGCGCGGCGACACCGCGATCAGCTCGGCGGCGAGCGTCATCACCGGACGCAGTCCGTGCGACTGCGCGGTGCCCTCCGCCATCGGCGCACCGCCGTACAGCATGATGCCGGGCCGCACCCATTCGAAATGCACCGCCGGCCAGGCGATGATGCCCGCGGAGTTCGCGAAGCAGCGTTCGATGGCGGCGCCGGCGACCGTCGAGTTGAAGAGATCGATCTGCGCCTGCGTCGCGGCCTTCATTTTCGGATCGTCCGCCGCAGCGAAGTGCGACAGCACGCGAATCTCGCCGACGCTCGGCGCCGCTTTGAGACGCGCGAGCACCTCGCCAAATGCGGCCGGCGGAAACCCGAGCCGATGCATACCGGTATCGATCTTGATCCAGACAGCCAGGGGACGCGCGAGCCGCGCGGCTTCGAGCGCGCGAACTTGTGCTTCGTGGTGCACCGCCGGCTGCAGATCGTGCTCGACCAGGACGGGCAGCTCGTCGGCGCTGAAAAAACCTTCGAGCAGACAGATCGGCCGGCGAATGCCGGCTTCGCGCAGCACGATGCCCTCTTCCGCCGCTGCGACGCCGAACGCGTCGGCGTGATCGGCGAGCGTCTCCGCCACCCACACCAGGCCGTGGCCGTAACCGTTCGCTTTGACGATGGCCATAACGCGCGAGCGCGGCGCGCGCCGGCGTACTTCGTTCAGATTGTGGCGCAGCGCCTGCGCGTTGACGATCGCACGCGCGGGACGGGTCATGCGTATTCGCGCTCGAGGCCGCCGCTGATGTAGTTCTCGAACTTGGTGTACTCGCCGAGAAAGGTGAGCACGATTTTGCCGATCGGACCGTTACGCTGCTTGCCGATGATCACCTCGGCGGTGCCTTTGCTCGGGCTGTCCTCGTTGTACACCTCGTCGCGATAGATGAAGAGGATGACGTCGGCGTCCTGCTCGATGGCGCCCGATTCGCGCAAGTCCGACATGACCGGCCGTTTGTCGGTGCGCTGCTCCAGACTGCGATTCAGCTGCGACATCGCGATCAGCGGGACGTTCATCTCTTTCGCAATGCCCTTGAGCGCGCGTGTGATGCTCGACACTTCCGTCGCCCGATTTTCCGCGCTGCTGCTGTCGCCGGACTGCATGAGCTGCAGGTAGTCGACGATGATCAGACCCAGACCGTGCTCACGCTTGATGCGCCGCACGCGGGCGCGCAGCTCCATCGGCGAGAGCGCCGGCGTGTCGTCGATGAAAATCGGGGCGTCGGAGAGGAGCGACACCGCGGACGTGAGACGCGGCCAGTCTTCGTCGTCGAGCTTGCCGGTCCGCACACGATGCGAATTGATGCGCCCGAGCGAGGCGATCATGCGCATCGCGAGCTGCGTGCCCGGCATTTCCATACTGAAGATCGCCACCGGCAGCTTATGCCCCACCGCCGCGTTCTCGGCGATGTTCATCGCGAGCGTCGTTTTACCCATCGACGGCCGGCCCGCAATGATGATGAGATCCGACGGCTGCAACCCGGACGTCTTGTCGTCGAGATCGGTAAAGCCGGTCGGGACGCCGGTGACCGTACCTTGCGTGCGATACAGCTGATCGATGCGATCGACCGTCTGCGTGAGAATCGAGGCGATCGGCTGAAACCCGCCGCGCTTGCGCGCACGGTTCTCGTTGATATCGAAGATGCGCTTCTCGGCGAAGTCGAGCACTTCGTCCGCGTTGCGCTCGCCCGGGTTGTACGCGGCTTCGCTGACGTCGTTCGCGGTCGTGATGAGCTGCCGCAGGATCGAACGCTCGCGCACGATATCCGCATAGGCGGGGACGTTCGCGGCGCTCGGCGTGTTGTTGGCGAGCGCGCCGAGATATGCGAGACCACCGGCTTTTTCGAGGTCACCGGCCTGTTCGAGCCGCTCGGACACGGTAATCACATCGGCGGGACTGTTCTCGTTACACAGCGCCGCAATGGCGCCGAAGATCAGCCGGTGCTCGCGACGATAGAAATCGTCGACGCTGACGCGATCGGCAATCGCGTCCCAACGCTGATTATCGAGGAGCAAACCACCGAGCAAGCTTTGCTCGGCGTCAATGGACTGCGGCGGGACCTTGAGAGCGTCGACCGTCATCGGCACCTCCCCAAAAAGCCGGGTTTTGCAATCGATGTATCGGCTATCCGTCGGTCCGCGCCTCAGCGCGGCCGACGGACACGATTATATTACGGTTACTGCTCGCCGATCACCGATACGATGATCTTGACGCTCACTTCCGGATGCAGGCTGATAGGAATTTCGTGATCGCCGATCGTTTTGATCGGACCTTGCGAAAGAACGACTTCCGAGCGCTCCAGCTCGAAACCCGCTTGTGTCACGGCCTCCGCGATGTCGCGGTTCGTGACCGAGCCGTACATCGCGCCGTCTTCGGCGATCTTGCGCACGATTTGCACCGTGAAGCCGTTCAGCTTCTCGGCGCGCTCGCGCGCTTTCCCGAGCGATTCGTTCTGAGCACGTTCGAGCTCGGCGCGACGCGCTTCGAACTTCGCGCGATTTTCGGCCGTGGCGCTGACTGCTTTGCCGTAGGGAATCAGATAATTGCGCGCGAATCCGGCTCTGACCTTCACTTGTTCGCCGAGGCCGCCCAGGTTGCGCACTTTTTCGAGCAAGATGACTTCCATCCGTATCCTCCCGCGTCAGTGGCTGTCGCAGTACGGAATGAGCGCCAAGTAACGCGCATACTTGACCGCGCGCGCGAGTTGACGCTGGTAGCGCGCCTTGGTCCCGGTGTTGCGCGACGGAATGATGCGCCCGGTCTCGCTGATGAAGCTCTTCAGCATGTTCAGATCTTTATAGTCCACCTCGGCGATCTTCTCGGCGGTGAACCGGCAATATTTCTTGCGGCGAAAATAGCGTGACATGGGTTACTCCTTCGCCATCTCGGGCGCGCGCTCTTCGGCGCTCGCCTCTTCGGCGGGCGGCGGGGTCTCGTTCGAGACGGGCTTCGCGCCCTCTTCCTTCTCCTTCACGAGCGGGGAAGGCGAGGTGACGGCGGCGTCGCGCTTGATCACCAGCGAGCGCAACACTGCATCGTTGAATTTGAAGGCCGACTCGAGCTCGCGCAGCGTCTCCATGCTGCACTCGATGTTCATGAGCACATAGTGCGCCTTGTGTACCTTATGAATGGGATAAGAGAGCTGGCGGCGGCCCCAGTCTTCGAGGCGGTGGATGGCGCCCTTGCCGGACTCGATGAGCGTGCGATAACGCTCGATCATGGCAGGCACCTGCTCGCTCTGGTCCGGGTGGACCAGAAACACGACTTCGTAGTGACGCATTGTGTCTCCTCTCGGATTAAAGCCCCCCGAACTGGGCACTAGGGCCACGGCGGTGGGGCAAGGAGTACCGCCACCCGATTACCCCGGGCGGCAGCGTGGAAAGCGCGGCATTCTAAAGGAGTGGGTCGGTAGCGGCAAGGGCGGCTCCCGGCCGATCTCGCCCCCGATCGGACGACTCTTGCTCGGCAGTGACGCCTCCTCGCCCCTACGGGAAGGGTGAAGGAAGGGCGTATTTTTACCGAGCAGGCAGCTATCGAGCGCCTGTCCGCGCGCCGCAGAAGTAATAATTTTACTTGCGGTTCCCGAATCGCTCCCGGCATCCTGCCTCTCGCGAAATTCGCACATCCCTGTGCAGCACCTCAGGTCGGGGTACTTTCAAAAGAAAGTACCCAAAGAAAAGGCCGCACCCAATGGCGCAGGCACGTCCTACGCTTCTCGGGTTTGGCGCCCCGTCGCGGCGAGACGGTACTTTTTCCGCTGCGCGATCCTGCTTTGCGGAAAAGCACACGTAGGCCGCATTAGACGCTAGCCGTAATGCGCCGAACGTTCTGTTCGTTGGTGCAATGCGCTTCGCTTATTGCACCCTACCTCTGAAAGCGTTCGACTACGGACTCCCGGATTCCGCTTCGCTCCATCCGGGCTACGAACCACGAACTGAACATCGGAAGGAGCGCGGGCTAGAACACGAGGGGTTTGGTTTTCAACCCCCGTGCGGCGCGCCGAGCCGCGCAGCCAAGCAATCGCTGAAAGCGAGACTCTTGTTCGAGCCCGAGCGCGCAGTTCTCGCGCGCCGGCGAGTTAGGCTCGCTTTCGCGATTGACGGCGAGCGGCGAGTGAGTCTTCGCGTCGCCCCGGGGTCGCCTTTCTTTTGGCTACTTTTCTTTGGCGAGACAAAGAAAAGTAGCCTGCCCTGGGTCAGCCACCCAGAAGTACATTTATTAACATCAACAACGCGCCGCCAGGCGCTCAACCTTCCACCCTCACCCTAACCCTCTCCCTAAAGGGAGAGGGAACAAGAGCGATGAAGAGCCGCGCGTTAGCGCATCCTCAAATCAAACTTTCACGGACGTGGACTAAGGTTCCCGCGTCACAAACATCGCATCCCCATAACTGTAAAACCGA
Source organism: Sulfurifustis sp. (assembly GCA_045810625.1). Classification (GTDB taxonomy): domain Bacteria; phylum Pseudomonadota; class Gammaproteobacteria; order Acidiferrobacterales; family Sulfurifustaceae; genus JACQFZ01. The sequence continues at coordinate 14,915 of JBJMVQ010000005.1, forward strand.
TACCGCTCCCGCACCGCATGTCGGTACGCATTCAACACGCGTTCCGTTCCGCCGAACGCGCACACGAGCATCAGGAGCGACGATTCCGGCAGATGAAAGTTGGTAATGAGCGCATCGACAATCTGAAAGCGGAAGCCGGGATATATAAAGATATCGGTCTCGCCGTCGATGGGAGTCAGCACGCCGTCGCGCGCGGCCGATTCGAGCGCCCGCACCGCGGTCGTTCCGATCGCGACGATCCGTCGGCCTTCGGCGCGCGCTCGATTGACGGCACGGCACGTTGCCTCGCCCACCTGAAACCGCTCTTTGTGCAGGCGCTGGCCCTCTAACTCTTCGACGCGCAACGGCTGGAACGTTCCGGCGCCCACGTGCAGCGTGATGAAGGCGCGTTCGACCGGCAGCGCGTCGAGGCGCGCGAGGAGCGGTGCGTCGAAGTGCAACCCGGCGGTGGGCGCCGCGACTGCGCCCGGGACGCGCGCGTACACGGTTTGGTACCGTTCGCGGTCTTCCGTCCGGTCGGTGCGATCGATGTACGGCGGCAGCGGCATATGACCGACACGTTCGAGAATGTCGAGGAGCGGCGCGTCCGTTTCGAAGCCAAGCTCGTAGAACGGCTCGACGCGCGCGAGCACGCGTGCGCGCACGCCGCCGTCGAGATCGACGGCCTGCCCAGGCTTCGGTGGCTTCGAGGCGCGCACCTGCGCGAGCGCGCGGTGGCCGTCGAGTACGCGTTCGATGAGTATCTCTACGCGGCCCCCCGTCTCCTTACTACCAAACAGCCGCGCCGGGATGACGCGCGTGTCGTTGAAGACGAGCACATCGCCCGCGCGCAGGCAATCCGGCAAATCGGCGAAATGCCGATCGACACAACCACCGCCCCGCTCCACCTCGAGCAGCCGCGCCTGGCTGCGGACGGACGCGGGATATTGCGCGATGAGCTGCGCGGGCAACTCATAGCGGAAATCGGTCTTGCGCATGCGCGCAGATTATCAGAACGAATCGCGTTGTCGTGTTTGTTTTTCCCGCGCAGAACTCGCTATACTCGCGCGCCAGCCGTCTCCCTCCGGATGCGCGGCCCCCCCGTGGTCATCGTAAGTCGTCATGAACGCAACGCGTTATACGCTCGAAGTTCAGCCCGCGCTGCCGGCGCCGCTCAAGCGGCTCGCCGAGCTCGCCAACGATCTGTTCTACAGCTGGGACCGCTCGGTGCGCAGTCTCTTCTTACGCCTCGATCCGGCGCTCTGGGAGGCCTGCCGGCATAACCCGAAAGTATTTCTGCGCCGCGTCGCCCAGCATCGTCTCAACGAAGCCGCTGAAGACCGCATCTTCATGGAGGATTACGAGCGCGCGCTCGCCGCGTTTGACAACTATCACGAAACGCCGCCGAAGCCGCCCTGCGCCGAGTACATCGACAACAAAGAAGACCTGATCGCGTACTTCTGCGCGGAGTTCGGGCTGCACGAGAGCTTTCAGATCTACTCGGGCGGGCTCGGTATCCTCGCCGGCGATCACTGCAAGGCGGCGAGCGATCTCGCAATTCCGTTCGTCGCGGTCGGCATGCTGTATCGCCAGGGCTACTTCACGCAGACCATCGACAGTCAGGGTAACCAGGTCGCCCACTACACGCCGACGAACTTCAACGACCTACCGATCCTACCGGCGACGGACGCGGGCGGACGCGCGGTGCACGTACACGTCGACTTGCCGCAGCGGCGGGTGATGCTGAAAGTATGGAAAGCCGTCGTCGGGCGCATCACGCTCTATCTGCTCGACAGCGACCTCGCAGAAAACTCCGACGCCGACCGGCGCATCACGTATCAGCTCTACGGCGGCGATCTCAACACGCGCATTCAGCAGGAGATCGTGCTCGGCATCGGCGGCGTACGCGCACTACGCGCGATCGGGCTTGCGCCGACCGTGTGGCACATCAACGAAGGCCATGCGGCGTTCCTCATTCTCGAACGCTGCCGCGAGCTCGTCGCTGAAGGCCTCGAATTCGAAGCGGCGCTCGAAGCGGCGGCGGCGAACACCGTCTTCACTACGCACACCCCGGTTCCTGCGGGGCACGATATCTTCGATCATCAACTCATGCAGAGCTACTTCGGCGAGTTCGTGAAAGAACTCGGCTTGAGCATGGAGACGTTCCTCGCGCTCGGCTTGGCGCCGGCGAGCCAGGGCGGCTTCAATCAGACGGCGCTCGCGCTGCGCGGCTCGCGATTCCGTAACGGCGTCTCGCGCATTCACGGCGGCGTCGCGGCGCGCATGTCTGCGTTCGCGTGGCCGCAGGTACCGGTCGAGGAGAATCCGGTCGGCTATGTCACGAACGGTGTGCACGTGCCGACGTTCCTCGCACACGAGTGGGCGAACCTGTTCGACATGCGCTTCGGTCACGGTTGGCGCAACGAATTGCTGAACGAGAAGTACTGGGCGCAGATCGACGACATTCCGGCGCACAGCTTCTGGAGCCTGCGGCAATCGCTCAAGAGCGAGATGCTGGCCGACGTACGCGGCCGCGCGATCGCGCAGTATCGGCGCAACGGTTACAGCGAATCGCTAATCGATCGCCTGACCGCGAACCTGAGCTCCGCCACGATCGACACACTCGTGCTCGGCTTCGCCCGCCGTTTCGCCACGTACAAGCGCGCAATGCTGATCTTCAGCGACCCGGCGAGGCTCGCGCGGCTGCTGAACGATCCGAAGCAGCCCGGGATTCTCATCTTCGCCGGCAAAGCGCATCCGAACGACATTCCTGCGCAAACATTCATCAAGGCGATTCACGACTATTCGCTGCGCCCGGAGTTCCAGGGACGTATCGTACTGCTCGAAGGCTACGATCAGGCGCTCGCACGCAAGCTCGTAAGCGGCGTCGACGTCTGGCTCAACACGCCGGAGTATCCGCTCGAAGCGAGCGGTACATCCGGCCAGAAAGCCGGCATCAACGGCGTCATCAACCTGTCGGTGCTCGACGGCTGGTGGGGCGAAGGCTACGACGGCGAGAACGGCTGGGCGATCACGCCACACGGACCCGGATACGACGCGTCATATCGCGATCGCGAAGAAGCGCAGGAGCTGCTCGACACGCTCGAAAAACAAGTGTTCCCGCTTTACTACGGCCGCAACGGCCACGGCTACTCCGAGGGTTGGGTACGAATGTCGAAGGCGTCGATGAAATCGATGATTCCGCGCTTCAACTCGCAGCGCATGGTGATGGACTACGTGCGCCGCTTCTACACGCATGCGCGCCGTCAGCGCCTGGTGATGTCCGGCAACCATTACGCGCGCGCGAAAGAGCTTGCCGCGTGGCGGCGCAAAGTCGACCGCAGCTGGCCGCGCGTAAAACTGCGCCGTCTGGACGAACCGCGGCTGGAGATCACTGCCGGCCAGACGATGCCGATTCGCGTGGCGGCGTTCCTCGACGGTCTTTCGCCGGACGACGTGCTCGTGGAATGTCTGATCGGAACCGAATCCGACGCCGGCGAGTTCGTTCGGCAGGAGTCACACGTCTTCAATCCGGCCGCGATGAACAACGCGACCGGCGAAATGGAATTTCAGCTAAATCTCATGCCGCCGCTCCCGGGCTTGCAGTACTACCGTATCCGCATGGTGCCGTTTCATCCGTGTCTCGTGAATCGGTTTGAGACGGGATATATGTTGTGGTTGTAGCGGCGCGCCGCGTCGCGCGTTCCCTCTCCCCTTGCGGGAGAGGGTTAGGGTGAGGGGTGCCATACACACCGCGGGCAGCAGCCGCAACTCATTCGTTAGCGTGTAGTAGCCCGGATGGAGCGAAGCGGAATCCGGGATCGCTTAGTCCCTCTCCCTTCTAGGGAGAGGGATAGGGTGAGGGTGAGAAGTCGAGCGCCTATCGGGCGCGTGGTCGAAGTAATAAATGTACTTCTGGGTGGCTGACCCAGGGCAGGTGACTTTTCTTTGTCTCGCCAAAGAAAAGTCACCAAAAGAAAGGCGACCCCGGGCGGCGCGAAAACTCCTCACCGTTCGCATCAATCGCGAAAGCGAGCCTAACTCGCCGGCGCGCAAGAACTGCGCGCTCGGGCTCGAACAAGAGTCTCGCTTTCAGCGATTGCTTGGCTGCGCGGCTCGGCGCGCCGCACGGGGGATTAAAAAGCAAACACCTCTTCGTTTGCGCCTGCGCTCCTCATCGCTCCCGGACGCTCGCCCAACTCGCCGAGTGCGAAAACCTCGCGCTTCGGCTCGAACAAGAGTCTCGCTTTCAGCGATTGCTTGGCTGCGCGGCTCGGCGCGCCGCACGGGGATGGAAAACCGAACATCTCTTTGTTTTCGCTGCGCTCCTCACCGCTCCCGGACGCTCGCCCAACTCGCCGGCGGTCGAAAAAGCACGCCCGCTCGGGCTCGAACACGGTCGAGCGCAATCCACCGGGAGCGCTTCCGGTACTCGGCTTGCTCAACGGGGATTAACTTCAACAGCAACTACAACTGCAAGACGTTGGGGTTCGCTGCGCTCACCCCAACCTACGTGCTTGGCTGCGCGACTCGGCGCGCCGCACGGGGGATTTGAAAACCGAACGTCGCTTCGTTTTAGCCTATGCTCCTCGCCAGCGCTCGCGGTTTTCCCAAGGAGGCGTCCGAGCCCAAGCGTGCAGTCTGTAGTCCGAATGAAGCGCTGAGCGCAGGATCTGTCGAACTGCAGATAATTCCGCGTTGCCTTCCGGTAGCTGACGGAAGCGAAGGACCGAGTTGTATGTTGTTCTTCCCCCCGTAGAGCAAGCCGAGCACCGGAGGCGCTCCCGGTGGATTGCGCTCGACCATGAGCGAGCCCGAAGCGCGAGGTTTTCGCGCTCGGCGAGTTGGGCGAGCGTCCGGGAGCGATGAGGAGCGCAGGGAACCGCTCGCCGTTGTTTGGCGAGCGCGCAGCGACCGGGGTCGCCTTTTCTTTGCCTACTTTCTTTTGGCGAAGCAAAAGAAAGTAGGCCGACCCGCGGTGCTGCACAGGGATGTGCGAATTTCGCGAGAGGCAGGATGCCGGGAGCGATTCGGAAACCGCAAGTACATTTATTACATCGACAACGCGCCGGTAGGCGCTCGACGCATCTCGCTATCAAGCACATACCCGCCGTCCCTGGCGTTACCATTCAACTTCGTTCTACCCCGGCCCGCACATCCGTGTGCGGGCGCTTGGCGGCGCCGATGCACGTTAAGTGCGTCGGCGAAGTCTCCGCCTCGCCCTCTCCCTCAAGGGAGAGGGTGAATCATGGAGTCGCGGATTCCGCTTCGCTCCATCCGGGGCTACATATATGTGGGTCAACTACTCGCAAGTAAATTTATTACATCGACTGTTGTGCGATAGCACCATTCAAACAGCGCGCGTGGCCGCGCTTGCGCACCGTGCATCCCGCCCCGATACTTCCCGCATGAAATTCGAGCTGATTACCACCGACGGAAGCGCCCGTCTCGGGAGAATGATTTTCGAGCGCGGCGTCGTTGAAACCCCGGCGTTCATGCCGGTCGGGACCTACGGCACGGTAAAAGCGATGACGCCGGAGGAGCTGCGCGACGTCGGGGCGCAGATCATCCTCGGCAACACGTTTCATCTTATGTTGCGCCCAGGCGTGGAGGTGATCCGAGCGCACGGTGATCTGCATCGCTTCATGCATTGGGACGGGCCGATCCTCACCGACTCCGGCGGGTTTCAGGTTTGGAGCCTCGGTTCGCTACGCAAGGTGACGGAGGAGGGCGTGCACTTCCAATCGCCGGTCGACGGCTCCAAGGTGTTCCTCGGGCCCGAGCAGGCGATCGCCGTGCAAGAAGCGCTGGGCGCCGACATATGTATGGTGTTCGACGAATGCACGCCTTACCCGGCGACATATGACGAAGCGCGCGCCTCGATGGAGTTGTCTCTTCGCTGGGCGGAACGATCCCGGCGCGCGCATGCCGCCGCGTCGGGAGCGCTGTTCGGCATCGTGCAGGGTGGGATGTATCTCGATCTGCGCGAGGCGTCGCTCGCCGCGCTGACCCAAATCGGGTTCGATGGGTACGCCCTCGGCGGGCTCTCGGTCGGCGAGCCGAAGGAAAAGATGCTCGAGGTCGTGCAGCACGTCGCGCCACGGATGCCGGCCGAGCGGCCGCGCTATCTGATGGGCGTCGGCACACCCGAGGACCTGGTCGAGGCCGTGCGGCGCGGGATGGATATGTTCGACTGCGTGCTTCCGACCCGTAACGCCCGCAACGGCTGGCTGTATACGAGCACCGGCGACGTCAAAATCCGCAACAGCCGCTATACCTCCGACGCCGCGCCAGTCGACCCCGCGTGCCCGTGCTACACCTGCCGCCACTACAGCCGCGCGTACTTACGGCACCTCCAGGCAGCGAACGAAATACTGGGCGCCCGTTTGGCCACGCTGCACAACCTTTACTACTATCAGTCGCTGATGCGCGACCTGCGGGCGGCTATCGCCCAGAAAAGGCTGGAGGATTTCGCCGAGAAGTTTTATCGTATGCGCCGCCGGGACACCCCCGACTGAATAAAATGTATTGCCGCGCCGCGCCTCCGGGGGGAGGACAGCGTGGCGCCAACTGGCTCTTAAGGAAGCGATATGAATTGGCTGATTTCGGAAGCGTGGGCGCAGGGCGCCGACGCCGGGGCGCAGAGCCCTTACGGCACGCTGATCATGCTGGTCGGCATGTTCGCGGTCTTCTGGTTCCTGTTGATCCGTCCGCAGCAGAAGCGCGCCAAGGAACACAAAGCGATGATCGAGGCGCTGGCGAAAGGCGACGAAGTCGTGACCTCGGGCGGTGTGCTCGGTCGCGTTACCAATGTCGGCCCCACGTACGTTTCGGTCGAGATCGCTGATAAAGTCGAGATCACCGTGCAGCGGCCCGCTATCCAGGCGGTGCTGCCGAAAGGCACGTTGAAGAGCGTGACCCAATAACGGGCCGTTCCATCGCGGCCGTTTCCCATCATGAATCGATATCCCGCTTGGAAGTATCTGATCGTCGTCGCCGCGGTCGTGCTCGGCCTGATTTACGCGCTGCCGAACGTCTTCGGCGAAGATCCCGCGATCCAGGTGTCGGGCGCGCGCGTCGCGCAGGTGGATGTAGGCACTTTGGCGCGCGTCGAGGACATCCTCAAGCGCAATAACCTGAGCTACACGGGAACGGTGCTCGAACCGACCGGCGCCAAGGTGCGTTTTGCCGACGCCGAAACGCAGTTGCGGGCGCGCGATATCGTGCAAAAAGAACTGGGAGAGGGCTATACGGTCGCCCTGAACCTGCTGCCGAGCACGCCCGCGTTGCTGCGCGCGCTGCGCGCCGAGCCGATGCACCTCGGCCTCGATCTGCGCGGCGGCGTGCACTTCCTCATGCAAGTCGATTCGCGGGCGGTCCTGAGAAAGGCGTCGGAGAATTCGGCCGACGATTTGCGCCGCGTTTTGCGCGAAGCAAAAGTGCGCTATCTCGCGGTGAACCGGCTCGAGAGCGGAGCGGTCGAGGTGGTGTTTCGCGACGCCGGGGAACGGGACAAGGCGCGCGACGTGATCCGCAAGGAATTGCGCGACCTGCAGATCGAGGACAACCAGCGCGGCACCGAGTACGTGCTGAGCGGCCGCTTGAGCGAGGCGGCGCTGCTCGAGAAGCGGCGCTACGCCGTCGAACAGAACATGACCGCGCTGCGCAATCGCGTGAACGAGCTCGGCGTCGCCGAGCCGGTGATCCAGCAGCAGGGGCAGGACCGCATCGTCGTTCAGCTTCCGGGTGTGCAGGATACGGCGCGCGCGAAGGAAATCCTCGGCCGCACCGCGACGCTCGAAATCATGATGGTCGACGAGGAAAACGCGACGCAGGCCGGAAGCGGGCAAGTGCCGATCGGCGACAAGCTCTACCGCTATCGCGACGGCCGCCCGATTCTGCTCAAGAACCGCGTGATCTATTCGGGCGACAACATCATCGATGCCGCTCCCGGTTTCGACAGCCAGACGAGCCAGCCGATCGTTTCCATCACGCTCGACGCGCGCGGCGCGGCGATCAACCAGCGCATCACCGGCGAGAACGTCGGCAAGCGCATGGCGGTGGTGTACATCGAGATCAAATCGGAGCCGAAGCTCGACGAGAAGGGCAAGCCGGTGCTCGACGAAAACGGCCGCGAGGTGCGCGTCTCGAAGCGCATCGAGGAAGTCATCACGGCGCCGGTGATCCGCAGTCAGCTCGGCAAGCGTTTCCAGATCGAAGGGCTTGAAAGCGTCAAGGAAGCGAACGAGCTCGCGCTGCTGCTGCGTGCCGGTGCGCTCGCGGCGCCCGTCGAGATCGTCGAAGAGCGCACGGTCGGTCCGAGCCTCGGTGCGGACAACATTCAGCGCGGGTTCCACTCCACGTGGATCGGCTTCGCCGCGATCTCGGTCTTCATGATCGGCTACTACCTCATGTTCGGGTTCATTTCTGTCGCGGCGCTGGCCGTGAACGTGGTGCTGCTGGTCGCAGTGCTGTCGATCATCCAGGCGACGCTGACGCTGCCCGGTATGGCGGGTATCGCGCTCACGGTCGGTATGGCGATCGACGCCAATGTGCTCATCAACGAGCGCATCCGCGAAGAGCTGCGCAACGGCAACACACCGCAGGCGAGCATCTACGCGGGTTACGAACGCGCGTTCGGCACGATTCTCGACTCGAACATCACGACGCTGATCGCCGGTATCGCGCTGCTCGCTTTCGGCAGCGGTCCGGTCCGCGGTTTCGCCGTTGTGCTCTGTCTCGGCATTCTCACGTCGATGTTCAGCGCGGTCATGGTGTCGCGCGCGCTGGTAAATCTCTATTACGGCCGGCGGCGCAAGCTCGAACGCATCGCCATCGGCAACACCGCGTGGCAGTAGCGTAGGGGAAGGGCGTCATGGAATTCTTCAAGATCCGCAGAGACATTCCGTTCATGCGCCACGCGCTGGTGTTCAACGTGATTTCGCTCGTCACGTTCCTCGCCGCCGTGTTCTTCCTCGCAACCCGCGGCTTGAATCTCGGTGTCGACTTCACGGGCGGCACGGTGATGGAAGTGACCTACGCGCAGCCGGCCGATCTCGGCGGCGTGCGCAACGCGCTCACGAAGCTCGGCTATCAGGACGTGGCGGTGCAGAACTTTGGAACGTCGCGCGACGTGCTGATCCGGCTCCCCGCGCGCGAAGGCCCGACCGGCGCGAAGCTCTCGGAAAGCGTGATGGCCGCGCTCAAGGGGGCCGATGCGAGCGTGCAACTGCGCCGCGTCGAGTTCGTCGGTCCGCAGGTGGGTCGCGAGCTGTTCGACAACGGCGCGCTCGCGCTCCTGTTCGTGTCGATCGGCATCGTCTGCTACTTGTGGTTCCGCTTCGAATGGAAATTCGGCGTCGCCGCCATCATCGCGAACCTGCACGACGTCGTTATCATTCTCGGCTGCTTCGCGTTCTTTCAGTGGGAATTCTCGCTGACCGTGCTCGCGGCGGTGCTGGCGATCCTCGGCTACTCGGTCAACGAATCGGTCGTGGTGTTCGACCGGGTGCGTGAGAATTTCCGCAAGATGCGCAAAGCGACGGTGCCGCACATCATCGACAACGCGATCACGCGCACCATGTCGCGCACGATCATCACCCACGGCTGTACTCAGCTGGCCGTGCTGTCGATGCTCTTCTTCGGCGGCGAGACGCTGCATTATTTCGCGCTCGCGCTGACGATCGGCATCCTGTTCGGTATCTACTCCTCGGTCCTCGTGGCGAGCCCGATCGTCATGTGGCTCGGCGTGTCGCGCGAAGACCTGCTTCCCGTTAAGAAGGAAGAAGCGGCCGGCAGCACTCCCTGACGGTCGGCTTTCGCTTCCCGATAGCCGGTACCGGTCGGGCGTCTCTTGGAGCGACCCGACCGACGCCCCCTTGCTCGCGCCCGAATGCCTGCTTAGATAGTAGTAATCCCAAGCAAATATAAAGGGGCGGCTATGTCCTGGATGTTGTTTCCGAACAACCCAGCGCTCTCGGCGCTCGTGCTTTTCGCGATTCTGCTCCCGTTTTTATATGCGGCGCGCGAGCCTGCTCACCGGTTGTTCCGAGCGCTCGTGCGCGCGATCAGCCAGCCCCTGCGTCTCGCCGGACGCTGGCTCGAGGCGACGGCGCGCGAGATGCGTGCGCGAAATGAAACGGTGCTGCTTGCCCACGGGCGCGAAGAACTGAACCAGACGATTCAGCGGGAGTTCGAGCGCGTCACCGCGATCGTGCGCCGCGATCTGCAAGGATACCCCGCACTGCAACGGCGCCTGCTCGATGAGATCACCCGCGTGGAAGAGGATTACCGCAAGTGCGGCGAAGTGCCGCCGCCGCCGCCCGAATGGACACAGGCGGTCGAAGCGATCGCAAAGATAAAACAGACCGGCGACGGGCTGGTGCAGAAGATTCTCGAAAACATCAGCAAGTCGATGGACGAGATTTACGCCAAGGTGCTCTCCGAGTACCGGCGTTCATACGAGAAGCGGCACAAAATCCTCGAGGGCTTTCAGCCGTTCTGGCGTTCGCTCGAGCAGACGCTGTCGCGGGTCGGCAAGAACCTGACCAGCCTCGACGACGCGGCGCAGCGTATCGACGCGCAGATCGAGCGGTACGAGCACATCCTCGCATCGGAAGACAAGGCCGTGCATGCGCTCACGTCCTCCGCCACGACGCAGTTCGTCACGGCTGCGTTCGTCGTGGCGGTCGCCGTCGGCGGCGCGTTCGTGAACTTCTGGCTGATCGCGCGGCCGATGGCGGCGATGGTCGGCGGCGGCGAGTACATCGTCGGCGGACTCGAAGCGGCGCACGTCGCGGCGCTCGTGATCCTGCTCGTCGAAGCGGCGATGGGTCTGTTCCTGATGGAAGCGTTGCGCATCACGCATCTGTTCCCACGCATCAACAACATGCACGATCGCATGCGCATGCGGATCGCGTGGGTCGCTTTTTCGATTCTCCTGATCCTTGCCGGCGTCGAGGTCGCGCTCGCGGTGATGCGTGATCTCATCATTGCGGCCGACATGGAGCTGAAGCGCGGGCTCGCCGGCGCCGCCGCGGCGGCGGGTTCGCCGACGGAAGCGAGTTGGGTCACGAAAGTGCCGGTCGCAGGACAGATGGTCCTCGGCTTCATCCTGCCGTTCGCGCTCGCGTTCGTCGCGATCCCGCTCGAATATCTCATCGGCTCGGGCCGCACCGTCATCGGTGCGCTGCTCGTCGTGCTGGTGCGCGGTCTTGGTATGTTCCTGCGGATTCTCTCCAACCTGACGCGTCATCTCGCCAACGCGCTGACGATGTTGTACGACGTGATCATTTTCCTGCCGCTCCTGATCGAGCGTGCCGTGCGCGCTCGCAACGGTTCCGGCTCGGTTGGCGTGTCACAGAGCGGCTATCGGAAGACGGGGTAAACATGAAGACGCTGATGAAGTTCGCGCCGATCATGCTCGCGCTGGCGGTTGGTCTCGGCGGCTGCGCTGAGAAGGGCAGCTACGCGCGCGCGGTGTATGTTCTGGTCGACACGTCCGGAACGTACGCCAAAGAAGTCGACAAAGCGGAGCAATTGATCAATTACCTGCTCGGCACGCTCAACCCGGGCGATTCGCTCGCGGTGGCGCGGGTCAAGAGCCGCAGCTTCACCGAAAAGGACATTCTCGCGAAAGCGACGTTCTCGAAAGATCCGATGGAAGCGAACGCCCAGAAGCGGGCGTTCAAGACGCAGATGGTGAAGCTTCGCGAGGCTGCTAAGGGCGGCAGCGCGTACACCGACATCACCGGCGGAATCCTGCAAGCGTCGGAATTCCTCAACGAGACGGGTGCGGGGCGAAAAACGATACTGATCTTCTCCGACATGCAGGAGGAGCTCGACAAGCAAACCAATCGCAACGTGCCGCTCAACTTGAAGGGCGTTACGGTTGTCGCGGTGAACGTCACCAAGCTGAACACCGACAATATGGATCCGCGGCGTTACATGGGACGGCTCGAAGCTTGGCAAAAGCGCGTGAAGGACGCGGGCGCCGCCGAGTGGCGCATGGTGAACGACCTCGAGCATCCCGAGCGAATATTCGGGAGCTGATTGGGCCGGGTGTTTTCTACGAAGGGCCGGGTTTGCGGGAGCGAACCCGGCCTTTTGTTTTTGATGTTTCTGTTTTTTGGCTAAACGGGTCGAGCGCCCTTCGGGCGCGCTTATCTAGTTAATAAATCAACTTGTGGGTGGTTGACCCACGGCAAGCGACTTTCTTTTGCGCGGCCAAAAGAAAGTCGCCAAAGAAAAGGCCGCCCCGGTCGCCGCGCCGCTCGAAAGGCACGAGCGGTTCCCTGCGCTACTCGCCAACCCCGAGCGCGAGCCGAACTCGCCGGCGCGCGAAAGACAACAGCGCGCGCT
>JBJMVQ010000006.1:0-21765 GCA_045810625.1 Sulfurifustis sp.
ATTCGCGCCGCCGAGCGGGTGCACACGGATGTGTACCCTGGACTTTTCCGCGGAGCAGGATTGCGCAGCGGAAAAGTGCGAGAGCGATGCCGCGCAGGAATGACGGCCGAGTTTGTCGGAGTCGCGGTGCGGCCAAAGCCGCTAAAGGGAGCGGCGGGTGCGCCAAGGTACCGATCGAGAGCCGCGCGGCGCGTCAGCCCTTCGATTCTAAGCGGCGGAGATATTCTTCGAGCTCGTTGATGCTGCTTTCGATACTGTCGCGCCGGTCCTGTCCGGTTAGTGCCGGTTCGGTTTCGGCGCGCTGGGTCGCGATCTTGTTGGCCGCCGCTTGTCTTATCAGTCGTTGTGTGTCGACCTGCTGCGGCACCGTCGGGCCGCGCAACGGCAGGTTGAGGGCGGCGCGGTCCTCCCAACGCAGGCACGCAACGGTTACGTTGTCACACGCATCGCCCTTGCGCTTTTCGGCGGTCGATACGAGCTCTTCGACGCCGTCCTCGAGTCTCGGCATTGTGAGCATACGCCCCAATTCTTCGGTGGTGAGCGCCTCCCACAGTCCGTCCGAGCAGAGCAGCAGGGTGTCGCCGGTTTTGAGCAGCGCTTCCTCGCCAAGGCTGATTCGCGGGTCTCCGCTGCCGCCGAGCGAGCGCAGCAGCGCGTTCTTGCGCGGGTGCTGCGCCATCTCTTCTTCGCTGATGATGCCGTCGCGTCGCAGCTCTTCGATCGTCGTATGGTCTTCGGTGCGCTTGAGCAGCCGCCCGCCGCGGAAGTGATACAAGCGGCTGTCGCCGACGTGGGCCCAGTACGCATAGCCTTCCTGAACCAGACAGAGCACGCATGTGGTGCGCGCTTCGAGGGGCGGTTTGTGCGCACGCGCGCGCGCGCCGATGGAGCGATGCGCTTTCAGCATCGAGAGGGCGAGAAATGCGAACGGATCGGCGAGCTGCGCCTGCTTCACGCCGTGAAACAGGCGCGTCACGGTTTCGACCACCGTCTGCGACGCGAGCTCTCCGCCCGTGTGACCGCCGAGGCCGTCGGCGACGGCGAGCAGCACGGCGCTGGGGCGTTCGGCGATCCCGACTCGATCTTCGTTGGCGCGGCGCGCGCCGGAACTCGACAGTTGCGCGACCTGATACTTCATCCCGCGCGCTTCCACGGCCACGGGAACTTCCATAGCCGTCCGAGTACTCCGTTCTCGGTCGCGGTTCGCGGAGCGGGTTGACTGAGGAAATCGAGGAGTTGCTGGACCGACTGCGGGCGCTCCAGCGGATCGAGCTTCAGACACCAATCGACCGCATGCAGGAGTTGGCGCGAGTAGCGCCCCGAGAACGATACGACCGCCGGACGATATTTGTCGCGCGTCGCGCGCTCAGTCGATGGCGGCGGCGACTTGCCGCTCATACAAGCCCACATCGACGCGCCGATGGCGTAGAGATCGGTCCACGGCCCGAGCTGACCGCGGCGGTGCTGCTCGATCGGTGCATAGCCGAGCGTGAGGGTATGGGCGGCGATGGTGCGCTCTTCGCCGTCAGCGCGTAACGCGGCGCCGAAGTCGAGCAGCAGCGGCTTGCCGCCGGGCCGCAAGAAAATGTTCGGCGGTTTGATGTCGAGGTGCAGCAGGTTGTGTGCGTGCAATTCGCGCAAACCGAGCAGCAGTTGCGGAAAAACGGTGCGAATGAATTTTTCCGACATCCCGCCGCCGCGGCGCTTGATGTACGAGCCGAGGTCTTTACCCTGCTCGTAGTTCATCACCAGGTAGACCGTGTTGTTGTCGCGAAAGATATCGATGATGCGCACGATGTTCGGGTGGTTGATCTTCGCGAGCGTTCCCGCTTCATCGAAAAAGCGTTTGATGCCCATGCGAAACGTCGCGTCGCCTTCGGCTGAAAGGCTTTCGACGGTTTCCCCGTCCGCGCGGTACGCCTGATTGCTCGGCAGATATTCCTTAATAACGACTTGCTGATTGCGCTCGGTGTCGGCGGCGAGGTACACGATGCTGAAGCCGCCCCCGCCGAGCGTGCGCAGGATGCGATATTGGCCCAATTGGTACCCGGCCGGGAGAGCGTTTTCGATTTTAAGCTTCATAGCATGGGCGGGCTTCCGTAAGTAACAGTATAGAAGCGCATTACGCCGCGGCCCACAAGGTTTCATCGCTTCATGGTTTCGGTTTACCATCGCGCCCTAACGATCCAAGCCGCCGCCGCTTATGACCCTCAGCATGACCGCTTTCGCCCGCCGGGCGGTGGAAAACTCCGCGGGCGGGCTCGCATGGGAGCTGCGTTCGGTCAATCACCGCTATCTCGAAATCGGTCTGCGGCTGCCGGAAGAGCTGCGCGCGATCGAATCGGCCGTGCGCGAGGCGATCGGCCGGCGTCTCGAACGCGGGAAAATCGACGCCACCCTGCGGTTCCAGCCGCAGGCGGCGAGGACCGAGCCGGCGCTCGATCGGGCCGCGCTCGACCAGTTCCGCGGCGTGGCGAACGAAATCGCAACTTCGATCCCGGGGCTCGCGCCCCTTTCGCTCGGCGACGTCCTCCGTTGGCCGGGGATTCTGCAGGCGCCTGCGCTCGATGCAGAATCGCTCGGCGCCGCGGCGCTCGATCTGCTTGCGGCCGCTCTCGACGATCTCATCGCGACGCGACGGCGCGAGGGTCAGCGCCTGCACGATCTGCTCGCCGAGCGCCTGCAGGCGCTGGCCGCGCTGCTCGTACGTCTCAAGGCGCTCCTTCCCGAGGTCGCCCGCGACTACCGAAGCCGGCTGGACGCGCGGCTGGGCGAGGTTCGCAACCAGCTCGACCCGGCGCGGCTCGAGCAGGAAATGGTGTTGTATGCGACGCGCAGCGACGTGAGCGAGGAGGTGGATCGTCTCGGCGCGCACGTCGCGGAAGTCGGCCAGGTACTCGAGCGCACCGGCCAGGTGGGACGCCGCCTCGACTTCCTTATGCAGGAATTGAACCGCGAAGCGAACACACTCGCCTCGAAATCGGTCGACTTGCGGCTTACCAACATCGCGGTCGAGCTCAAGGTGCTGATCGAGCAGATGCGGGAGCAAGTGCAGAATATCGAATGACGAACGATACGACGGTTGTGCACAAGAACGAACCGAGCGATCCGCCGGCGCCGGTCGGCGCCGTTCAAGCCAACCGATGAATAGCGCGAAGCTTTTCATCCTCTCAGCCGCCTCCGGTACCGGCAAGACGAGCCTTGCGCAGGCGCTCGCCCGCCGGCTGCCCGACGTCGCGCTTTCGGTTTCGCATACGACGCGTGCGGCGCGCCCGGGCGAGCAGCACGGCGTGCATTACTACTACGTCATGCCTGCCGAGTTCGAACGGATGGTGCAGTCGAATGAGTTCATCGAGCACGCCGAGGTATTCGGGAATCAGTACGGAACTTCGCGCGCGGTCGTGAACGATCTGATCGCGCGCGGCAAACGCGTGATCTTCGATATCGACTGGCAGGGCGCACGTGCGATCAAGCGCGCCTGGCCGTCCGCGGTGAGCATCTTCCTGCTACCGCCCTCACGCGCAGCACTGGAGCAGCGTCTCAAAGACCGACGCCAGGACGCGCCGGAGGTCATCGCGCGGCGCATGCAGGCGGCCATCGACGAGATGCGGCACTACTCGGAGTTCGACTACATCGTCGTGAACGACGACTTCGATCAAGCCCTGGCCGATCTCGAGGCGATCATCCGCGGCGCCCCCGGTGCGCGCCGGCCCGTTACCGTCGATATCGATCGGCTCCTCGCGGACGTGGGCCGGTAGGCGGAGGGGAAGTCGCAGCCCACCCGCCCGTTCCGCTGCAGGGCCGAACCCGGGGTAGTTTGCCTGGAAATACCGACGGCCGGTCAGTAAGATAAGGGATTCGAGGTAGCCGCACCTGTAACTCCCCGCGGTTTCCGTCAATACTTAATGTGTGAGGTAAGCAATGGCTCGTATTACCGTCGAAGATTGTCTTGAAAACGTGGAGAACCGCTTTCAGCTCGTACTGGTTGCTGCAAAGCGGGCGCGTCAGTTGAGCGGGGGCGCCGAGCCTTGCATACCGAAAGAGAACGACAAGCCGACCGTGCTCGCGTTGCGGGAGATCGCGTCGGGTTTCGTTACGAACGCAATCCTGGACGAGGAGAGTTCGCAGGCCGAACTCGTGGCAGATGAAGACGCAACCGAGCAAACCCCGGCCCCCGACCTCGCCCCCAAGCCGGGAGACGACGCCCCCGCCGCCACGCACTAACCCCGTCGCCGGCTCCGAGCGGAGCGGGGCGGCGGAGCCCGCGGCCGCGCAGCGGCCGCTTCCCGCGCATTTCGGGATCGACGATCTCTGCGGGCTCCTGCAGGGTTATCTCGAGCCGAAGGACATCGGCGAAATACGCGCGGCCTATCGTTTCGGCGCGCAGGCGCACGAAGGCCAGCGCCGCGTCAGCGGCGAACCCTACATCTACCATCCGCTCGAAGTCGCGCACATTCTCGCGTCCATGCACATGGACGCGAAGAGCATCATCGCGGCCATCCTGCACGACGTCATCGAGGATACGAAGACGGCGAAGGAAGGCATCGCGGAAGCATTCGGCAAGGACGTCGCCGAGCTGGTTGACGGCGTTTCAAAGATCACGCGCATCGAGTTTCAGAGCCAGGAAGAGGCGCAGGCCGAAAACTTCCGCAAGATGCTGCTCGCGATGGCGAGCGACATCCGCGTCATCCTGATCAAGCTCGCCGATCGGCTGCACAACATGCGCACGCTGTCCTTTCTTGCGCGCGAGCGCCAGCGCGTGATCGCGCGCGAAACGATCGACATCTACGCGCCGATCGCCAATCGTCTCGGCGTGCGCCAGTGGGCGGTCGAGCTCGAAGACCTCGCGCTTGCAACGCTCTATCCGCTGCGTTACCGCATCCTCGCCGACGCCATTCGCCGGCGACGCGCGAATCGCAAAGCGATCGTAGAGAAAGTGCGCGCGGCGATCGTGCAGCAGCTCGAGCAGGAGGGCGTGAGCGCCGAGGTGACCGGGCGCGAGAAGAACGTCTACAGCGTCTACAAGAAGATGCTGACGAAAAAGCTCTCGTTTGATCAGGTGTACGACGTGTACGGCTTCCGCGTCATGGTCGACAAGGCCGACACCTGTTATCGCGTCCTCGGCATGCTGCACAACCTGTACAAGCCGATTCCCGGGCGGTTCAAGGATTACATCGCGATCCCGAAAGCGAACGGCTACCAATCGCTGCACACGGTGGTGTTCGGACCGTTCGGCGTATCGATCGAGCTGCAGATCCGTACGCGCGAGATGCACCGCGTCGCCGAGGCCGGCGTCGCTTCCCATTGGCTCTACAAGAGCGGCGAGGCCATGGGCGAGATGCGTAAACGGGCGCTGCAATGGCTCAAGGAGCTGCTCGAAATCCAGCAGAAAGCGGGCAACCCGCACGAATTCCTCGAGCACCTCAAGATCGACCTCTTCCCCGACGAGGTTTACGTCTTCACGCCGAACGGCGAGATCAAGAAGCTGCCCCGCGGCGCGACCGTGATCGATTTTGCTTACGACGTCCATACCGACATCGGCAATCACTGCATCGGCGCCAAGGTGAACCACGAGCTGGTTCCGCTGCGCACGACGCTGAAGAACGGCGACCACGTCGAGATTCTCACCGCGGCGAGCGGCGCGCCGAATCCGTCGTGGCTCGACTATGTCGTCACCGGCAAAGCACGCGCCCATATCCGCAGCTTCCTCAAAGGCCGGCAGATCGGCGGCGCGGTGGAGCTCGGCGGACGCCTGCTCGAGCGCGCGCTGAAAGACCTCGGCGTCGAGCTCACCGAACTGAACGACGGGCAGCGCACGAAGTTGTTGAAGAACCTCAATCTGCCGAATTGGAATCAGCTCTTGAGCGATATTGGTCTCGGCAACCGCCTGCCCGCGGTGGTGGCGCGGCAGCTCGTGCCGGCGCCGCCGGCCGCCGACGCGGGCGGTTTTGCGCTGACGCGGCGCTTCCGCGAGCTGCTCACGAAGAGCAATAAAGGTCCGGCGCTCGCGATTCGCGGCACGGAAGGCGTCGTCGTCACCTACGCGCGCTGCTGCCGGCCGATCCCGGGCGATCCGATACTGGGTTTTCTTTCCTCCGGGCGCGGGATCGTCGTGCACACCGGCGATTGCCGGAACGTCGCCCGTTATCGCAAACATCCGGAGCAATGGATCGACGTACGCTGGGAGCCGCGGATCGAGGGCGTGTTTCCGGTCACGATCCGGGTCGAAGTCCGCAACAATCGCGGCGTGCTCGCGTCGGTCGCAGCGACGATCGCCGAACAAGACGCGAACATCGACGCCGTTTCCTTCGACGACCGTGATGGGCGCTATACGACGATGGTGTTCACCGTCGAAGTGAAGGACCGGGTCCACCTCGCCAACATCATGCGTCGCGTGCGTGCGCTCGAGAACGTCGTGCGCATCAACCGAAAGAAAGGCTAAGCAAATTGGCGAACGGCGGCGGCGTGCGCAGTGTCGGCACTGATCTCGCTCGTCTTTGTATCCGGATGCGCAACGCTGCACGAGCGACAAGTCTGCAGCGGACGTCTCCGAACGCATTGCGGACGAATGGCGCAAGTCGGCGCCCTCGAGTTATGACGCGCCGGTGTCTCTGACGACGTCGTAGGCATATTACTTCGTCGGCGTGGAGTTGCATCCGACCTTTCCGAGTCCCGTGGTCACCGGCGCGCCAACACCGTCCGGATCAGCAACGGAATACCAGGACCAGTTCACGCACGAAGTCATTGATCGTGTCGTTGTCGAATGCCAAGGCCCAAGTAAGTAAGCCGTAATACTTGCGCCCGCGCCTCGGGCGCGGCTTTCGATTTCCGCACGGCTGTGATGCGCCGAACGGCTCGGCGAAATCCTTTGTCCGCCCCGACGCTCTTGCATTCACGCCCATCGCCGAAGACACTCATGCCGTCGAGAGAGGAGCGTAACCACCATGTCTTCGAAGCAACCAATCGTTACCGACGCGGCGCCGAAGGCCATCGGCACGTACTCACAGGCTGTGCGCGTCGGTCAGACCATCTATCTTTCCGGACAAATCCCGCTGAACCCGCAGACGATGGCGCTCGAGCCGGGCGACATGCGCGCGCAGATCACGCGCGTGTTCGAGAACCTGCGCGCCGTCGCGCGCGCGGCGGGCGGCGATCTGAAAGACATCGTGAAGCTGAACGTCTTCCTGACCGATCTCTCGCACTTCACGGTGGTCAGCGACGTGATGGCGCAATATTTCGCGGAACCTTATCCGGCGCGCGCCGTTATCGGCGTCGCAGCGCTTCCGCGAGGCGCGAGCGTCGAGATGGACGCGGTCATGGTGTTGGCGTAGCCGAGACGGATGCGCGTTTCATCAATGACCCTCACCCTATTCCGCTCGATCGCTCGCGGCGTCCTGTCTCGCGCGATCTTAGCGCGTCCCTGCGCGTTACCGCTCGCGGGGGAGGATAAGGGAGGGGGAGTTTCGTGATCCCATGAAAGCCGTTTCGTCGGCAGCGGGCGCCGGCGTCTTGAATCCTGCTGCCGCGCCGCTTACGCGGCTCAAAGGCGTCGGTCCGCGACTCGCCGAGCGCCTGCGCGCGCTCGGCCTCGCGACCGTACAGGATTTGTTGTTTCATCTGCCGTCGCGCTATCAGGACCGTACGCGCCTCACGGCGCTCGGCGCGCTTCGCCCGGGACAGGAAGCGCTCGTCGCCGGTCGAATCGAGCTTGCCGATGTCACATACCGCGGCCGCCGCGCCCTGGTGTGCCGCCTCGCCGACGGGACGGGATATCTGCACTTGCGTTTCTTTCACTTCAATACGGCGCAGCAGAATCAGCTCGAGCGCGGCAAGTGGGTGCGCTGCTTCGGCGGTGTGCGCTTCGGTCCCGCCGGTCTCGAAATGGCGCACCCCGAGTACGCCGTGTTGTCGGCGAACGAAACGCCGCAGCCCGAGAATCACTTGACGCCGGTGTATCCGGCCACGAGCGGCGTCGGCCAGGCAATGTTGCGTCGGCTGGTGCAGGACGCGCTCAATCGTTATCTCGCGCACGTCAGCGAGTGGTTGCCCGGCGATGTCCTCGCGGAGCTGCGGCTCCCGAGCCTCAAGGAGGCGATCGAGCTCGTGCACCGGCCGCCGCCGGGTGCGGACGTGGCGGCGATATTGAGCGGCGCGGCCCCCGAGCAGCAACGACTGTCGTTTGAAGAATTGCTCGCCTATTACCTGAGCTTGAAACGCGTGCGCGAGCGGCTGCGCGCCGATCCCGCGCCGCGACTCGCGGTCAGCGGCGGCCTCGTCGATCGGCTCCTCGGCTCGCTTCCCTTCGCGTTGACCGGTGCGCAGCGGCGAGTGCTCGACGAAATTCGTGCAGATGTCGCCCGCGCCGAACCGATGCATCGCCTGGTGCAGGGCGACGTCGGCTCGGGCAAGACGATCGTCGCGGCATGCGCGAGCCTGCTCGCGGTCGAGGCAGGATATCAAGCGGCGTTCATGGCGCCGACCGAGCTGCTGAGCGAGCAGCACTTTAAGAATCTGAGCGCCTGGCTCGCGCCGCTCGGCGTGCTCGTCGCGCCGCTCTCGTCGCGCGTGACCGGTCGCGCGCGTACGCATGCGCTCATCGACGTCGCCGAAGGCCGCGCCGGCGTCGTTGTCGGCACTCACGCGTTGTTTCAGGACGAAGTGAAGTTCGCGCGTCTCGGACTCATCGTCGTCGATGAGCAGCATCGTTTCGGCGTGCAGCAGCGCTTGGCGCTGCGCGCGAAAGGTGCGCTCGGCGATCTCGTGCCGCATCAGCTCATTATGAGCGCGACGCCGATTCCGCGTACGCTCGCTCAGAGCGTCTACGCGGATCTCGACGTCTCGGTCATCGACGAGCTGCCGGTCGGACGTCGGCCGATCGAAACCGTCGCGGTGCCGGCGACGCGCCGCGCCGAGGTGGTGATGCGCGTGCGCGATGCGTGCGCATCGGGTCGGCAGGCGTACTGGGTGTGTCCGCTGATCGAGGAATCCGAAGCGCTCGATCTCGAAACCGCAACGCAAACTGCGGAGGCGTTGGCGCAGGCGCTGCCCGAGCTCAAGGTGGCCCTCGTGCACGGGCGGCAAAAGCCGAAGGAGAAGGAGCGCGTCATGGCGGAGTTCAGTCGCGGCCGGGTGCATCTGTTGGTCGCGACGACGGTTATCGAAGTCGGCGTCGACGTGCCGAACGCCTCGCTCATGATCATCGAGAACGCCGAGCGATTGGGATTGTCGCAGCTGCATCAGCTGCGCGGCCGTGTCGGCCGCGGCGCCACGCAATCGAGCTGTGTGTTGCTGTATCAGCCGCCGCTCAGCGAGGTCGCACACGAGCGTATCGCCGCCCTGCGCGCCACCAACGATGGTTTCGAGATCGCCCAGCGCGATCTCGAAATGCGCGGCCCCGGGGAGCTTCTCGGCACGCGCCAGACCGGCGAGGCGGCGTTCCACATCGCCGACATCGTGCGGGATCGGGCGCTGCTGCCGCGCGTGCAGCACGCGGCGCAGCGCTTGATGACGAACCATCCCGATCGCATCGAGCCGATCATTCGCCGCTGGATGCGCCAGCGCGAGGCTTACGGAAGCGTGTGATTCGCATGACCTACGCGCTCGAACGGCTCAAGGACTACGCGGTGCTGATGCGGCTCGATCGGCCGATCGGCAGCCTGCTGCTGCTCTGGCCGACGCTCTGGGCGCTCTGGTTCGCGTCCGGCGGCCGGCCCGACCCGCGCATCCTGATGGTTTTCGTGATCGGCGTATTTCTGATGCGCTCCGCCGGCTGTGTGATCAACGACTACGCCGACCGCGGATTCGACCCGCACGTCGAACGCACCCGCAATCGGCCGATCGCGACCGGGCGCGTCGCGCCGCGCGAAGCGCTCGTGCTGTTTACCGTCCTTTGCGGCGCCGCGTTCGCGCTCGTGCTAACGCTCAACCGGCTCACGATCGGGCTTTCCGTGATCGGCGCCGTCCTCGCGGCGACGTATCCGTTCCTCAAACGCTGGACGCATCTGCCGCAGTTTTACCTCGGCATGGCGTTCGGTTGGGGAATACCGATGGCATTCGCCGCGCAGCTCGATGCGGTGCCTGCCGTGGCGTGGTGGTTGCTCGCGGCAAACATCTGCTGGTCCGTGGCGTACGACACGGCGTACGCGATGTCCGACCGCCCGGACGACCTGCGCATCGGCGTGAAATCGACGGCGATTCTCTTCGGCAAGTACGACCGTTTGATGGTCGGTGTCTTTCACGCGCTGACGTTGCTGCTTCTCGTTTACGTTGGCCGCCTGACCGGGCGCGGAATCCTGTACTATGCCGGGCTCGCGATCGCCGCCGGCATTGCCCTGTACGAGCAGTGGCTCATTCGAGCGCGCGCACGCGACGCCTGTTTCAAAGCGTTTCTCGACAACAATCGTTTCGGCGCCGCTGTCTTTTTCGGTTTAGCGCTCGACTACCAATTGATGGGATAAGTCTCCCAATCTGTCTTCACAAATAAGGTGCGATCAGAATGACGCTGCTTCTTCTCGCCGGCGCGCTGCTGCTGATTCTCGTGAGCGCGGAGACGTTCACCAACGCGCTCGAGCATCTCGGTGAGCGGTTGCGTATTTCGGAGGGCGTGACCGGCTCGATCTTCGCCGCCGTCGGCACCGCGATGCCCGAGACGATGGTCCCGGTCGTCGCGATCCTATCGACGGCGGCGACGCAGGAAGTGCGCGAGGAAGTGGGCGTCGGCGCGATTCTCGGCGCGCCGCTCATGCTGTCCACGGTGGCGCTGTTTCTCGTGGGACTTTTCGCGGCACTGAAGCGCGGGTGGGGCGGGCGGTTGCAACCCGAGCGCGAGGGCCTCAAGCGCGATCTTTATTGGTTCCTCGCCGCATTTTCACTGAGCGCGATCGCGACCGTCGTACCGCACGACCGCCCACTCGCGCGCGGCGCCATTGCGATGCTGCTCGTCGGGATTTATTTCATCTACGTACTGCTGACGGTGCGTGCTTCCGCGAAGTTGGTCGCGGAAGGTCACGCGACCGAAGCGGGGAATCCGCTCCTTCTGGTGCGGCTGTTCGGTTGGCTGGGCGTGCGCGACAACCTCGCGGTCGAAGTCGTGCAACTCGCCCTCGGTCTGGTGGGTATCGTCGTCGGGGCACACGGTTTCGTCGAAGGCGTCGAGGACTTGTCTTCGACACTCGGCGTGAGCGCACTTACGTTGTCGCTGCTGATTATTCCGCTCGCGACGGAGTTACCGGAAAAAGTGAACAGCGTTTTGTGGATCCGCCGCGGCAAGGACACGCTCGCCTTCGGCAACATTACCGGCGCGATGGTGTTTCAGGGCAGCCTGCTGCCGGCGCTCGGAATTCTGCTCACGCCATGGGAGTTGCGCGCGGAAGTGATCGCAGGGCTCGTGCTAACGCTGGCCGCGAGCGTCTGGCTGTTGTATCCGCTGCAGCGCGGTGGGCTGAAGCCCTACCACCTCGTGCTGAACGGCGTGTGCTATGCGGGGTATATCGTCGCGACGGTCACCTGACCCGCTATTTGACGAGCAGTACCGGTACCGGGCTCAGGTGGATGACCTTCGTCGTCACCGAGCCGAGCAGCATGCCGGCGACGCGCCCCAGGCCGCGCGTACCCATGCAGATTTCGTCGCAGCCTTTTTCTTTCGCGTAACGCGCGATTACCTCGCCCGGATCGCCGACGCTCACGTGCCACACGTACGGCACTTTCGCGGCTTCGAGCCGCGCGCGCGCCGGCGCCAGCACCTTCGCTCCTTCGTCCTGATGGTATTTCCGGCAGGTCTCTGCGCCGACGAACATGGCCACGTCCCCGGGCAGCGGCGGCTGCACGTTGAGGAGATGTAATTCAGCGCCTTCTTTGTAAGAGCTGAGCGCGCGCTGCGCGTGATCGAGCGCGCGTCCCGAAGCGTCCGAGCCGTCGAAGGGCACGAGCAGTCTGCGCATGAGAGTTCCTCGGGTTCGTTAGTCGTGACTCGATCGGTTTTGGGTGGCCGCTTCGGCGCTCGTCTGCGCCTCGGCGCGCGCCACGCCGCGCCATTTGCCAATCGCGACAACGAATGCGGCGCCGGCGAGCGGTGCGAGTGTGTGCAGCCATGGCAGGGACTCGAAGCTGTCCGTCACGATCGGATCGGTGACGGCCATCTCGCCCGCGACCCAGCCGAGCAGGCCGGCGCCGAGCGTAATGACAACCGGGAAGCGTTGCATGATCTTGAGGAGCAGCGTGCTGCCGAAGATAACGAGCGGAATGCTGATCGCGAGGCCCAGAATGAGCAGCAGCAGGCTGCCTTTCGCGGCCGCCGCCACAGCAATGACATTGTCGAGGCTCATCACGAGGTCCGCGATCAGGATGGTGCGGATCGCGGCCATCATCGTCGGGCCGCTGTTGAGCTTCGCGTCGTCGTCGCCGTCATCTTCGGGGAGGAGCAGCTTCACGCCGATCCACAAGAGGAGCGCGGCGCCGATCAGCTTCAGATACGGCAGCCGCAGCATTTCTACGGCGACGACGGTGAGGATGATGCGCATGACGACCGCCGCGCCGCTGCCCCAGAAGATCGCGCGGCCCTGCTGCGATGACGGCAGCGAGCGTGCGGCGAGTGCGATGACGACGGCGTTGTCGCCCGAGAGCACCAGGTTCACGCCGATGATTTGAACGAGCGCCACCCAGAATGTCGTGTGATCTATCGCCACGGTCCGGTAATTCCCGCGTAAGTGGTCGGATAACCGGCGCGCGCGCTCCCTTGCTTTTTCGGCCCGCCGGGTGCATACAGCGGCTCATGTCGACCGCTCAATCGTCTGGCGCGGCGTCCGCAGCCGCCAGCTTTCCGTGCGATACATCCTTACATATTCCGGGTCCGGCCGGAATGCTGGAAGCCCTCACCCAGTGCCCCGCGGGCGGCGCTCGGTTCAGTGCCTTGGTTTGCCATCCGCATCCGTTACATGGCGGCACCATCCATAACAAAGTGGTCCATATCCTGGCGCGCAGCCTCGTCGAGCTGGGCGCGCGTACCGTCCGCTTCAATTTCCGGGGTGTCGGCGCGAGCAGCGGTGAATTCGCTCACGGCGTTGGGGAGACGGACGATGTTCTCGCCGTGCTCGCGTGGCTGCGCGCGCTGCGGCCGGACGACGAAATCTGGCTTGCCGGCTTCTCCTTCGGCGCCTATATGGCGCTGCGCGCCGCGGCGCGGTTTCCGGTCGCGCAACTCGTGCTCGTTGCCCCGCCGGTGCATCTGTATCCGGATCTCGGTCCTCCCCCCGCACCGACCGTACCGACGCTGGTGCTCCAAGGCGAGCAAGACGACGTGGTGCCCGCTGCCTCGGTCAGTGCATGGATTGAACGTCTTCCGGAACGTCCGCTGTTGCGGTCGTTCCCGGAAACCGGGCATTTCTTTCACGGACGGCTGAACGATTTGCGCGCTGCGGTACACGAAGTGCTCGGGCCGCGCGCGCCGAGATGACGAGGCACATTCCCTCCTACTAGATGAATCCGCATTGCGTTCTATTCTTGCGATATTGATCCGAAGTCACAGCGCAATCAGCGGCGGCGCCTGAAAATAATTCCTCTCCGATTCGATATGAAAACGATATTGCTACTCGCCTGTTCCAACGTCTTCATGACTTTCGCGTGGTACGCGCATCTCAAGAACTTGCGCGACAAGCCGTGGATCATCGCGGCGCTCCTGAGCTGGGGGATCGCGCTGTTCGAGTATCTGCTGCAGGTGCCGGCGAACCGCTTGGGCTACGGACAGTTCGATCTCGGCCAGCTGAAGGTGATTCAAGAAGTCGTGACACTCGCGGTGTTCGTGCCGTTCGCGCTCCTTTATATGAAGGAGCCGCTGCGGCTCGATTTCTTATGGGCGGCGCTTTGTCTCGTGGGCGCGGTTTACTTCATGTTCCGCACGCCACTCCGCTGAATCGCGCGCACCTTGTTGTGCGCGCGGTATCAACGCTCCGGCAACTCGGGCAGCTTCTTCCGGTAGAACTCTTCGCGTTCCTGGCGGGTCTCGAAGCGCGTCGCGGTATCGACGACTTCGTGCGTCAAATGCGGCGCGAACAGCTGAATGAAGTCGTACATGTACCTGCGCATCGTGGTGCCGCGGCGAAACGCGATGTGCGACGTGTTGCTCGGGAACAGGTGCGATGCATCGACCATCGCGAGCCCTTGGTCGGCGTGCGGATCGAACGCCATTTTCGCCATGATGCCGACGCCGACGCCGAGCCGCGCATAGGTTTTGAGCGTGGTCGAATCGGTCGCGGTGAAGACGACATCCGGTTTCAGGTTCTTCACGGCAAAGGCATGATCGAGCGTGGAGCGCCCGGTGAAGCCGAACACGTACGTGACGATCGGATATCGCGCGAGCGCTTCGAGTGTGAGCGGGTTTTCCTGCAGGATCGGGTGGCCCACCGGCGCGACGATGCCGCGGTTCCAGTGATAGCACGGTAGCGTCACCAGATCCTCGAACAGCTCCAGCGCCTCGGTCGCGATCGCGAAGTCGACTTCGCTGCGCGCCGCCATTTCCGCGATCTGCACCGGCGTTCCCATGTGGATATGGAGGCTGATCTTGGGATACTGCGCGCGGAACCGCTGGATGGTGTCGGGCAGCGCGTAGCACGCCTGCGTATGGGTCGTGGCAATCGACAGACTGCCTTGGCCCTCGTCCGTGTACTCTTGCGCGATCGACTTTATATTGCGAACTTCGAGCAGAATCTCCTCGGCTTTCCGGATAATTTCCCGGCCCGCAGGGGTGATATCGGCAAAGTGCTTGCCGCTGCGGCGAAAGATTTCGATCCCAAGCTCGTCCTCCAGCAGGCGGACTTGCTTACTAATGCCGGGTTGCGACGTATACAGGTTCGCGGCCGCGTCCGACACCTTTAGGCCGGCGCGTGCGATCTCGCAGATATAGCGAAGCTGCTGTAGCTTCATGCCTTATGCTGGAACCGAATTAAAATATCGTCTTTTATTCTTTCAATATACCACTGGGGCTTTGTTAAAGTCCCTAGTCCTTTTGAACAACTCGAACCCAGGTGATGGACGCACGTTGGAATTTTACAGACCCCGCGGAACTTGATCGTTTCGAGGAGACGGTCGGAAGTTTTCTGCGCGGCGACCTCGATCCCGAGCGCTTTACCGCATTCCGCCTGCAGCAAGGCGTGTACGGTCAGCGCCAGGCGGGCGTGCACATGATCCGCATCAAGCTCCCGGGCGGACGTTTGGTCCCGCGCCAGCTGGTCGGCATTGCCGAAGCGGTCGAGAACTTCACGGCGCATCAAATCGCGCACATCACGACCCGCCAGGACATTCAGCTGCATCACGTCCCCACCGCGAATACGCCGGCGCTGATGCGCCACCTTGCTTCATATGGTCTGACGACGCGCGAAGCGTGCGGCAACACCGTGCGCAACATGACGACCTGCCCGCTCGCCGGGAGCTGCCCGCGCGAGCACGTCGACGTCACGACGCATCTCGAAGGCGCGGTGAAGCGTTTCCTGCGCCACCCGCTGACGCAGCACATGCCGCGCAAGTTCAAGATCAGCTTCTCCGGCTGCGAAGCGGATTGCGCGCAGGGCACGATGCACGATCTCGCGATCGTCGCGACGCACCAGAACGGCAAGTTCGGTTTCAAGGTGATGGCGGCCGGCGGTCTCGGGCACAAGCCGCACGAAGCGCTCGTCATCGAGCCGTTCCTCGAAGAGAAAGATCTGCTGCCGTGCATGGAAGCGGTGATCTCGCTGCATCATCGCTACTCCGACCGCAAGCGGCGCGCCAAAGCGCGCGTAAAGTTCCTGGTCGACAAGTTCGGCGTCGAGGGGTTTCTCGAAAAGTATCGCGAGGAGTACGCCCGCACCAAGGCCGCGTTCATCCATCAGGAATACCCGAAGGGCGAATGGAAGTCCGGGTTGCCCGGCATCGCACCGGGCGCCGGCGCTCCGCGCAAAGTATTTCCCATCAAGCCGGTCGGCCAAGTGGCGTTCCCGATTGGGATCAAGATCGGCGACGTGACACCGACGCAGCTCCGCGGCCTCGCGGCGATTCTCGAACGCGAGCAGTTGCCGGATGTTCGTACGACGCAGGATCAGAATTTCATGATCGTCGGCGTGCCGCAATCGAAGGTGCCCGCGTTGCGTAGCGCACTTGCCGAAATCGGTCTCGCCGAGCCGCAACCCGGCGACGACGTTGTCGCCTGCCCGGGTACGTCCACCTGCAAGCTCGGCATCACGTCCTCGAAAATTCTCGGCGCGATGTTGAACGGCGGCTCCCACGATCTGCGCATTCGCGTGAGCGGCTGCCACAACAGTTGCGCACAGCCCGACACCGGCGACATTGGGCTTTACGGCGAAGGCCGCCGCTTGTTCGGCAAGCTCATTCCGCATTATGTGTTGCAGCTCGGCGGCAACGGCATGGCCGGCGGCACGTTGACCTTCGACGGCCCCGAGATTCCCGCGTCACGCGCGCCGGTGGCGGTGGAGCGCATCAAGGAGTCGTATCGCGTCGATCGCAACGCCGACGAGACCTTCTTCGCATGGAGCCGGCGCAAGGGCGAACAATATTTTCACGAGCTGCTCGCCGATCTCGCGAAAGTCGAGGAGGCGGACCTCGCATCGGTCCTGTCCGATCACGGCGAGGCGAGCGCGTTCAAAGTGTTCCAGTTCGGCGGCGGCGAGTGCGCCGGCGCCAATCAAGAGCAGGCGTCCGCACTCTTCTTCGAGGCGGCGTATGAGCGTACCTGCCGTAACGCATTCGGTTACGAGCATAAGTACGAAGAAGCCCTCGAATGCCAGGAGGCGGTGACGCGTTTGACCGGCCAAGCGGTATTGTTCGCGGCAACGCGTAAGACGCCGACGTTCGAGCTGAACGCGTTACCCGGCTTACTGCGGGAAGCGGTTCAGGACCGTCCGGCTCTGGCGGATACGGCGGACGCACTGGTCCGCGCGCTCGATCAATTCCGCGCGCAGCTCGACCACGACAGCTACCAGGCGCTCGCCGCGCAGTCCGACGAGTGGATGCGCCAGGCGGCTCGCTACTGCGAATCGCGCGATCCGCTGCTCGATTTGTCGCAGTCGGTGCCGCACGGCGATCAGCGCGTGGTCGCGCCTTCCGCTCCCGAACCGGTGCGCGCAACGGCCTGAGGTCCTTCCGCTTTACACCCTCGACTCCTTCTCTCTCCCGCCTCGGCGGGAGAGAGAAGCGAGTGCGCCGAAGGCGTGCCCCAAATTCTCCCTCTCCTTATTAGGGAGACGGCAGGGGTGAGGGTGAAGTGACAGGTCTGGGCCAAGCGCAGAGTGCCGGAGGCCGCTACCCTCACCCTCATTCCCTCTCCCGCCTACGCGGGAGAGGGAGGCGAGCCGACGCGCGCGCAGTGCACGCGCGTCTAGTAATATCTGGCGATGTCCGATCCCTTCGATTTCGAAAAAATCGACCGCTACGCGGTAATGGGTAATCCGGTCGCGCACAGCAAGTCGCCGGTGATCCATCAGCACTTCGCGCGGCAGTTTCGGCATCGCATCGAATACCTGGCAATTCAGGTCGATCCGGGCGGCTTCACGCAAGCGGTCGAGCAGTTCCGCGCAAGCGGCGGCAAGGGCTTGAACGTCACCGTTCCGTTCAAGCTCGAAGCGTTTCGGCTCGCGGACAGCTTGAGCGAGCGCGCCAAGATCGCCGGCGCGGTAAACACGCTCCGGTTCGAGCGCGACGATAAAATCTTCGGGGACAACACCGACGGCATCGGTCTCGTCCACGATATCGAGCGCAATCTTCAAGTGCCGATCAAGGGCAAGCAGGTGCTGATTCTCGGAGCCGGCGGCGCGGTGCGCGGTATTCTCGGTCCGCTGCTCAAGCACCACCCGGCGCGCGTCGTGGTCGCCAATCGGACGGTCGGAAAGGCGCGCGACATCGTTGAAACATTCGGGGAGCAGGCGCCGGTCGAGGCGTGCGGCTTTGCCGACCTCCGCGGCAAGCACTTCGATATCGTGATCAACGGCACGAGCGCGAGCCTCAAGGGCGAAATGCCGGAGCTGCCGCCGACGCTCTACACACGGGAATCGGTCGCGTACGACCTGATGTATGGCGACCAGGCGACGTCGTTCATGGAGTGGTCGGTGCTGCACGGCGCCGCGCGAGTCACCGACGGGCTCGGCATGCTGGTCGAGCAGGCGGCCGAATCGTACTTCGTGTGGCGCGGCGTCCGTCCGGAGACGAAGCTCGTCATCGCGGCGCTGCGCCGGGGCAGTTAAGCATGAGCCGCGTGCGGCCCGCCCAGGCCGTTGTTTGTCCCGGATTCCGCTTCGCTCCATCCGGGCTACCGCTCGACGATTTGACCCCCGAGCTCTCGTAGCCTAGTTGAGCCACCTAGCCTGCATGCAGGCGCGTGCGGTGCTGCGCAGGATGCGCGAATGCTCGCGAAGCGCAGGGACGGGGGAGAGCGGCCGCCGAAAATCCAGGAAATATCGGGATCAATTTTCCTTGCACGCGCTTCGAGCCATTCGCCGCGAACTCGTCCGGTTACCTGGTTGTTGTCATTTCACGCGCGGAGAAATGGTGCGGCCTATAGTGGTCGTAGCCTGAATGGAGGCGCCGCAGTGCTGCGCAGGATGCGCGAATGCTCGCGAAGCGCAGGGACGCGCGCGAGCGGCCGCCGAAATCCAGGAAGACCTTCGCGCCTGCCTCGCCACGTCCCGGCACCAGCGACCCGAACATCGTTGCGTGCAACCGGGCGTCCACCCCGCCGACGTTCGTGCTTGGGGTCCGCCGCTTGGCAACGTATGATTCCTCCGCCGCGTGACGGAGACGCTTGCATGCTCGTCAATTGTGTCGCGTATCAAGAAGGCCGCGCGATCGCCGAGATCGATCCGTGCGAGATCTCCGCGTATGTAAACCGGCCGGAATGTTTCGTCTGGGTGGCGCTGCGGGATGCGACCGACGCGGAGCTCGCTCAGATGCAGCACGAGTTTGCGCTTCCCGACCTCGCCGTCGAAGACGCGCGCCACGGCCATCAACGTCCGAAGATCGAGGAGTACGGCAACTCGCTATTCGTCGTGCTGCGCACGGTCGAGATGAACGGCGCGGAGGTGCATACGGGCGAGATGCATATCTTCGTCGGACGCAACTACGT
This sequence comes from Sulfurifustis sp., assembly GCA_045810625.1. Lineage (GTDB taxonomy): Bacteria > Pseudomonadota > Gammaproteobacteria > Acidiferrobacterales > Sulfurifustaceae > JACQFZ01. Next base: position 19,103 of record JBJMVQ010000006.1, read on the forward strand.
GCTTTCGGTGCGTAACCGCACCGAGCGCGGGTTCCAGGACGTGCGCAAACGCACCGAGCGCGAGCCGGAGCTACTACGCCACGGCGCGGGCTACGTGCTGTATGCGCTCATGGATGCCGCGGTCGACCGGTACTTCCCGATCCTGGACGCGCTCGAAACCGAGCTCGAAAGCATCGAGCAGAAGATCTTTGCCGACCAGTCGCCGCGCGGCAATATCGAGGCACTCTACAACCTGAAGCAGAAGCTGATGACGTTGAAACACGCCGTCGGCCCGCTGCTCGAAGCGGTCGGCCGACTGTTCGGTGGGCGCGTGCCGGGAGTGTGCGCGGGCATGGGGGACTACTTTCGCGATATCTACGATCACCTGATCCGGCTGAATCAGACGATCGACGCCAGCCGCGAAATGCTGACGACCGCAATTTCGGTCAACCTCTCGCTCATCACGCTGCAGGAAGGCGAGGTGACCAAGCGCCTGGCCGCTTACGGTGCGCTCGTCGCGGTGCCGACGATGATCGGCGGTATTTATGGGATGAACTTCCAGCACATGCCCGAGCTGCATTGGCAATTCGGCTATCCGTTCGCGCTGCTGGTCATGTTCGGCATCGACGCGTTTTTATTCTGGCGTTTCCGGCGGGCGGGGTGGTTGTAGCGCTTCGCGATTGGGGGGATCAGCCGTGCACCGGCGGCTGATCGCGAACCGGCGTCTCGATGCATAGAAGCGCACCCCACCTTCGCACTCCCCGCGCTTTTGTGCGAGCAGCGCGCTTTGTGACCTAACCGCGATTCGCGCGCGACGCGCAACGCCTACTCGTGCGACCCTACCGCGTCTCGGCAGGATCGAGGGCCTCCGCGAAGGCCGGCATCCGCTCATCAGCGGAGGGCGCCGCGCTCGCCTGCGCGTGTTCGTCCCCTGGTTCCGACGGTAACGCGGTAGCTTTGTTGAAATCGGCGGCGAGACCGAGTGGGTACCGCTCCTGACGTCCGAGATCGGCGGGAAGTGGCGGTGGCGACAGCGGGAACCGCCCGTAGAAACTGCCGTTCAACTGCGTGGTTGTGATCAGATAGTTTCGAAACTTCCTATGCAGCTGCGGCGAAATAGTGCCCGGTTTTTTCCAGAAATCTTCCAGCGGTCGCTGACAAGTCAGCCCCTCGATGTCGTAGAAGGCGTCGCCCATCACCTTCAGCGGCACACCGTGCAGCAACGCCGACAATCCTACGGTGCTGTTGATCAACACGACACCGCGTGCGTGGTCGAGGCAGGACGGCAAGTGCAAGTCGTGTCCGTAATAAACGCGCTCTTCGATTCCTTTCGCGGCTGCGGAATCGCGGATGAACTTCCCGTAATGCCGATGACCGCGGTCCATCGGGTGGTGCTTGAAGACGAGCAGCGTGTCCTTCGGTGCATGCTCCGCGAACGAGGACAACACTTCGTGGATGAAATCGCGCGTGTCCGCATAATTGCTGTGAATGCGAAGCTGACTGTCCACGCATGTTTGCAGCGGCACCAAAAAGTAACGACGCCGAAGCTCTTGTGTGAGCCGCCGCGTCAACTGTCGGTCGCGCGGACGGTATAGCAGCTTGCGAGCGCCGGCGAGAAGCCATTTTGCACCTTCGCTGAACGGATTGAACGACCGATGATGCTCGTAGTGCGGGTAGTACCAGCGAAACAGCAGGCCGAACGTGTAGTAGAGAGCGGCGCTTAACGCCATCTCGAAAAAGCTCGCGCACGCCGGTGCACGCGCGGGCTCGTCCGAATGCAGGCGGCGCAGGTAGAAGTGCGGATCGCGCGGAACCGAGCTGAAGGCGTTCACGCCTCCCTGTTCGAGCGTCACGTAGTCCGGGCGGATGTAGCCTTCTTCGAAGACCATGACCGGTATACGCAGCTGCCGGCAGGTTTCGATTGCCAGCCGGTGATACGGCCGGCAGTCGTTGTAGAGATAGACGCGCGCAATTCGGCGTTCGATGAGAAAACGGCGCAGGTAATCGGGCCAGTCCTGTCGCGGGCCGCGAAAGTCGACGACGTTACCGTACGGATAGAAAAACCAGTCACCGCCGTTGAGGTTGATTTTCCAGACGTCCGCTCCGTGTTGTTCCAGCCATTCGGTAAAACGGCGGAAAAACGCTCCCATCGGTCCTTGGAGCAGCAGTATCTGCTCTCCGGGCAGGACCCGCACTTCTACGTGGCTTGCCATAAACCTCTTTCTCCCCGACAACCGGGGACGAGCGGCAGGTGAGCGGGCCCGCCGCTGGCTCGTAGTCACTATTTACTATGTATGCACCGATCGCTTTCGCGACCTTCCCCACTATGAACCGGTTCTGAGATGGCACTTTCCGCCATGTTCTTAGCCTCGTCCGGTTTGCTAGTATTTCGCCGCGCTAGGATAGTGGTTTTTATTTTTCCTCGCTAGCCGGTTCTCAACGACAACGTCGCACAACAGAGTGGGAAGGATGACGTGATGCACAATGCCCTTGCCCATGCGTTGAACACCGCAGCGCATCGCGCGCCAGGAATTCGAACTAGAAACATTCCAGCGGGCAACCTGCCGCGCGATCTTGCGCGTGATCTGACAGACCCTGCCGGCTTGAGCCCTCAAGGACGAAATGAAGCGACCGGCTTAGTACCGGTGCTCGTCGCGTGAAGCGCAGCGGTTTCGAAATCCAAC
>JBJMVQ010000007.1:0-40982 GCA_045810625.1 Sulfurifustis sp.
CGCAATACGCTTCGCTATTGCGCCCTACTGTACTCAAGAGAAGCCCGTTAACTTCGCACTGCAATCTGCTTATAGACATCTGGTAGGTGACCAGAAAGAAGCCATTCTTAAGCTCTGGGAAGAATGGCTTGGTTGACGGTATTCGGCACGCTCTCGCGCCACTGGTTCTTCTGTACGACGGCTTCTGTTTAGCCTTCGTTGGGCCGCCCAACACGGTCCTTTCGCAGGAGGCACTAGTTACGCGCATCAAGGAATAGACCGGGAAGCACCTCGAGAAGTATCAAACGCCGGGAATCGTTCTGCATGGCTCGATGTTGCTTACGAGATTTATGGCTGGGACTATCCGTTTTGCAGCCCACATAGATATTCCCGACTTCAACGCAGTGATTGAAAAACCCGGGAGCGACGAGGCAAGGAGAGCAGCATCTTTTATGCGTGCAAGCGCAGGAGCCGAATGGGGTGCGCTTCAGATCGAGGATGAATGGGCGAAGTATTTTTGGAATCGTGGAGCCGAACTATCACCTTGTGAACTTCCGGATTACGCCAAAGAAGATGACTGACGAACAGATAGGCGCGCTGGAAACATTCATCGCAGGGTACTGCGATGTAGTACGTGCCGGTTTTCGCAAACGTTGGGATCAATACACTCCGGAGATTTATCATAATGAAATTTCAGAAGCCATTGGTGGATTAGCAGCACGACAGTACACGTAGGGCGCAATAGCGAAGCGTATTGCGCCGCATGTCAGTCGCAATAGTCCAGCTCGTCCGCCGCGGCGCTTCCCGCCCAGTCGCACGCATATACGCCCTCTTCGACGAGACGATGAAATGTCGAATGCGGCCAATCGGCGACCCGTTTTACCAAACCGTGCTTGATCGGATTGATATGAACGTAGTCCATATGCGCGGCATAATCGCGCTCGTCACGGATAAGATGTTCCCAATAACGGCGTTGCCAGATGCCGCGTTCGCCTCGGCGTTGGCGTACGGGCGAACGTCGTTCGATGGCGGGAAGCGATTTCGAAAATTCGCTCTTGATCAATCGCCAGCGAATGGCGAAATCGGCATCGCCTTCCGCCAGCGATATAACGCAATGCAAGTGGTCGGGAAGCACGACCCAACCGTGTATTGTGAAGGGATGCGATCGCCGCACACGGCTCACTGCCGCGCGCAAGCGATCTATCTCTCGAACGAGAAGATCGTTCTTAAACCGTTCCAGCAAATTGACGGTAAAGAAGTATGTACCGCCCGGATGCCAGGCACGTCGGTAATTCGGCATCGGGACAATATTTAGGAATTCGTCGTTCGGCGCAATACGCTTCGCTATTGCGCCCAACATCTTCATTTCCGCGTCGGGGCGAAACCGGACCCGTCCCGTCCCCGACGCTCTTCCTCGTCAACCCGCTCCCGCCGTCGTCGGATCAATCACCGTCACCACGCGCTCGATGCGATTCGCCGGGAAACCGCCCTGCTTCGCGTGCTCGCGTATCAGCTGCTCGTTCGGCGCGAGGTAGACGCAGTAAATCTTGTCGCCGGTCACATAGTGGCTATGCGTTTGAGCTGATCCGCTATTTTCCTGTTCCGTCAAACGTCTACACGATCGCCAGCGAGCTAAGTACCACGTCGCGTGCAATTATCGAAGCGTATCGCGCCGCGTTATTTTGGACGGTCCGATCCCCCAACCCCGGCCGTTGCCCCTAGTAACTTGCGTCTAGTCATGTAAGTCCGCGACGCGGGCTTGATCCCTTTAGGTGCGGTCAGGAGCGGCAACATTGTGCGACCGTCCGACTTGGCATAAATTGCTTCGATGGTAAGACAGAAATGGATCGACTAACAGAAGCCTTCAACCACGGAAGATTCAAGGAGAGAAATCCATGACGGCAATTGCCAAAGCAAGCTTCATTCGCGGACCGATCCTCGCGGCGGCGCTGGTGAGCACGACCGCCTGGGCGGGCACGACCAGTTTCAGCGACACGTATAACGGCAACAGCGCCGCCGGCGCTGTCGGCGTCACGGCGTGCGACCAGTCGTTCGCCATCGACGGACAGGAACCGGCGGCGGCTGGAAAATTTCCGGTGTTCGTTTATATGGTCGGGACGACGGAGCTAAGCAACAACGCTTCCGCCACCGCTGCGGTCGCCGGCATGGCGAACCGCGGATACGTCGCCGCATCGGTGGCGTACAACACCGCCACGTTCGGCGACTGCTCGCAGATCGGCGGGAAGGCTCAGTGCATCTTCGATCCGAACAGCGCCGTGAGCGCAATCACCAAGCTATGCACTCGTGCGAAAGCGGATTGCTCGAAGGGCGTGGTGGTCGGCGGCTTCAGCCAGGGCGCGGTCATGGCGACCCTCGCGAAGAACTTCGACAAGCGCGTGCGGGCGGCGTGGGGCATGGGCGACGGCGACAACTATATCGTAGCCTCCGGCGTAAACTCCGATCTCTCGGCGTGCATGGACAACGGCAATCATGAGCTGAAGAGCAATCGGCTGCGCATCGTGAACGGAGAGCACGACGACTTCATGGAACGAAACCCGAACACCGTGCGCACCGAGGTTCAAAAGGTCACCGGCTTGAACTGCGGACCCAACGCCTTCAATTGTTTGCAAGGCAACGGCAGCGGCTGGTACATCGTGCAGAGCAATCAAGTGCAAGACGGCAACGCCGACCACTGCTACATGCGCGCCGCCGACTGCTTGGGCAGCGCCGACGCGCTCGATGCCGGCTGGCAAAACGGCGGCGATGTGTGGGAGCTAAACGCCAATCTCGACTGGTTGACGACGTTTACCGATCGGTAACTGTCAAGGCGAAATGGCGTAAGTGCGCACGATTAGAATGTGATCGCTAGTGGTCATCGTGCGCTCAGGAAATAGTTGATCGATGACGTATAACAAGCCAATCAACTCGGGTCACCGAAACCGCGCCGCGGTTTCGGTCCCCTCGCTGCGCTCGGGGCCGGTTATTGGCGACGTTGGGCGATCTGAATGGCCGCGATTCCTTTAAATTCTTGACGGAGATCCTTCGGAGGAAGGCTTGGCGCTAACGGAAGACGAGATGTACCGGCAACTCGCCGCAGACTATTTTCACCATCTTCGCTGGCGCGAGAAGCTTTTCGGCGGCTATCTTGTCTTGGTTGGCTCGCTTGCGCTCGCCTTCTACCAAACTTACTGAAAGGACCAGGTGGCGGAACCGTGCTCCCATCTCGGTTGGCTGATCCCACTCGTCGGTGCCGCTCTTTCCCTCTTATTCTTCTTCTTGGAACAGCGTTGTCAGGCGGTGCTCCTGGACCGTCGGAGCGCCGGCCGAGAGTTCGAAGAGCGAGCGCTACGCGTGGGTCTTTTTCGCAGCGCTACTAACGTGGCTCGTGAGAATCGTGGGCCATCACACAGCTGCCTACTCCAGACCCTGTATCTCGCGGGAGCTGTAGGAATTCTTCGTAATCTCCATTGTTGAGATCTGCCGTTTGCTCACCCTGGGTTCATGCAAGCGAGGCGCGTATCGGCGGAAGCCCCAAGTGTAAGGCACATCAGCAAGCGTAGCGTGCGCCATGCGCACGACACGCGTGCACTCATAGCGACATTTGAAGAATCAACCGTTCCAGGAAACGCTTCTTTGCGTTAGTCCTTTCAACGCCAGTCGGTTTTGGCCGCTGAACTTCAGTAACTAACTCGTGCGCGTGGCGCACGCTACGCTTGCTGGGTAGCGATCGTTACGATGATTAGCATCGGGCGCAACACGCTTCGCTATTTCGCCCTACAAGTTCTTCAATCCCATTTTAGGTTTGACTAAAAAACTGCGTGGCGGCTTTGCAAACCAAGGTCGCCTCGGATTGCTTTAGGCGGCATCGAGCGACTAGAGTTATGTCGTCTGCACGTAGTTAGGTTCTTTGGTTGTCACGAGCGACAATTAGCGAGATTGCCTGGAGAAATCGACATGATCCTCACAGCAGTGCTTATACCGGCTCCTGAAGGTGGGTTCACCGCACTCAACCCCGAGACGGGAACAACAACACAAGGAGAGTCCGTCGAGGAAGCGCTTAGTAACCTACGCGAAGCAACGGAGCTCTATCTGGAGGAGTTCCCGATCAGCGCGCCCGGCCAGCCGCTCGTCACGACCTTCGAAGTAGCGGCGCGTGCCTAACTGCCGCACGTCTCAGGTGCGGAGACGATTCGTGCTCTTGAACAGCCCCACAGCGCGCGCTCTAGTTGGGGTAGGGGTCATTAAGAACAGCGGAGCCAGTCTCCAGCAGGGACTTCAGGTTGGAGATGACCTTCGGCCAGCCGCCGGACACGGCCTCGATGAGTTTCGACGGTTCGCGCTCGATGGTGTGGGTGAGGGAGAGCTTGACCGCCGCTCCACTACGTTCCAGTTCCATCGTGCATAGCGACTCGCCTTCGGCCTTGAGCTCGGGCTTGAACTGGTTCTGCCAGCGGATCACTAAGCGCCTTGGCGGCTCGGCCTCGACGATCTCGCCGGCATCGAGGATCTGACCATTCGGGGACACACTCTTCCACGAGGATCCCGCCGTCCACTGGCTTTCGCCGTGCACGCCGAACCAGTACTGCTTAATGAGCTTCGCGTCGGTCAGTGCTGACCACAGCTTCTCCGGCGTGGTGCGGATGTAGCTCACGTAGACAAAGGTCGATCTAACCATTGGTTTTCTCCAGTTAGTAAGCGTAGCGTGCGCCATGCGCACGACACCCGTGCATCACTCATAGCGACATTTCAAGAATCAACCTTTTCAGGAATTGCTTCTTTACCTTAATCGTTTCAACGCCAGTCGGCGTGGCGCTGAACTTCGGGAACCCGCTCGTGCACGTGGCGCACGCTACGCTTGCTGCGCCCCGGCGCTTCGTAAAATAAAACAGGTTCGGTCTCCACAAACGGAATCGGGCGACTAAAGTTACGCCGTCTAAATCTCGGAGCCGCTGCCTGTCGCGGCGCGTCGTTTCGGTCGGCGGACGATTCTCACCTTCCCGCTCCTCGCTCCTCCGCAGAAGAACTTATCGCCGCCGTCGGATTCGAGCCCCGATACGAGCGCTCCATCCGGCATTTCGAGTTGCTCCAGGACTTCTCCCGTTCGCGGATCGACGCGTCGCAATTCGCTCTCGTCACTTTCCAAGGTGCCGTGCCACAGCTCGCCGTCGACCCAGGTGACGCCGGTGACGAAGCGGTTCGATTCGATAGTGCGCAGAATCTTTCCGGTGTCGGGATCGACTTGATGAATCTTCCGCTCGCGATACTGCCCCACCCAGAGCGTCCCTTCGGCCCACGCGAGGCCCGAGTCACCGCCGCCGCCGGGCGCCGGGATCGTGGCGAGCACACGGCCGGTCTTCGGATCGATCTTCAGAATGCGATCCTCGGCGATCTGAAACAGGTGCTCGCCGTCGAACGCCGTTCCCGCGTGCGCGGCGACATCGATCGAGCGCAGCGTCTTTCCGCTCGCCGGATCGAAGGCATTCAACTTGTTCCCGGTTGCAAACCAGACGTGCTGACCGTCAAACGTAAGCCCATGCACCTGGTCGACATCCGGAAAAGCATACTCGCGGACGATTTCGGCTTTTGATCGTTTCATGTCTTCATCCTAATTGCTTGTCGTGCTGTATACGCTTGAGAGATGAGCTGTCCTAATCGGGCGCGACCCGGGTAGAGAATGTCTCCCGTCGCCACAGATATGCAAGGAGCAACATCGCACTTTCTGCTGCCTCGCGCGAGCGTCGTGACACGAGTTCGATCGCTCGAACCTATCTCAAAATCCCCCACCCTAACCCTCCCCCGCTTGCGGGGGAGGGAATGGGAGGGGGCGAACGCCGCTTCAATTCGATTTTGAGATAGGTTCTAGTCACTCGGCAATGGCGCGGGGAGTAACAACATTGTCGTGAATCCCGGCACGGGCGGCGTCATCCAACGACGCGCTCGCCCGCGGCCGAACGACTGCACCTTGCCTGCCTCCGCAAGCGAATCCAGCGCGCGCTGCACGGTGCGCTGGCTGGCTCCCAGCGCAAGCGCCAGGGCCGAGCTCGACCACGACTCGCCGTCGGTGAGGAAAGCGAGCACCGCGGCATACTCTTCGTCGACAGGCCGCGCCAACACGACGACTTCGCGCGCGCGGCGCGGCACCAGCGTAAAACCTTGCTTCGTCGCCCTCACGTCGGCCTGGGTCCGCAGCTTCGCGCGAAGCCGCGCGACTTCGACTCGCAGCCGCACGCGATGCGATTCATCGGCGAACTTCGTGCGAAATGCGCGCGCGATGAGCGCATCTCTCGGCACGTCTCCCGGCCACGCTTCGCCCAGCGCGCGTGCGAGCGTGAACAACACCGGACGTTTGGCGAGCGACACCACCGTGCGCCCGTCGCGCACGACATAACGGCACGCGTCGACGACGAGTGCTCTCGACGCCAGCAACGCTTCAATTTCTTCGAGCACGAGTAGTCGCCCTTCGCCGCGCGCGATCAATCGCGCCGCGGGCGCGTTCAGCACGCGGGATGCGCTTTCGACCTCCGCCGTCAGCGCAGGAATGCCGGCGTGGCGAGCAGCGTGCTCGGCCCGCGAGAGCGCGGCGCGCGCCATCTTCGTCCGCAGGCGTCGCATCGCGATCCCCGCAACGACCAGCTCGTGCGCAGCCCTCAGCGCCGGCGGCAAGGACGCGGGATCGATGTCGGCGAGCGCACGCTCGGCGTCGTCGAGGCGTCCGACCAATACCAGGCGGCGGACCTCGAGATACCGCGCATGCGCGGCGTTCGCCCGGTCGCCGTGCGCTTCGAGCGTCGCCCGCGCTGCGTCGAGCGCCTTCGCCGGCCAGGCCAAATCGCGCGAGGCGAACGCGACCTCGGCCTCGGCGACCACACACCTCGCGCGGGCCAGGGCCTCTTTCGGACCGAAGCCACGCGCGGCACGTCGCAGGAGCGCCTTCGCTCGAACGAAGTCGCCGAGCTGCGCCATCGCAATGCCTCGAAGCGCGAGTGCCGGCGCGTCCTCGCGCAACGCGACCCGCTTCAATGCGCCGAGCGGATCACCCGCCGCGAGTGCACGCGCTGCGGCTGTGACTAATGAGTCCATCCGATTCCCGCCACACTTGTCACTCCCACCATTCGGTACAGGGCGTTAAGTTTATCGCACGACCAACACCCGTACGTGGTGCCGAGAAAGGCACGACAAGCGGGACATCCAGAGGAGAAAGCGATGACGAAGCACACGACCGGCACACGCGCGGATTGGCTCGCAGCACGACTCGACCTGCTCGAGGCGGAAAAGGAACTCACGCGGCGCAGCGACGAGCTGGCACAGCGGCGGCAGGAGCTGCCGTGGGTGCGGATCGACAAGCCGTACCGATTCGAGACCGACGAAGGCAGCGCCTCGCTGGCGGACCTCTTCCGGGGGCGCTCCCAGCTTCTTATCTACCACTTCATGTTCGGGCCCGACTATACGGCGGGCTGTCCGTCGTGCTCGGCCATCGCGGACGGGTTCAACGGCTTCGCCGTCCACCTGGCAAATCACGACGTGACGCTTGCGGCGGTGTCGCGGGCGCCGCTCGCCAAGCTGCAGGCGTACAAGCGCCGGATGGGCTGGACGTTTCCCTGGGCGTCCGCGCTCAGCGGCGACTTCAACTTCGACTTCGACGTCTCGATCACCGAGGAGCAACAGCGCAAGGGAGGCGTCGAATATAACTACCGGCGCGGCGGCCATCCGATCGTCGCGACTCAACTCCCGGAGCCAGTCTCTCAATTCGCCGCCACCTGCGGAGTCGACGCGCCCACATACGTGCGCGAGCGACCGGGCATGAGCGCATTCGTGCTCGAGGACGGCGTCGTGTACCACACCTACTCCACCTACGCACGCGGACTCGACGGACTGTGGGGCATGTACCAATGGCTCGATCGCGCGCCCAAAGGGCGCAACGAGACGGGCATCTGGTGGCGGCGTCACGACGAGTACGGCAAGCGTTGAGCCGGGTCATGAACGTCGTTGGCGCAACGGAAGGACGGGAGTTCTCGAGAGGTATGGTTTCCGAGCGAGCTTTCTTCAGCGTCTCGGCGCTGCTCTTCGCCGGCAGCGCCGCGCTGACGATCGTCTGGTCAGCGTCAATGTCGGCGATGGGCGGGATGCCGATGCCCGGCGGCTGGACGATGTCGATGGCGTGGATGCGGATGCCCGGGCAGACGTGGCCCGGCGCCGCCGCGTCGTTCCTCGGCATGTGGGTTGTGATGATGGTGGCGATGATGCTGCCATCCTTGCTGCCAATGCTGTGGCGCTATCGGCAGATCGTCGGCAGGACGGGCGAGATGCGCCTCGGTCGACTGACCGCGCTGGTGGCCGTCGGGTACTTCTTCGTGTGGACCGTGTTCGGAATGGCGGCCTTTCCGTTCGGCGTCACGCTGGCGGCCGTCGCGATGCAGCAGCCGGCGCTGGCGCGCGCCGTTCCGATCGCGGTCGGTGTGGTCGTCTTGATCGCGGGCGCGCTGCAGTTCACCGCGTTCAAGGCCCATCATCTTGCATGCTGCCGGGAGGCGCCGAGGCGCGACCGTACGTTGCCGGCGGCCGCGGGCACGGCGTGGCGACACGGCCTGCGCCTCGGCCTTCACTGTAGCTACTGCTGTGCCAATCTGACCGTGATACTCCTCGTCATCGGCGTCATGGACCTGCGCGCGATGGCTGTCGTGACGGCAGCCATCACCGCCGAACGTCTCGCACCGGCCGCTGAGCGCGTCGCGCGAGTGATCGGAGTGGTCGTCGTCGGGTCAGGTTTGTTCCTGATCGCGCGCGCTGCCGGGCTCGGTTGACGTGCGCCAGTCCTCAGACCTCGACGGGTAGAAACATACTGGATCGACGACGCTAACGTCGCGAAGGCGTTCGACGTAGACTGCGCCGTGATTACACGAAGCCCGGGGCGCGGCGCCGCGGTTTCGGACATCACCGCTCGGAAAGAAATCGAGCCGCGCTCTTCTTGTGTTTTCCGTTGATCCGTCAAAACGCTTCTGCCCTGTCGGATCGATCACGCGGACGACGCGCGCGATGCGATTCGCCGGGAAACCGCCCTGCTTCGCGTGACTCGTCGAGGGCGACCGATTCATCACCCGCGTCGACCGTCTCCTGGAACAAATGGTGGAACGGCACCGAGCACGCGCGCCACTTCAAGGTAGAAGGCGACCGCCTCGAGATCGTCACCGCGTGGAAACCGGCCAGCCCGAAGGCTGGGCAGTCCGTTGAGACGCGGCATTATGGTTTGGGAGCGCGAGACGTGAACTTTCGCACCGGCGTGCGGACGCTCACGTGAACGCACCGGCAGGAATAAATCGCCCCAGCTGCGCGACGCGCTTGCAGGGCACGTCGAGTCGTGCTATCTCCGCAGACGTCTTGGTTATCACCGTCTTCGTAAAAGCCATGGGAGCGCCCACGTGAGCCTCCGGCCGTCGAGCCGCTCGGCAGCGCCACAGCCCACCCCGGCCACCTGGCGCACGTTGCCCGCCGGTATCTGGGCGCTCGGTTTCGGCTCGCTGTTCATGGACACCTCGTCCGAGATGATCCACAGCCTGCTGCCGGTCTTCATGGTCAGTACGCTCGGCGCTTCGATGGTGGCCGTCGGCGTCATCGAAGGCATCGCGGAGGCGACCGCTGCGGTCGTGAAAGTGTTCTCGGGGACGCTGAGCGATTACCTCGGCAAGCGCAAATTTTTGCTGATCCTCGGCTACGGGCTCGCCGCCTTCACCAAACCGATTTTCCCGCTGGCCGCGTCGATCAACTGGGTGTTCACCGCGCGCTTCGTCGATCGCATCGGCAAAGGCATCCGCGGCGCGCCGCGCGACGCGCTGGTGGCCGATATCACACCGGCGCCATTGCGCGGCGCCGCGTACGGACTTCGCCAAGCGCTCGATTCCGTCGGCGCGCTGCTCGGTCCGCTGCTCGCCGTGGTCTTCATGCTTTGGCTCGCCGACAACATCCGCGCGGTGATGTGGATCGCCGTGCTGCCCGCTTTCATCGCCGTTGCGTTGCTCATGGTCTACGTGCGCGAGCCGGAACGCGCGCATGCGCCCGGACACGCGAAAGCGCCGCTCACGCTTGCCGATACCAAACGCCTGCCGCTCCGTTACTGGCTGGTCGTGCTGTTGGGCGCGGTGTTCACGCTCGCCCGCTTCAGCGAAGCGTTTCTGGTGCTGCGCGCCCAGGACGTCGGGCTCGCGCTCGGATTCGTGCCCGTGGTCATGGTCGTGATGAACGTGTTCTATGCCGGCGCGGCCTACCCCGCCGGCGCCGCCGCCGACCGGCTGCGCGCGCGCACGTTGCTGCTGATCGGCCTGGCGCTCCTGATGGCGGCGGACGTGTTATTGGCCCTCGCCCCCGATGCGTTCGCTGTCTTTGCCGGCGCCGGCTTATGGGGACTGCACATGGCCTTCACGCAAGGCCTGTTGTCGAAGCTGGTCGCAGACGCCGTTCCGGAACGCTTGCGGGGGACGGGATTCGGGATTTTCAATCTCGTCAGCGGCGGCGCACTGCTCCTCGCGAGCGTGATCGCCGGTGCGCTGTGGAGCGCGGCCGGGCCCGCCGCCACATTCGTCGCGGGCGCGGGCTTCGCCGCTATTGCCGCGCTGGGTATCGTGACCCTGCGGCGTCGCGCGTCCTAACCACCCACCCTGCAACTGCATTTCGCGCGGGCACCAACCCTCGGCCCGTCCCTGCTCGCGGTCGCGCCGCTGATTGTCGGTATTCACCCAATTGCGCTCGGCCGAGAATTGAATAGGGTAAGGCGCTAAAGGAACGAAGGGTTCTGAAGCGATGGACGACTTCGCAGCGGCTGAGATCCAGACGGGCGAGACGAGCATCTTCGTACGTTCTCACGGCTCCGGGCCGCCGATCCTCTTGCTGCACGGTTTCCCGCAAACGCACTTGATGTGGCGCGACGTCGCGCCGCTGCTCGCCCCGAACTTCACGGTTGTATGCGCGGATCTGCGCGGCTATGGGCGCAGCCGCTGCCCGGCCTCGACGCCGGACCACGCGCCGTATTCGAAGCGATCCATGGCGCGCGACATGCTGATAGTAATGGAGCAGCTCGGATTCAAGCGCTTCTCGGTCGCCGGACACGATCGCGGCGGTCGCGTCGCCTACCGTTTAGCGCTCGATCATCCGGACCGTGTGGATCGGCTTGCGGTTCTCGACATCCTCCCGATCGAAACCGCATGGGAGCGGGCCGACGCAAGGCTCGCGCTCGGCTACTGGCCGTGGTCCCTGCTCGCGCAGCCGGCGCCGCTTCCGGAACGCATCCTGACCGCCGTCCCTGACGCCATCATCGACGACGCGCTGAGTGAATGGGGCTCGCCGTCCATTGCGTTCCCCGCCGACGTTCGTGCCGCATATGTCGAGGCACTCCGCGACCCTCTGCATGCGCATAGCATCTGTGAGGAGTATCGCGCCGCCGCGACCATCGATCGCGAGCATGATAAGGCGGATCGCGCGGCCGGACACCGGATCGCGTGTCCGGTGCTGGCGCTGTGGAGCGCCGGCGGACCGCTCGACACTTGGTATACCAAGGACGCCGGTCCGATCGCGCTTTGGCGTGCGTGGGCCGACGACGTTCGCGGCGATGCGCTCGATGGCGGTCATTTTTTTCCAGAACAGGCTCCCGAACGAACCGCCGAAGCCCTGAATCGCTTCTTTAGCGGGAACGGGTAGAGCTGCGTTGCCATATCGCCGCGCCCGTCAACTCTCCGAACAGCCGTTCGGAGAGGGGAACGCCTTGGAGCGTTTTGCCCGGCGACACTTGCCGCTTGTTTCGTAACTTCCTTCCTTTGCCATTAACAAAGAAGCGGACCTGTAATGGTCTTGCGAAACACGAATTGAATTACGCGAAAGCGCGCGCCCGGCGGTCAACCCCACAGAAGCTAAGAGTATCGTAGGCGCCACGCAGCTAGCGCGTCCACTTACACTATTGCGCGTGCCTCGGCACAACGGAGTGAACCGGTTCGTCACTGGAGGACAACCTCATGAAGAAGACGAAGCGCAACGTTACGCGCCGCAAGACCGTTTCCAATCGAAACAGAGAAAGCTGGATCCGCGGCGTCACCGACGCGGAGCTGAAGAAACTGCTCGCCGAGCGAGCGCGGCTCAACCCCAATGTCGTTCCAACGGCGAAGGGTAAGAACGGAGCGAAAATGCCGGCCGGTTTTGTTTTCATGCGGCCGGTTTGCGACGACAACGATTGTCCCGAGCCCGATCCCGATCGTCCGCCGAAGGACCCGTGCGCAGGTCAGCAATGGGTCTGGCAGCCCGACCTCGCCGTGCAGCTGAATACCGGCGAGGCATGTCCGTCGGAAGCGGACCTCAAACGCATCGAACAGGGCTTGGGCAGCAATCTGTCGCGCTTCGAGCTTCCCGACCCCGACGTTCGGGTTCGCTGCGAGAACGGCAACATCTTTATCAGCATTTGGGGCAACCACGTGCAGCCGGACTCGTGCAGCGAGCTCGCGCGCAAGCGCGCGCGCGTCCCGGATCTCGTGGAAGGCGGTCTCGGTCTCGGACTCTTCGTCAATTCGAGCCTGATCCGCCGGCTCGCTCACAGCGCATTTCAAAAAGCACCGAAGCGATTCGGCGCGAGCGGCTACCCCGATCCGAACGGCCCGCTTCACTTGACGGGGCTGTCCCTGGGCTTCAAGGCGCCGAACATTATCGAGACCTATATCTTCGGCTACGACGAACGACCGTGGCCCGACGTGTACTTCACGAAGACACTGATCGATCATCTCCAGGCGTTCCAGATGTGCACGACGGAGGACAAGACCGACTACAGCGTCGTATCGCAGATCGTCGCCGCGCTCGTGCTCGCCATTTTCTCCGTCGCCCTGCCGCAACTGCTGCCCCTCACCGCGTTCGTGCTTTTCGGAGATATCGACGCCGCGGTGAACCAGCCGAACGCGGAAATACAGGGTGGCGCCGGGTGCCGCTTGCTGCAAACGCTGCCGGTCGAAATTCCGCTGCCCCAAACCGGCGGCATTCTGCCTCCGATTCCGTCCGGTTCGATGGCACGTCGAACCGCGGCGCGCATACGCGTACCGGACGGAATCCGGCCCAAGAAGCAGAAACTCGTGCTCACCTACGGCCAACCTGCGGTCAACGATGGCGGTCTCTTCGTCAAGGCGCTGGTCGAGCGACAGGATCGCGTTCCCTCCGCGCATGTCACCGGCCCGACGACCTTGTCGGTTTATTCGACGGCGGCGGAGACGTTCGGAAACTACATCGCGTACGCAGACGATTTCTTCGGCAATCTCACGTACCGATGGTCGGCTGGTCCGAACGTCGTCATCCATAGTCCCGCGCAACAAGGAACCAAAATATCGTTCCGTCGCGGTAACGCGCAGCCCGGCAGCTCGTTCGAGCGAACCTTCTCTGTGCGCGTGACCGATCAAGAAGGAAGCAGCGTGACCGTGTCGCGCACGGTACTGATTTACGTCAGCGAGCCGGACGAGCTGCCGCCGATCTGCCGAGCAAAGCCGTGGCTGCCGCAGTGCCAGCCGGGCGGGACGGCGTAATCAATCCTCGGCATTGCTAAAGCACCGCGCGCGGAACAAGCGGCTGGTATCGCCCACACTCACCCTCGCCCGCGTGCGGGGGAGGGAATGGGAGGTTGGATCGCTTTCGGCTTTCGCTCGGCTCGCCTACGTTCCGCGCCGGATCGTACCCCGCAGTTGACGGGTAGTGCGCACGGCTACGCGGTAGACGAGATAGAGGCCCGCCGAGTGCGCTGCAGCCGCTTCGCGTAGTTACCGATAGTCGTTCGGGTCCGCTTGATTGCCGGCCTCGCGCACTTCGGCGATATACCGCCAGATGTCCGGCTGCGAGCCGTCGACGTCGGTGAACCCGTACTCGCGTGCGAGCTGACCGGAGCTGACCGATTGCTTGTTCCATCGGGCGCGGTTGGGATCGGTCGCGAGTGCGACCACGGCGCGCCCGATGTATCGGGGCGATTCCGAGAGCGCAAAATCGGCCGGCGCGCGCGGGCCGCCGTCGATCGGGCGAATGGCGTCGCGCCAGTTCTCCTCGGACACGCCGAAGTTGTCGAGCATCATCTCGGAACGCAGCCATCCGGGCGTGATCGCGACCGCCGTTGCGCCGTAGGGTTCCAGCTCGTGTCCCTGCGAGAACGCCAACCGGTTGACGGCGGCTTTCGCCAGGTCATAGAAGACGGAGATGCGATAGTGCGAGGCGTTGTACGCCGCCGTTCCATCGGTGACTTCGACGAGCAGACCGCCCGGCTTGTCGATGAGGAGCGGGAGCAGATGATGCGAGGTGATGAGGTGCGTCTCGACCGCAAGCCGCAATATCCGCAGACCTTTCTCGAGATCGTGATTCCAGATGGGCGTGTTCCAGTCCTTCGGTCCTCCCTTCAGCAACTCGCCGCCCCAGATGTCATTGACGAGCACGTCGATGCGACCGTGGTCGGCGCGGATTTGTCCGGCGAGCTTTCGGACCTGCGCGGAATCGAGGTGGTCGACGGCGGCGGCGACGCCTACGCCGCCGAGTTGCGTGACGAGCGCGGCAGTTTCCTCGATCGTCTCCGGCCGATCGTACTCGGATCGCGCGGCTCGCGTGCTCCGACCCGTGCAAATGACCGTCGCACCCGCTTCGCCCAAGGCGGCAGCGATCCCGCGCCCCGCGCCTCGTGTCGCGCCGGCAACCACGGCAACACGACCGCGCAATGCCTCTCTATTTGGCGACCATTGCGTCGCTCGCATTTCGGACCTCCGATAAAAAACCGAATCGCACGATGTGTGCTTCAGCCGCCCCGCGCGTCCACCAGCACGCCCGGGTTCAAAATCCCCCGCGGGTCGAGCGCCGCTTTCGCCGCAACGAGTGCCTCGGCAAACAGCGCCGGGCGCTCCTGCTCGTACCAGCGCCGGTGATCGCGTCCGACCGCGTGGTGGTGCGTGATCGTGCCGCCGTTTTTGATCAGCGCATCCGAGACCGCGGCTTTGATCTGGTCCCACTGCTCCAGCTCCTCGCCTTTCGTGCCCGGCGCCTTGATCGTGTAGTACGGCGCGACGCCGTCGGGGTACGCATGCGTAAGGCGGCACGTCACCCAGCCGCCGGTTCCGCAGATTCTCTCCATCGCGTCTTTCGCAGCGGCCATCACCGCGTGATGAAATGACTCGAACCGGTCCCAGGTAATTGCCGTCTCGAACGTCTCGACGATGAAGCCCATGGCGGCGAGCGCGTCGCGCAGATACGGGGCGCGGAAGAAACTGTTCCGCCACGCGTCTGCTTCCTCGGCGCGCTCCGTGCCGCCTTGCTTGTGCTTGACGCTCTCCGGTTTGTAAATACCGCCGTGATCCGCGCAGCATTCGAGCGCACGCAGCATCGCGCTTTCGGTCGGCCCGCTCGCCGATTCGAAGCCGAGCAGCAGGATCGCGACCGCTCCGTCACTCACGCCGGAGTCCTGTGCTTCCTGGGGATCGAGCAGGCGGCAATTGGCGGGATGCAATCCCGACTGCGCGAGCGCGCGCACGGCTCTGCTGCCCGCGAAGAACGTCGGGAAACGCACAGACGCGGAGCTGCGAAACGTCGGCCGCTCCTGCACGCGCATCCACGCTTCCGTGATGATGCCGAGCGCGCCTTCGGAGCCGATGAACAAGCGGTCGGGATTCGGGCCGGCGCCGGAGGCCGGCAGCCGGCGGGTTTCGAGCACGCCCCTCGGCGTGATCACGCGCAGCGCCTCGACGAACTCATCGATGTGCGTATAGAGCGTCGCGTAGTGGCCGCCCGAGCGCGTGGCGATCCACCCCCCGAGCGTTGAGAACTCGAACGACTGCGGATAGTGCCGCAGCGTCAAACCATGCTCTTTGAGCTGCGCTTCGAGCACGGGACCGAAAACGCCGCCCTGAATGCGCGCGGCGCGCGAGACGCGGTCGACGTCGAGCACCTTGTCGAGATGGCGCAAGTCGATGGAAGCGACGCCGACGTAGCGGTCATCGACCGCGGGCTCAATACCGCCGACGACGCTCGAGCCGCCCCCGTACGGAATCACCGCGACGTTCGCAGACGCGCACCAGTCGAGCAGTCGTACGATGTCGGCGTCGGTGCGCGGCATCGCAACGATATCCGGCGCCGGCGCGAAGTCGCGCCGCAGCGCGCGGATGACGTCGCGGTAGGATTTGCCGTACGTGTGCGACAGCCGCTCGTACGGATCGGAGCTGCACAACGCCGCGAGCGACGCGGGCACCGCGACGCGCGGCGCGCGCAGCCGGATTTCATCGACGGTCGGCGGCGCGGTAACAACGATGTCCGTGACGCCCAAGCGGCTCCCGAGCATAGCACCGAGCTGCCGCTGAAACTCCGCGCCAACCACCTGATCCTCGTAGCCCCAACCCCAAAAATTGCGCCGACGCATATCGCTCCGTTGTCCCGTAGGTCTTTTCGGGCGACCTCATTATGCTTCGTTGATCGGGTGTTCGGCACCTGGAGGGAAGAGGGAAATTCACATTCACAACGCTCGTTAGAAGCCGAAATAGACGCCGACGCCGGCGTAGTGAATGTCGGTGACGAAGAACTGCCCAAACGGTGAGAAGCCCGCGTAGTACTCCGCCATCAAGCGCATGTGCCGGCGACCGGGATCGGCCTGACCTAACTCGAGACCCAGCTTGATGCTGCGGGCCGTGCGCCAGTTCTGCTCCTCCGCGCTGCGCAGATCGACGCCCCCGACCAAGCGACCGAGTCCCCAGCGTAAGCGTTGCCCGCGATATTCGACGCCGAGTTGCACGTAGCCGGGTTTGAGATCCGGCGGATCGCGGCCGATGAGGTAACCGGGGCCGCCGTAGATGCGCCAGCGCTCCCATTCGTACGAGGCCATCGCGTCGACCGCCTCGAAGCTCAAGTTGATACGCTGAATGTTCGGCTGGCTCAGCAAGAACTCGTCGCCGAGATGCGAGCTTTGATGATAGAGGCGCAGGCGCGCCGAGTACGGACCGTTCCCATAGGTAAGGCCGAAACCGACGTTGTAGTCGGCATTCACGAGATCGTTCGACGGCGCCGACAAATTGAACAACGCGAACAACGCACCGGTGAAGTTGAGCTGCCAGCCGTCGCCGGCGTGCGGACCGGGCCAGCGCAGCAAGCCGAAGTTCTCGCCGTAACCGACCGACGCCCCGCTGATGCGGTCGGTCGGCGTCGTCATCTTGATGAAGCTCACGAAAAACTGCGGCTGCTTCGGATCCGCGATCAGGGGGCGAAACAGGTCGCCTGCGGGAAAACTGATCGGCTCGTTTTCGGCCGGCGGAACTGCAGAAGACACCACGACGTGGATCTGCTCGATATCGGGAATGGGCGCCAGCGCCCGCTCCGCCTTCTCACGCTGCACGGCATCGTCGGTGTTCATGACGACGGTCACGATGCCGCGGCGCACGAACACCTGGAACGATTCCAGCGGCCAGCCCAACTCGCGCTGGAGAACCGCGGCGACGTAGCCTTGCAAGAATTTGTCGTCGCGCTCCGCCGCACCAACGGTCGCAACGACGAGAAGAAGCGCGAGGCCGAACGCTCGGCGTAACCAACGTAAAGTGTTTCGCATTGTTTTTCTTCGCGCCGAGCGGTAACTACAACAACTTGCTTCGCGCGCCGCGGCACTACGGGCTACGCGCACCGCGAGACGCGCACGCAGCAAAGATAGCAGCACCAACGGCGACGGCCAACCGGCGCCGCCGTGCCGAACCGCGGGACGCTAGTTGATCGTCGCCACCGGGTTGTGCCCCGCTTCGCTCTTGACGGCGGGAAGCTCCGCCGGCACGCCGATCACGCGGATGAATCGGTCGTTTCGGACGTACTTGCGCAGCACGGCGGTCACGTCGTCGCGCGTGTAGCTTTGCACGTCCGCGAGGTAACTCTTCACCCAACGCAGGTCGCCGCCCATGTAATCGAGATCCGACAGTACATCGAGCCAGAAATCGGGCGTCGTCGAACCGCTGCGGAAGCTCAGCAGCGACTGCTCGCGCGCGGTCGCCAGCTCTTCGGCCGTCGGGCCGGTGCGCACGAAATCCGCCACGATCTTCTCGACGATGTCGGCGGCCTCGTCCGCCTTCAGCGGATCGACCACGAACGACACGCGAAAACGGCCGTTGCCGCGATACGGGGTGTTCGACGACGCCCGCGCGCGGATCGAATACGCCAACCCGCGGTGCTCGCGCACCTCGTTGAGCAGCCGGTTGGTGAGGATGCGGCTTGCGAAATCGAGCAGACGCCAATCGCGCTCGTCCTGCCAATCCGGTCCGCGCCAGCCGATGTAGACCATACCTTTGCCGGTTGCCGTATCGACCTTCACGGTCGCCTCCTTCGGCCCTGGATTCACGTGCAGCGTGCGCAGCCCCGCGAGCGCGCCGCCGACGGGCGCGCGCTTCGGCAGCGAGCCGAAATACTTCGCGGCGAGCGCGAGCGCCTGCTCGTGGGTAATGTCGCCGATGATCGCTACCTCGATCGGCGCCGACGCGAGCATTCCGTTCAGCCATGCCTGGGTGTCGTCGAGCGTGAGGCGTTCGGCCTCCTTCGGCGACAGCACGCGGAAGCGCGGATCGTTCCCGGTCAGCAGCGCGTCGACGCGATCGTTCAGCTGCGCGAGCACGCTGCCCTCGCGATTGGCCTGGCGCGCCATCGCCTGCTCGCGCCACTGGTGGAATACCGCGGGCTCGATGCGCCCGTGCGTGAGCAGTAGATGTGCGAGGCGCAGGCCGTCTTCGAGATCGCGCCGGCGTCCTTCCACGTCGAGCTCGAGGGCCGCCGACGTATCCCGCCCGGTGACGCTCACCTGTTTCGTCGTCATGACGCGGCGGATATCGACCGACGAATATTGATCCGTCGCCGGCACGCGAAACGGCAGCGCTGCCGCTTCGGTGATCCCGATGTTCGCCGGCGTCTCGTTCACCCGCCCGCCCGCGATCGTGACGCGCACGCTCACCTGATCCTTGCGGTACACCATCGGGCGGATGTGCAGTCGTACGCCGTTGTCGAGCGTCGCCGACAACACGTTCAGCTCGCCGTTCAGCGTATTCTGCACGGTGTGGCCCGGCGTCGGATCGACGGCGAGCAGGTTCTGCGGCCAGGTATGCTCCTCCGGCTTCGCGACCGACATCGCCTCCGTCGATCGCACAATCTTGAGGAGCTGTGCGGCGCTCGGAGCCTCCACGCTCTTCGGCGTCGTGAGCGTGATGGTGCGCCGCTCCGGCGCATAGCGTGCACGCGCCGCCGCTTCGACTTCGCCGCGCGTGATCGTCGCGAGCAGCTGTTTGCCCAGCTCGTAGCGCTGGCGCGCGCCGAACGGCCGATGGCCTTCGTCGAGCGCCGCATCCATCGCCGTGATCCAATAGCCCGCCAGCTCGTCGACTTCGTCGAGCGCTTCTTTTTCGAGCTCGGCGAGCATCGCTGCGCGAACATGCTGGAACTCAGCGTCGCCGAAACCGTGCTCGCGCACGCGCTTCAGCTCGATGAGCAATCCCTTCAGCACCGCCTCCCACGCCTCGGGCGCACCTTTCGCATGCGCTTCGATGAGCGTGGTGCCGAACGAGCTGTCGGCCGCGGTCCACGCGGACGCGAACGCCGCCTTACCTTCGAGAATCTGCTCGCGCAGGCGAGTGTTGATGAGATGCCGCCCGAGATTTTGGACGAGCCACGCGCGATAACCGCGCACGCTGGTCAAATCACGCGGCGGCTCGAGATACGCCACGTTAACGTCCGAGGAGATCAAGCCGTATTCGCTGACGACGTGCGCGCGATCGCGTTCGTACGGACGGATGCCGCTCGGCTGATTCGCCGAGGGCTGCGCGACCGTCGGCCACGCGCTGAAGTGCTTGCGTACCAGCGCATCGAGCTGGGCCGCGTCGACGTCACCCGCAACCAGCAGCACCGTGTTGTCGGGTCGATACCACTTCTTGTAATACGCGCGCAGCTGTTCCGCGGTCGCTTCCCGCACGATGCGCGGGTCGCCGATCGGCAGACGATCGATGAAGCGCGAGCCGGGCGCGAGCGTCTCGAGCTGACGATGGAACGCACGCGAGGCGGCGTCGTCGCGCGCCTGGCGTTCCGCCTGCACCACTCGGCTCTCGCGCTTGATTTCATCGGGATCGAGCGTCAGGCGATACGCGACGTCGGCGAAATAGAGCAGGCTCAGGTCGAGAACCTTCGGATCGTTCGGGATCGTGAGCTTGTAATTCGTATCGATGAAGCTCGTGGTCGCGTTCTGATGCGCGCCGAAGGTGAGTCCGGCCGCTTCGAAACGCTTGACCAGCGTTCCCGCGGGGAAATTCGCGCTGCCGTTGAACGCGAGATGCTCGAGCAAGTGCGCGAGCCCGCGCTGATCGTCGTCTTCGTTGAGCGAGCCCGATCCGACACGCAGCCACAGGGTGATCTTCCCGCTCGGCCCGGTGTTCGGACGCAGCCAGTAGCGCATCCCGTTCGGGAGCGTGCGGTACTGAATGGTGGAGTCTTCGGGGAGCGGTTGGCTGAGATCGACTGCGTCGGCGCGCGCGAGCACAGGCAGAACCAGGGCAAGACCCAACAGCAAGCGAATGCACTTTTTCAGCAAACGGGTAATCCTCTCGATCGGCCGCCGGTCGAAAACCCGCACTCGAACCGTTGGCTCCGTTGCAAAAACCCGGCGTCGGCCGGCCACCACCCCCCCGCTTGCTTCTTCGTTATTCCTCGCGCTCAGGTCCTTACCCGAGCGCACTAGGCAATTTAGCTAGTTGCTTCTAGCGGGTCTAGGGAAAGGAGCTGAGGACCGACGGGAATACGGCAAGGACCGATGAACAGGTGGACGCGCCCGGGGTCCACCCCGGCGCTGCTCAGCGACGCGCACCGCCGCCGCGCCTCGCGCTTTCCGGCGGGGCGGGCTCCATGCAAAATGACGGAAAACCAAGAGTGCTTCCCATGAACGACATCGCCTTCTCGTCCGCCGGCGCCCTCGCGGCTGCCCTGCGGCGCCGCGCCATCGGTTCGCGTGAGCTGCTCGAGCACTACATCAAGCGCGTCGAGCGCTTTAACCCGGATCTCAATGCCGTGGTCTCGCTCGACCTCGAAGGCGCCCGCCGGCGCGCGGATGCGCTCGACGCCGCCGCGGTGCGCGGTGAATTCCAAGGCCCGTTGCACGGCTTGCCGATCACGATCAAAGACCTCTTCGAAACCGAAGGATTGAGAACGACGGCGGGCACCAAGCAATACGCCGAACATGTGCCGACGCAGAACGCGGTCGCCGTGCAGCGGCTCGTCGACGCCGGCGCCGTCGTCTTCGGCAAGACGAACACGCCGGCGTTTGGCGCCGACGTGCAGACCTACAACGACCTCTTCGGCGTGACCCGCAACCCCTGGAATCTCGCGCACACGTCGGGCGGCTCCTCGGGCGGCGCGGCTGCCGCGGTTGCCGCGGGTCTGACGGCATTCGAGCTCGGAAGCGATCTCGGCGGGTCGATCCGAACTCCCGCGCACTGTTGCGGCATATACGGGCACAAGGCGACTTTCGACGTCATTCCCAAACGCGGCAGCATTCCCGGCCCACCGGGCACGCTCTCGACCGGCGATATCACGGTCGCCGGTCCGCTGGCGCGCAGCGCCGAGGATCTCGAGCTGACGCTCTCGATTCTCGCGGGCCCGCTGCCCGATCGCGCGATCGCGTGGCGCCTCGCGCTGCCTCCACCGCGCCGCACGCGCCTCGCCGATTATCGGATCGCCGCATGGCTCGACGATCCGGAGTTTCCGATCGATCGCGCCGTCGCTGCAACATTGCGGAAGACGATCGACGCGCTTCGCGCGGCGGGCGCGCGCGTCGATGAAAAAGCGCGGCCGGCATTCGCGATGCGCGACGCGGTTCGGACGTACTTCGACCTTTTATGGGCGGCAGGCTCGGGCGGGATACCGCAACAGACATTCGACCGGTTTCGCGAAATAGCCGAGAAGGCGGCGCCCGAGGATACCGGCGTCGTCGCACGGCACGCGCGTGCACGCACGATGCGACATCGCGAGTGGCTGCGCGCGAACGAAGCGCGTGAACGCTATCGCGCCGCCTGGGGCGCGTTCTTCGAAAAGTATGACGTGCTGCTGATGCCCGTCATCCAAACGCCCGCGATTCCGCACGATCACAGCGCCGACATGCTCGCCCGCACCATCACCGTAAACGGCGCGCCCCGCTGGTATTGGGAACAACTCGCCTGGATCGGTATCGTCGGCATGGCGTATCTGCCCGCCACGACCGCGCCGATTGGATTCGCCGACGGACTGCCCGTCGGCATTCAGATCGCCGGGCCGTATCTCGAAGATCTCACGACGATCGATTTCGCGAAGCGGCTGGCTGAAGTGGTCGGCGGATATCAAGTGCCGCCAGGATACTAAGGAAGGTCTGAATTTATTGTCTAACCGCGAAGGACGCCAGGTACGTTTTCTTGTTCTTTAAAATATTTTCTTTTGCGTCCTCCGCGTCCTTTGCGGTCAATAACGAATATTCAGAGTTTCCCTAAGCTACCTTGAACCGCAGAGAACGCGAAGGACGCAGAGGAAGGGATATCGAAGCGGTCCACGTAGTGCTATTCCGTCGCCGCACGAGGCGTTAATGCTCACCATCGAGGACCGAGAATGCAAAGGAAAGAACGTGCAGCGCTTTGCGTCCTCGACGGTTTAGCCCCATTCGAGCTAACGGCAGTTTTGCTTGCACGCAATATTGTGCGCGTCGGGCCTTGGATCGGGCCCGACGAATCCGTCCGCGTTCGGCATGCGCACCTTCGGTAGCGTCTTCGCATCCATTACCGCGTTGTCGTCCACGATTCCATTGAGGCGCAACACATACGCAACCACCGCGTAAACTTGATTCGGCGTCAATGACTGCGGCTCGTTGAACGGCATCGCCCGATGGATGTAATCGTACAGCGTCGTTGCGTACGGCCAGTAGCTGCCGACGGTCTTCACCGGCTGATCGGTCGCGAGCGTCCCGTTGCCACCCACCAGGCGATCCATCGGTTTGCCTTGGCCTTTGTCGCCATGGCAGCTCGCGCATCGTTCGCCGTAGATTTTCGCACCTTCGGCGACGGTTCCGCGTCCCGGCGGGAGTCCGGATCCGTCGGGCGTGACGTCGATGTCCCAGCCCGCCGTTTCTTTTTCGCTCACCGCACGGCCGAATCCGTAGCGTTCCGCGCCCGCCAGCGACGGCAACGCGCACAAAAGCGCAGCGACCAGCAAGCGATTACGCGTGCACATTGCTCACCTCGCCGTTGCCGGCCACGCCCCAGCTTTGAATCCCGTTGTGATGGTAGACCGAGTTCGTGCCGCGAACCGCCGTGAGTTGCTTCAGCGTTGGTTGCACGTAACCGCTCGTGTCGATCGCACGGCTTTGCAACATCGCTGGGCTCCCGTCCCAACGCCACGGCAATCGAAAGCGCGTAAGCGCTTTTGAAAGTACCGGCTCCTCGAGCCGCGCCATCTGCCAGGTGCGCCCGCCGTCGGTTGAAACATCGACGCGCCGAATCGCGCCGTTCCCCGACCATGCGAGGCCGGAGATTTCGTAAAACCCTTTGTCGCGCAGCTGCTGGCCGCCGGAAGGAAACGTAATCACCGATTTTGCTTCCATGACGAACGTGAGCTCACGCGCCTTACCGTTCGGCATCAAGTCGGTGTACTTTGACGTTTCTTCGCGCGACATCCACGGCCGTGTACCCACTTCGAGCCGACGCAGCCATTTGATATTCATGTTGCCCTCGAACCCCGGAAGCAGCAGCCGCAACGGGTAGCCTTGCTCGGGCCGAAGCATCTCGCCATTTTGCGCGTAGACGAGCAGCGCATCGTCGAGACATTTCTGGAGCGGAATGCTGCGATTCATCGCCGCCGCGTCGGCGCCTTCGGCCATTACCCATGTCGCTTCGGGTTTAACGCCCACTTCATCGAGAATGGTCGCGAGCGGCACGCCCGTCCACTCGCAGCAGCTAAGGAGCCCGTGAGTGACTTGCGCGGTCTTGCCCGTCGGTTTCTTCCATTCCGTGAGCGTGTTGCCCGAGCACTCGAGAAAATGGATGCGCGAGACCGACGGAAAGCGGACAAGATCGTTCATCGTAAAAATAAGCGGCCGCTCGACCAGACCATGCACCATCAGACGATGCTGTTCGGGATCGATATCCGGCACGCCCGCATGATGACGCTCGAAAACCAGACCGCTCGGCGTGATGATGCCTTGCAGATTTTGCAGCGGCGTAAAGCTCCAGGACGAAAGGTTCGTCGGCGTCAGATCGGTCGGCCGGCGAATGACGTTCGCCTCGTACTTCGAAGGAAGCCCGTACGGCGGCGAGACGATCGGCCGCCCTTGGCGTCGGGTCCACTCGGGTACGGCCGGCGGCACGTTCTCGCCTTGCGCGCGCGCCAGTGTGGCCGGTACGAGGGCCGCGCCGGCAAGCGCGGTCCCTTGGCGTAAAAACTCGCGCCGTTTTGTCGAGCGCGGTGCGCTCGAATTCACGTCACTCGATAGCTCGCGTTTCGCCATTCCGTAGCTCCTGCGGGGTGTATTTCTTAAGCCAAGTTCTGAAGTATAGCTTCGCATGCGGTTCCGCAGCCAAGCGACGCCGCTATATGGCACCATTTGGAAACACAAGTATGTGGCACTTTACAGACAAAGCCTTACTCACCCGTACTCGCGGCCACAGAATCGTAATGCCGTACTAGCCGATTCAGACTATTCGATAACTTCTCCCTGACGGAGAATCGCGTTGGCGATCTTTCCCCCTTTCGGATTGTGCGCAGCATGGATCAGGCAATAGAGATTGCGCCCGCGAGCGCTTTTGATCAGTCGCGCCGAAGAGACATGGGCAAAAAGCTGTTTTAGGCGAGATCGATACCAGCGCACAAGCAACGGACCAGAATTGGAAACTTTGCTCTTTAGTCTGCTGATACCATCGCCGAATAGATTCTGTTGGCTGATATTCGTATAGAAAACCGTCGCCCACTCCTTGGTCCCAAAATAAACATCGAGCGCGTGACGCTCCGAGTCGTTAAATTCGCCGTGACGCTTCAGAAAGCGTTGAATCGCCATCCATACGGGTAGATTCAAAAATATCTCCACCGCGCCGGTCTTACTCAGCTGCTCTATCGTGGCCCAAGGCACTTGTTTCCCGAATGGGTCCAGAAAAACGACGGCCCGCCACTTCCGCCAGTTGTATCGAGGAATGAATTGCTTTACGAGGAAGTTGTTGCAATCGACAGGAAGAACCTCGATATTCCGTTTGCCTTCGAATTCACCCTTTAGGGATCGCAAAAACTGCAAACGCGCCGGATCAAGTTCTGTAAAGTAATATTTTGTGAATGGCCGCTTAACGTTTAAGGCGATACGCGGTGAACCGTCAATGTATTCTTTTTGACCGCTGTCCGCAGCTTGATAGTCAGTAAGTTCGGCGAGGAACAGTTGCGAGTCATGATTTTTCGCTGCTTGCCGAACAAGATGATGACCGGGCCCAGCAAACGCGTCTACGAACACAAAGCCGTCGCACCATGACGTTTGTTTCGCCATGATGGTCGTGTACGCCTCGAGGTACTTTCGTAAGCACTCCAGCTTTTCTTTCGCCCACGGGCCTACTGTTGACGGCGTGTCTTCCATGAGGGTGGGGGAAGGTCTACTCTATGTTTGTTCTAGCTACCAGAGAGCTGGGGCACTTCATCCCACGTGTGGCCGTCAAGTGATCTCCCGGCCGCTTTCTTCCCAATAGCCACCATACGATGAACCTGCCCGGCTTGCCCGCGAATATCAACGACCTTACGCGGCGGAGATTCCCGAGCTAGTTCTATAGGCACCCAATGCCCCCACTGTTTGAAATGAAACGGAACGCCTGCGGACAGACATTGATCACGTAGTTCTCTAACCCATGCAGGATTCATCGGTCTTGCGCGGGGGCCGCTCTCGCCTCCAGCGATTACCCAGCTAAGCGAGCTGAGCCAAGGCCGTAAATCAAGTACACCGAGAAGAGGTTCGCACGAGATGAATCGAACAACTGCTGGATGCTCGACAAGGTTCGGGAGCCGCTGCTTTGCGATGCGTTGCGACTCCACGGTAGTACCCAACCACACGTTTTTCGGCCAAGTGTCAGCCCAAGGTGCATATCGGCCGATAAGGCTAGGTCGCTTCGTTAGGAGCAGCCAATCTAACCAGGGCGTTTCTTGTATAAGGGTCCACAGCTTGTCGCGCCACGAATTCAGTTCTCGTCGATTTTCGAACACGTCCGCCATCGAAGCGCAGAAGACGCGCCGACGGATTCCTTCCTCGGCCGCTTCCTGATTCCAACGGCGCGGCTCCTCCCAATGTGCTTCACTAAAAAACCGACGTGATTTTCGCGCCCCCCACAGATCAAGACCGAGTCGCACCGCCCACGATTCTGCGTAACAATTGTCGCAGGCGGGGGAAATCTTCGTACAACCCCACCAGGGATTAAACGTGTGATGAGTCCATTCGATTTTTGAATTCTTGGCCATATAAGTTAACCCTGTCTCGGTATTCGTCTATCGAGCTGCGCGGTTCGATGCCTCGGGAACATTGGCCACCCGTTTAAACGATTTTCCTGAAACGAGTGAGTGTATTCAAGCACCCGAGGGGAGGATTTGCATCGTCGATGTCAGCACAACGAGCATTTCGTGTCCTTTCGGTTCACTGAAAATCCCGCGAACGCGTCGCCACGCCGCCGAGCAATGCCGTGCGGTCATGAAGCCGGCGCGCGACGACGTGGATGACTTCGCCTTCACGCTGTACTTCGCCGTCGACGAGAATCAGCCGCGCCTGTGTCAGCACGCGCCGATAGCGCTCGACGAGTTGCGGCCAGACGACGACGTTCACGTTGCCGGTTTCGTCTTCGAGCGTGAGAAAAATCACGCCCTTCGCCGAGCCGGGATGCTGGCGGCACACGACGATGCCGGACGTGCGCGCGGATCGGCCGTGCGGCAGCCGCACGATGTCTTTCGCCGCCAGGTAACCGCGCGCGGCGAGCCGCTTGCGCAGGAACGTGAACGGATGCGGTCCGAGCGTAAAGCCGAGCTGCGCGTAATCCGCGGTGATGTCTTGCAGCGGCGTCGGCACGCGCAGGAGCGGAATGGCCTCGGGAATGGAAACGTCCGCGAGCAATGGTAGAGTCGGCTCGACGCCCGCGATCGCCCAACGCGCGCGATGACGATGGCCGGCGAGACCCTTGAGCGCGCCGGCCGCCGCGAGCGCATCGCGGTCGCGTCGATCGAGTGCAGAGCGGCGGACGAGATCCGCGACATCCGTAAATACGTGGTCGCGGCGCGCGTTCATGATCCGCTCCGCTCCGGCTTGGCTCAAACCTTTTACGTGACGCAGCCCGAGGCGCACGGCGGGCCTTTGTTTACTCGGCGTCGTATCCGAAACAACTTTGGCTCCATCTGAGCACATCGCCCCCACCCCAGCCCTCCCCCGCTCGCGGGGGAGGGGACGAGAGGAGGAACCGAACACCGGATTCGAAGTCTCGACCGAGCGCCGGGCCGCCATCGCAGCCCTCTGGACCGCTTCCGACGTCCTGTCTTCCGCGATGCCGGACAGGAACCCCAATTTCGCGGTAGCACAGGGATCTGCGAGAGCGGTCTCCGTGCGTCCCGGCACGTCAGCCGAACGCGCAGTCCCCACCTCAGCCCTCCCCCGCTCGCGGGGGAGGGAGAGGGAGGGAGCACGACTGCTGCCCGCGTCCGGTGACTCGAGCGTGCAATCCCAATCGCTGTAACGCACATCGACCGGATACACCTCGACCTTGTGGCGCCGGGCGTCCTGGATCAGCTGCGCGGGCGCGTAAAACCCCATCGGCTGACTGTTGAGCAGCGCGGCGAGAAAGACCGCGGGCTCGTGATACTTTAGCCACGCGGACGCGTACGCAAGCAGCGCAAAGCTCGCTGAATGCGACTCGGGGAAGCCGTACTCGCCGAAGCCTTTTATCTGCTCGAAGATCCGGCGTGCGAACTGTTCCGGGTAGCCGTTCTTGCGCATGCCTTCGATCAAACGCTGCTCGTACGGTTCGAGCCCGCCTTTGCGCCTCCACGCCGCCATGGCACGGCGCAGCCCGTCCGCTTCGCCGCCGCTGAATCCCGCCGCGACCATGGCGAGCTTGATCACCTGCTCTTGGAAAATCGGCACACCGAGCGTGCGTTCCAGGACATCGCGCACCGCGTCGGACGGATACGAAACCGGCTCGCGTTTTTCGCGGCGGCGCAGATACGGATGCACCATGTTGCCCTGGATCGGTCCCGGCCGGACGATGGCGATCTCGATGACGAGATCGTAGAAACGTTCCGGTTTGAGCCGTGGGAGCATCGACATTTGCGCGCGCGACTCGATCTGGAACACACCGACCGTGTCGGCTTTGGAAATCATCCGGTACACCGCGGCATCCTCGTCGGCGACGACGCGCGCGATCGAGAGCCGGCGTCCGTCCCACGCCTCGATCAGATCGAACGCCTTGCGGATCGCGGTCAGCATGCCGAGCGCGAGACAATCGACCTTGAGCAGGCCGAGTGCGTCGATGTCGTCCTTGTCCCACTGGATCACGGTCCGGTCCGCCATCGCCGCGTTCTCGATCGGCACGAGCCGCGCGAGCGAATCGCGCGCGATGACGAAGCCGCCGACGTGCTGCGACAAATGCCGCGGGAAGCCACGGATCGCGCGCACCATCTCGACCAGATGCACCAGACGTGGGTTCGCCGGATCGAATCCGGCTTCGCGGAGCCGTTTCGAGAATACGGAATGCGCGCGCAGCGCGCCTCGGCTCTGCTGCACAGGGATGTGCGAATTTCGCGAGAGCGCAGGATGCGCGGAGCGATCTTCCCTCTCCCCTTGCGGGAGTGGGAGTGAGGGAGAGGGGGAGGCGTCGTCCCACCACTGCAGATTTTTCGCGAGGCGATCCACCTGCTCGAGAGAAAACCCGAGCGCCTTGCCGACGTCGCGCACGGCGCTGCGCAGCCGATACGTGATGAGGGTGGCGGCGAGCGCCGCGCGGTGACGGCCGTATTTTTCGTAGATGTACTGGATCACTTCTTCGCGCCGCTCGTGCTCGAAATCGACGTCGATGTCGGGCGGTTCGTTGCGCTCCTTCGACACGAATCGCTCGAACAGCGTATCGATCTTCGCCGGATCGACTTCAGTGATGCCGAGGCAAAAGCAGACGACGGAGTTCGCCGCGCTGCCGCGGCCCTGACACAGGATGGCGTGATCACGCGCGTACTTCACGACGTCGTAAACCGTGAGAAAAAACGGCTCGTATTGAAGCTCGGCGATCAGCGCCAGCTCGCGCTCGATGAGATCGCGCACGCGCGACTCGACGCCCTGCGGCCAGCGGCGCTTCGCGCCTTCCTCCGTTAGCCGGCGCAGATAACTCGACAGCGTCTCGCCGGCCGGCACGATCTCGTCGGGATATTCGTACCGCAGCTCCGTGAGCGAAAACGTGCAGCGCTCCGCGATGCGCGCGGTTTCTTCGAGCAACTCCGGCGGATAGCGCCGCGCGAGTGTCGCGCGCGTGCGCAGGCAGCGTTCGCCGTTCGGCAGCAGCGCATGCCCGGCGGTTTGTACCGTCGTGCCGAGCCGGATCGCCGTCAACACATCGTGCAGGCGCTTGCGGCTGCGCTTGTGCATCTGCACATCGCCGGCCGCGACGCAGGGAACGCCGAAGCGCTCGCCGAGCGAGCGCAGCTGTGCGAGCCGAGCGCGATCATGCCCGGAAAGAAGCAGCTCGACGGCGATCCACACGCGCCCTGCAAACGTCGCGCGCAGCCAGCCGAGCGCCTCGGTGTCGGGCGCTTCATCGGGCAGCCACAATACCAGGCAGCGGCCGCCGAGCGCGGCGACGTCCGCGCGCGTCACGTGGTAAGCACCCTTCTTCGCATTGCGCCGGCCGCGCGTGATCAGCTCGGACAGATCGCCGTAAGCGGCCCGATCGGGCGCGAGCAGCACGATGCGCGGTCCGTCCGCGAGCGCGAGTTCCGAGCCGATAATCAGCTTGAGCCCGCGCCCGTGCGCCTGCAAATGTGCACGCACGCAACCGGCGACGGAGCATTCATCCGTCAGCGCGAGCGCGCTAAGCCCAAGCGCGTGCGCACGATCGACCAGCTCTTCCGGGTGCGAGGCGCCGCGCAGGAAGCTGAAGTTGGAAATCGCGTGCAGCTCCGCGTAAGCGGGCAGTGGTTCCGCGGTCGTCATGATTGCGCGCCATCCGATCGGTGATCGTTGCGTTCCGTCGAATAACGTCAGCAGAGTGTTGATCGACACCCCGCCAAGCGCCACAGGGAGGTGGCGAGTCGAAAAAGTTCGTCGATGAACTTTTTCAAAAATCCAATCGGCGTCCTTGCCGCGATGAAAGGCCGCCCGGCGGGACTTTGCGGTCGCGCTTCCCTGCGCGGCCGCAAAGTCCGAAGCGCACCACTCCTCTGTGCGCCCCGCTCGGCGGAGAGCATTCGTCTCCGCTTCGCCGATATGCCGGCTCGACCGGCGTCTTCCTGACGCCGCCTTCAGGCTCCTTTGACGTTCACGTATGTGAGCATCTGTTCGTCGCTACGACCCGGTTTTCTCCGGCGTCGCGGCTTCGACCACGGTTACCCGCTGATACGTGAAGCGATTCAATCCCCAGCTTCGAAAACCTCGACACTGATCACTCGGTAACGCAACCGCACAGCGCTTAATCTGCGCTTCTTACGTCCCGGATTCCGCTTCGCTCCATCCGGGCTACCTGCTGCTGCCTTGTATACATCGTCACGACCCGGTTTTTTCCGGCGTCGCCGCGACGACCACGCATGTGAACGATTCAATCTCTACGATGTCGATCAATACGTCGAAGTCCATTGGTGGCTCTCATGTGGCTCATGAAGACACCAGCCTTCTTACGACCCGGATTCCGCTGCCGCTCCATCCGGGCTACACGTTCTGACCGCTCTATGTAGCCCACGAAAGCGCGAAGATTTCATTTGATTTTCCTCCGCGCCCTCTGCGTCCTCCGCGGTAATGAATCATATTGATCAAACTTTCCTTAACGGCTAACCAAAAACACCGTGCACGAACCATTGCGCCGTTGTGAGCTCGCGAAACACCCAGAGGCGCCGGCCGTGCGGATCGCGTGCGATGAAGTAATCGCGCGCGACTTCGGCGTCGTCCCACCAGCCGCTCTCGATGCGCTCGCGCTCCGGCTCGAGCGCGAGCGCTCCGTCGTAATACGGCTGCGCGCCGCGTGTTTCGATCGGCAGCGGCGCAGGCAGCAACCACAACGGCCAGCGACGCTCCGATGCGGAAACGGCATCGCGCGAAACCGGCGCACCCGGTTCGACTTCCCTCCAGGCGCGCTCGGGCCGATGCTCTGGAACCGATTCGATGCCGCGCACCGCCTCCCGCCCGAGCCGCGCCTGCAGCCGTTCGACGATCTGCGCCCGCGCCGTATCGGGCGGCGTGGTCCGCGCGAAAAAATCCGACGGCTGCGGCGCGAGCGCGAGCATCGTGTCGACTTCGAGGATCACTTCCTCGACCGGCGCGGCGAGCGTGAGCCGTTCGAGACGCTCGCGCACGAGCGCCGTCAGGTGCTCCGCGTCGCGCGAAGGCGCCGTCAGCTTGAGCGTGACATGCGTGGCGGCAACGCGCGTCGAATGCAGCGTGATGGCAAGCTCGGCCGCCCCCGCGGCGCGCGTCGCGAGAAAGCCGGCAAGTTCGAGGAGCAACCGGTGCAGCGGAAATAACAACGCTTCGCGCGTCGCGACCGGTGCGGGCAGCCCGAGACGCGCGCGAAACCGCGCCGGCGGCACGAACGCCCCGCGCGGATCGGGCAACCGTCCGAGCGCGCGGTCGAGCCGT
Source organism: Sulfurifustis sp. (assembly GCA_045810625.1). Taxonomy (GTDB): domain Bacteria; phylum Pseudomonadota; class Gammaproteobacteria; order Acidiferrobacterales; family Sulfurifustaceae; genus JACQFZ01. Next base: position 31,808 of record JBJMVQ010000007.1, read on the forward strand.
TCGAGAATTTCCGGACCAACGCGGCGCGCGATACCGTCGCGCGGGAGACGTAAACAATCGACCACGGTTTCGAGACCAAGCCCTTTGAGCAGCCGCTCGCCGTCGGCGTCGAGACCGATACATTCGAGCGGCAGGCCGGAAAGGGCACCGAAGAGCGCGGAATGATCGGTGATCATCGTTTCCCGTCCGACGTGTGCGAGCCAAAGTGCTGCGAGCGGTGTCGGCGCGATCGCAAGGCGCACACCGTAGCCGAGATCCTGCAAGCCGGCACGCAGCTGCTCGGTCAGGCAGGCGATACCGCCGTACAGCTTACGGCTGCCGCCGACTTCGAGCAGCAGCGCGTCGGGCGCCGCCAGATTCACCATCGACGTATAGCGGCCGCACCAGGCGGCGAGACGCGCGAGCGCTTCTTGTTCGACAATCCGATCGCGCGGCCGGACGGTGAGATCGAGTACGAGCGCGTGCGCTTCGCTCACGCGCATACCCACGCTCACGCCACAATCGCGCGCCTGTATGTTCGCTGCGATCACGCGCTCCTCGCGCCCCTGGCCCTCGGTAATAACGAGCGGCTTCGGCTCAGGCGCGCCGCGGCTCGCTATCTCGAGCGAAAAGTCCGGCAGGTGTACCGCTAGCCAAAGCATGATCCATCTCCACCCGCACCGGGCCGATCGGCCAACCGCCCCGGCGCTTCAAAATATTCAGCATGAGCGCATTGCCCGACGCCGGCGCAAGCTCGAGCCGCAGGCTTGCGGGCGAACCGGGAACGTGCCGGCGCTGAAACCAAACGCCCCAGGTCTGCCCCGCTTCCGCCGCCAATTGCCAGCGCCGCAGCTCCGCTGCCGTGACACCGTCGGTCCACGCGATCACGGCGGCGCACGCACCCGAGCGCAAACAGCTCTCGACCGACCACAAAGCATTGGCGGACGATTCCGGTTGCACTTGCAGCATGCGCGCCAGCACGAAACCCGCCGCTGAGAGCGCCGGCGCGAACGGGATGTACGGCGAGGCGACGAAAACGATCCAACGCTCGCCGCGGCTCAGCGCCGCGAGCGCCGGCAACAACAAGCGCAGCTCGCCGATGCCTGCGTACGGCAGATGAATTTCGGTGAGCGCACCGGCTGGCCAACCGCCGCCCGGCAATAAACGATCGAGCGCCGGGAAACCGGTCGGGATACCGGGCACCGGCGGCGCCTGATTTCCGCGCCACACATCCGGACGCTGCAACAACTGCTGCAGTTTCATCTTGCAATGCCATTACGAAGTACCCCGACGCCGATGCCTTCGATCGCGAAAGCATCGCGCCGTGGATCGACTTCAATTGGTTCGAAATCCGGATTGGCGGGCAGCAGGCGAATCCGATTGGCGCGACGCTGCAGCCGTTTGACGGTCACTTCGTCCGACAGACGCGCGACGATGATCTGGCCGTTATCGGCCGATGGCGTGCGATGCACCGCGAGCAGATCGCCGTCGAGAATACCCGCATCGCGCATACTCATGCCCTTGACGCGCAGCAGGTAATCCGCGCGCGGGCGGAACCAGCGCGCGTCGAGGCGCACGTGCGTCTCGATGTTCTCCGCCGCAAGAATCGGATTGCCCGCAGCGACGCGGCCGACGACCGGTAGCCCTTCTTCCTTCAGTTGAATACCGCGCGCGGCGCCGGGAATGAGATCGATTGCGCCCTTGCGCGCGAGCGCGCGCAGATGTTCTTCGGCCGCGTTCGGCGAGCTGAACCCGAGCTCGCGTGCGAGCTCCGCACGCGTCGGCGGCCGGCCGTTGCGCTCGGCGAACGTGCGCAGCAACGCGAGTATTTCTGCTTGGCGAGGTGTGAGCGGCACCATGAAATCCGAAAATCGTGAGTACTGTATATTTATACAGTAACGCAAAAAAACGGGCAAGCAGAAAAAAAATATGGAAGAATGACCGTGGTTTAACTACGGGGACTAGCTTTCATGCTTTATCGATTCGCTCTTGCCCTCGGCTTGCTGGCTCTTGGAATACACATCGGCCGCGAAATCAACCGCACCCGTTCCGTCCGCTCCGACCTCGATAATCCGCGTCTTTCCCGCAGCACTCGACTCACCACACCGCGAATGCGCAAAGCGTCGCTGCATTAAACGCGCAAAACTGCGCGATCAGCGGTAAGGCGCATCTTGCGCTCGATCGGCGGCGATCTGCCGTTCCAGGCGATCGCCGATCTCGAGCAACTGCTGCTTGTGAATGACCTCGTCGCCGCGTTTTTCGTAATGAAACTCATAAATCCGTGTGAGCACGATAGCGTCGACTGGGCACGCCTCTTCGCAAAAACCGCAGTAAATGCATTTGAACAAATCGATGTCGTACAGGCTCGTACGACGCGTGCCATCCGGACGTTCGTAGGAGTCGATGGTGATGCAAACCGCGGGACAAACAGCTTCGCAAAGCTTGCAGGCGATACAGCGCTCTTCGCCGTTCGGATAACGACGAAGCGCATGCAGTCCGCGAAAGCGCGGCGAGTACGGAGTCTTCTCGTCCGGATACTGCACGGTGACTTTGCGGACGAACAGATGCCGGCTCGTGACCGCAAGCCCTCGCAACAGCTCGGTCAGAAAAAATACGTCGGCGTAGCGTCGCAGCCTCTTGGTGAGTTTCATTCGCGGCTCCTCGGATTCAGGTTCGACCGGGTGGCTGCGATAAGGTTGTGTTGCGGCCCGAACGGCCGTCGAGGGCTTATTTCCTTACCGACTAAGGGAGGGAAAACGTGCGCTAGGAACGTGCGAACGTCGCGGGTCTAGCGGCGGATCCGATCGTTTCCGCGCGGCGAACGGTCGAGGGTCAAATCGCGCGCGAGAATAATGGCGTCCTCGCGACCGTAACGGGCGGGGTAATAATCCTTGCGGATTCCGATTTCGTCGAAACCGAGCTGCGTGTAGAGGCGATAGGCGGTCGCGTTGGAAACCCGCACTTCGAGCAACGCGATTTGCGCGCCCTTGCGCTCGGCCATCGCCAGCAGAAATTTCACCAGCGCACGACCGAGGCCGCGGTGCTGATACTCCGGATGCACGCAGATGTTCAACAGGTGGCACTCGTCGGCGCCGATCGACATGATCCCGTGGCCGGCGAGCCCCGTCGGTGCTTCGTAAACGAAACAGTAGTAACCGATCCGCAGACAATCGCGGAAGATCGAGCGGGTCCAGGGAAATTCGTACGCGGCGCGCTCGACATCCAACACCGCGTTGAGATCGGTATCGCGCATCGGCCGGAGCCGCGGCCGGTCCGGTGAGACAACGGCGGCGCTCACGCGGCGGACTCGATGATGGTACGTGCGAGACACAAATCCTCCCACGCGCGGCGCTTATCCCCCGGCGTGCGCAGCAGATACGCCGGGTGGAACGTCACGATCAGCGGCGTACCGCGATAGGAATGCCGCTGACCGCGCAGCCGCGACAGCGGCACTTCGGTCTTGAGCAGGCTGTGTGCGGCGTGACGGCCGAGTGCGACGATCAGGCGCGGGCGGATCAGTTCGATCTGGCGCACGAGAAACGGCTCGCAGCACTCGACTTCTTTCGGCTGTGGATCGCGATTTCCCGGCGGCCGGCACTTCAAGACGTTCGCGATGTACACCTCTTCGCGCCTGAGCCCGATCGCTTCGAGCATCGCATTCAGCAATTGTCCGGCACGCCCGACGAACGGCTCGCCCTGCCGATCTTCGTCCGCGCCTGGCGCCTCGCCGACGAAAAGCCATTGCGCTGAACGATTCCCGACGCCGAACACGGTTTGGGTACGCGTTGCGTGAAGCTCGCAACGCTTGCACGTGCTCACCGCGGATTGGAGCGCTTCCCAGTCCATCGCCGCCGGAGCGGATATCGTCGTCAAGGGTGTCGCGACCGACTGCTCTGCGCTCAGCGCGGGTTGCGGCGAAAAATCATCCGGCTTCGCCGTGGCCGACTGGGCTCGCGGCCGCCAGAGCGTCACCCCCATCGCTTGCAGGTAAGCCTTTCTGACGGTTTCGGACGATCGCATAAGCCTACAATAGCAGGTTCGTCATTCCGGAAAACCCACCCCAATTGGCGGTATACCGAGCGTGGAACGAGTGCGTTGCGAACTGGTGCGACGCCGCTATGCTTCATTTAAATATTATCCGCAGGGAGATCGTGCATGGCCACGCGGCTGAAAAGTTTCCTGGTCGGTCTGATTGTCGGTGGCTTCATCGCCTTCTTACTCGGCATGAACTACGGCAGAGGCGCCCCGCTCTTGAGTAACCCGTTCGCCCACCGGAGCTTTGCGGAAACGCTCAAAGACAAAGCCGAGCATCTCGCGGAAGGCGCGCGCGAAAAAATCCACGAAGCCACCAAACCGGAAGGCGGGCGAAAGTAGAACCGATGCGGTCGGGCCCCGGTACGGGTCGAGCCCGACCTTCCGCAGAACGGACGGTCCCGCATCACACCGGCTGCTCCGCTTGCGGATGCGTACGCACCACCGGCGCAAGCAGCTTGTTGAGCGCGTTCAAATAGGCTCTCGCGGACGCTATCACGATATCGGTATCCGCCCCGTGACCATTGACGATGCGCCCTCCCTTCTCGAGCCGCACCGTCACTTCACCCTGCGAGTCGGTGCCGCTGGTGATGTTGTTTACCGAATAAAGCTGTAGCTGCGCGCCGCTCTGCGCCACGCTCTCGATGGCTTTGAACGAGGCGTCGACCGGCCCGCTGCCCGACGCGCGCACTGCACGCTCCACACCGTCGACGATGACCGTGATTTCGGCCTCGGGGATAGTTCCGGTCTGCGAGCAAACCTTGAGGAAGCCGAGGCGAAAATGCTCGTTATCGTGCTCGATCCCCTCTTCCGTGACGAGCGCCTGCAAATCTTCGTCGAAGATGTCGTGCTTCTTGTCGGCGAGCTCCTTGAAGCGCTCGAACGCCGAGTTGAATTCGAAGTTCGACGTGAACTCGATCCCCAACTCCTTCAGCCGTTGACGAAACGCGTTGCGGCCGGAATGCTTGCCAAGCACCATCCGGTTCGCCGTCCAGCCGACATCCTCGGCGCGCATGATTTCGTATGTCTCGCGCTTCTTGATGACGCCGTCCTGGTGAATGCCCGATTCGTGCGCGAACGCGTTGGCGCCGACAATCGCCTTGTTCGGCTGCACCGGAAAACCAGTGATGTTGGAAACAAGGCGCGACGCCGGAACGATCTGCGTCGTGTCGATGCGCGAATCGCACGAGAACACATCGCGCCGCGTGCGCACCGCCATCACGATCTCCTCGAGCGAGGCGTTGCCCGCGCGCTCGCCAAGACCGTTGATGGTGCACTCCACCTGACGCGCGCCGTTCAAGACCGCGGATAGCGAATTGGCCACCGCGAGGCCGAGATCGTTGTGGCAGTGCACCGAGAAGACCGCCTGGTCCGAGTTCGGCACGCGTTCGCGCAGCGCCTGAATCAAGGCGCCGAACTGCTGCGGGAGCGTATAGCCGACAGTGTCGGGAATGTTCACCGTACGCGCGCCGACGCGAATCACCGCCTCGAGCACGCGGCAGAGAAAATCGATTTCCGATCGGCCGGCGTCTTCCGGCGAAAATTCGACGTCGTCGGTAAAATTGCGCGCCCGCTTCACCGCCCAGACCGCACGCTCCAGGACTTCATCGGGCGTGAGCCGCAATTTGTTTTCCATATGGATCGGCGATGTGGCGATGAACGTATGGATGCGTCCGCGCTGCGCCGGGCGGATTGCCTCCGCGGCGCGTTCGATGTCGGCCTCCGTGGTTCGTGCGAGCCCACACACGGTGCTTTCCGTGACCGCGCGCGCGACCGCCTGCACCGATTCAAAGTCGCCGTTACTCGCCGCGGGGAAACCTGCCTCGATCACATCGACGCGCATGCGCTCGAGCACTTTGGCAATGCGCACTTTCTCTTCGCGCGTCATCGATGCGCCCGGGCTTTGCTCGCCGTCGCGCAACGTCGTATCGAAAACTATCAACTGGTCTTTCATGGCTTCGTCTCTGCTTGAACGATGGACACGATCTGCTGAGAGATCGTCGGGGTTCGGTACTTGGGTGCGTATTGTTTCCTCGCCAGGAATCGATGTTTGCGCCTAGCGGCGCAGCAGCAGAGGAAGCAGCAGAAGGGACGCGGTCGGTGCGTAGACCGACGAGAAGGAAAAGACCGGAGTGATGCGACCCATGGGCAGACTATAAATCAACCACCGGAGAAATTGAACCCCGGCTATGCGCGCGTCGACTTATCCTCCGGACGCGGCTCGGCCGGGTGCTGCAGGAGTCGAACCACGACGGCCGCGGGCCCGGACAGGCCGTAGCCGAGGAATATCGCAAACAGCACCTGCGGCGGGTCGATAAAGATGAGCACGAAAACCAGCGGCACGGCGAGAATTGTCACGAACGGCACGCGTCCGCGCAGGTCGAGATCCTTGAAGCTTCGGTAGCGGATGTTGCTGACCATCAACACACCGCCGAGCACGGTGATGAGCAGCGCCAGGATGCTGATATCGCGGCCGGGGATACCGGTGTTGTAGAGCACCCACACGAAGCCCGCGACCAGACCCGCACCCGAGGGGCTCGGTAATCCGCGGAAGTACCGCTTGTCGCTGATCGCGAGGCCTGCCTGCGTGTTGAAACGCGCGAGGCGCAGGCCGGCGCCGGCCGCGTAGATGAACGCGGCGAGCCAGCCGAGCTTACCCATGCCGGCGAGCGCCCACTCGTACATCACGAGCGCCGGCGCAAGACCGAAGGAAACCATGTCGACCAGGCTGTCGTAGTGAAAACCGAACTCGCTTTCGGTGTGCGTAAGGCGTGCGACGCGGCCGTCGAGGGCGTCGAGCAGCATGGCGATGAAAATCGCGAGCGGGGCGTGATCGAAATTTCCGTTCATCGCCTGCACGATGGCATAAAAGCCGGCGAACAGGCTCGCGGTGGTGAACAGGCTCGGCAGAACGTAGATGCCCTTCGGCCGCTGATGTTCGTGGGTCAGGTCGCCCGCGGCATTCTCAGGGTGCAGTCGGTGACGCTTCATCAAACGACCTCCGTCGTAAATCTGTCGAATACGATGGAACGTCCTCCCGCCATTCCGCAGCCTGGTCAGCTACGACGGGAATTCCGCAATGACGTCGGATCCTCCTTTGACCCGGTCGCCGAGCGCCACGCGTGGGCGCGCTTCGATCGGCAAGTAGACGTCTACGCGCGAGCCGAAGCGGATGAAACCGTAACGCTGCCCTTGCTCGACGCGCTCATTCGGCTGGACATAAGAGAGTATACGCCGCGCAATGAGACCGGCAACCTGAACCACCACTACGTCCGGCCCCCGGTCGGTACGGATGGAAACGGCGTTCCGCTCGTTCGATTCGGCTGCCTTATCGAGGGCGGCGTTCAGGAATTTGCCCTGGTGATACCACACCTGCCGCACCTGCCCCGCGACCGGGATCCGGTTCGAGTGCACATTGAAGACATTCATGAAGATACTGATGCGCAGCGACCGCCGCTTGAGGTAAGGGTCGTCGATTTCGCCGAGTGCCACGATCCGGCCGTCGGCCGGGCAAACGATCGCTTTCGGATCGGTCGGAACGGTGCGCGCCGGATCGCGAAAGAAATTGAGCACGAACGCGAACGCGGCCCAAAACGGCGCGGCGACAAGGGCGCCGGCGAACACGTGGACGACGGCCGCCACGCCGCCGGCGATACCGATGTGCGTCCAGCCCTCGCGAGCGAACAACGGGTGACGGTTTGCGTTAGCCATCGAGACGGGCGCTCCGGCGAGCCGACAGGCCGCCGGGAATCGTGCGATCAGTTCTTGGTTCGATCAACGACGCGGTTGGCCTTGATCCAGGGCATCATGTCGCGCAGGCGCGCGCCCACCTCTTCGATCGGGTGCTTCGCCCCTTTCGCACGCATTTCGAGGAAGCGCTTGGCGCCCGCTTCGTTTTCGGCCATCCACTCGCGCGCGAACTGGCCCGACTGGATCTCCTTCAGGATCTTCTTCATCTCGGCCTTGGTCTGCTCGTTCACGACGCGCGGACCGCGGGTGTAGTCGCCGTACTCCGCGGTGTTCGAAATCGAGTAGCGCATGTTGGCGATACCGCCCTCATACATGAGGTCGACGATGAGCTTGAGCTCGTGCAGGCACTCGAAGTACGCCATCTCCGGCGAGTAGCCCGCCTCGACGAGCGTCTCGAAGCCGGCCTGGACGAGCTCCGACGCGCCGCCGCACAGGACGGCCTGCTCGCCGAACAGGTCGGTCTCCGTCTCGTCCTTGAACGTCGTCTCGATCACGCCGCCGCGGGTGCCGCCGATCCCCTTCGCGTACGCGAGCGCGACGTCCTTCGCGTTGCCGCTCGCGTCCTGGGCGACCGCGATGAGGCACGGCACGCCGCTGCCCTCGAGGTACTGCCTGCGCACGAGGTGACCCGGCCCCTTCGGCGCGACGAGCCCGACGTCGACGCCCGGCGGCGGCTCGACCTCGCCGTAGTGCACCGAGAAGCCGTGGCCGAACAGGAGCGTGTTGCCGTCGGCGATCCCGTCGCTGACCTCGTTCTCGTAGACGTCGTGGTGCAGCTCGTCGGGCACGAGGACCATCACGATGTCCCCGCGCGACGCCGCCTCGGCGACGGGCAGGACCTCGAGCCCCGCCTCGCGCGCCGCGTCGGCCGACGAGGAGCCCTCGCGCAGGCCGACGACCACGGCGACGCCGGAGTCCTTGAGGTTCAGCGCGTGGGCGTGGCCCTGCGAGCCGAAGCCGATGATCGCGACGGTCTTGCCGTCGAGGAGGGAGAGGTCTGCGTCGTCGTCGTAGAACACGGCGCGCCAGGCTACTAGGACGACGCCCAGGCGACCCACGTGCGGGCCGGGAAGAGCAGCGACCCGTCGTCCTGCGCGAACGGCAGCGCCTGCTCCCGGACCGCGGCGATCACGTCGTCGCGCTCGGCCGGGTCGAGGTCGTCGAGGGCGTCGCGCAGCCGGCTCCCGAGCGCGCGCTGCGTTGCGATCCAGTCGTCGAAGGACTCGAAGCGCTGGAGGAAGTCGACGACGTCGACCTCGTACTCCGCGAAGCCGGCGGCGTCGAGGCGCTCGCCGATGAGGCCGAGCCGGCCCCAGGCGAACTGGCCGGGCGCCTCTGGGTCGGGGCGCGGGACGTGGCCGCGCTCGGCCAGCTCGCGGCTGGGCAGCGCGGCCCACGGGTTGTCCCCGGGCGA
>JBJMVQ010000008.1:0-18572 GCA_045810625.1 Sulfurifustis sp.
GGCCGAAGTGTACGTGCTCACCAAAGAAGAGGGCGGGCGGCATACGCCATTCTTCAACGGTTATCGGCCGCAGTTCTATTTCCGGACCACCGACGTCACCGGCAGCGTCGAGCTTCCGAAGGGCACCGAGATGGTGATGCCCGGGGACAACATCAAAGTGGTTGTCTCGCTGATTGCCCCGATTGCGATGGAGCAGGGCTTACGCTTTGCGATTCGCGAGGGTGGCCGCACCGTCGGTGCCGGCGTCGTCGCTAAAGTGGTGGAGTAGGAGCAGGAGTCTATTACGAACCATCTGCCGTCAGCCGTTGATTTGACTGCGCGCTCCCTGCGCACGCCGTCCAGTACGGACAACGAACGGCCATGACGATGACCGCGATCAAACAGGACGATTTTATTCGAAGCATCGCCGATGCTCTGCAGTACATCTCGTACTACCACCCGGTGGATTACATCACCGCGCTGGGCGAGGCGTACAAGGTGGAGGAGTCGCCGGCGGCGCGTGATGCAATTGCGCAAATCCTGACGAATTCGAAGATGTGTGCCGAAGGACATCGGCCCATCTGCCAGGATACAGGGATCGTCGTGGTGTTTTTGAAGATCGGCATGAACGTACGCTGGGACGCGACGATGCCGGTCGAGGACATGGTCAATGAAGGCGTCCGGAAAGCGTATCTCGATCCGGATAATAAGCTGCGCGCCTCGATCCTGAGCGATCCGGCCGGCAAACGGAAGAATACAGGCGATAACACGCCCGCGGTCGTGCACTACGAGATCGTTCCCGGCGATGAAGTGGAAGTGAAGATCGCCGCGAAAGGCGGCGGCTCGGAGAACAAATCGAAGTTCACGATGTTGAATCCGTCGGATTCGATCGTGGACTGGGTGTTGAAGACGGTACCCACGATGGGTGCCGGCTGGTGCCCGCCCGGGATGCTCGGGATCGGCATCGGCGGCAGTGCCGAGAAGGCGATGGTGCTCGCGAAGGAAGCGCTCATGGAACCGATCGACATCCATGAGCTCAAGGCGCGCGGACCATCGAATAGGATCGAAGAGCTGCGGCTCGAGCTGTACGAGAAGGTGAACGCGCTGGGTATCGGCGCGCAAGGTTTGGGCGGTTTGTCGACGGTGCTCGACGTGAAGATCAAGGATTATCCGACGCACGCGGCGAGCCTGCCCGTCGCGATGATCCCTAATTGCGCCGCCACACGCCACGCGCACTTCGTCCTCGACGGCAGCGGGCCGGCGCGACTCGATCCGCCCGACCTCTCGAAGTGGCCGGACGTGCAGTGGGCGCCTGCGCCAAGCGCGCGGCGTGTGAATCTCGATGCGCTGACGCGCGAAGAGGTGACGAGCTGGAAGCCGGGCGAGCGGTTGTTGCTGTCCGGGAAGTTGCTGACGGGTCGCGACGCGGCGCACAAGCGCCTCGTCGATATGATCGGCAAAGGCGAGAAGCTGCCGGTCGATTTTACGAACCGCGTCATTTATTACGTCGGCCCAGTGGATCCGGTGGGCGACGAGGTGGTCGGTCCCGCGGGCCCGACGACGGCGACGCGCATGGACAAGTTCACCGAGACGATGCTGGCGCAGACCGGCCTGCTCGCGATGGTGGGCAAAGCCGAGCGCGGCCCGGTCGCGATCGAGGCGATCAAACGCCACAAGGCCGCGTATTTGATGGCCGTCGGCGGCGCGGCGTACCTGGTTGCGAAAGCGATCCGCGCCGCGCGCGTGGTCGCTTTCGGCGATTTGGGAATGGAAGCGATTTACGAGTTCGAAGTGAAGGACATGCCGGTGACAGTTGCGGTCGACGCAAACGGCACGTCGGTGCATCAAACCGGCCCCGAAGAATGGCGCCGGAAGATCGGGAAGATCAAGGTAGCGTAGTTAGGGATTCGAGAGGTTGTGCGGTCCCCCTCTCCCCGTCCCTCTCCCACAAGGGGAGAGGGGGAAAGAAGTGCGGACCGCGCTAAGCGAAGTTTGCGAAGCGTAAGGGAAGGGAAAGTTACGAAGCGAGGAAGGCGCGCAGCGAAAGCGAAAGTGCAGGATGCGCGTTTGGGGAAGGATTAATAAACGACTTGGCGCGGGGAACGGGTCGTGATTCTCGATCCGTTTCCAGAGCAAGCGGCGGGCGCGTACCGCGGGCGAGAGCAAAAGTTCAGGATGCGCTTTTGCGGAAGATTAAACAGGCGCCACAAGGAGGTGGCGCGCGGAAACGGATCTTCGGGTTTTTGATCCGTTTCCGGAACGAGCGCGGACATGTGCCGCGCGAAGTGAGAGCAAAAGTTCAGGATGAACTTTTGCGGTTAATACTAGGCCAGTAGCTCAATTGGCAGAGCGGCGGTCTCCAAAACCGCAGGTTGGGGGTTCGATTCCCTCCTGGCCTGCCAAATATTAAGCGCCGCAGGACGCGGCGCGTCGGAAACGGCGTGTTGTCCGTTTCCGGAGCAAGCCCGGACATGCGCCGGGCGCAGCGAGAGCGAAAGTTCAGGAAGAACTTTTGCGGATATTTTAGCGCCGCAGGACGCGGCGCGTCGGAAACGGCGTTTTGTCCGTTTCCGGAGCAAGCGCGGGCGAAGCGGGGATTTCGCGAATGCATTTAACATGCATTCGCGCCGCTGAGCGGCCGCACGCGGATGTGCGGACTGGGCTTTTTCGCGGAGCGTGATGCGTAGCGAAAAAGTGTACCGCGCGCAGCGAGAGCGCGCGCAGCGAGAGCAAAAGTGCAGGGCGCACTTTTGCGCCCTGAGATAGGTAGGTAAATGGCAGACAAGATCAAGATTGCTATTGCGGTGCTGATTGTGGCGCTCGGTCTCGGCGCCTTCTACTACTTTGGCGATCAGCCGGCCATCGTACTGGCGGCGATTTTGATCGTTGGCGCCGCTGCTGCCATCGCGGTTTTTTATCAGACCGCCGTCGGCAAAGCGACATGGGAATTCATCAAGGCCGCGCGCGTCGAGCTGCGCAAGGTAGTTTGGCCGAGCAACAAAGAGACCGTGCAGGTAACGCTCGTCGTGTTTGCGATGGTCGTGTTGGTCGCCGTGTTTCTGTGGGTGGTCGATTGGGGACTGCTCAAGATCATGCGCGCGTTGACCGGACAGGGGGCGTGAGATGAGCGGTGGGAAGCGCTGGTACGTAGTTCACACCTACTCAGGCTTCGAGAAGCAGGTGGTGCGCTCGCTGAAGGAGCACATCCGCCAGGCCAGCATGGAAGACAAGTTCGGCGACATTCTTTTGCCGACCGAAGAAGTCGTCGAAATGAAGAGCGGGCAGAAGCGCACGAGCGAGCGCAAGTTCTTCCCGGGTTACGTGCTCGTGCAGATGGAAATGAGCGACGACACCTGGCACCTCGTCAAGAACGTGCCGAAGGTGAGCGGTTTCATCGGCGGTTCTGGTACGAAGCCGACGCCGATCTCCGACAAGGAAGCGGATGCGATCATCCGCCAGGTGAAGGAGGGCGTCGAAAAGCCGAAGCCGAAGTTTTCGTTCGCCGCCGGCGAGTCGGTGCGCGTCACCGACGGTCCGTTCCAGGATTTCAACGGTATCGTCGAAGACGTGAACTACGAAAAGAACAAGCTGCGGGTGTCGGTATCGATTTTCGGACGTATGACACCCGTGGAGCTCGATTTCTCGCAGGTCGAGAAAGCGTGATGTTTTTATCCCTCTCCCTTTTAGGGAGAGGGTAGGGTGAGGGTGCGAGTTCGAAATATTCGCCCTCAACGCCGGCCCTCTCCCCCGAAGGGAGAGGGGTTATCAGCAGAAGGTGGGAGGTCGATAAACGGCCGTTCGCACCACCAGGAGTGACAAATGGCAAAGAAGGTAACTGCATATATCAAGCTGCAGGTGCCGGCCGGCTCGGCGAACCCCTCGCCGCCGATCGGCCCGGCGCTCGGTCAGCACGGTCTGAACATCATGGAGTTCTGCAAGCAGTTCAACGCGCAGACTCAGAAGATGGAGAAGGGCCTGCCGACGCCGGTGATCATCACCGTGTACAGCGACAAGAGCTTCACCTTCATCATGAAGACGCCGCCGGCGACGGTGCTGATCAAAAAGGCGTTGGGATTGGAGAAGGGCTCGAGCGTTCCGAATCGCGACAAGGTCGGCAAGATTACGCGCAAGCAGCTCGAAGAAATCGCGAAGGTAAAAATGCCGGATCTGAATTGCCACGGCGACCTTGAAGCGGCTGTGCGCATCATCGCCGGCAGCGCCCGCAACATGGGCGTCGAAGTGGAGGGGGTGTGACATGGCGCACGTAGGCAAACGCATCAAGGCGCAGCGCGCCAAATTCGACGGGACGAAAGTTTATCCGGTCGACGAAGTGTTCAAGATTCTGAAGAGCACGGCGTCGACGAAGTTCGACGAATCGGTGGACGTCGCCATCAATCTCGGCATCGATGCCAAGAAGTCGGACCAAACGGTCCGCGGCACGGCGGTCATGCCGCGCGGCACGGGCAAGAAGGTGCGCGTGGCCGTGTTCGCCGAAGGCAATGCCGCGGAAGCGGCAAAGAAGGCCGGCGCCGACATCGTCGGCTTTCAGGACCTCGCGGATCGCATCAAGCAGGGCCAGATCGATTTCGATCTCGTCGTTGCCACACCGGAAGCGATGAAGATCGTCGGTGCGCTCGGCCAGATTCTCGGTCCGCGCGGCCTCATGCCGAACCCGAAAGTCGGCACGGTGACGCCGAACGTGGCGAAAGCGGTCGAGAACGCCAAAGCCGGTCAGGTGCAGTATCGCGCCGACAAGGCGGGCATCGTGCACTGCTCGATCGGCAAGGCGTCGTTCGAGCCGGACGCACTCAAAGAAAATTTCATGTCGCTGATTACGGCGGTGAACCGTTCGAAGCCTGCGGCTTCGAAGGGCGCGTATCTGAAGAAAGTCGTGCTGTCGACGACGATGGGCCCGGGTATCCGCCTCGACGTCGGCAGCCTCGGTTTGTAGTCGTAAAGCGTTTGGGTCTTCCGTGCATTCGCACGGGAGAAGTCCAAGACCGCAGGTGCGCTTAGGCGCTTAATCGAGCCGTAACCTGCGCAGACGGTAGACCCAACACGGGATATCCCGCCGACGGCGGGCAACTCCTGAGTACGGTCGCCGGTAGTAGTAAAAGAAGACCTCGCGAGCGGTCGTTAGACAGGCGAGGGTGAGTGCGGAGGTTTCGCGAACGTCGGGTGGACGTTCGCGCCGCCGAACGGGCCGTCAGGATGGCGGCCCCGGACTTTCCCGCGGAGCGTGATGTGTAGCGGGAAAGGACGCGGGAACCGGAGTTTACGTCGTTGTAAATGAGGATTCCGAGCACCGCCCGCGCCCGTATCGCGGCCGCGCAGCAGGTCGAAAGAGGTGAATCGTATGAGTCTCAATATAGAGCAGAAAAAGGCGGTAGTCGCCGAGGTCGCCGAGCAGTTCAAGGCGGCGCAGGCGGCAGTGCTGGCCGAATACCGCGGGCTGACCGTGGCGCAAATGACCGAGCTCCGCAGCAAAGCGCGGCAGTCGCAGGTTTATTTGCGCGTCGTCAAGAACACGCTCGCCGAGCGGGCGGTTGCCGGCTCGAATTTCGAGTGCTTGAAGGACCAGTTCTCCGGTCCGCTTGCGCTCGCGATTTCGAAGGATCCGGTCGCTGTCGCGAAGTTGATGGCCGACTTCGCCAAGGACAACGAGATGCTGAAGCTCCGCACGGGTGCCATGAGTGGCAAGCTCATGTCGCTCGCGGACGTCCAGGCGCTCGCCAAGCTGCCATCGCGCGAGCAGTTGCTCGCGACCCTGGTCGGTACCCTGCAAGCCCCGATCGCGAAGTTCGTCCGGACCTTGAACGAAGTGCCGTCCAAGTTCGTGCGTACGCTCGCGGCCGTGCGCGATGCCAAAGGCGCGTCCTGAGCGAAGCCGAAGGGGCCCACCGCCTAAACCTTAACGACCGTTATTTAGGAGTGTAACCATGGCTGTATCCAAAGAAGAGATTTTGAACACCATCGCGAGCATGTCCGTGCTCGAGCTGTCCGAGCTCATCAAGGACATGGAAGCGAAGTTCGGCGTGTCGGCCGCTGCCGCGGTCGCCGTCGCTGCTCCCGCCGCTGGCGCCGCCGCGGCCGCTCCGGCCGAGGCGAAGAATGAATTCGACGTCATTCTGGCTTCGGCGGGCGACAACAAGGTCGCCGTCATTAAGGCTGTGCGCGCGGTGACGACGCTCGGCCTGAAGGAAGCGAAAGACCTGGTCGAAGGCGCCCCCCAGACCGTAAAGGAAGCCGTGCCGAAAGCGGATGCGGAAAAGATGAAGAAGGAGCTGGAAGCGGCCGGCGCCAAGGTCGAGCTCAAGTAAGGTCGAACTCAAGTAAAGCGTTGCTGTCTATTGCCCCGTACACGTGGGGTTTTCGCTCGAGCGAGCCGGCGGCGTTCCGCCGGCTCGTTCTGTCGTCTTTAAAAAAGGTTTAAAGGTCCCGTAGCACTGACTCTCGCCGTACCCGAGGAACCGTAATGGCCTACTCTTTTACCGAGAAGAAACTCATCCGCAAGAGCTTCGGCAAACGCCCGAGCATTCTACGCGTGCCGTATCTGCTGGCGATCCAGAAGGACTCGTACCGGCAGTTTCTGCAAGCCGAAGTGCCGCCCGAACAGCGTATCGACCAGGGCCTGCAGGCGGCGTTCAAGAGCGTGTTTCCGATCGAGTCCTACAACGGCAACGCCGCGCTCGAATTCGTGAGCTACCGGCTCGGTCAGCCGCCGTTCGACGTAAAAGAGTGCATGCAGCGCGGGCTGATTTTCGCCGCGCCGTTGCGCGTGCTCGTGCGCCTGGTGGTGTTCGATAAGGACGAAGCCACGGGCACCAAGTCCGTCCGCGACATCAAAGAGCAAGAAGTCTACATGGGCGAAATCCCGCTCATGACCGACAACGGCACGTTCGTGATCAACGGCACCGAGCGAGTGATCGTGTCGCAGCTGCACCGTTCGCCCGGCGTCTTCTTCGAGCACGACTACGGCAAGACGCATTCCTCCGGCAAGCTCCTGTTCTCGGCACGGGTAATTCCGTATCGCGGTTCGTGGCTCGATTTCGAGTTCGATCCGAAGGATCACCTTTACGTTCGCATCGACCGTCGGCGCAAGCTGCCGAGCACGATCCTCTTGCGCGCACTCGGTATGTCGACGCAGGAAATATTGCAAACGTTCTTTGAAATGGACGCCTGGCACCTCGTCAAGAACGAGGTCCGCCTCGAGCTGATCCCGCAGCGTCTGCGCGGCGTGCAGCCGGATTTCGATATCAAGACGCCGAAAGGCGAAGTCATCGTCGAAGCGGGCCGCCGTATTTCCGGTCGGCACGTGCGTGAGCTGGAGAAAGCGCGGCTCAAACACCTCGTTGTGCCGCCGACTTTCCTGGCAGGCCGTTCGCTGGGTGAGGATATCGTCAACACGGAAACCGGCGAGCTGTTGGCACAGGCCAACGATGTCATCACGCAGGATTTGATCGAGAAGCTGTTCAAGTACGGGATCGAGACGGTCAAGACGATCTACACCAACGAGCTCGATCGCGGTCCGTTCGTGTCCGACACGCTGCGCCTCGACCCGACGCGCGACGCCCTGGAAGCGCAGATCGAGATCTACCGCATGATGCGCCCGGGCGAGCCGCCGACGAAGGACGCGGCGCAGACGCTGTTCAACAATCTGTTCTTCAGCCCCGACCGCTACGACCTGTCGGCGGTCGGCCGCATGAAGTTCAACCGCCGTGTCGGCCGCAACACCGACGAAGGCCCGGGCATTCTCACGAAAGAGGACATCATCGATACGATGAAGATCCTCATCAGCTTGAAGAACGGCCAAGGCGAGATCGATGACATCGATCATCTCGGTAACCGCCGCGTGCGTTCGGTGGGCGAGCTGGCGGAGAACCAGTTCCGCGTCGGTCTGGTGCGTGTGGAGCGCGCGGTGAAGGAGCGTCTGGCGCTCGCCGAATCCGAAGGCTTGATGCCGCAGGAGCTGATCAACGCAAAGCCGGTATCGGCCGTCATCAAGGAGTTCTTCGGGTCGAGCCAGCTGTCGCAGTTCATGGACCAGACCAATCCCTTGTCCGAGGTCACGCACAAGCGCCGCGTCTCGGCGCTCGGACCGGGCGGCCTGACGCGCGAACGCGCGGGCTTCGAAGTGCGCGACGTGCATCCGACGCACTACGGCCGCGTGTGCCCGATCGAAACGCCGGAAGGCCCGAATATCGGCCTCATCAACTCGCTCGCGGTTTATGCGCGCACCAACGAGTATGGCTTCCTCGAGACGCCGTACCGGAAAGTGAGCAACGGTAAGGTCACCGACGACGTGCATTACCTGTCGGCGATCGAAGAAGGTAAGTACGTCATCGCCCAGGCGAACGCGGCGCTCGACACTCACGGGCGTTTGACCGAGGACCTCGTGTCCTGCCGTTACAAGAACGAGTTCACGCTGTCGACGCCGGATAAGGTCGAGTACATCGACGTGGCGCCGTCGCAGATCGTTTCGGTCGCGGCCGCGCTCATTCCGTTCCTCGAGCACGACGACGCGAACCGCGCGTTGATGGGCTCGAACATGCAGCGCCAGGCAGTCCCAACGCTGAAGACGGAAAAGCCTCTTGTCGGTACCGGCATCGAGCGCATCTGCGCGATCGACTCCGGTTCGTGCGTGGTCTCGAAGCGCGGCGGCGTGGTGGATTCGGTCGACGCGGCGCGTATTGTCGTGCGCGTCAACGACGACGAAACCAAGCCGGGCGAAGTCGGCGTCGACATTTACAATCTTATCAAGTACCAGCGCTCGAACCAGAACACCAACATCAACCAGCGTCCGCTGGTGAAGGTGGGTGACATCATCGCGAAGGGCGACGTGCTCGCCGACGGTCCGTCGACCGACATGGGTGAGCTCGCGCTCGGGCGCAACATCCTGGTCGCGTTCATGCCGTGGAACGGTTACAACTTCGAAGACTCCATCCTGATCTCGGAAAAAGTCGTCGAGCAGGATTACTTCACGACGATCCATATCGAAGAGCTGCAAACCGTCGCGCGGGACACCAAGCTTGGACCGGAGGAAATCACCCGCGACATCCCGAACGTCGGCGAGGCTGCGCTCAGCAAGCTCGACGAGTCCGGCATCGTTTACATCGGCGCGGAGGTCGATGCGGGCGATATTCTCGTCGGTAAAGTCACGCCGAAGGGCGAGACCCAGTTGACGCCGGAAGAGAAGCTGCTGCGCGCGATCTTCGGCGAGAAGGCGTCCGACGTGAAGGACACGAGCCTGCGCGTGCCGTCCGGTATTTCCGGCACGGTGATCGACGTGCAGGTGTTCACGCGCGAAGGCGTCGAGAAGGATGCCCGCGCGAAGAGCATCGAAGAGGCGGAGCTCGCGCGGATCCGAAAGGATCTGGATGACCAATACCGCATCGTCGAAGACGACGCCTACGCTCGCCTCGAGCGTCAGATCGTCGGCAAGCAGGCGGAAGGTGGACCGAACGGCCTGAAGAGCGGTGACAAGATCACGAAGGAGTACCTGGACGCGCTGCAACGTAACAAGTGGTTCGACATCCGCCTTCGGAACGAAGAAGCCTCCGAAGCGTTGGAGACGATCCGCGGCTATCTCGCCAAGCAGAAGGAGCAGTTCGATCTGCGCTACACGGAGAAGAAGGCGAAGCTCACCTCGGGCGACGATTTGGCCCCCGGCGTGCTGAAGATGGTGAAGGTCTACGTCGCGGTGAAGCGGCGTCTGCAGCCGGGCGACAAGATGGCCGGCCGTCACGGTAACAAGGGCGTCATCTCGCGCATCGTTCCGGTCGAAGACATGCCGCACATGGCGGACGGGACCTCGGTCGATATCGTGCTGAACCCGCTTGGCGTGCCGTCGCGTATGAACGTCGGCCAAGTGCTCGAATGCCACCTCGGTTGGGCGGCGCACGAGATCGGCGTGAAGATCGGCCAGCTGCTCGACAGCTACCGGGCCGAGCAGGGCCGTATCGAGGATTTGAGAAAACTGGTTGATAAAGTGTACAACCACGTCGGTTCGAGCGAGCACAAGGAAGACATCAAGTCGCTGAGCGATGAAGAGCTCGCCGAGCTCGCGGACAACTTGCGCGACGGCGTGCCGACCGCGACGCCGGTGTTCGAAGGCGCGGCCGAGGACGAGATTCGCGACATGCTGTTCCTCGCCGATCTGCCGCGTTCCGGTCAGACCACGCTTTACGACGGTCGCACCGGCGAGCCGTTCGATCGGCCGGTCACCGTCGGCTACATGTACATGCTGAAGTTGAACCACCTCGTCGACGACAAGATGCACGCGCGCTCGACCGGCCCGTACTCGCTGGTCACGCAGCAGCCGCTCGGCGGCAAGGCGCAGTTCGGCGGCCAGCGCTTCGGCGAAATGGAAGTGTGGGCGCTCGAAGCCTACGGCGCCTCGTACACGCTGCAGGAAATGCTCACCGTTAAATCGGACGACGTGCAGGGTCGTACCAAGATGTTCGAGAACATCGTCAAGGGCGACCATCGCATGGAAGCCGGCATGCCGGAATCCTTCAACGTGCTCATCAAGGAAATCCGGGCCCTCGGTATCGACATCGAGCTGGAGCAGGAGTAACGCGGCTACCTCCACCCTTCGCGCCCCTCCCCATTCCCTCCCCCGCTTTGCGGGGGAGGGTTAGGGTGGGGGAGACGGCGAAGGGGAGCCGGTAGGACCTAAAGCGCCGAGACAGATTTACGTACAGACTCTACGACCGCACGCAGGTCAGGAGACGACATTGAAAGACTTACTAAATCTCTTCAAGCAGCCGGGCAAGACCGAGGACTTCGATTCCATTCGGATTGGTTTGGCGTCGCCGGAGAAGATTCGTTCGTGGTCCTACGGTGAAGTCAAAAAGCCGGAGACCATCAACTATCGCACGTTCAAACCGGAACGTGACGGTCTGTTCTGCGCCAAGATCTTCGGTCCTGTGAAGGATTACGAGTGCTTGTGCGGCAAGTACAAGCGCCTGAAGCACCGCGGCGTGATCTGTGAAAAGTGCGGCGTCGAGGTGACGCTGTCGAAGGTGCGCCGCGAGCGCATGGGTCATATCGATCTCGCGTCGCCGGTTGCGCACATCTGGTTCCTGAAGTCGCTGCCGTCGCGCATGGGTCTCGTGCTCGACATGACGCTGCGCGACATCGAGCGCGTGCTCTACTTCGAGGCGTACGTCGTCATCGATCCGGGCATGACGCCGCTCGAAAAGGCGCAGCTGCTCTCGGAAGAAGCGTATCTGAACGCGATCGAGCAGTATGGCGATGAGTTCGACGCGCGCATGGGCGCGGAAGCGATCCGCGATCTCATGAAGTCGATCGATCTCGACGAAGAGGCGAAGAAGCTGCGCGGCGAATTGGCCGACACGACGTCCGAGACCAAGATCAAAAAACTCACCAAGCGGCTCAAGGTCATCGAGGCGTTCCTCTATTCGGGCAACCGTCCGGAGTGGATGGTGCTCGAGATCCTGCCGGTGCTGCCGCCCGAGCTGCGCCCGCTGGTGCCGCTCGACGGCGGCCGCTTCGCGACCTCGGACCTGAACGACCTCTATCGGCGAGTCATCAATCGTAACAACCGGCTGAAGCGCCTGCTCGATCTCAACGCGCCCGACATCATCGTGCGCAACGAAAAGCGCATGCTGCAGGAAGCCGTGGACGCGCTGCTCGACAACGGTCGCCGCGGCAAGGCGATCACGGGCGCGAACAAGCGCCAGCTCAAGTCGCTCGCCGACATGATCAAGGGCAAGCAGGGCCGGTTCCGTCAGAACCTGCTCGGCAAGCGCGTCGATTACTCCGGCCGCTCCGTCATCGTGGTCGGCCCGACGCTGAAGCTCCATCAATGCGGGCTGCCGAAGAAAATGGCGTTGGAGCTGTTCAAGCCGTTCATCTTCAGCAAGCTCGAATCGAAGGGTTTGGCGACGACCATCAAGGCCGCGAAAAAGATGGTCGAGGCCGCCGGTCCCGAGGTGTGGGACATTCTCGAAGAAGTCATCCGCGAGCACCCGGTGCTGCTGAACCGCGCGCCGACGCTGCACCGCCTCGGCATTCAGGCGTTCGAGCCGGTGCTGATCGAAGGCAAGGCGATCCAGCTGCATCCGCTCGTTTGCGCCCCGTACAACGCCGACTTCGACGGCGACCAGATGGCCGTCCATATTCCGCTGTCGGTCGAGGCGCAGCTCGAAGCGCGCGCGCTCATGATGTCGAGCAACAACATTCTCTCGCCGGCGAACGGTGACCCGATCATCGTGCCGTCGCAAGACATCGTGCTCGGGCTGTATTACATGACGCGCCAGCGCGTCAACGCGAAGGGTGAAGGCAAATTCTTCGCCGACGTCGCGGAGGTTCACCGCGCCTACGAGAGCCGGCAGGTGTCGCTGCAAGCACGCGTCAAAGTGCGTATCCGGCGCATCGAGCTGGCGGACGACGGCAGCAAAGTGGTGACCAATAAAGTTTACGACACGACGGTCGGCCGCGCGCTGCTTTCCGACATTCTGCCCGAAGGGATGCCGTTCGAGCTCGTCAACCGTGATCTCAAGAAGAAGGCGATTTCCGAGCTGATCAACATCTGCTATCGGCGCGTAGGCCTGAAGGCGACGGTTATCTTCGCCGACCAGCTCATGTACACCGGCTTCAACTACGCCACGCGTGCCGGCATCTCGATCGGCGTCGACGACATGCTGACACCGGCGGAGAAGGCCGAGATCATCGCCGAGGCGGAAGCCGAGGTGAAGAGCATTCAGAACCAGTACGCTTCGGGTTTGCTGACCGACGGCGAGCGCTACAACAAGGTCGTCGACATCTGGACGCATACGAGCGAGCGCGTCGCGAAGTCGATGATGGACCAGCTCGGCAGCGAAGAAGTCACCGACAGCCAGGGCAAGAAGGTCAAGCAGGACTCGTTCAACTCGATCTTCATGATGGCGGATTCCGGCGCGCGTGGTTCGGCGGCGCAGATTCGCCAGCTCGCCGGTATGCGCGGTCTCATGGCAAAGCCCGACGGCTCGATCATCGAGACGCCGATTACGGCGAACTTCCGCGAAGGCTTGAACGTGTTGCAGTACTTCATCTCGACGCACGGCGCGCGCAAGGGTCTCGCCGACACCGCGCTCAAGACCGCGAACTCCGGTTACCTCACCCGGCGTCTGGTCGACGTGTGCCAGGATCTCGTGATAACGGAAGATGACTGCGGCACGACCTCCGGGGTGACAAAGTCCGCGCTCGTTGAAGGCGGCGAAGTCGTTATTCCGCTGCGCGATCGCATTCTCGGTCGCGTCGTGATCGGCGATATCCGCGATCCGTCGGACGAGAAGAAAGTGCTCGTGCCCGATGTCACCATGATCGATGAAAAGCTCGTCGCGCTACTCGAAGAGCGGCACATCGATCAGGTGCTGGTGCGCTCGCCGGTCACCTGCGAGACCCGTTACGGCGTTTGCCGCAAGTGCTACGGCCGCGATCTCGGCCGCGGGCATCTCGCCAACATGGGCGAGGCGGTGGGCGTCATTGCCGCGCAGTCGATCGGCGAGCCGGGCACGCAGCTCACGATGCGTACGTTCCATATCGGCGGCGCCGCTTCTCGCGCGACCGCGGCTTCCCGCATCGAGGTGAAGACCAGCGGCGTCGTGCGCCTGAAGAACATCAAGCTCGTGAAGCATGCGAGCGGCAATCACGTCGCGGTATCGCGTTCGGGCGAGCTGATCATTCAGGACGACCAGGGCCGAAACCGCGAGCGTTACAAGGTTCCGTTCGGCGCCGTGCTGTCGGTCACCGACGGTTCGAAGGTCAAGGCCGGCGCGGTCGTCGCCAACTGGGACCCGCACACTCACCCGATCATCACCGAAGTGGCGGGCAAGGTGACCTTCAGCGACCTGATCGACGGCGTCACCGTCAACAAGCAGACCGACGAGATCACGGGTCTTTCGACCTACGTGGTGCTCGATGCGAAGCATCGCAGCGGCGCGAAGGATATCCGTCCGGTAGTAACGTTGGTCGATGCCAAGGGCAAGCCGGTCAACATTCCGGGTACTGAAATTCCCGCGAAGTACATGCTGCCGCCCGGAGCGATCATTACGGTCGAAGACGGCGCCAAAGTGGGCGTGGGCGACGTCCTCGCCCGTATCCCGCAGGAAGTTTCGAAGACGCGCGACATCACCGGCGGTCTGCCGCGGGTGGCGGAGCTGTTCGAAGCGCGCAAGCCGAAGGACGCGGCGATTCTCGCCGAGGTCAGCGGTGTGGTGTCGTTCGGCAAGGACACCAAGGGCAAGCAACGCCTCGTCATCACCGATAAAGAAGGCCAGGATCACGAGTACCTGATCCCGAAGGGCCGTCACATTACCGTGTTCGAAGGTGAAACCGTGGAGCAGGGCGACGTGGTGGTCGAAGGTGCACCGGTGGCATCGGACATCCTGCGACTGCTCGGCGCCGAAGCGTTGACGAATTACATCGTCGACGAGGTGCAGGACGTGTACCGGCTTCAGGGCGTCAAGATCAACGACAAGCACATCGAAGTGATCGTGCGGCAGATGCTGCGCAAGGTGAAGGTGCTCGATCCGGGTGATACCCGGTTCCTGCCGGGCGAGCAGGCCGAGCGCGCACGGCTCCTCGAGGAGAACGAAGAAGTGGCGCAGGCCGGAAAGAAAGAGGCGACCTTCGAGGCGGTGCTGCTCGGTATTACCAAGGCGTCGCTCTCCACGGAGTCGTTCATTTCGGCGGCCTCGTTCCAGGAAACGACGCGCGTGCTTACGGAAGCGGCCATCACCGGCAAGCACGACCTGCTCCGTGGCCTGAAGGAGAACGTCATCGTCGGTCGGTTGATCCCGGCCGGTACCGGTCTTGCTTACCATCAGGAGCGCCGCCGTAAGCGGGGCGAAGCCAAGCAGGAGGCGCGCGATCTGGAGCGGGCGCTGACCGCGCGGCCCCGGGCTCCGCGCACGGAGGGCGGGGAAGAGGCGGTCGGTACTTAAAGGCTGCAATCCCTGGGGGCGCGATCTCGGCCCCCGGGGAAGCCGAAAACCGATACAGATCGTCGGGCAAGTGCCCAAGCGACCTCCCGTCGGAAAGGCCTGGGATCGATCCTTCAGTTTTGATGAAAGATGGGCCCTAAGCGCTGCTAAACCTTGACAGTCTAGGGGCACCTCCCTAGAATCGCGCCCCTCGTACAGGCCGGTCAGAAGCCGGCCGCAAAGGCAGATTCAGGAATCCCGCGCGGTGCGCTGTCTGCGCCGCGCTCTGTTTTTTAATCAGAGAAATTAGCAATGCCGACGGTCAATCAGCTGGTACGTAAGCCCCGCCGGCAGGCAGCCGAGAAATCCAAGGTCCCGGCGCTGCAGGGCAGCCCGCAAAAGCGCGGCGTATGTACCCGTGTATATACAACAACGCCAAAGAAGCCGAACTCGGCGTTGCGGAAGGTGGCGCGTGTGCGCCTCACCAACGGCTACGAAGTCACATCGTATATCGGCGGCGAGGGCCACAACCTGCAGGAGCACTCCGTGGTCCTGATCCGCGGCGGTCGCGTAAAAGATCTTCCGGGCGTGCGTTATCACACCGTGCGCGGCACGCTCGATACAGCGGGCGTGGCTGATCGTAAGCAGGGGCGTTCGAAGTACGGCGCGAAGCGGCCGAAGTCGTAAATAGAGTTTCACGGCGCGCGACTTTCTGAGCCGCGCGCCGGGCGCCACGAAGGCGCATCCGTCGTTCTCTGACAAACTGGTCGATATCGCAGGAGTCCCGTCAAGGGCTGGCACTATGCCGAGAAGAAGAGAAGTTCCGAAGCGTGTTGTCACGCCGGACCCGAAATACAAGAGCGACACGGTCGCGAAGTTCATCAATGTCGTGATGAAGCGCGGCAAGAAGTCGGTGGCGGAGCGCATCGTGTACGGCGCGCTCGATACCATCGCGAGCCGCGGCAAATCGGACCCGCTGGGGATCTTCAACCAGGCGATCGACCACGTCCGTCCTATGGTTGAGGTCAAGAGCCGCCGCGTCGGCGGTGCGACCTATCAAGTCCCGGTCGAAGTCCGCTCGAAGCGCCAATTGGCGCTTGCGATGCGCTGGGTCGTGGAAGCAGCGCGCGCCAGGAGCGGCAAGTCCATGGGCGTGCGCCTGGCGGACGAATTGCTGGACGCCTCGGAGAAGCGCGGCGCCGCCATTAAGAAGCGCGAGGACGTCCACCGGATGGCGGAAGCCAACAAGGCGTTTTCGCATTACCGTTGGTAACCGTACCCCATTTTTATCGAGTTGCAGGAATCGAGGAATAGCAGTCGTGGCACGCACAACCCCCATCGAGCGCTACCGCAACATCGGCATCATGGCCCACATCGATGCCGGCAAGACCACGACCACGGAGCGCATTCTTTTCTATACCGGCGTCTCGCATAAGATCGGCGAAGTTCATGACGGCACGGCCGTGATGGACTGGATGGAGCAGGAGCAGGAGCGCGGCATCACCATTACGTCCGCCGCGACCACGTGTTTCTGGAAAGGTATGGACCAGAAACGCGAGCAGCACCGCTTCAACATCATCGACACCCCGGGACACATCGATTTCACCATCGAAGTGCAGCGCTCTTTGCGCGTGCTCGACGGCGCGATCTTCGTGCTCTGCGCGGTCGGCGGCGTGCAACCGCAGTCGGAAACCGTCTGGCGCCAGGCAAATAAGTATCAGGTGCCGCGGCTCGCGTTCGTCAATAAGATGGACCGCGCCGGCGCGAACTTCCAGAACGTCGTGACGCAATTGCGCGAGCGACTCGGCGCGAATGCCGTGCCGATTCAGCTGCCGATCGGCGAGGAAGAGAAGTTCAAGGGCGTCGTCGACCTCGTCAAAATGAAAGCGATCTATTGGGACGAAGAGACCCAAGGGAACCGCTTCGAGGAAAAAGACATCCCGGCGGACATGCTCGACGCGGCGAAGAAGGCGCGCGAGTTCATGATCGAGGCCGCGGCCGAGGCGAACGAGAAGCTCACGGAAAAATACCTGGGCGGCGAAGAGCTGACGGTCGACGAGATCACGCAGGGCCTGCGCGAGCGCAACCTGAAGCTCGAGGTCGTGCTGGTCACGTGCGGCAGCGCGTTCAAGAACAAGGGCGTGCAGGCCGTTCTCGACGCGGTCATCGATTACCTGCCGTCGCCGGTCGATCGTCCCGCGATCAAGGGCCATCTGGACGACAAAGAAAGCACTGTTGCCGAGCGCCACGCGTCCGACAACGAGCCGTTCTCGGCGCTCGCGTTCAAGATCGCGACCGACCCGTTCGTGGGCGCGCTGACTTATATACGCGTGTACTCGGGCGTGCTGACGTCGGGCGACACCGTGTACAACCCGCTCAAGTCGAAGAAAGAACGCATCGGCCGTCTTCTCCAGATGCACGCGAACGAGCGCAACGAGATCAAAGAAGTGCGCGCGGGCGATATCGCGGCGTGCGTCGGCGTGAAAGAAGTCACGACCGGTGACACGCTGTGCGACCCGAGCCAGATCATTACGCTCGAGCGGATGGAATTTCCGGAGCCGGTCATCTCGCAGGCGGTCGAGCCGAAGACCAAGGCCGACCAGGAAAAGATGGGTCTCGCGCTGCAGCGCCTGGCGCAGGAAGATCCGTCGTTCCGCGTGAGCACCGACGAAGAGTCCGGCCAGACGATCATCGCCGGCATGGGCGAGCTGCACCTCGAAATCATCGTCGATCGCATGAAGCGCGAATTCAGCGTCGAAGCGAACGTCGGCAAGCCGCAGGTGGCGTACCGCGAGACGATTCGTAAGCCCATCGACCAGGAGTACCGCTTCGTCAAGCAAACGGGCGGCCGCGGTCAGTACGGCCATGTGGTGATCAAGTTCGAGCCGCAAGAAGCCGGCAAGGGCTTCGAGTTCGTCGACGCCATCAAAGGCGGCGTGATCCCGCGCGAGTACATTCCGGCCGTCAAGAAGGGTCTGGATGAGGCGATGCAGCGCGGTATCAAGTTCGGCTATCCGGTCGTCGATGTGAAGGCGACGCTGCACTTCGGCTCGTACCACGAAGTCGACTCGAACGAAAACGCGTTCAAGATGGCGGCGATCCTGTGCTGGCGCGACGCGAGCCCGAAGGGCGACCCCGTGCTGCTCGAGCCGATCATGGACGTGGAAGTGACGTCGCCGCCGGATTATCTCGGCAACGTTATCGGCGATTTGAACTCGCGCCGCGGCATGATCATGAGCCAGGAAGACGGCCACGGCGGCGTGAAGCTGATCCGCGCGGAAGTGCCGCTCGCGAACATGTTTGGCTATTCGACGACGTTGCGTTCGTCGTCACAGGGCCGCGCGACGTACACGATGGAGTTCAAGAAGTATTCGCCGGTGCCGGCGAACGTGGCCGAGACGGTACTAAAAAAAGCTAGCTAGGTGAGAAGAGTAGCGATCGGCGGTTCCTCATCTAGCAAAGAGAGCGAACGGCCGATCGCAGAGTTAAAGACGAATTGAACGAGAGGCATCTGCTATGTCGAAGGAAAAATTCGAACGCACCAAGCCCCATTTGAACGTTGGCACGATTGGCCACGTCGACCACGGCAAGACCACCTTGACCGCGGCGTTGACCAAGGTGTTAGCGGCGAAGTATGGCGGTGAGGTCAAAGCGTACGACCAG
>JBJMVQ010000009.1:0-142897 GCA_045810625.1 Sulfurifustis sp.
GCCTCCCAAGCCAGAGAGCAAGGTAGCGGCGAGTATCGAACGAAAAAGCCGCCGCCTACGACAAAATTCTTTGGGCTGTGCAGCTTGAAAAGGAACGGTTCTCCAGGCCTTAGGACGCGAAACTCTCGGCTACCACTAGGCTGCCAGAAATTCACTTCGTCCGGACTGCGTGCCCCTAAGTACTCGTACCAGTTTTCATCCGTAACGCCGACCCAGAGCTTCATGACGGGACTGCTTGGTTCATGACTACCGTCTCAACTCCGCGAGTGGAGGCCAGTTCCTCGCCGCTTCTTTGTAGTGCCAGAACATCCAGCCATTTGCGGGACCCTTGATAATGCGCCTCGCAGCCGCAGAAGGGGACTCATATAGGCCGCCTTTGTAACTGATATAACCGTCGCGTCTTAAGGTTGCGCGATATGTTTTTCCTTTGTATTCGCCGCGTAGCGGTAGACGTCTCTCGACCAGACCAACCAAAACTAAAGTACCGCGAGCATCAGCAGTCTTGGCGCGCCTACGTTGGCGAGCAGCACGACCACCGAGCATTAGCGCCCTCCGGTCGGCATCCGCCGCACTCATCGCCTTCGCCAGTCGGCGGTACAGATTCGCCGAGCCACCAAAGCCGCCCTTGACGCGGTTTCCTGCTGGTTTGGAGATACGAAGAAGAAGGGATTCCAGTTGCTTTACGTGCTCGTCTCGCTGAGTAATATAAACGCTGAATCTATCCCACAGGTTCGCGTGCCGATCGCGAAGATGGTGTTTGATGCGACCCATTAGATTGGATGCAAGACCGACGTAGTAAAGATGCTTCTGCTTATATAACGCGTATACACCCGTCCGCTTCCGGATTAGGTCAGCAATGATTTCGGGATATTCGTCGAGCACTTTCCACGATACTCCTTCAAGAAAACCTAAGAGGAGATGATCTGCTCGTCTGCTCGGCATACACACTGCTCCTGTTATTGTTTATCCAACCGCCCATTCCTGCGACAACAAAGCCGCCTGCTCTAACACCGTCTGCGTCGCCTTCTCCTGCTTGTCGGGCGGATATCCGTATTTGCGGAGAATGCGCTTCACGATGACGCGCAGTTGCGCACGCACGTTTTCGCGCACGGTCCAGTCGATAGTGACGTTCTTCTTGACTGTCTCTACAAGTTCGCGCGCGATCTTTACTAGCGTCGGTTCGCCAAGCACCTTAACAGCGCTATCGTTCACTTCCAGCGCATCGTAAAAAGCCAACTCGTCTTCGCTTAGCTTCAACTGCTCGCCGCGTGCGTTAGCCGCACGCATGTCTTTCGCAAGCTGGATTAGTTCTTCGATTACCTGCGCGGTTTCGATCGCTCGATTTTGATATCTACGCAGCGCTTGCTCTAACAGGTCCGCGAAGGAACGAGCTTGCACGAGGTTGCGCCTCGAACGCGTCTTGATCTCGCCCTTCAGAAGTTTCTGAAGTAGTTCGACCGCCAGGTTCCTCTGCGGCATGCCGCGCACTTCGGCTAGAAATTCGTCGGAGAGAATCGAGATGTCCGGTTTCTTCAGTCCAGCGGCGGCGAAGATGTCGACGACTTCGTCGGAAACTACCGCCTTCGAGATGATTTGTCGGATGGCATGGTCCAATTCTTCATCGGTCTTGCGCTCACCGGGCGCGGTCTTCGCGAGCACGGCGCGCACGGCCTGAAAGAAACCGACGTCGTCGCGAATCTTCAGCGCTTGCTCGTGCGGGACTGCGAGGGCGAAAGCCTTCGAAAGTTCGGTCACGGCCCGAAGCAGGCGGTTCTTCCCGTCGTCCTGCTGGAGAATGTGTTCCTGAGCAGCCGGCAGTAGCGACAGCCGCTCTTGTGCAGTACCGGATGTCCACTTAGACCAGTCAAAGCCATGGAACAGGCCCAAGCAGACTTCATATTTCTCCTGCATGACAGCCACAGCTTCGGCTTGGTCCAGTGCCGTTTTGCCGGTTCCCCCGCTCTCGGTGTAAGTCGCGAGCGCTTTCTTGAGTTCGTCGGCTAGCCCAAGGTAGTCCACCACCAAGCCGCCCGGCTTGTCCTTGAACACACGGTTCACGCGCGCAATGGCCTGCATCAGACCATGACCGCGCATCGGCTTGTCGACGTACATCGTATGCAAGCTCGGCGCATCGAATCCGGTAAGCCACATGTCGCGCACGATGACGAGGCGGAACGGGTCTTTGGCATCGCGGAAGCGGAGCGCCATGTCTTCGCGGCGCTTCTTGTTCCGGATGTGCTGCTGCCATTCCAGTGGGTCACTGGCCGAGCCGGTCATGATCACTTTCATCGAGCCCTTCTCATCTGACTCATGGGCCCAATCCGGTCGCAACTTCGCAATGGCCTTGTAGAGATCCACGCAAATGCGCCGGCTCATACACACGACCATCGCCTTTCCTTCGAGCGTGGCAAGCCGGTTTTCGAAGTGATCAACGAGGTCCCGAGCAATAAGGCTAATGCGCTTCTCTGAACCAACGAGCGCTTCGAGCTGTGCCCATTTGGTCTTCAGCCTTTCCTTGCGCTCAACTTCCTCTCCTTCGGTAATCTCTTCGAACTGCGGGTCGATCTTCGGGCGCTCAGCGTCTTTCAGTTCGAGCTTGGCAAGACGGCTTTCGTAATAGATGGGCACCGTAGCGCCGTCGGTAACCGCCCGCTGAATGTCATAGATGCTGATGTAGTCGCCGAACACGGCGCGCGTGTTCGCGTCGGACTTCTCAATGGGCGTGCCAGTAAAGCCAATGAACGAGGCGTGCGGCAACGCATCGCGCATGTGCCGCGCGTAGCCGTCGATAAAGTCGTACTGGCTGCGATGCGCCTCGTCGGCCATAACGACGATGTTGCGTCGCTCGGAGAGCACAGGATGACGATCGCCCTTTTCCTCTGGGAAGAATTTTTGGATGGTGGTAAACACCACGCCGCCGGACGCGACCTTCAGCTTCTCGCGCAGATCTGTGCGGTCGGCGGCCTGCACCGGCGGCTGGCGCAGCAGCTCCTTGCAGGCGGCAAACGTACCGAACAACTGATCATCGAGATCGTTACGATCGGTAATGACGACAATGGTCGGGTTCTCCATCGCCGGATGCAGAATCACGCGGCCGGCGTAGAAAGCCATGGTCAGGCTCTTACCCGATCCCTGCGTGTGCCACACAACGCCGACTCGCCGGTCGCCCTTAGCACCGCCCTTCTGGCGCTTTGATAAATACGTGCCCGTACTGTCTTCGAAGTCGACACCTTCCGCCGCCCGAAGCGTTTCTTCAACAGCGACGTTCACAGCGTGAAACTGATGGTAGCCCGCCATCTTCTTGATGATCTTGCCACTGCCATCGTCCTCAAAAACGATGAAGTACCGGAGCAAATCGAGAAAGCGTCGCTTCTCGAATACGCCTTCCAGCACGACCTGTAACTCGGTGAGCTTCGGGGGTGCATCTTCGCGCCCGGTGATCGTGCGCCAGGGCTTGAACCATTCCTTGCCCGCGCCGACAGCACCAATACGCGCTTCCATGCCGTCAGAAACAACTAAGGCCGCGTTGGTGGCAAAGAGGGAAGGTATCTGGCTTTGATACGTCTGAAACTGCTGCCACGCGCTCCAGATATTCGTGTTTTCATCAACGGCGTTCTTGAGCTCGATCACCGCGAACGGGAGGCCGTTGACGAACAACACCACGTCCGGCCGGCGTGTGTGCTGCCCTTCGGTCACTGTGAACTGATTGACGACCAGCCAGTCGTTGTTGTCAGGCTTCTCGAAGTCGATCAACCGCGCCTGTGCGCCGGCAATCGAACCATCTTTGCGGCGATACTCTACCGTGACGCCATCCACCAGCACCCGATGTGCCGCACGGTTGCGCTCAAGCAGCGACGGCGCGTCGGCGCGCGTTAGTTTACGGAACGCGTCTTCTAGTGCTTCGGCTGGAAGCTGAGAATTAAGTCGGACAAGTGCCTGACGCAACCGGTCTGTAAGTGCGACTTGGTGGTAGTCGGACCTCTCTGCGGCGCTTTCGCCAGGCGCGATGGCGGCGCCATTCTTGACCGAATAGCCGAGATCCTTCAGCCACGTAAGCGCAGCTTCTTCTACGTCCGATTCTGCCAATCCCATGGCGGGTCAATAATTCTGGTTGAAATTGTGAAC
Organism: Sulfurifustis sp.; assembly: GCA_045810625.1. Taxonomy (GTDB): domain Bacteria; phylum Pseudomonadota; class Gammaproteobacteria; order Acidiferrobacterales; family Sulfurifustaceae; genus JACQFZ01. The sequence continues at coordinate 4,126 of JBJMVQ010000009.1, forward strand.
GCCAGACACTAAAGTCTGTCTACCGATTTCGGACTGGGGATTCCCGGTCGGCAACTGGCCTCGGCGGATACGCCGGGGCCTTTTGCTTTCTAGGGGAAGCATTTCAGCCCCCATCCCTGCCGGTTTCCATATCTATTCGTATAGAACTTTCTTTCTAACACCTCAAACGCCCGGTTTGGCTGTGCCGGCCGCAGAATACTCATGCCCACCGGGCGCGCCACCAAGTCGGCAAGCTGAGACCCCGGTATATTCGCCTTCTTATCTGCAAATACGATTTCCAGTGGCAACTTCTCCCCGTTGTAATTCCCACCATCGCAGACTCGCCGAAACTCCAGCTCCAACTCAGCATCTTCTTTCTTACCACGCCTTTCAACCATTACATGGGTTTTCTTGTCACCCACACCGCATGCTTGTAAGCAGTAATGGACCCGCTCCAAGCCGAACCCCAACGCTACGTGGTACGGATTGTCCGGGTCCACATATTTCTGTTTCAGCGCGTCTTTTCGAATAACGGAGCAAATCAACGTAAACGGCGCCTCCGCGACAATCTGCGTTAGCTCGTGGATGAACGCTTCCTTGCTCTCCTTCGACTTCAGAAATGCAAAGTCACCGACGTCTTTTCGAATGTCCCGCTCGTGCAAAATAATGTTGTCGTGGCCAAAATGCTTGAACTTGAAGTTCTGAATCGAGGGAACGATCTTCGTCACATAGTCCTGCTTCCGAATAACACAAAACGCGAGCACGAAGACAGGATAGTTCGGATCGATCGCGTCCAGACCGTGATCACCGCTCTCGTCCACGAAGACGAGGTAATCCGAGAATGGATTACTGGTCATGCAACGTTGCTCACCACTTTCTCCGCGTCGCCTACGCGTAATGCGCCGGAGACAAGCTTTGGCAACAGCGTGTCGCGCAGAACGGTGAGCGTGACGGATTCTTCAGAATTTCTAAGAATCCTCTTAAATTGCGGAGTAACCAAATCCTCAAAAGCTTCAAGTACTGTCGTCTGGGGTAGTATCACTTTGGAATTAGCGAACGTGCTCGTTGTAATAGTGTCGAATACCGAACCATGTGCAGCGTGCACCAGCCCGTCAACTTCCTGCTTGAGCTGACAATAGAGAAAGAATGGTGTGCTCGTCGTGCTGGCTAAGCCGTAACACGTCTGATTCATCGCCATTTCTCGACCGAATAGAACCATGCGGCCAGTAGTTGCCCCTCTAGCAACAAGCACGGAACACAGCGCGGGAATTAGCTGCGTAGCGCTCTCGTTGAGGCCCTTATTCGTAATTGTCCGCTCCGTGGTAATCAGAAAAGTCTGACCACATTGCGAAACATCCTTTGCGCTTGCCCAAAGGACGTTTCCGTTCCAGTACTCGGGGTGCTCAGTCTTGGGCGTTCCTCCACTCAGTAGCTTCGCGTGCCTCAGAATTGATCCAGCAATCCATCCTTTGGGAATCTCGCCCAGTTCCGAGTCTTCGAAGGAATCCGGCAAGAGGTCGGCGAGGGGTTTGGGGAGACCGGAGTCGCGGCCTTCGGCTTTGGCATGGACGGGGTCGAAGTCCACGAACCACGACTTGAAGAGCGCCCGCGCCATCGCCTCCAGTGTTTCGTTCATCCGCCGGTTCAGTTCGATCTTATCGTCCAGCGTGCCGAGGATGTGGGCGATGGCACGTTGTTCCTCGATTGGGGGTAGCGCAAGCGTGACCTTCCGCAGTTCGCTCTGCTTGATCCCGAGGACCGTTGTACCACTTGCCCTCGCGCGTAGTTGGTCCTGCACAGTCTCAGACTGCATGAGGAACTTCAAGAACCCGTTGTCTAGCAGCCCTTCCTTTCCGCGTAGCGCGATAAGTCGCTGCGCTAGAGCGACGCGTTCCGTACCTAGTTGTGCGACCTCACCCAACGGCGCCTCTGTCGTAATAACAACGTCGCCAGGCTTCGGCATGCCTCGACGCATCCACGCCTCGTAATCGTCAACGGCGATGAACTCGTCCGGCTTTTCTATTCTCCCACCCTTTACGACTTTGGCTGTGATAAGCGGGATTCCAAACGCTGTTTTCGTCGGCGTCTTTCCTCGATAGTCAATCAAGACGGCCATGCAATCCTCAAGCGGCCGAACAATCCACTCACCCGCCATACCCAAGTTCCTTCAGATTGGCGGCAATGGCGGCGTCTAGCTTCGCGGCTTCCCTTTGCTGCTCGCGCAGCGTCGCGGCGAGGCGCTTCATCTTGTCCTCGAACGGTTCGCCGTCGTCTTCGGCGGCTTCGGCGCCGACGTAGCGACCGGGGGTGAGAACGTGGCCGTGTTTGCGGATGTCGTCGAGCGTTGCTGAGTAGCAGAAACCGGGAATGTTTTCGTACCCCTCACCCCTGCCCTCTCCCACAAGGGGAGAGGGAGAAATTTTGTCGCCGCGCCAAGCGTGATAGGTGCCGGCGATTTTCGCGACGTCTTGGTCGGTCAGCTCGCGGTGGACGCGGTCCACCATCGTGCCGAGCTTGCGGGCGTCGATGAAAAGCGTTTCGCCGCGGCGGTCGCGGAACCTTCCATTCTTTTTGTTGCGCGCCAGGAACCAAAGGCAAACCGGGATTTGTGTCGAGTAGAAGAGCTGACCGGGCAGCGCGACCATGCAATCCACGAGATCGGCTTCGATGATGTTCTTCCGGATTTCGCCCTCGCCCGACTGGTTGGACGACATCGAGCCGTTGGCGAGCACGAAACCGGCGAGGCCGGTGGGCGCGAGGTGGTGGATGAAGTGCTGCACCCATGCGAAGTTGGCGTTGCCCGCGGGCGGCACGCCGTAGACCCAGCGCTTGTCGTCCTTCAGCAGCTCGCCGCGCCAGTCGCTGTCGTTGAACGGCGGGTTGGCGAGGATGTAGTCGGCCTTGAGGTCGGGGTGCTTGTCGTTGTGGAAGGTGTCGCCGTGGCCGATCTGCGCGTCGATGCCACGGATGGCGAGGTTCATCTTGGCGAGACGCCAGGTGGTGTAGTTCGACTCCTGACCGTAAATAGAGATGTCGCCGAGCTTGCCGGCGTGGGCTTCGATGAATTTTTCGCTCTGCACGAACATGCCGCCCGAGCCGCAACAAGGGTCGTAGACGCGGCCCTTGTATGGTGCGAGCACTTCGACCAGCACACGCACGACGTGCGATGGCGTGTAGAACTGCCCGCCTTTCTTGCCTTCGGCGCTCGCGAACTGCGAGAGGAAGTATTCATAGACGCGGCCGAGCGTGTCTTTGGCGCGATCGGCCGGTGCGCCGAGTGCGATGTCGCTTACCAAATTGATGAGCTGACCGAGGCGCTGCTTGTCGAGACCGGGGCGAGCGTAGTCTTTGGGTAGCACGCCTTTGAGCGACGAGTTATCGCGCTCGATAGCGGCCATGGCGTCGTCCACAAGCTGACCAATCGTCGGTTGCGGTGCCATGGACTTGAGGTATTGCCAGCGGGCCTCGGGCGGCACCCAGAAGATGTTTACAGCGCGGTATTCGTCCGGGTCTTCGGGGTCAGCGCCGGATTTCCTGTCCGCTTCGAGCTCGGCGTGCTTGGCCTCGAAGGCGTCAGAGATGTACTTAAGAAAGATCAGGCCGAGGACGACATGCTTGTATTCGGCCGCGTCCATGTTGTTGCGCAGCGCATCGGCCGCGGCCCAAAGTTTCGCTTCGAAGCCGAGGTGATTACCGTTTGAGGTTGTCGCTTTTGAGCCTTTGTCAGTACCCCTCTGCTTTGCCACCCTGCTCTCCAATCTAATTAGTCCTACTAATGAGCATGAAATCGTAACAGGCAATTGCAAAATCAGGCGACCCCGCCCGTCGGAGCTGATGTCTGGAAGCAAGTGTCTTATCGTTCGAAAGAACTAGCACTCGGACTCATCCCCCACCCCGCCTCCGACCCCAACGCGGCGCAGCTCGTCGCTGTACGCTTCTCGATTTGAAGCGTCGTCGCGCTCGTGAGCTGCGCCAGTATCACGGTGTTGGGAATCGCCGCCGCGTAACGGCCGTTGCGCAAGTTCTCGTAGCAATAAACAACGCCCGGCGTTGCCAAACTGAAATCCAAATTCGTCCACCCCGACGTCGTTGGCGCGAAGTAGTACACGCCGGACGCGAGCGTCGCCACCGATGTCCCGACCGAAAACACGCCGAGATTCGGCATCACGTTGTCGTGCACGAGCGCGAGGTGCGGGTCTTCGGGGTGGGTGGGCGAGCCGGGATGGAACCAGTTGCCTTGCGCGGTGCCGGCGATGTCCTGCTCGATGGTGCCGCAGACGGGCGCGATGGTGCGCGGCGTCGTGCCGTCGCCGAGAAAACTTTGCAGCACGCTGCGCTTTGCGGCATCGAAGTAATCGAGCGGGCACGCGACGTGAAAGCTGTCGAGGCCGCTCGGGTGCGTGTCGTAGCGCGACGGGTTGGCGTAGACGATCGGCGTGCGGCGGGCGTCGTGCACGCCGAAGTCCCACGCGTACACGCCCGGCGTGCCGCCGACCGTTCCCACGGAATCGCCCGACGCGAACGGCGCCTTCACGGTGTAGTTGCAGTTCTCGAACGAGCGGCCGCCGGTGCTGTAGCTCTGGCAGGTTCCGCCGCCGGAGGCAGCGGCGGCGGTGAGCACCGCGTTCACCGCGCTCGAGAGGCCCGATACGTGGTCGAGCTTGAGATCTGCTCACCCGCCTCATGAAGCTCGCTCTCCTGCCAGCATATTCATCACGAGCCGGATGAACACGTCCTTGTCCTTCGGGTCGGACTCGGCCACTAACAGCGCCAGCGCGGCGAGGCCAATATCGTTGATCACCAGCTCACCGTTGCAGAATAGCCGGCCGTTTCGGTTCAGGAAATCGACGAACAGAAACGAGCCGATACGCTTGTTGCCGTCCGAAAACGGATGGTTCTTGATGACGAAATAGAGCAGATGCCGCTTTCGACTCGATGCTTGGGTACGCCGGCTCGCCAAATACACTTTGTTCGAGATTACGGAAGATCGATTCGAGCCCCGCGTCGCGCTCCTGGCCGAACAACGCGCCCGCTTCGTGGCGCGCCATAAGATTGTGTTTGAGATCGGCAATGGCTTTGCGCGCCCCGGTGAGCGGCGGCAGTTCCCCGCCCGGTGTGCCCTTCGGTTCGGTGAGGAGCCCTTCGTCATAGCGTTGGAGCAGCAGGAACGTCTGCGTATAGCGGGCGATAACATCGACAAGTCCGCGCCCCTGGTCGGTCGTCAGCGCTTCGCCGGCCGCCGCCTTGCGCACGAGCTGCAGCGCCATTTCGAGCTCCCGCGCGTTCTGCTCCAACCGCTGGCGGTTTAACGTGTAGCCGCGCGTCAGGTGTTCTTTCAGGGTCTGCGTGGCCCATATTCGAAATTGCGTGCCGCGTTTGGAGTTAACGCGGTATCCCACCGAAAGAATCGCATCGAGGTTGTAGTAGTCCACCTGATAGGTCTTTCCATCCGCGGCAGTTGTCGCATTTTTTGCAACAACTGACTTTCGTGTCAGTTCTCTGGTTGCAAAGATATCCTTCAGATGCCGGGAAATAACGGACTTGTCGCGATCGAAAAGAACAGCCATCTGATTCAAGCTGAGCCATACGGTATCGTGGTGCAGGCGAACATCGAGCACGGTCTTGCCGCCTTCGGTTTTATACAGAATCACCTCTCCCCGATTTTCTTCCGCTCTCTTCCTCACAATCCGCTCCGAAGCGAAACAGCCGGAAATCGTAACACAGCCAAACTTCACGCCCTCTCGAAAGCATGCAAAGGACATGAAGAGCTGGATGTAATATTTTGTTGGGTTACGCCGCGACGCGGCTAACCCAACCTACATGATCGCGGGCCGCTCGAAGATCGCCGCAGTTGCGACCGGGCCTCGATCCATGACTCATCGCTCGAACGTGCTCGCGCCTGGACTCATGCTCCATGTTCCCTCCGCCCCCAACGCCGCGCAGTTCGCCGCCGTGCGTTTTTCAATTTGAAGCGTCGTCGCGCTCGTGAGCTGCCAGATGACGCAAGATGACCTACTTGTCGCGTCCGAACAGCTCGGCAATCTGGTTGAGGCTGAGCGCGACGCCGGTGTAGAGCGCGGCACATAGCGGCACATATAAGGAATAGACGTCGCATCGCGGCCCCCTACCGGAAGACCTTCGCGGTGACGACGGCCTTCGGCTTGCACGAAGGCATCGCGCCGGCGAGGAGACTCACGGAAACAAGCGCGACGACGATGAATATCGCCGAACGCGTTTTAGTTCTCGGTTCCCCTTTCATCGCGCACCCTCCCCGTTCGTTTCTTGCGGCGGCGGCAGCTTTGGGCGGTTATCGGTGGGTTACGCGATGCTGGCGCATCGCTAACCCACCCTACGAACTGACCCGTCTACGACTGCTTCCCCGATCTGGACTGTCTCTGATAACCGGCGCCGTGGCCGTCCTGCCCGACACCGTGCCCTTACTTTGCGCGAGGATAACGCAAAGCGCGCCGGGGTTGGAGTCGGGCACGCCGCGGCTATCGGATGCTGAGTGGGAATGCGACAGAGAGGGCAAAAGTCTGAGCGGTCGCCGCCTGCGCTGTCGCGAAGCGATCTAGATGAGGGGCTGCGTAGGAGTTGTATAACGATTCGAATTTCCCGTTATACAACTGAGGCCAGTTGAGCCGGCGACGACACGGACAAGGTTTTGCAGCGGCTGCGAATGGCGACTCTTCGCCCTCTGGACAGTGGCCTCTTCACCCCCGCAGCGGCGCGGTGCCTTCATCGAGAATGTCCAAATACTTTTCATATACGAACAAGCGATTTCGCTGACGCCCGGTCATCTCGTTCACGATGTGCAACTTTTCGAGGTGACCAAGTGAACTGCGTACCGTCGGTTCGGTGACTCCCATCGCCTTCGCCGCCATCGCTGCCGAGGTAATCGGCCTGGTTTGCAAGTACTGATGCAGGCGAAGAGCGGAGCCGGCAGGGCGACCGAGCGTTTCGATCTTCGCGCGATCTTTATCGAACAACTTCAGAATCGACTTGGCGCTCGCGGTAGCCTGTTCTGAGGTTTCCAATACGCCAGACAGAAAGAATTCCAACCAGCTTTCCCAGGCGCCTTCCGTGCGGACGCGCTGCAACAGGTCGTAGTAGTCGTTGCGGTGCGTCTTGAAATAAAGACTGAGATAGAGAATGGGTTCGCTAAGCGCGCCTTCGGCACAAAGCAAAAGCGTGATCAACAAACGCCCCACGCGGCCGTTGCCGTCGAGGAATGGATGGATCGTTTCAAACTGAACGTGCGCGAGCGCGGCCTTGATTAAGAGCGGCATCGACAACGGCTGGCCGTGCAGGAACTTCTCAAGATCGCCCATCAGCTCAATGACCTTCTCCGGGGGCGGCGGTACGAAGCGAGCATTGCCGGGCCGGCTGCCCCCAAGCCAATTTTGGCTGCGTCTGAACTCGCCCGGTCCCTTGTTCGCTCCACGCCCCTTCGAGAGCAAGATTTCATGCACTTCCCGAATTAGTCGCAGCGATAACGGAAATCCGCCGCGGATCCGCTTGAGCCCGTGCTTCATCGCGGCGACATAGCTCGACACCTCCTGCACGTCCTCGATCGGCACGTTCGGGGTTTCTTTGCTTTCGTATAACAAGAGATCAGAGAAAGACGATTGAGTACCCTCGATCTGTGAGGACAACAACGCTTCCTTACGGACGTAGAAGTAAAGAAACAACGATGTGTCGGGCAGCAGTGCGCTGACGCCATCGAGGCGACCCAGCGCGCGATTCGCCCGCTCCATCAGGTCGTAGTGCCGCTCGTTCAACTGAAGCGGCGGATCGGGCGGCAGCGCCGGCGGAACAAAAGACTTGTACGACTCACCTGCGGTCGTGCATGTTAGGTAGGTGCCTAGGCGGCTAGCTTGCTTCATTCTCAGCGGTGCAGACGAACGAAAAGTTTTTTCGTTGAGATTTTACTTACGAAAAGATAGCAGCTTATCTTTTCGTAAGGAAGCAGGCCCGCTGTACCGCTGCAAACGGCCGCTATTGCAGCGTCGTATGGAAGCGCTTGAAGCTGACGTAAACGGTTATCACCGCCATAAGCACCAGCACGCCGATGTGCCGCGCGACGAAGTCGAATTCGCCGCCTTTGAGCATGATGTTTCGGAGCAGCGCAAGAAAGTGCGAGAGCGGATCGAGGTAGGACACCCACTTCATGATGGTCGGCATGTTCTCGAGTGGGAACATCATGCCGGACAGCAGGATCGCCGGAAACAGGAACAAGAATCCGCCCAGCATCGACTGCTGCTGGTTGCGTGCGAACGTCGAGATGAGCGTTCCAATCGCCACCGCGGTGCAAACGAACGCGAACGAGGCGACGACAAGCACGATCAGCGAGCCGCGCATCGGCACGCCGAACCCGAGCATCGCGACGCCGAGGATCAGCGGCACCGTCGTCATGCCGAGCACGACGTACGGAATCGTCTTGCCGAAGATTACCTGCGCCGCCGTGACCGGCGCCGAGATGAGCATCTCGAACGTGCCGAGCTCTTTCTCGCGCGTAATCGACATGCTCGTCAGCAACAGCGACGTCAGGCACATCAAAATGGTCATGACGCCCGGCACCATGAAGTAAGACGTTTCGAGCGTCGGGTTGTACAGCACGCGTGTCTCGAAGTGGATCGGCGGTTCCGGGGGTGTGACTTCGAGATCGTCCAAAGTCACCTGCGCGGTAATGTTGCGCAAATAGACTTCGATCGACTGCGCCTGCAGCACGTTGGTAGCGTTGACGAGGAGCTGCAGGTCCGCTTGCCCGCGCCCGAGCGCGCGCGTCAGCCCACCCGGCGGCGGGATCAGCGCCGCATCGATGCGTCCGGCGCGCAGCAGCTCGAACGGATCGCCGACGGCTTCGACCGGCACGAACCACGGCCGGCTCGCGAGCGCGTGCTCGTACACGTGCTGTAGCACCGTGTCGTTCGCATCCGGCTGCGCCCACAGTCGGATATTCTTGACATCGTTCGAGAGCGCCACGCCGAAGAGCGTGAGCTGAATAATCGGCGCGACGAACAAGAGTATGCGCATACGCGGGTCGCGTAGCGCCTGCTTGAACTCTTTGCTCAGAAATCCACGCAGCGTCTTCATCATGGCTCGAGATCCTTTTTGAATTTGCGCCGTGCGAGGCCGATCAACACGGCGCACAAGAGCACGAGCGCCAGGAACGCGCCGCCCATCTGCACGAGCGTCGTGCCTTTGAGGTAGGACTCGCGCGCGATCGTGATGAACCAGCGCGCGGACAGGATCATCGTGAGGTACTGAAAAAATTTTGGCATGCTCTCGATCGGAAAAATGAACCCGGAGAGCAGCTGTGACGGGATAAGCGCCGACATGATGGCGATTTGCATGGCGATCATCTGCTTGCGCGTGACGACCGAGATGAGCAGGCCCTGCGCGAGACAGGTCACGAGAAACACGATGGCGCCGGCCGTGTAAACCCAAAGGCTTCCGACGAAGGGAATGCCGAAGACCGCGCGCGAAATGACGTAGACGAACGCCACCGCGATGAGTCCGAGCACCGCGTACGGCGTGAGCTTGCCGACGATGATTTCGAGCGGTTCCGCCGGCGTTGTCAGCAACAGCTCCATCGAGCCGTCTTCCCACTCGCGCGCGACGGTGAGCGCGGTCAGCAGCACCAGGAGAATGGCCGTGACTGCGACGGCGAGCCCGGGGATGACGAACCAGCGGCTGTTGAGCTCGGGATTGAACAAGAACCGCGTCTTGATATTTATTGGCTCGGCCAGGTCAGCGCCGCCGATACGACCCGAGGCGAGCGTTTGGATCGCGCCGACGTAGCCGAGGATCGGGCCGACCGTAGAGTTATCCGAGCCGTCGAGCAATATCTGCGCGTCCGCCGAGCGGCCGGCGTAGAGATCTTTTTGAAAACCGCCGGGGATGATGAGCGCCGCGCGGGCATGGTTGCCGGTCAGGTCGCGCTGCGCCTGCACGGGCGACGCCGACGGATCCACGATGAAATACCCCGAAGCGCCGAACGTCTCGATGAGTTGCCGCGACGTCCGCGTCTGGTCCGCGTCGTAAACGGCGAGCGGGATGTTCTTGACGTTGAACTCGATGGCGAAGCCGAACACGATCACCATGAACACCGGCAGCCCGAGCGCCAGCGCGAGCGTGAACGGATCGCGCACGACGTGATACACCTCTTTGCGGGCGATTGCCGCCGCGCGGCTCCAAACGAACCTCATCGCGCCTTTCCCTCAACGGTGCGAATGAAAACATCTTCGAGCGTCGGCGCGATCTCGCGCACCTCGAAATCGCGCGCGAGCTCCTCGCGCAGCTCGTCGGCGGCCGCGGACGGTTTGAACGCCGCGTGATAGCGCCGCCCGTACGGTTCGAAATATTCGAGTTCCGAATGCCGCCGCAGCTCTTGCACTCCGGCAAAACCGCCGGCGGCGTGCGGCTCGAGCTCATAGAGCGGATGCGGGAACACGGCTTCCTTCAACGCGTGCGGTGAATCGAGTGCGACGATGCGCCCGTCGCGCATCAGCGCAATACGCTCGCACTGCTCCGCCTCGTCCATGTAGTGCGTCGTGACGAAAAGCGTCTTGCCCTGCTTCGCTAGGTCGCGGATCAACGCCCAAAACCGCGCGCGCGCGGCCGGCGTTACGCCGGCGGTGGGCTCGTCGAGAAACACGATCTGCGGATCGTGCAGGATCGATGCGGCGAGCGAGACCTGCTGCTTGATGCCGCCGGGAAGATCTTTCACGAACGAATCGAGCGGCCGCTGAAACGAAATGAAGCCGAGGATCGCGTCACGCCGGCGGCGGTAGGTGTCGTCATCGAGCGCGCGCAGGCTCGCGATGAACGCCAGGTTTTCCTCGACCGTGAGATCGTCGTACAGCGTGAACTTCTGCGACATGTAACCGACGCGCTCTTTGATCGCCATCTCGCCGGTCTCGAACCCCGCGCCCGCGACCGTCACGCGCCCCGCGGTCGGGCGCAGCAGCCCGCACAGCACGCGGATCGTCGTCGTCTTGCCGGCGCCGTTCGCGCCGAGAAACCCGAAGATCTCGCCGCGGCGGACGGTGAACGTGAGATCGTCGACCGCGGTGAAGTCGCCGAACTTTACGGTGAGATGTTCGACCGCGACGGCGACGTCGTCCGTCATGTCGTCGCGCTCGCGTGCTTCAGGAACAGCTCGTCGAACGACCGCACCCCTTCGCGCGCGAGCACTTCGCGCGGCTCGCCCTCGGCGACGGCACGGCCGGATTCGATCAAATGTACGATCGCGCAGCGCTCGGCTTCGTCCATGTACGCGGTGGTGACGAGGATCAGGATCTTGCGCTCGGCCAAGCGATACAGCAGCTCCCAGAACTCGCGGCGGCTGATCGGATCGACGCCGTTCGTGGGCTCGTCGAGCAGGATCACCTCGGGCGCGCGCAGCAGCGCGCACATGAGCCCGAGCTTCTTGTACATCCCGCCGGAGAGTTGTCCGGCGGAGCGCTCGACGAACGGCGCAAGGCGCGTGATCTCGAGCAGCTCGTCGCGCCGCTCGCGGTAGGCGGCGGACGGAATCTGGTAGAGCGCGCGGAAAAATTCGAGATGCTCGTCGATCGACAAATCCGCGTACAAACTTTGCTGCTGCGGCATGTACGCGATGCGCGCGCGGATCGTTTCGAAAGCGACGGGCCGATCGTCTTCCAGATACTCCACGCGGCCGGCATTCGGCTTGAGGAGGCCGAGCAGCGTACGCATGAGCGTCGTCTTGCCCGCACCTTCCGGGCCGATGACGCCGTGCATCTTGCCCGGCGCGAAGTAAAGCGAAAGACCGGCGAGCGCCTGGTTGGCGCCGAGCTTCTTCGCCACATCGGTGACACGAATGGCGATGCGCGCGGTCATCGAAAGATGGCCAACGGCGATGGATAGCGCGTACACCCCCCTCTCATTCCCTCCCCCGCACGCGGGGGAGGGTTAGGGTGGGGGCGCTTCACCGCGACGCGCGTACTCATTGGGGCGCCGCCGGCAGCTCGACTTCGATCGTCATGCCGGGCTTCATATTAAGTAGCCCGGATGCAGGCGCTGCAGTGCTGCGCAGGATGCGCGAATGCTCGCGAAAGCGCACGGACGCGTGGGGTCGAGTCCTCAATTTTTCCGCTCGCGCGGTCGAATCCCGGATTCCGCTGCGCTTCATCCGGGCTACCACCTCTTCGGGAGCATGATGTCGATCACGGCAATCCACGCCGTCATGACGCCCGCTTCCGCCATGACAAAGATTTCATCGCGTTGCATCGTCCCCCACCCTAACCCTCCCCCGCTTGCGGGGGAGGGAACGGGAGGGGGCACGAGTGTCGGCCGCAACTGCGTGGACATCATCGATCGTGTATCCGCATTCAGGGCGCCCCGACTGGCAGCTCCACCTCGATAGTCATGCCGGGCTTCAGGATTTCTTCCGCGTTCGCGTCGCGAAAGCTCACCTTCACGCCGAAGACGAGCCGCTCGCGCTCTTGGCGCGTCTGCACGTTCTTCGGCGTGAACTCGGCTTCGTCGTTGATCTTGACGACGACGCCTTCGAACACGCGATCGCCGAGCTCCGGTAGATAGCCCTTGAGCTTCATGCCGGGCGAGAGTTGCGCCACGAGCGGCTGCGGCACATAAATGTACGCCCAAATGTCGCGGACATTCGCCAGCGTCAGAATCTTGGTTCCCGGGCTCACCCACTCCCCCGGCTCGTGGTAGCGACTGAGGACCTTGCCGTCGATCGGCGAGTCGATCGCGCACCACGCAAGACGAACGTCCGCGTCTTCCTTGCGGTTACGTACCTGGTCGAGTGTCTCCTGCGTCACCGACCCGATCTTAGCGAGCCGCCGGCTGCGCTCCCAATTTTCGTTCGCGAGACGCGCAGCGATCTTGTAGTCCTCGCAAGAAAGCGTGACCAGCCGATCGCGCGCCTTCACGCGCGCGCCTTCCTGCACGCGCACTTGATCGATCGCCGCGGCGAGGCGCGCCGAAAGATCGACCTTGGTGGCTTCGAGCGTGCCGGCGTATCGGAACGGCTTCTGCCATACGACGAAAGCCGCATACGCGGCCGCGGACACCACTACCAACGCAACAACGACTGCGATTATTCTTTTCGATGGTCGTTTCATCGATCGGTTGTCCCCTCCGGCGAAGACGCGCGCTCGATCGGCGCCGCACGATTCCACCAGCCGCCGCCGAGCGCCTGCAACAACGCCGCGGTATCGGCATACCGCTGCGCCTGCGCCTGAATCATGCCGATGCGCGCCTGCTGGTATTGGCGATCGGCGTTGAGCAGCGCGAGGTAACTCGCACCGCCGAGCCGAAATTGTTTTTGCGTCAGATCGAGCGTGTCGCGCGCGAGCGTCGCCGCCTCCGACTGCGCCGTCAACGTGCGCGCGTCCGCTTCGAGCGCAACAAGCGTATCGGCGACGTTTTGAAACGCGCGCAGTACGGTGTCGCGATATTGCGCGGCCGCCTGGTCATAAGCCGCGAGCGCGGCGCGCCGCCGCGCCGACAGCTCGCCGTTGTGGAAAAGCGGCTGCAGCAGCGAGGCGCCGACGTTCCAGATGCCGCGGGAGGGATCGAACAGCTCGCCGGTTCGATTCGTCTGCGAGCCGTAACTCGCCGAGAGCGTGATGCGCGGATACAGGTTCGCCGTGGCCACGCCAACGCCGGCGCTCGCCTGATGCCACAGCGCCTCGGCCGCGCGAATGTCGGGGCGCTGGCGCACGAGCATCGACGGCACGCTGACCGGCAGCTCCTCCGGTAATTTGATGGTGTCCAGCGTGAAAGCCGGCAAATCGGCTTCCGCCGGAAATTCGCCGGCAAGAACAGCCAACAGATGGCGCGTTTGCGCCAGTTCCTTTTCGAGCGCCGGTAACGTGGCCCGTGTCTGCGCGAGCTGCGTGCGCTGCGAGAGTACGTCGACGCGCGTCGCGCCGCCGAGCTTGAACTGCTGCTCGATGATGCCGAGCACCGACTGCTGCGCCGCCGCGATGTCCTGCGTCGCCTGCAGCTGCGCCCGCAGCGACGCTTCGCGGATGGCAGTCGTGACGATGTTGCCCGAAAGCGCGAGATACGCCGCCTCGGTTTGGAACGCCTGAAAGTCGGCTTGCGCGCGCAGCGCCTCGATCTCGCGTGCGCGGCCGCCGGCAACGTCAAAGATGTAAGAAACCTGAACCGAAGCGTTATAAAGATTAAATACGGTCGACGGCGCATTCGGCTGGCCGATCGCCGTCGGGGAGAAGCGTTGACGGGAGGCGGATACGCTCGCGTCCACGTGCGGCGATATCGCTCCCACTTCGGCGAGCACGTTTTCGCGCGCTTGCGCGAGCGCCGCCTGCGCGGCCGCGGCCGTCGGACTCTGCGCGAGCGCGTGGCGGACCAGACGATCGAGCGGGTCCGAACGAAATAGTGTCCACCACTGATCCGGAACGTCCCGCCCGGTCGCGAATCGCTGCACAACTGCGCCCGGTCCTCCGGCCGTTTCGGCGGGGAGCGGCGTCGCGGTATACGCGCCGACCGTTGGCGCTTCCGGCTCGTGGAAATCCGGACCGACCGCGCATGCGCCGAGCGCCAGCGCCGCGATGAGCCAAATTGTGTCGCGCGCGGGTTTCATATCTTTGCCGTGCGTGCGCGCGTTGTCGCCCTTAGCTTGTGCGCAGGCGGCGCGACACCCTCATAAAAAAGCCGCTCGCTATGCTCGATCAGTCGCGCCACGACCGCATCCGTCATCTTGAGACCGAACACGCGCTCCGCAACCGGGCGCGCGATGAAAGGAAACAGCGTGAGACTCACGAGCGACAATGCTCCGAGCTTCACATCCAAATCGGCGCGCACCCGTCCTTGCGCGATTTCGCGCGATAGCAGCGCCGGCACGCGCCCGCCGCCGCGGGCCGCGAAGTCCCGGATAAACATTTTTCGAAACGGGCCACTCTCAACGAGGACTTCGCGCAGAATCAGCCGGGCTACCCACGGCTCGCGGGCCATGACGGTCATGATTTCGCGCAGAATGCCCCGAATCGCCGTGCGTGCATCGGCCGCCGGATCCGCCATGCGCGCCTGCAACTCGGCAATAATGGGTCCGAGCGCTTGCTCGAGCATCGCCTTATAAAGACCGCGCTTGTCGCCGTAGTGATAGTGCACCATGGCCGGATTTACGCGTGCGGCGCGTGCGATTTCGCGTACGGACACAGCGCTGAAATCGCGCTCCGCGAAGAGCGCATGCGCGGCGTCGAGTAGCGCCCGCCGCACCGCCCGCGCGTGCTCGGCGCCACCCGGACGGCCGCGCGCTCTGCGCCTGGGTCTTACGGCGGTCTTGGCGTGGCGCTCCCCCATCCCCGCGATATTAAACGTACGTTTAATTATTTCAACTCCGCAATTTCCCCAAGTCGCGCACGCATCGACGGTGTCTATCCGCACCCTCACTAAGCGCCGTTCGGTGCAGCATGAAGTTGGCGAGCGTCGCCACCATCCCCGCGCCCCGGCGTTTACCGTGGCCCCTGCCGCCGTTACCGCTTCGTCGGCGTCATTTCCCTGATAAATGCGTCGGCCTCCCCGATCGCTCGGTTCATGTCTGCAACGAGAACACCGATGTCGGCTTCGATTTTCGCGCGCTCCTCGCGCAAGGAGGCGACCGCGCGGGCGTTCAGATTGTGTTTGAGGAACAGCACCCGGTCGTGGAACGCGGCGAGCACCGGGTCGAGCTTTTTCTCGGCCCGGCGCATCGCCGCGATCAATTTCTGATAACGCGCGCGGGTCGCTTCGAGCTGGCGTTGGCTCTCGCGGCGCAGGTCCCGGTTGTCGTACTGTTTCAACTCGTTATTCCACTCGTTGAACAAGTCCTGCGCCACCTGCTCCACGTCGTCCACGCGGCGGCGAACGGCCTTGGCGCGAGATTCGCTCGCATCGTATTCGTCTTTCAATTTGTTGTACTGCTGCTCGAGTTCGCCGCCGGAGTAATTCGTGACGGCGATGAACTGCTGTAATGCATCCTGAAACTGTTGCTTGGCGTCCTGCTGCGCCTCGCGCGCCTTGTCGACGCGGCTGACGAGAATGTCGCGTTTTTCGTAGCCGAGCTTTTCCATTGCGCTGTAATAAGCGGACTGACAAGCGACAACCACGAGCGCGACCGCAAAGGCAACTGTGAAGCGAACCGTTAGCATGTGAGCATCCTGGCCGGCATCGAACGCCCGTGCAGTATTTTCCTGGGATGAGGTCGATGCAAGCAAAGCCCGCGCTGCGCGCGTCCAATATCTCGCCGGCAACCTTTCCCGGTCGCGTCGGAACACCCAAGGAGAATGCGTCCGCGCCGCCGCGCACTTCGCATCGGTGCAGCCGACCGCGGCGTTACTCAGCGGCCTCGTACGTGGCGAGGAAGATAGGAAGGTACTCCGGAGCGACGTTTTTCAGGAACGCTGCCCCTTTAAAAAAGTCAGCCGCCGGCGTAAACACGCGTAAGCCAAATGAACGTGTGGTTTTCGTAATGCTTGATGAAGCCGGCCGCGGTCACCCACGCGTCGATTTGCTTGGGATCGTGCACGTAGGACTGAAAGTTGGAGCCGATGACGCGAAGCATAACGTCGATTAACGCTGTGAAGAAGCGCGTGTACCAGCGATCGCGCGGGATAGTGTAGGCGTAAACGCGCCGCGCCTTCGCGACCGACGTCTTCACCATGCGCTCGACATCCGGGTAACAGCAGATGACTTTGTCGAGAATCGCAACGTCGGCGCTGTCGAAGGTTTCCGCGGATTCGACGAAATCGCCGACGTGATATCGCGTACGTTCGGCGAAACCGTTCTTGCGCGCCAGCGCTTCCGCCTCTTCGATCATTTTCGGCGACAGGTCGACGCCGACAGCCGTCGCCGCCCCGCGTTTCAACAAGTACTGATTCAAGTACCCGACGCCGCTGCCGATCTCGAGCAGCGACACGTTCGCGAGCCCCGCGCGCTCGATCCCTTCGACGAGCTGGCGCTCGGAGGCTTCGAGACCTTTCTTTTCGAATCGACGCCGGTAGCGGCGCGCCAAGCGCGAAAACAGCCGGCTGCCGGAACGGCTATGCGGGCAACAGCAACTCATGGCGACCCATTCTATCCCAATGCCGGACGATAAGAGCTGCAGCCCGGATTCCGCTTCGCTGCATCCGGGCGACATCAACTACTCCGCTAACCCGACATCATTCGTAATTGCTCCCCGATTCGAACACAAACACTTTCGCGAATCTTTTTCCTCTGCGTCCTTCGCGTCCGCTGCGGTTTAACGCGATCTCACACAAAGGCGCACGCATCTCAAACCCCGGTCGCGTCGTGCGCGCAGAAACGATCTGTCGATTGCGTTCCCGCAAGAAAATCGGCACGAAAGTCCACGTGTCCGCGATGCCAGGAGTGTATACAGTCGCGCCATTCACAACTGTATGGTGCGACCGTGACCCAGCCGAAACGACAAGAACGACAAGCTGCACCTGCCCCAGCCGCGAAGTACCGCAAACTGGACTTCGCCGACGTGATTGCCTGGCTCAGGGCCGACGGTCTCATCCGGGCGGAAGACGCCGCGCCCCTGCGGCCCGCGAGCGCGGGCGGGCATACGGTGGAAAGCCATCCGATTGCGGTGATCGCCGCACGCGGCTTCTTGAGCGCCAAGCCGCCGCACCAGCGGCTGGGGCTCGAGGCGCTCACCGCCTGGCTCGCCGAGCGCTGCGGTATACCTTATTACCGTATCGATCCCGTGAAGATCGACCTGTCCGCCGTCACCACCGCCATGTCATACAACTATGCGAAGCACCACAACATTCTCTGTGTGGCGGCCCATTCGGACAGAGTCGTGGTCGCGACGTCCGAGCCTTTCCTGACCGGCTGGGTCCTCGAGCTGGAACGCGTGCTACGGAAGCGCGTCGAGCGCGTGCTCGTCAATCCGCTCGACTTGAGCCGCTACATCCTGGAGCTCTACGCGCTCTCGCGCTCGATGCGACAGGCGACGGCGGCGCCGCAGGCCGGCGGCAATCTCAGCAATCTCGAACAGCTGGTCGAGCTCGGGCGGCGCGGCAAGCTCGACGCCAACGATCAGCACATCGTCAGCATCGTCGACTGGCTGCTGCAATACGCATACGAACAGCGCGCGAGCGATATTCATCTCGAACCGCGTCGGGAAGAGGGTCTCGTACGGTTTCGCATCGACGGTATGTTGCACGCGGTATCGCAGATGCCGACGCCGGTGATGGCCGCGGTGACGAGTCGCATCAAGATTCTCGGACGCATGGATCTTGCGGAGAAACGCCGGCCGCTCGACGGTCGCCTGAAAACGAAAGCGCCGAACGGCAAGGAAATCGAGCTGCGCCTCTCGACGTTGCCGACGGCGTTC
Organism: Sulfurifustis sp.; assembly: GCA_045810625.1. Classification (GTDB taxonomy): domain Bacteria; phylum Pseudomonadota; class Gammaproteobacteria; order Acidiferrobacterales; family Sulfurifustaceae; genus JACQFZ01. The sequence goes on from JBJMVQ010000009.1 coordinate 22,445, forward strand.
GGCGAGAAGCTCGTGATGCGTATTTTCGATCCCGACGTGCTCGTGCGGAATTTCGGCGAGCTCGGCTTCAGCAGCGACGAGCGCGAGCGCTGGCAGAGCATGGTGAAGCAACCGACCGGCATCGTGCTCGTGACCGGACCGACTGGCTCGGGCAAGACGACGACGCTCTACTCCACGCTCAAACAGCTCGCGACACCCGGCGTGAATGTGTGCACGATCGAAGATCCGATCGAAATGGTCGAGCCGAGCTTCAATCAGACGCAAATGCAGCACAACATCGATCTCAACTTCGCCGCCGGCGTCCGCGCGCTCCTGCGCCAGGACCCCGACATCATCATGATCGGCGAAATCCGCGATCTCGAAACCGCGCAGATGGCGGTACAAGCGGCGCTCACGGGCCATCTCGTGCTGTCGACGCTGCACACGAACGACGCACCGAGCGCCGTGACGCGCCTGCTCGATCTCGGCGTTCCGCCGTACCTCCTCAACGCGACGCTGCTCGGCGTGCTCGCGCAGCGGCTCGTGCGCACGCTGTGCCCGCACTGCAAACGACCGGCTGCCGTCGACGAAGCCGGCTGGAAAGAACTCACGCGTCCGTGGCGCGCCGCCGGCCCGGCGAAGCTGTATCAACCGACGGGCTGCCCCGAATGCCGTCACACCGGTTTCCGCGGACGCGTCGGCATCTACGAGATACTGACGAATACCAAAGGTCTGCGCGAGCTCGTCAAACCCAACGTCGAGCTCGATGTCTTGCGCGAGCAGGCACGGAAGGACGGGATGCGTTCGCTGCGCGCGAGCGGCGCGGAGCGAGTGCACGCAGGTCTCACGACCATCGATGAAGTGCTGAAGATGGCGCCCGGCGAAGACAGATGAGAACCGACACTGCCGGATTCGCGGATCGCGGGCGGGCGACCGTACGAACACCGAGACTAACTACCAGGCCCTAATCGAGCTCGGGCAACAACGACGAGTCGGGTATTTTTTCCGGTGGCGAAATGCGTAACCGAGGTTCGACATCGACGGCAAGTCTCACCTCGCCATCCTTTACAGCCGCCACCAGTACCTTAATTTCCCCGTTCGGGAAAACTTCGCCAATGGGCGTGGCAGGATCGATTTCTCCCAGCCGGATGCACACCGACTGGCCCCGCTTTCTTGTTAGGATCAGCACCTGCTCCTCTCGTCGTTTGAACGAACCAAGCGCTCGGTTCTTGCTTACTTACCTTTAGCGCAGCGTGTTCTGCGGCGTTCGGAAAATCTTCGTCGGTAGCTGATCGGTGGACCTACCCACGCCTTCTACCACCTATGGGAAGTATATTTTCTCCGTCATCGCGAAACCACTTTTCGATACGATGGGGAACGAAAAAATTGCTTTCGTTAGATAGGGAACCTTTCCTGCCTCTCGAACGTGTTAGCTAGATTGGACTCCATTTAAAAACGCCACGCCCTCGCACTACTCGATGCGCCAATCGCACTGTTACGCTCATCGTGACAGGCGAAGTCGACGGCGATTTTCTCAGCTATGCTTATCGCCGATTGCTTCCCGCAAGCTAAACCGCGCGCTCCGCGTCGTTCGCGGGCCGGTCGGGACCCGGATTTTCACCAATGCCATGGACGCATAGCCGACGGCGATGCAAAAACATCCATCCTCAGGGTCGGCGTCGCACGGACAGAGCGACTTTGAACGCCTGCTCCGCCCGCATCTCGACTATCTCTACAAGATTGCCTATCGCTTCACCGGCGCCACGGATCGCGCAGACGACTTGATACAGGACCTGCTCGTACGCCTGTATCCGCGCGTCGCGGAGCTCGCAAAAGTCGAACAACCGCGTCCGTGGCTCGTGCGGGTAATGTATCGCCTGTTCATCGACCAGATGCGCCGTGACGCGCGCCAAGCTCATGTGGCGATTGCTGAAAGTGAATTCGCGGCCGATGAAGAGAATGGCGATCCGTACGCCGAGATCGCAAACCCCGCCCCCGGACCCGACGCCGAATTCGATCTGACCCTCGACCGTCAACGGCTCACGCGCGCATGGGAGCAGCTGAGCCCCGAGCACCGAGTCCTGCTGGCGCTTTACGAAGTCGAGGGTTACACGCTCGATGAGCTGGAAACAATGCTCGACGTAGCACCGGGGACGCTCAAGTCGCGTCTGCACCGCGCGCGACGGCGGCTCGCGGATCTCCTGACGGTGGAACCTTTTGCCCGCGGCCGGCGTGTTAGGTCAGGGAGCACGAAATGAACTGCCGTACTTTCATAGAACGCATGGATGGATATCTCGAAAGGACGCTCGCACGCGAGGTGCACGACGCCGCGGCGGGACATTTGCGCGATTGCGGCGATTGTCAGCGTCGCGTCGCACGGTTGCAGGCGCTGCGAGGCGCCTTGCGGGCGATCCCCGTGCCCGCACCGCGCCCCGGCTTGCTCGAGCAGGCGCTCGAGCGTGCACAGCGTGTGCAGCCGCAGCGTCGCCGGTTCTGGCCCTACGTGGCGGGCGCCGCGCTCGCCGCGAGCATCACGCTCTGGATCGGTTTCGGGCGCCCGAATTTATCGACTCCATCGACACCGCTCGGCGTCAACATCACTCTCAACGAAACGCACACTGTACAGCTAGCGTTCAACGCCGAGCGTGAGCTGCCGCAGGCGACGCTCAGCATTCAGCTACCGAATGGCGTAGAACTACAAGGATTCCCGGGACAGCGCGAAGTTCGCTGGCAGACGACGCTTGTGCGCGGCGCGAACGTGCTTGCGCTGCCGCTGTTGGCAAAGTCAGCCAACGGAGGGACGCTGCTCGCGCGCGTCGAGCACGGAGACCGCCGCACCGAGCTCGCCATTCCACTGCACGTGAGCGATCGGTTGCGTACGAGTGCCGCGGATCCAGCCCATGCAACCGACGATGGTGACCGGGTCCCGAAGGAGGTACCCGATGCGAACGCCTAAAATAATGTTTGCGGCCACCCTGTTGGCGGCCACTGCCGTGGCGGACGACAACGCGCTCGACGTGACCATCAGGGTCATCGAATCCCCCAACGATCTACCTTCGGCGGTCACAAAGACGATTCAGCTGCCGCCGTCCGCTTTCGATCGCGGGCGCGAACGTCCGCAACAAGGTATCGAGAGAGCCAACGAAGCCCGCGCGCAGGCGCGCGACACCGCGCGAAACATCGCGGAGCAAGCCAAAGAGAGAAGCCAAGGCAAACGCGGCGGCAAGGCCAAGCCGTGATTGGTGCCGTCTTGCACACGCATCTCCGCCGAAGCAACAAAAGGTAGCGCGGGCCGCCGCCACATTCCCTACGTTCATGTTTCGCGGCATCGGCAAGTCGATGTCGCGTCTTCTTTGGCGCTGCTCGAGTGCCGCACGTCGCTTTCTCTGCGATAATCCGCGCGCGATCGCACGATGGAAGAACAAACCTAAACGGGAAGCGAATGCTGGCGCGCCTGGCGACGTACGTATGGCTGATCCTTACTTCGGTGCTGCCACCCCTCGCGTGCGCCGCGAGCGCGGATGACCTATTCGCGCACGGCGTCGCCGCCTTCAAGAAAAAAGATTTTGCTTCGGCGCTGCGCTACTTCGAGCAGGCAAAAACAGCGGGCCTCGATACACCCGCCGTTTGCTACAACCTCGGTGCGACGCTCTACAACCTCGGCCGCTACGAAGAAGCGGAAAACACGTTCCGGGATTGCAGCCGCGATCCTGCGTGGGCGGCGCTCGCCTACTACAACGCCGGGCTAGCCGCGTATCGACGCGGTCGATACACGACCGCCGCAGATTACTTCGATCGCTCCGCGCGCCTTGCGGATAGCGATGAGGTGCTGGGGCTCGCGCGCGCGATGCTCGCACGCACGAACCCCGCTGCGCTCCGCCGCGCAGCCGGCTCGTTCGCGCTCAATTTCGGCTACAACGACAACGTGACGCTCGCCGCCAACGGTCAAACGCTGCAGGCTTCAAATCAATCCGACCAATTCGCCGAGTTGTTCGCTTCGACCAGCGGCTTATGGGGCGAAGGCTCCCATGCGCGGCGCTGGGAGGCGTCCATCTACGACCTGACCTACGCGCACCTGAAAAGCAACAGCATCACCCAGCTCTCGCTGGGTGCCGCGCAACCCCTCGCTTTCGCGCAATGGCACACGGACGTCGCAATACAGTGGGAATATGTCCTACGTGATCGGCAGCGTTTTCAGCAAATCGCCTCTGCACGAGTCGACAGCCGGCGCGATTGGGCGAGCCATCGCGACGTGCACGTAAGCGTCGAAATCAGCGCGATCAATGCGCTCGACCCGAACTTCGAATTCCTCGACGGCTCGCGACGACGGCTGACCGCCTCCACGACGCAACCGCTCGGCATCGGATGGGCGCGAATCGGCGCAACGCTGGAACGCAACGACCGCGACGATCTCTCGACCACCCCCGAATTTTTCAGCTTCTCTCCGAAACGCGCGAGCGTATGGCTCAAAGGCTCCTGGCCTCTCGGAGCTTACTGGCAACTGGAGCCGACGTTGCGATACACCCAGAGCCACTATGCCGATCCGGACCGTCGGGCGAGCGGAGTCGTCGCCAGACGCGAAGACGATGAGCGTCAGATGGTTCTGCGGGTGAAGTATCGCGTCAGCGCGGCTTGGAGAGCCGTCGCCGAATATTCGTTCGTCGATAATCGTTCCAACGTTCCCGAGTTCTCCTATTTGCAGCGGGTTGCGTCGGTCGGCTTTGCCCGGCCCTTCTAACGATCACTTCGACGCGTGCAACGCCAGCATCGCGGTCGCGGCGATGCATGCATCGCGTGGAGTTCGTTACTTGATCTTATTCGAGCTTAGCGTAACGATGCTCATTCACGAGGAACCAGGTTTTACCCTACGCGCCCCGTACCGAGCATTTCATGCACGTCGTGCGCCATCACGGCGAGGTAGCCCGCGAGCGCGAGATATAGCGCCGCGTATTGGAGACGTGTTTCTCGCTTCACACCATAATAAGCAACATTCTCGGGCGCGGTCGGGTCGTACTTCAACGCTTTCCACACCTGAGGCGCCGCGAGCAAGGCGACCAGAATCAGCAGCGGACTCGGCCGGTAAAAGAACAGCGCGAGGAGGATCGGCACGCCCAGCAGCCACACGCGCGGCGAAATGATGGCGGTAATGCGTCCGCCGTCGAACGGCGACAGCGGAATCAGGTTGAACAGATTGAGAAAGAATCCGGCGTAAGCGAGCGCGAGGAGCAAGCGGCTGTCGAGCTCGCGCGCGAGCAGATAACAGCCGAGAGCGGCAAACGTGCCGGCAAGCGGTCCGGCGATCCCTACATACGCCTCGGTCTCCACGTCGTGCGGCAGATCCTTGAGCTCGACCCAGGCACCGACGAACGGAATGAACGTCGGCGCGCCGACCGCGAGACCGCGACGCCGCGCCGCGACGTAGTGCCCCATCTCGTGCACGAAGATGAGCAGGACGAAACCGACTGCGTACCACCAGCCGAAAACGAGCGCGTACGCGAACACCGACAGCAGCATCGTGCCGCCGGTGAGGAAAATCTTGCCGAACTTCGCGCCTTTGAGGAGGAGCAGGAGAAATTTGATCATTGAGCATTCGCCGGAGCGCCGACGCTAAGCGCCGGCAGGCCGAGCTGTCGAGTCGGGGAAGAGAGCGGAGCCCTTGCGTCCTCCCTTCGCCGTCGCGCTCCCGTCGCGTAACGGAGAGATACCACGCGTTCTTGGTCTTACGCCACCGTCGTCGGTTTTTCTTTCCGCTTCTTGAAGAGTTTCGTCACCGCGCCGCCGGCGGCGATGGCACCCACGGCCGCTAGCTTCCAGAACTTTACGAAGAAGACGCCGAGCGCGGCGAATAGGCCGAGCTTCTTCGCCGCGATGCCGCCAACGAGCGCGGCGAGCCCGTATGCGGCGACTTTGTCGGTCGAGCCGTTGAAGTCCGCGTAGCGCTTGCCTTCATCGAAGCCGAGCGCGGCAAGCAGTGCCGTCGCCTTGCTTTTGTACTGTCCAATCATCTGGCGATCGGTCACGAGATTCATACTGATATAACCTTCACGCCCGAGCGCATACGTGTTGTAGTTGATGCCTTGGTGAGCGGTGTCCGGCTGCCCTTTGTCCTTCGACGCGATCGACCAGACGAGCTGGTGACTCGCGGCGTCGTAGTGCGGCTTCTCGACCCAGCCGATCACCTCGATCGGGGTAATTCCGCGCGCCTCGCGTTCTTTGTTCATTTGCTCCGTGCCGTCTTTGAGGGCCTGCAGCAGCTCGTCGGCGTTCCAGTCTTTTGCGTCATCGTCTTTGATGTAGCCCTCACCGACGAATCGCACGACGACGAACCATTGCTCCTCGCTCTGCCCGGCCGGCCATATCGTGCCGAGCAGACTGTCGCCCGCGCGGTTACCCATCGCCTCGAGTAGCTTTCCGGACTCCTTCGTCGGCACGTACACGTAACCATCCGGCAGCTTGAGCGTGGCCTGGGTGCCGAGCTTTACGTCGGCCGGTCCGTGCTGTGCAACCTTTCCGGCCGCTTCAAAAGCGACATCGATTTCGCTTTTTGCAGGTTCCGCGGCATGGGCGACCAACGACAGGATCACAAAAACCAGCGCCGTAACAGCGCCAGCCAGGGCAAAACGAATAGTACGCATGCGGGCTCTCGATGTTGTTCGAATTGCGGGCGTCAGACGGACTTCAGATCTCCCGGGCGCCGCCTGCACGCTGGAAGTATAGACGCCACGCGGGAACGTGCCGCGATTCTGAGTTCTTGAATCACCGCAGATGACGCGAAAGAAGGCGACGCCTACTTTTTTAGAACAATCTCGGCGACGGTGCGCTCTCGCCGCTGAAGCAGAGCTCGGACGCCTGTTCTTCTTTTTCGTCCGCGTCCTTTGGCGTCCTCCGCGATTATCCTTCGACCTAAAGATTTGGAATGATGCTGAATACCGATCGGCGAACGACGCGGTCGCTCAAGCCGTCTTTCCTGCCGGTTGCGCCTGACGTCCGCCGAGGACGAACAATACGACGCCGGCCACAGCGAGCGCCGCGCGAATCGCCCAGCCGACAGTCGGACCCCAGTTGTCGATCCACATGAGCACGGTGAACTGCATGCCGACAAAGTGCAGCGCCATCGAGCCGAAACCGAAAATCATCAACCAAACACCTGTCTTTCTCATGTTGCCCTCGCTTCAGAAGAATGCCCGCCGGCCGGAGTCGCTTCGCATCCCCGCCGACTGAATTTGAGCATAGTTCGCCGTTGACAACCGGCAAGCGCGGATTTTCGGCCTGAAGCTGGAGCGGCGATCGCCATGAGATGGTTCGGCTCGCAGTGAAATGCGGCGCTCGACGCCGCAATCAGCGAAACGGTCAGGCGGAGACTAGCCGGGGATAGTCGGGCTGTTTCGAAAAATGTTCTTCGAGCGCCTGCATGACGGCGAGCACGACATCTTCGCGCCAATGACGCGCGATCACCTGCACACCGACAGGAAGACCGGCGCTACCCGATTCGACTCTGCGCGCTGCGCGCTCCACGATGTCGCGACTCTTCGCCCGGTCGCTCTCTTCTCCCGCACGCACCCGCGTGGCGGCAACCACGCCGGCCGGCATACCGAGCAGGTTGTAGAGCATCGCGTAGCTGGCAGCGCTGCTGAGAAAGTAACTTCCACCGTGTGTCAGCGCGGGGAGCGCATGCGGTGGACAGATGATGGCGTCGAGGCGATCGGCATCGAGCGCAGCGTAAAAGCGGGACTGGTACTCGGTCCGTTCGGCAATCGCGTCCCAATAGCCGCGCGTCGTAAGCCCGCGTGCGCTGCGCAATATCGCGACTAGCCGTTTCTGCCCAAGACTGGCAAGGAGCGCGCTCGTCACGCCGCGTACCGGCGCCGGCATGCGCACCGTCTGCATCAGTCCGCGAATGCGTTTGTCGATTGGATTGCCGGCGAGCAAGCGTTTGGCGCCGGTCGCGCGGTCGGCGCTCAGGAACGCAAAGAACAAGTGCATGGCCCGCGCGACGTCGGGCGGCGTGAAATGAATCACTTCCGCCCCCGCTTCTCGCAACGCGGCGGATGCTTCGCGGACGGCGCGGCGCAGCGCCGGTGCGGCTGGAAAATAACCGTCGTCGGTGTACATGCCGATACGCAGGCGGTCGATCTCCACGGCATTCGGATCGCGCCACGGCACGGGTGCGATCGTCGGCGCCGCCGGCACATCGCCGATCAGCACTTGCATGACGACGGCGAGATCGCCGACGTAACGCGCGAGCGGACCCGGCTGTGCGAGCACCGCCTCTTGTCCCGCAAGCAGCCACTCATCGGCGCTGCCGTTCACCGACAGCCGACCGCTCGTAGGCTTTAACCCATGAATGCCGCACGAATGCGCCGGCTCGCGAATGCTGCCGCCGATGTCGGAGCCGATACCGAGCACCGAGGCGCCGGCGGCAATGAGCGCCGCTTCGCCGCCGGAACTGCCGCCGGGCGCGCGGCCGTCGCTCCACGGATTGTTCGTGCGGCCATACAGTGGATTATCGGCTTCGTTGTAGAGCAGTAGCTGCGGGACGTTGGTTTTGCCGAGGACAATTGCGCCGGCGCGCTTGAGGCGCTCGACCAGCGCGTTGTCGGTCTTCGCGTAGAGCGTCGCGCGCGAGGCGAGACCGGCGGTCGACGGCGTCTCCGCGATGTCGAATGACTCTTTGATGGTGATCGGTACACCGTGCAGCGGACCGAGGACGTCGCCGCGCGCGCGCATCGCGTCGGCCTCGCGTGCCGCGACGCGCGCTTGCTCGAAGAGCGGCACGATCATCGCATTCAACTGCGGATTGACTTCCTGGATACGACGGATGTGCGCCTCGAGGACGGCGGCCGCAGTGGTGCGACCGGCACGCAGACGCGCAACCAATTCGACTGCGGAGTGGCTCCAGAGCGGAATGCTCTTCGGATTTCCCGATGGCTCGCTTTCCATGGGCATGGACATCGGCTTCGGCTCCCCGGTGCGCAATTCTTGTTAGAACTCGTTGAGCTCGGACGACATCGGGGGGAAATATGATGACCCCATCGCCGGTCCTTGGCTCGCCTCGCCGGAATTTTAATGGAGTCGTTGCGGTGAGTCGCCTGTTTTCGTCTCGCTTAAATCTGGCGTGTGGCGCTCGCTGCGGCGAGCGAGAAGCAAGAAGCGCCGCGCAGCTGCGAGGCGAAAACAAACGGAGTTGATCGACGACCGGAAACGCCGCGCCGCAAAAAGAGCGCGGCTTTCCTGTACGGGCTGGTTAGTTGTTCGCCGTCGCGTCGGGCTTCGGCTTCCTCTTGCCTTTCTTGTTCTTGGCGTCGACCATGCCGGTCTCGTGGGTAGTCGCGTTCGCGTGTTCCGTACCCTCAACGCTGCGACGCTCAGCGGCTCGATCCTGCCCCTTCGTCGCGTCACCTTGGAATTGAGCATTCGAATTCGTGCTGCCACTCTGGCTCACATGGCCGGAAGACATTCCGCCGGCATGGTCGCCTCCGCCTTTCGCGGCGAACGCGGGCGCGCCCATCGCGAAGATAAAAGCCGTTGCAACAGCAAAAAACGCTTTGTTGTGCATGCGGAAACTCCAGTCGTTATTGCTTCGTTGCGTATTGTAAGTGGCCGACTGGTTGCAAAACGCGAGCTAACGACGCCGGCGGTCCGATAGCCGGTGGCGAATGTCCCGACACGCGCGGGGAGAAGACTAGAGGCTTTACGGAACGCCGCGCTGCGGTCGAAGACCGAGAGCAGCGAAGATCAGATGGTCTTCTGTTGCAGCTGACGTGCGCTAATCGCAAATACGGCAATCGTGATGGCGACGAGGACCGCGCGAATTACCCGACCGATCTCGTCGCCCCAATCGTCGATCCACATTAGAAACGGAAGATGAACACCCAAAAGAGATAGGCCCGCCAATGCCAAAGCAAAGGCGGTCAGCCATGCCGCTAACCTTTCCACACTTCCCCCTTTACGAACACTAAGCCGGCGTGCCGCCTTGCTGCCCTTCTTCTTGTGAGTCGTCGTCAGCATAGCCCGCCTTTTCTTTCGAGCAACCTTCGTACGCATGTAACACCCGTTCTACAGCCCCCTGCGTCAATTGGTGCACATTGCGTGCCACGGAGCGGAAGTGTGACGAAGCACGGCGCTCGTCTTTCCGATCACGCCCTGCGCGTCGATCTTCACGTAATACGCGAATGTGCTGCGTAACGGTATCGCTTCGATACCCGAGGAAGTGACGAAAATGGACCGTAGGGCGGCAGGAGAAAAACGGATTGAGAAGTCGCGCGCGGAAAAGCGAGCGCTGCTTCGAAAAGTGATGATCGGCGTGCGGGCACAACAGGCACCGAGAAGACTTCAGATCCAACCGAAACTTAAGAGCCGATCAGCGCCTGGCGAATCTCTTTGAGCTTGGCTTTCACCCGCGCGGCGTTTTCGGGACCGATACGAATCATGATTTTTTGTCCGGCCGACAACGCTTCGAGGTTCGAATCGGCGTATTGGTACAGCACTTTCGGTTGCTCGAGCTTGATCGGTGGCTGGAGATCGGGCGCAGCGAGCAGATCGTCGATCGCTTCAACGACCCGGTCGTTGAAATATTTCTTCGGGTAACCGAGGTTCCGATACTCTTCTTGGAACAGCGGATAAAAATAGATGTACGCGGCGACGAGCTTCTGTGCATCAATCGACTCCGCGACGTGAACATACGCGGCATAGCGACGATAGTTGTCGGCATTCATCGCGAGCGCTTCGCCTTTACCGGAAACCCGTAGCTGACCCGACACCGGCTTCGCAAGACTGTAGCGCTGCGATACCTGTTGCCGCGGCAAGTTGTCGATCGTCACGACGACCCGCCGGACGATGCTGTTCGCGTTGAAGAGCCGACCGAGCGTTTCCATTCCGATCAGTCCGGCACCGGCGTCGCGCAGCGCCTCGTCGCTCTCGGCAAGCACGGGTAACGGCTGGCCCTCGGAATCGGTGCGCTGAATCGGATGGCGTATCGCTGGTTCCGTCTTGGTAGGCGCAGCTGTCTCGGCCGGCGGCGGCGGGTTGACCTGATCCTTCAGCCAGTAGTAAAGACCCGCCGCGATCGCGACGAGCACGAGAGCGACCACAACCGGCCAAACACGCTTCTGTTGCTTCTCGGTTTCCATACGTCGCCTGAAAGAACGGAAAGCGCGATTTTACTTTTTTTAAACCAACCCTCGCACCCTCACCCTATCCCTCTCCCTAAAAGGGAGAGGGGAACGAGATGAAGTCCCGGATTCCGCTTCGCTCCATCCGGGCTACAGCAAGCGTAGCGTGCGCCATGCGCACGATCAATCGAACGTAGGTTGGGCGAGCGAAGCGACGCCCAACCTTCTTCGCAGTTTTAGTTGCTGTTGCAGAACACCCAAGGTATGCAAGCCCGCAGCAACGAAAGGGGATTTTTCGGGTGCGATGCACGCCGCGGTCGCGGCGCGAAATCCGGTGCGTACGATACCGAGAACGGCTAACGCTGAGGGGTCGGTCCTTCCGAGGACCGCTTTTGTGAGAGTGACTCGTCCATCTGCCGCGCCATTTCGCGCAAATGTTCCTCGAGCCGGCGCAGCTTCGGCTCGATCTCGCGCATCGTCGGCTCCATCTCGCGCGCGAACTCTTCGCCCATCTGGGTCATAGCCGGCAACACCGTCGCGCCCAGCACTCGCAATTGCTCGCCGATCTGCGCAGCAGTGCTCACCGCCTGCTGGCATGCTTTTTCGCTCGCCTGGCGCCAGTGCTCGTCTTCCCGCGCGGGCGCTTCCGTGTTATCGCGTGCTGCCACGCCGCTCGCGCCGCTCTTATCCGCCGTTTGCCTATCGGCCGTCGGCTTCCAGAGCGATTGCTCGCTCCCGATCGCTGCCGCCGCGCCACTCGCCGCCGAGGCGAGAACGAGCGCGATCAGAGTCCCGACCAGAGTCCCTAACATGCGCTGCATTGAAAATTTCTCCACCGATATCGCCCGGCTACTTTAACCCAACGACGGCGCCAACCCAACGGCGGTCAGCGGGTATCCCCGAGCGTATCGGCCATCCGCGCGTTGCGCTTGCCCATCGGTACCGGGCGGCCGACCGTGCTGTCGACGCGGGTTTGATGTTCCATCTCCGCATTCACCTCCGCGCCGAGCAGAATGGCGAACGCGGTGAGATAGAACCACATAAGGAGGATGACGATAGCGGCGAGCGCGCCGTAAGTCTTGTTGTAACCGGCGAAGTGCGCGACGTAGAGAGAAAACAGCGCCGAGCCGATGAGCCAGAGCACCGTCGCAGCGACAGCTCCGATGCTGACCCACCGCCACTGCGGCTTGTCGCGGCTCGGGGCAAAGCGATAGAGCACCGACAGCGCGAGCAGCAGCGCGACTGCCAGCACGACCCACCGCACGAGCGACACCACGGCGCTCAGGAAACTCGGCAGACCGAGTTGATGCACGATCGCCGGAACCGCGGCGACGAGCGCCAGCGCGACGATCACGAAAACGATGGCGCCGAGCGTGAGTGCGATCGCGGTGGCGTAGTACTTGATGTATCCACGACGTTCGCGTTCTTCGTAAGTGATATTGAGCGCCGTCATCATCGCCGTCATGCCGGCCGCCGCGCTCCAAAGCGCGAGGCCGATACTGACAACAAGGCTGACGCCGAGCGTCGGGCTCGGTGCCGAGACGATCTGGTGCACCTGGTCGCGGATGATCGCGAGCGCTTCCGGCGGCAGCGTACCCTGCGCAGCCGCGACCGTGCGCTCGACATCCGCCGGCTGCAGGATCAGCCCGACGATCGACACCATCGCCGCGATCGCGGGAAAGAGCGCGAGGAACGCGTAAAACCCGACGCCGGCGGCGACGATGGACAAGTTGTCGTCGCTGATCTGATCCTTCACGCGCAGCAGGATGTCCTTCCAACCGCGACTCGGGATGTCCTGCGGCGCCGCCGCTTCGCGGCCGTGCGGATCGTCGGCTCGTCTGTCCATCTGAGTGGTCCTCGGCTCTCGCAGCAAATCGTAGGCATCCGCTTCCGGTCGCTTCATTCGTGCAATCCCTTAATGGTTTATCTTCGCCGAAACGGGAGCGGCATGGATCGAACCGCGGCACGGCCGCCCGATCGAATGAAGATGAATCGCGAATAGGAGGAACCCATGTCGAAAACAGTGATAGCGCTCTTCGACGACGCCGGACGCGCGCGAGGCGCGGTCGAGGCGCTCAAAGCGAGCGGGTTCATCAACGAGCGGATCGAGATCCAGACCGGGGAGGAATTCGTGAAGCACGGCGAGGTGCCTCCGCTCGAACGCGAGAAACACGAAGGGCTCTATCGCGGGATCAAAGCCTTCTTCGACGAGATCGGGCTGACGTCGCGTCCGACGCCCGGCGAAGGCGAGTACCATCCGATCCAACCGAAAGACGCCGTCGTATTGCTCGAAACCAGCGACGATCGCGCCGATACCGCGGCCGCGGTGCTCGACCGCGAGGGCGCGGTCAACGTGGAAGAACGCGTCGAGCGCAAAGCGCCGCCGGCCGAGGGCGAGCACGTCGCGAGCGATCTCGAACCGGAGATCGGCGGCAAGACTCCGCGTGCAGGCGCCGAAGCATCGCCAGCGCCCGAACGTCCGCCGGGGACTTACAGCACGGCCGATCCGACCCAACCCAGGAACCCCGGCGCGCGCATCTACGGCCCGGCGAACGAGCCGTACGACGACGATTGGGCGCCGCGCGGCCCGAAGCCGCAGTAGAATCACGGCGCATGACCACGGACGAGCCGGCCGCACCGGCGACCGAAGACCCAGCGTCACGCGGATTGTCGTATGCGAACGGCCTCGCCGCCCATGACGACACCGCGCATCCCGCAGGCGTTCACGCGATCGAGGTTCAGCGCTTCTCGCCGATCGGGAGACGCGTCGCGGTGCTCGTTGCGTTCGCGCTCCTCGCCTGCGTGCTTCCGCTGGCCGGTGCGCGGCTTACCGGCGGCAACGTCATCGAGCACGCGTCGTTCGATTGGCGCGCGTTCGCGCTCTACGCCGTACTCATCGCGGCCGCGATCGCTCCGTTCGTGCGGCGTCTCGCGCGCACCGATCCGGTCGCCGTGCCGATGCGCGCAGCCGCGTTCGCCGTGCACACGAGTGCGTTCCCATGGTGGGGTTGGCTCGGGCTCGCGCTCACAGCGATCGCGTGGGTGCTCGCCTGGACGCGCTTCGCATCGTTCACGCGCTTTCAGCTCTACACCTTCACGCCGCTTTGGCTCGGCTACATTCTCGTGATCAACGCCGCAGCGTACCGTCGCAGCCGCCATTGTCTGCTCGCCGATCGGCCGCGCTGCTTCCTGGCGCTGTTCCCGGCCAGTGCACTGTTCTGGTGGTACTTCGAATACCTCAACCGCTACGTCGGCAACTGGCGCTATGTCGGCGTCGAATCGGTCGGCACAATCGAATATATCTTTCATGCGACAGTATCCTTTTCGACGGTACTGCCGGCGGTGCTCAGCACGCGCGATTGGCTCGCGACGTTTCCGCGCCTGCGGACGGTGTTCACAGGATGGCCGCTCGCGGACGCGCAGACGAAACCATTCGCCGCCTTCTTGTTAGCGCTCGGGGTACTCGGGTTCCTCGGCGTGGGTGCGTTTCCGCACTACCTCTATGCGATGGTGTGGGTCGCACCCGTGCTCGTCCTCACCGCGCTCGCCGTGCTCACCGGCGCACCGAGCCTCGTCGATCGGGTGCCGCGCGGCGATTGGACGGCGATCGGGCTTGCCGCGGTCGCCGCGCTTGTCTGCGGATTCTTTTGGGAGATGTGGAATTGGCGAAGCCTCGCGCACTGGGAGTATCGAATTCCGCTGGTGCACGGGCTGCTCGTCTTCGAGATGCCGTTGCTCGGGTACGCCGGCTATCTGCCCTTCGGCGTGGCGTGCGCGGCCGTCGCTGCACTCGTCTGCCGCAGCGCGCGCGACGCGACCGCGTGAGGCGAGCTACAGATCTTCGTCGCCCGATTTCGACACTACATCCCGCTCCGGTCCGGACTGCTCGTTAACGGCAGCTCGACGATGAACGTCGAACCCGCACCCGGTTCGCTTTTGACGCGCACGGTGCCGCCGTGCGCCTCCACGATCCGCCGCACGATGAACAAGCCGAGCCCGAGACCCGCGATCTTGTCGCCTCCCGTTACTCGTTCATAGCGCTCGAAAATGCGTTGCTGATCGGAGGCGGCGATGCCGATACCGCGGTCACGCACCTCGAGCACCGCGCGGCCGCCGGCGGCGCGAACCGTGACATCGATCGGCTTGCCGGCGCCGTACTTGGTCGCGTTCGTAAGCAGATTCACGAGCACCTGCTCGAGCCGAAAATGATCCCAATTTCCCTGCACGGGCGTCGCGCATTCGACCCGGACCGGGCACCGCGCCGCTTCGAACCGCGACCCGAGCCGGTCGGTCACCTCCTTCGCGAGCGCGCACAAATCCGCGCGCTCAAGATGCATCGGGAATCGGTCGGAATTGATGCGCGAAATGTCGAGCATGTCGTCGACAAGCTGCGTCAAACGATCGATCTGTCGATTGTCGGTTTCGATCATCTTGGCGAGCTTGTCCGCGGTGAAGGCATCCGCCTGTCCGGCTTCCAGGCGTTTGCGGCGAATCTGCGCCTGCAGTTTCAGGCTCGTAAGCGGCGTACGCAGCTCGTGCGATATCACCGACAAGAACGTATCGCGCGCTTTGATTGCTTCCTGCAGTCGCTGCTCGAACTCCTTGTGATCCGTGATGTCGACGCAGGAAGCGATGAACCCCACGAACTCTCCCGGTTCGGTGAAACGCGGCACGCCCTTGCAGACGATCCACCGATACGCGCCGTCGTGGCGTCGCAGCCGGTACTCGATCGAGAACTCGTCGTGTGCTCGCAGCACCGCCGTGAACGCGCGCTCGCAGCCGTCGCGTTCGTCCGGATGCACGCCCTCGAGCCAGCCGCAGCCGAGTTCCTGATCGCTGCTACGACCGGTGAAATCGAGCCACGACCGGTTGAAATAAGTCCATCGGCCATCTGCACCGGACATCCAGATCATCTGCGGGGTCTGATCCGCGATCTGCCGAAAACGCATTTCGCTCTCGCGCAGCGCCCGTTCCGCGCGTACGCGTTCGCTGATGTCCTGCAGCACGCTCAAAAAGTACTTGCGGCCGGCGACATCGATGGTGGTGATGCGCGCCGCGGTGATGAACGGCGCGCCGTCTTTTTTCTTGTTTTGAAATTCGCCGCGCCACATGCCTTCCGCGTGCAACGCCGCGATCACCGCGCGCACGACTCGCCGGTTTTCCTCGGGGGGATAGTTGTTCAGCACCGAGACCTGTTGGCCGATCAGCTCACCCGGCGCGTAACCGAACATACGATCCTCGGCCGGATTGGTGTACTGGATCACGCCGCTCTCGTCGACGACGCAAACGCCGTCGCTCATGCTCTCGAGCAGAAATCGGGTGCGCCGGCTGGTATCGATCTCCTTACGATAGGCGCGCAACGTCGCCGCGAGCAGAAGTGTGACGAGGAGCCCGACCAGCAATACCGCGCGCGGCAAGTACGTCGCCCATGCGAGATCGAACGCGGGAAGCGTGTGCACAATGACCGTCCACGAACGGCCGGCGATTTCGACGTTGAACTGTTTGCGAAAGCGCGCATGCGCGGCGTTGTTGCCGAGATCGAGTACGCCGTCGCGATCGTAGAGCAGGTTCTCCGGTGTGGGCGTGGAACCGTCGTACACCTCGAAATCGACGGGCGCCAACAAATCCGAGGAAGCGAAAATGGCCTCGAACAGATCGCGAGCGCGGAACGGGCTGTACACGAAACCGACGAGCGCGCCGCGGCGCTCCTCGACGTTGCCGGTCGGCGCCCCGTTGCGGTAAACCGGCACATAGATGAGAAAACCGGGCTGCCGCCCTACCTCCGTCTCCTGCACCAGCGTCGCCTTGCCGCTCAGGGACGGTTCACCGCTGTCGCGCGCGGCGTGCATGGCTGCTGCGCGTGTCGGCTCGCTCGCCATGTCGTAACCGAACGCCCGTTGATTGCGCCAGTCCGACGGCTCGAGATAGAGAACCGGGAAGTACTCGTCGCGCCGGCCTTCGGGCCATACCTTATATTGGGGAAGCCCGGGGGCGCGTTCACGCGCCACAAAGCGCGCAAGATCGGCGGCGGGGACGCGTGCCGCATAGCCGATGCCCTGAATCCCGGGATAGCGCTTCATCAGGGTAACGGTGCGAACGTACCTCGCGAAATCCTCGCGACTCACCTTGCCCGCCACGACGAACATGCCTTTCGTTTGGATCAGCGCATTGACATAGGTGCGCATGCGAAAGGAAATGTCGTCGTGGATTTGATCGACGAACACTTCGAAGCGCGCCGATTCGTACAAGTCGACGCTGGTCCGGACCGCGTACCACGCGGCGCCGGTCAGCACGAGCGCCGTGAATATCGCTGCGGCGCTGCGCACGCCGAATTTCGGGAGGCGCACCTTCGCCGCGTTGACCACCCGAGTCATCGGCATCGGCGCAGCGTCCCGATTCGGCGGTGGGCGCGAACGCTAAAGGCCGAAGGCTTCTTTGACTTTCGCTTGCAGCCGTCGCATACCGCCCAGCCAGCGGTCGTAGTCGGTCGCCTTGCGCCGGAAGTATTCGAGCACTTCAGGATGCGGGAGGATCAGGAAACGTTCGGCCGCAAGCCCCTGCACGACGGCCTCCGCGACGTCTTCCGGCGAGACGGAACCCTCGAATAGGAATGAACGCCGTCCGCCGTCGTTTCCGAGCAGCATGTTGGTGCGCACGCCTTGGGGACAAAGGCAGCTCACTTTGATGCCTTGGTCGCCGTAAGTCATCGCGAGCCATTCGGCGAATGCCACTGCGGCGTGCTTCGTCACGGCGTAGGGCGCCGAACCGATCTGCGACAGCAATCCGGCCGCCGACGCCGTCTGCAACAAGTAGCCTTCGCCGCGGGCGAGCATGCCGGGTAGGACCGCGCGAGCGGCGTAGACGTGCGCCATCAGATTGATGTCCCAGATGCGCTGCCACTCCGCATTCGACGTTTCCACACCGCCACGCACGATGATGCCGGCGTTCGAGCAGAACAAATCGATCCGTCCGTACTTCGCTTCCGCCGCCTTCACGAGCGCGACGACTTCCGCTTCGACGGCAACGTTCGTTTTCTGCGCGATGCCGCCGATCTCGTTCGCGACGGCGGTCGCGCCCTCGCCGTCGATGTCGGCGACGACGATTCCGCGCGCACCTTCCTGTTTGAAGCGGCGGCACAGCGCGCGGCCGATGCCGGTTGCGCCACCCGTAACGACGACGACTTTGTCTTGCACTTTCATGGATGAAGTCCTTTAGCCTTGCGTGTAGAAGCCCTTGCCGGCTTTGGCGAGC
Organism: Sulfurifustis sp.; assembly: GCA_045810625.1. Classification (GTDB taxonomy): domain Bacteria; phylum Pseudomonadota; class Gammaproteobacteria; order Acidiferrobacterales; family Sulfurifustaceae; genus JACQFZ01. The sequence continues at coordinate 40,786 of JBJMVQ010000009.1, forward strand.
TTTTCGAGCAGCGGCGCCGGCGTCCAATACTCCGGCCCCACCTGCTTCTGATATTTCAGGATCGCTTCATAGACCGTCTTCAATCCGATCTGGTCGGCGTAGAACATCGGACCGCCGCGGTATACCGGGAAGCCGTAGCCGTAAATCCAGACGATATCGATATCGAGCGGGCGCGCCGCGATGCCTTCTTCCAGAATCTTCGCGCCTTCGTTGATCATCGAGTAGAGCGCGCGCTCGATGATCTCCTCATCGCTGATTCTCCGTCGCTCGATGCCGCGCTCCTGCGAGTGCTTGACGATGAGATCCTCGATCAGCGGATCGGGAGAGGGATTGCGCTTCTCGTCGTACTTGTAGAAGCCGGCACCGGTCTTCTGGCCGTAACGGCCCATCTCACAGATCTTGTCGAGGATGTTGTTCTTCTGCTCGCGCGGCGTCAGCTTGTCGAACTGCGACTTGCGATTACGCCAGCCGACGTCGAGTCCGGCGAGATCGCTCACCGCGAACGGGCCCATCGCGAAACCGAAGTCGTAGAGCACTTTGTCGATTTGCTGCGGCAGCGCGCCCTCCTCCAGCATGAAGCCGCACTCGCGCGAGCGCTTCGACAGCATCCGATTGCCGACGAAGCCGTGGCACACGCCGACCAGCACCGGCACCTTCTTGATCGTCTTGCCGATTTCCATCGCGGTCGCGTACACGTCGGGCGCCGTCTTCTCGCCGCGGACGTTCTCGAGCAGCTTCATGACGTTCGCCGGGCTGAAGAAGTGCATGCCGACGACGTCCTGCGGGCGCTTCGTGCTCTTCGCGATTTCGTTGATGTTGAGGTACGACGTGTTGGTCGCCAGCACCGCGCCCGGCTTCGCCACGCTGTCGAGCTTCGCGAAAACTTCCTTCTTGATCGGCATTTCCTCGAACACCGCCTCGATGATGAGATCGGCGCTCTTGAGATCGTCGTAGGCAAGCGTGGGCTTGATGAGCGCCATGCGCTTGTCCATGTCTTCCTGCTTGAGGCCGCCCTTCGCGACGGTGTTCGCGTAGTTCTTCTTGATCGTCGCGAGCCCGCGATCGAGAAACTCCTGCTTGGTCTCGAGGATCGTCACCGGAATACCGACGTTCGCGAAACACATCGCGATGCCGCCGCCCATGGTGCCCGCGCCGATCACCGCCGCGGTCTTCACCTCGCGCGGCTTTATGTTTTCCGGCAGTCCGGGAATTTTCGTCACCTCGCGCTCGGCGAAGAAAACGTGGCGTTGCGCCTTGGATTGCGGCGATGTGACGAGCTGCGTGAACAGATCGCGCTCGCGCTTCATCCCTTCATCGAACGGCAGCTCGGTCGCCGCCTTCACGGCATCGACACACGCGAACGGCGCGAGGAAACCGCGGTGGCGCTTCGCCATGCCCTTTTTGTATTCGTCGAAGAAGCCCGGGCTCTCGGGATTGACGGTGAGCTGGCTGACGCGGCGGATCGAGCGTTTCTCCTTCACGACGCGCTCCGCGTAGGCGATTGCCTGCGCTTTCAGGTCGCCGTCGACGATGTCGTCGATCATGCCGGCCGCTTTGGCTTTCGCCGCCGGGACGTGATCGCCGCTCACGATCATGTCGAGCGCCGCCTTGGCGCCGATCAGACGCGGCAGACGCTGCGTGCCGCCCGATCCCGGAATAAGACCGAGTTTCACTTCCGGCAACCCGACTCTCGCACTCGCGACAGCGATCCGGAAATGGCAGGACAGCGCGACTTCGAATCCGCCGCCGAGCGCGGTGCCGTGAATTGCGGCGACGATCGGCTTTGTCGAGCCTTCGATGACCTTACAGACCTCTTGCAGCCCGGGCTCCTTCGGCGGCTGGCCAAACTCGCGGATGTCGGCCCCGGCGATGAACGTGCGGCCCTCGCAGACGATGACCATCGCCGCGACCGCGTCGTCGGCGAGCCCTTGCGCGCAGGCATCGCGCAAACCCGCCCGCACGGCCTGCGACAACGCATTGACCGGCGGATTGTCGACGCTGATGACGCCTATGTTCCCCTGCTTGGTAAACGATACGACAGCCATAACAAACTCCTCGCGAGTTGCCCTGAAATGAATTCGTTTACGCCGACGCCGCGACCTTGATATCCGCCCGTCGCGCCTGTGCTCGACGATTTGGTAATGGCGTAGAGTGCCTCGAGCCGCGGAATGTCGACACCTGCGCGGCGGCCGGTGCGCACGACATTGCCGAGAATCGCTTCAATCTCGATCGGGCGAGCGTGTTCATGGTCGAGCGCCATGCTCGTCTTGTACGGCGGCATGGGTGTAGTCGGCGCCCGATCCATAGTCCGCGACGTTGCGCACGCTGCGCTCCGGCCGGAAAACGTAATCGCCGAGGCTCTCGCTCTTTATGGTGTAGCGGCCGCGCGCGACCGCCTCGCAGTCGGAGCCACACACGACGGACACGCGCCCGCCCCGGCGAGCCGGGACGGAGCCGTAAAGCGCGCCGATAGCGCCAGCCCCGACGACGAGCACTGCGGGCCGGTCGGACGTATCGTTGATCATTGTTAAGCTCCCCCACCCGTTCGACGGCGGCGTTTTCTCCTCGGTGGGTGCCGCGCAAACTTGGTTACCTTAAAACTGCGCTTCCTCCAGGCGCAGCGTCGACGCCGCGCCGTTCAGAATTTCATGGCGATACGCTCCCGCGCGCGGCAGGAGATGATCCGCGTAAAAACGCGCGGTCCCGATCTTCGTTTCGTGAAAGCGCTTGTCGCCGCCGGCCGCGAGGCGCTTTTGCGCCGCCATCGCCGCGCGCGCCATTTGCCAACCGCCGGCGACAACGCCGAGGAGCATCAGGTACGGGACCGAGCCCGCGAACGCCGCCCGCGGATCGGCGCCGTGCGTATCGAGCAAGAAATGGGTCGACTGCTCGAGCGCGGTCACACCGCTCGCGAGCGATGTGCCGATCGCTTTGAAGTCTTCGCCGCGCAGCTCTCCGATCTGGCGGCAGGTCTGCTGCATTTCCGAGATGACGCTCTTGACCGTCGCGCCCGCGTCGCGCGCAACCTTACGGCCGATGAGATCGTTGGCCTGGATGCCGGTCGTACCTTCGTAGATCGTGGTGATGCGCGCATCGCGCAGGAGCTGCGCCGCGCCGGTTTCCTCGATGAAGCCCATGCCGCCGTGCACCTGCACGCCGGTCGATGCCACTTCGACCGCCTGCTCGGTCGACCATCCTTTCACCACCGGCACCAGGAGGTCCGCGATCGCCTGCGCGCGCGCACGCGTCTTGGCGTCCGGATGCCGTAGGGCCTTGTCGAGATTGGCGGTCGCGTAGTATGCGAGCGCGCGCGTCGCTTCCGCCTGCGCTTTCATGCTCATCAGCATGCGCCGCACATCCGGATGATGAATAATCGGCGCGCGTCCCGACTCGCTCGCGCCGATCGGGCGGCCCTGTACGCGCTCGCGCGCATACGCCAGCGCCTCCTGGTACGCGCGCTCGCACAGCGCAATCCCTTCCATGCCGACGGCGACACGTGCGCGGTTCATCATGAGGAACATGTATTCGAGGCCACGATTCGGCTGACCGACGAGGTAGCCGATAGCGCCGCCTTTCTCGCCGTAGGACAGCATCGCGGTCGGGCTCGCGTGAATGCCCAACTTGTGCTCGAGTGAAACACAGTGCACGTCGTTGCGCGCGCCGAGACTGCCGTCCGGGTTGACCAGGTACTTGGGAACGATGAAGAGCGAGATACCCTTCACGCCTTCCGGCGCGTCGGGCAGGCGTGCGAGCACGGTGTGCACGATGTTTTCGGTCCAGTCGTGCTCGCCGTAAGTGATGAACACCTTCGTGCCGCTGATGCGGTAGTGATCGCCTTCCGGCACGGCGCGCGTACGGACTGCGGCGAGATCCGAACCCGCCTGGGGCTCGGTGAGATTCATCGTGCCGGTCCATTCGCCGCTCACGAGCTTCGGCAGAAACGTGCGTTTCAACTCCTCCGACGCGTGTGTCTCGATCGCCTCGACCGCGCCCTGCGTGAGCATCGAGCACAGCGAAAACGACATGTTCGCGGCGTCCCACATCTCGCGCAGCGCCATCGCAAGGAGCTGCGGCATGCCTTGGCCGCCGAACTTCGGCGGACACGGGACGGCGTTCCAGCCCGCGTCGACGAACTTCTTGTAAGCATCTTTGAATCCGGGCGGCGTCGTCACCACTCCGCTCTCGACGCGGGCGCCGTGCCGATCGCCCGGCTGATTGAGCGGCAGCAACACTTCGGACGCGAACCGGCCGGCCTCTTCGAGAATCGACCGCAGCAGGTCGGGCGTGAGGTCCCCACAGCCGGGAAGCTTCGCGATCTCGTCGAAACCGGCGAGCTCGTGCATCACGAACAACATGTCTTCGACGGGTGCTATGTATCGGGGCATGGCGTCTCTCTCCCAGCATTCACCGGATAACGGCACAGCTGCGACGACAATCGCGGGCGAGCCGCGCAAGACCGGTCCGGATTGCGGCCGCGTCCGGGCTGCTCGGCCATATAGCGGCGGCGTTCCTGCAACACGGAAGAGGAGCGCCGCGTCGGACTCGCCTGCACGCGGCCTCCGTCCTTACCGACTAAAGGGGTTTATCGCGCTCGCCGAGTCGAATTTTGCTTTTTCGGGCGCCATGGTATCTTCGCCGGCCGGTTAATAAAATACCTCCTTCTGAAGGAATGCCCGCCATGATCAATCGCGACAAAATTTTCATCGACGGCCGCTGGGTGAAATCGGCCGGTAACGCTTCCATCGACGTTCACAGTCCTTCCAACGAAGAAGTCATCGCCCGCATACCGGAAGGCACCGCGGCGGACGTCGAAACTGCGGTGCTCGCAGCTCGTCGCGCTTTCGACGGCTGGTCGAACACGCCGGTCTCGAAACGCGCGGAATACTTGCAGAAAATTCATGAGGGATTGAAAGCACGCGGCGCCGAGATCGGCGAGACGATCACGCGCGAGATGGGCATGCCGCTCAAGCTCGCACAACGCATCCAGGCCGGCTCTCCCATCGCGGTATTCGGCTATTACGCCAAGCTGCTCGGTGACTTCCCGTTCGAGGAGCGCGTCGGCAATTCGCTGATCGTGCGCGAACCGATCGGCGTGGTTGCCGCCATCACACCCTGGAACTATCCGCTCCACCAGATCGCGCTCAAGGTCGCGCCCGCGCTCGCGGCCGGTTGCACGATTGTGCTGAAACCCTCCGAGGTTGCGCCGCTCAATGCATTCATATTGGCGGAAGTGATCGAGTCGGTCGGCCTCCCTGCGGGGGTCTTCAATATGGTGACGGGCTACGGGCCGGTCGTGGGTGAAGCGATGGTGTCACATGCGCAAGTCGACATGGTGTCGTTTACCGGGTCCACGGCGGCGGGTAAACGCGTCTCCGAGCTGGCTGCAAAGACGGTGAAGCGCGTCGCGCTCGAGCTGGGCGGCAAGTCCGCGGCGATCGTGCTCGACGACGCCGATCTCCCCACTGCGGTAAAGGGCGTTATCACCAACTGCTACGTCAACTCCGGTCAAAGCTGCAACGCTCACACCCGGATGCTCGTACCGGAATCGCGCTACCAGGAGGTGGCGAAGCTCGCCGTGGAAATCTCCAAAGGTTTCCGCGTCGGCGACCCGATGACCGAGGGAACCACGATCGGGCCGGTTGCTTCGGCCGTGCAGCGCGAGCGGGTGCGGAAGTACATTCGCAAGGGCATCGAGGAAGGCGCGGAGCTGCTTTGCGGCGGCGCCGAGCCGCCGGCGGGCATGGACAAAGGCTATTACGTGCAGCCGACCGTCTTCGGCAAAGTGAAGCCGGGTAGTACCATCGAGCAGGAAGAGATTTTCGGACCCGTGCTGTCGATCATTACCTATAAGGATGAGGACGACGCGGTTCGCATCGCGAACGACACGCTCTACGGACTCGCCGGCGGTGTGTGGTCGAGCAACGAAGAACGTGCGCAACGCGTGGCGCGCCGCATGCGCACCGGCCAGGTCGATATCAACGGCGGTCCGTTCAACCTGCAAGCGCCGTTTGGCGGCTACAAGCAGTCGGGTAACGGCCGCGAGCTCGGGCGCTACGGCCTCGAAGAATTTCTCGAGCTCAAGGCGATGCAGTTCCGACCGAAAGCCGCCTAAGCAGCAGCGAAGTGAAAAGCCCTCGGCGCGAGCCGGGGGCTTTTTCTTTTGTCGAAGCATTTGGGAGCCTGATGGCTCCCGCCGCAAGGAGGCGACCCGTGCGCAACCCGCTCCGCGTTTTCGCCGCATTGTTCCTCTGCGTCGGCATGCCGGCGTTCGCGGCGCTACCGCTCGATCGGCTGAAGCTCCCGGCGGACTTCACGATCGCGGTCTACGCCGAGCACGTCGACGACGCGCGCGCGCTCGCGCTCGGCCCCGACGGCACCGTGTACGTCGGCAGCCTTCGCGCCGGCAGCGTCTACGCGCTGCTGCCCGACCGCAATCACGACGGGCGCGCCGATGAAGTCGTCGTGCTGGCACGCGGCCTGAACGGACCGAACGGCGTCGACGTGCACGACGGCGCGCTCTACGTCGCTGAGAACCATCGGATCATTCGCTTTCCCGATATCGCGCGACACCTGCGCACGCCGCCGAAACCCGAAGTCGTTTACGACAAGCTGCCGACCGAAACGCATCATGGCTGGCGCTTCGCACGCTTCGGCCCCGACGGTAAGCTCTACGTCGCCATTGGCGCACCGTGCAACGTTTGTCAGCGCGACCCCGATCGCTACGCATTGATCGAGCGCCTGAACGCCGACGGCGGCGCTCTCGACGTGTACGCGCGCGGCATCCGCAACAGCGTCGGCTTCGACTGGCAACCGCAGACAAGCGCGCTTTGGTTCACCGACAACGGGCGCGATCTGCTCGGCGACAACGTGCCCCCCGACGAGCTCAATCGCGCGGCGCGCCCGGGCCTCAACTTCGGCTTTCCGTTTTGTCACGGCGGCGACATTCCCGACCCGGAGTTCGGAAAGCGTCGGACCTGCTCCGATTTCACCGCGCCCGCCGTGAAGCTCGCGCCGCACACGGCCGCACTCGGTATGCGTTTTTACACGGCGCAGCAGTTTCCCGCGCGCTACCGTAACGGCGTCTTCATCGCGGAACATGGTTCGTGGAATCGCACCGAGCCGATCGGCTACCGTGTCACCTTCATTCCGTTCGTCAACGGCGAGCCCGCGGGCTATGAAGTGTTCGCCCAAGGCTGGCTGCAGTCCGGCCAGGCGTGGGGGCGGCCGGTCGATGTGCTGGTGATGCCGGACGGCGCGCTGCTGGTGTCGGACGATCGAGCGGGTGTGGTGTATCGAATCGCGGTTAGCGGACGCTGAACCGCTTATTATCTGCCCGCCGAAGCGGGCAGCCGGATTTCTTGTATTTTCCGGATATCCCGCGTATGCGGGCAATCGCCGGCGGTCGTTAGGCCTCGTCGCGCTTTGATTCTAACGACTCGGCGGGCACGGAAGTTCTTCCTGCCCGGCCCGCCGAGCCGTACGCGCCTCCCCGCGTCCCGTGATAGGCCGCCGCGTATTAGCCGATCCACCTCCCTAGCGATCGGCGACGACACAGTGCGCTTCGACGCTTCTCCTTGTCAAGCCGTTTCTCGCCGTCAAAGCGAAGGAGTTATTCCGACACGAGCAGGAGCATGGTGTGGCGTCGCGTTAACTTCGATTCACTGATCGCGGTTTGATCGGCGCTTTCCGTCGCTGCGTGTGCTTTGTATGCATTAGCGTGTCGTTACCGATAAACGGCAACGACCGCAGACGCAAGGCGCCGTTAGTTCGCGCGAGATCGGCGCCATCCGCGTTAATTGATCTTCGAAATGCCGTTGTTGACTCTCTTCCCGCTTTTCACGACAGTACCGCGCGGATTTCGTCGATGAGGCCAAGCATGAATTGGAAAGATGAGCTCGACGAACTGGCCCGGCGCCGGCAGCTGGCCGAGCGAATGGGCGGACCCGAGAAAGTGCAGCGTCAGCACGACAGCGGCAAGCTTACCGTGCGCGAACGCATCGAGCGCCTGCTCGACCCGGGCTCGTTTCATGAAGCCGGCGCGGTTGCCGGTGCGACGAAGTACGACGCCGACGGGCAGCTGATCGACTTCCGCCCGTCGAACCAAGTCGTCGGTCACGGCACCATCGACGGCCGCCCGGTCGCGATCGCGGGCGACGATTTCACCGTGCGCGGCGGCGCGAGCGACGCGCGGATCCTGGAAAAATCGCTGTACCCGGAAAAGCTCGCGCACGACCTCTGCATGCCGCTCATTCGCCTGGTCGACGGCACCGGCGGCGGCGGATCGGTCAAGGATCTCGAAAAGCTCGGCTTTACCTACGTCCCTCGCGTTCCCGGTTGGGACACGATTGCTGAGAATCTCGCGCGCGTCCCCGTCATCGGTCTCGCGCTCGGTCCCGTCGCGGGACTCGGCGCGGCGCGCGTGGCGGCGACGCATTATTCCCTCATGGTGAAGGGTCTTTCCCAGATCTTCGCCGCCGGTCCGCCGGTCGTAGCGCACATCGGCGAGCAAGTGACGAAAGAAGAGCTTGGCGGCAGCGACATACATGCGCGCAACGGCACCGTCGACGACGAGGTTGCGTCCGAAGACGAAGCGTTCGCACGCACGCGCCGGTTCCTCTCGTATCTGCCGCGCAACGTGTACGAGCTGCCGGCGCGCACCGAACCGACGGACGATGCCAAACGCCGCGTCGAGGCGCTCTCGATTGCGGTGCCGCGCGATACCCGCCGCGTGTACGCGATGCGGCCGATCGTCGAGGCGGTGGTCGATCAGGGCAGCTTCTTCGAGATCGGCAAGCTCTGGGGCCGCTCGGTCATCACCGGCCTCGCGCGGCTCGACGGCTGGCCGGTCGGCGTCATCGCGAGCGATCCCTACCACTACGGCGGTGCCTGGACGCGCAGCTCCTGCGAGAAGATGACGCGGTTCATCGATCTCGCACAGATTTTCCACCTGCCGATCGTGCATCTGGTCGACGTACCGGGCTTTCTGATCGGTGTCGAAGCCGAGCAAGCGGCGACGATCCGCTACGGTGTGCGCGCGATGACGGCGATCGAGCAGAGCACGGTGCCCTGGTGCACGATCATCGTACGCAAATGCTTCGGCGTCGCCGGCGCCGCCAACCGCCCGCACAACCGGCTGTCGCTGCGCTACGCGTGGCCTTCGGGCGAATGGGGATCGCTGCCGCTCGCGGGCGGCATCGAGGCGGCATACAAAGCCGAGATCGAAGCGTCGTCCGATCCGGCGGCGGCGCGCGCGCGGATCGAGGAACGCCTGAAGGCGGTGACCTCGCCGGTCCGAACGGCGGAACCGTTCAGCATCGAGGAAATCATCGATCCGCGCGACACGCGCCGTGTGCTCTGCGAGTTTATTCGGCTCGCCGCGCCGCTGCGCCAACCGGGCGTTTCGCAATTTGCGGCAAGGCCGTAAAAAAAGCTTTAACCGCAGAGGGCGCGGAGGACGCAGAGGTACGAAAATAAAATGGCAACCGCAAAGGACGCTAAGGAACCTTCGAAAAAAGACGATCCCGGTTGCGGGGGCGCACATGTTAAAGAGAAAACGACGAAGCACGACTGCAAAACGGCGAACCGACGAAAGAATGGCAAGGGCGGTGTTCGTAATTTTTAATTTTTGTTATGAATTCCTCTGCGTCCTTTGCGTCCTCTGCGGTTCGAAAATAAATTATTTGAAAATTATTTGAAGGCAAGAGAAACGATGAAGCGGGTGCAAACGCCGATCACGGGGACGCTGCGTAGCTACGCGGTGCAGCCGGGGGACCAGGTGAGTGTCGGGCAGGAAGTAGCGATCGTCGAATCGATGAAAATGATGATCCCCGTGCTCGCCGAGCAGGACGGGAAGGTGCGCGCGCTCGTTCACCCGCTTGATCAGCTGGTACACGAAGGCGACACGCTGATGGAACTAGAGTAGGAGCGTCGCCGGTCTTTAATAAAAAAACCAGAGCAGTACGACGACGCGAGTCGTTCAGCTGCCGGCCGTGCGCGGGACCGCCCGGCGTCCACGTCGCAGACGCAGGAGCGCCGAGACCACGCGCTGGTAACCGCTCGGGAACAGGCGCTGCACGACATCGAAGACGCGGGCGTCGGGTCCGATCAGGACGCGGCGCTTGTTCTTTTCCACGCCTCTTAGAATGACCCGTGCCGCCTCCTCGGCCGTCGTCATCAGTACGCCCTCGAACCTGGCTTTCGACACCTGCTCGTCCTCGTTCATCAGGTTCTGCATGCTCGCCGAGAAGCGGCTGGCACGGACGATGTTGGTCTTGATGCCGCCGGGATGTACGGACGTCGCGCTGACCGGCCACTGCTGCAGCTCGAGCTCCTGACGCAGTGCCTCGGTGAAGCCGCGCACGGCGAATTTCGTGGAGTTGTACGCGCTCTGCCCCGGCTGCGCGAACAGCCCGAAGACGCTCGAGATGTTGACGACGTGACCGTCGCCCGACGCTTTCAAGTACGGTAGAAAGGCTTTGGTTCCGTACACGACGCCCCAGAAGTTGATGCCGACGATCCACTCAAAATCGGCGTAATCGAGACCCTCGACGGTTGATGCGAGTGCGACGCCGGCGTTGTTCACGATCAGGTTGACGCGTCCGTGATCTTTCACGACCGCCGCCGCCCACGCGTAGACCGCCGCGCGATCGGCGACGTCCACCTTTGCTTCCGTTACGCGCACGCCGCGCGCACGCGCCGCCTCGGCCGTCTGCCTCAGTCCGCTCTCGTTGACATCGGAGAGCGCGAGATGCGCGCCGCGCTCGGCCAACGCCAGCGCGAGCGCACGGCCAATACCGGAGCCGGCGCCGGTGATGGCGGCGACTTTGTTCGTAAAATCTTTCATGCGATCTTCCTTTCCGTCTCCCGATGCCGGGCGGTTTGTTCCTGCGGGCGCAGAATGTAATCGTCGAACCTGAAGTGCTGCGTCAAAGTCGGATTCGGCTCGAAGGAATACGAGTACAGGTGCGAAGGCACGTCGCAAGCGCAGCCCGTGTATCGGTTGTCGCGCCAGGTTCCGCCGGCGTCGTCGGCCTTCTCGAGTACGACGAACGAGTGGATGCCTGCCTGCTTGAAGCGAATCGCCATGCCGAGCCCGGCAAATCCGGTGCCGACGACGACGATCGGAAATTCCGGCAAGGGAACGTTCGCGGTCACTAACGAACTCCTCGAGCAGGATGCGGCGATGGCGCCGCTTACAGTGCGCGAGCGCCGGTGCGCCGGGTGGCGCCGCTCATTTCGAGCGGTGGAATCGCCGAAGGCTGGTCCCACAGCACGAAATGACTGCAGTTCTGCAGCCACACAGTGCGCAAGCTCCCGGCGGCGCGCTCGGCGCTCGCGCGCATCGAAATGGGATCGAGAACCTGGTCGTCGTCGCCGATGAGGACCGTGCCACGCCCCACGCTGCGGTACAAGTCGTAATTCTTCCGAGCCTGCCATGCGGCGATCGACTTCACGTTTCGGATCATCGTGACGACGCGTTTCGGATTGAACGGAAAGCCCGTGATCAGCTCGCGCTTGCGCGGATTGTCGAGCCGACCCCATTGTCGCCGGTTGTAGTTGGAAATCGGCTGTCGCCGCCACAGCACGACCAGGAACGGAAACAGCCAGTACATGACCGGTGACATGGGCCGCCGCGGTTGTGCACCGGGCAAAACCGGCGCCTCCAGAATCACTTCGACATCGCGAAACAGATCCGGACGCATCGCCGCCGCTTCGAGCACGACTGCGCCGCCGCGGGAATGTCCGTGCACCCGAACGGAGCCTGCTTTCGGTAAATGCTCCAATGCCTGCGTTAATACCATGGCATCGTATTCGATCGTACCCTCCGAAAGGAGGGGCGTCTTGATCCAATCCGCGCTGCGGTACTGCGGGTTGGTGATGGGAACGTGGTAATCCGCGCTCACGACCAAAATGAGCTGAATCTCGCGCTCCGCGTAGAACTGCGTGAAGTAGCGTACGTCTTCGACGAAGCCGTGCATGCAAATTACCGTGGCGCGCGGATTCGCACTTGCGCGCTCGACCACGGAAGCCGTTCCGACACGGTAAACGACACCGTCGAACGGCTCCGCGTGATGTTGCGGCGAGACGCGATAGAGCAATACCATGCGCCACGCAATAACGACAATGACGACGCCGAGCAGCCATACGAACATCGAACCGGGTCCTCCCTTTTCTGATTTTTATATTCGACGACGCATGTCCTATCGCACGTTCAGTCGCGGCTGTTACCGAGCGATGTCTCGAGTCGTTTGACGAGATCGACTAGCCGCGGGCGCACGTCGTTCAGCAGAAAGTCGCTCGACAAATGAATCGCCGGCCCACCGCAACTGACGGACATCGGCGGTGAACCGTCGCCCGGCTGGAACGCGACGGCGATCGCATTCACGTCCTTCTGCCAATCGCCGAACGAACAGCAGCAACCGTAACGCCGATACTGCTCGATCGACGCGTCGATCCCCGCGCGCACCTTGGGCCAGTTCGCCTCATCGTTCGCGCGTATTTGCGCGAGCAACTCCTCGCGGTCGGCGTCGTCGAGAATCGCGATGCAGGCGCGACCCATCGCCGTCGTCGCCACCGGTATACGCGACCCGACATCGAGGCTCAGCGTGAGCGCGGATTGGCTGCGGCAGTTCTCGATATAGATCATGCTCAGCCGCTCGCGCACGCCCAGCGACACCATCGAGCGCGAATAGTCGGCGAGCTCTTGCATGAGCGGCCGCGCGAGCTTGCGCACGTCCATGCGCGCCAACATCGCGCTGCCGAGCGCAAGCGTCGCCGTGCCGAGACGGTACTTCGCGCTCTCTTCGACGTATTGCAGGTAGCCGAGGCGCGTCAATGTGTACGTCAGGCGCGATACGGTTGACTTCGGGAGACCGCATCGGCGCGCGATCTCATGGTTCCCGAGCACTTTGTCGGCAGAGCGAAAACACGCGAGCACCGAGAGTCCGCGCGCAAGCGCGGATACGAAGTGTCGGTCCGCCTTGCTTTTAACGCGTTTGACGTCCCGCTGTTCGCCGGCCGCATCCGCTAAAGCCACGGTCGGTTCTTCCTTGAACTTATGTCCCATCGTTGGCATACCTCTTCCCTCCACTTCAATGCTTGCTGAAAAGACACCGGCCGCCTTTCGATCCCGGAGCCGGTGTTCCTGTGCACATCACCGCGTGCGCAAACCTCAATTGTCGTTTCGCCGCATGGTGGTTAGATCGAGGAATGCGGCACGATATTCCCGCCGCAGTCGTTCGATGATTTCGGCGGCGGACAATATGTCGTGAATGTTACCGACGCCTTGGCCCGCACCCCAAATATCGCGCCACGCTTTGGTGCGTCCGGAGCTGAAATTCATCGAGCTTTTGTCCGTCGCGGCCAAATTATCGGGGTCCAGCCCGGCGGCGGCGATGCTCGGTTTCAAGTAATTGCCGTGCACGCCGCTGAAGAATGGCGTATACACGATGTCTTTCGCCGAGCTATCCACAATCATCTGCTTGTAGCGCGGGTCGGCGTTGGCTTCATGGCTTGCTATAAATCGCGTGCCGATGTAAGCGAGATCAGCGCCAAGCACCTGCGCCCCCAGGATGCCGCGGCCGGTGGTGATGGCGCCTGACAACGCGATCGGGCCGTCGTAGAAGCGGCGCACTTCGCCGACGAGCGCGAACGGCGAAAACGTGCCCGCATGGCCGCCGGCTCCCGCGCATACCAGAATCAACCCGTCGACGCCGGCTTCGAGCGCTTTCTCCGCGTGGCGCACGTTCGTCACGTCGTGGAACACCAGGCCGCCGTATTCGTGGAAGCGCTTGATGAAATCGCCTGGCGCCCGAAGGCTGGTAATGATGATCGGAACGCGATGTTTGACGCAGAGGTCGAGATCGTGATCCAGCCGGTCGTTCGATTGGTGGATGATCTGATTCACCGCAAAAGGTGCGACGCGGCTTTCCGGATGCGCCGCCGCATCGCGTGCGAGCGCATACGAGATGCGCGCCAGCCACTCGTCGAGCAGTTCCTTCGGTCGAGCATTGAGCGCCGGGAATGAACCCACGATTCCGCTAGTGCATTGCGCAATGACCAGGTCGGGGTTGGAGACGATGAACATCGGGGACCCGATCACCGGAATCGACAACCGATCCTGCAAGCTATGCGGCAACGCCATTACGGAACTCCCTAACTCGTTAGAAAGCGAGCAACATTGTTACTTGACGTCGTCTAGGTCGATGAGAAAAGATGCGTCTGCTATCCTTTTCAGAATTATGTTCTGCGATGCGGTATCATTATAGTGATACCGTTTCGGCAGACACAAGTCACAGAGGTAACACCCATGCTGAACGCTTATATCTATGACGGTCTCCGGTCGCCGTTCGGCCGGCACGCGGGCGTACTGGCCCCGGTGCGGCCGGACGATCTGGTCGCCGAAGTCATGCGCGCCCTCCTCGCCCGCTCTCCCTGGAAAGCCGAAGAAATCGAAGATGTCATCCTCGGATGTACCAATCAGGCAGGTGAAGATGCGCGCAACGTCGCCCGCAACTCGCTGCTGGCGGCCGGTTTTCCCGTAACTGTCGCCGGCCAAACCGTGAACCGGCTGTGCGCGAGCGGTCTCGCCGCCGTGATCGACGCGGCCCGCGCCGTGACCTGCAATGAAGGTGATCTTTTCGTCGCCGGCGGCGTCGAGAGCATGAGCCGAGCGCCATTCGTGATGGCGAAATCGGAGGCGGCCTACAGCCGCGAGTTTAGGATGTACGACTCGACCATCGGCGCACGCTTCCCAAATCCGAAAGTCACCGGCAAGTACGGCGCGGACACGATGCCTGAGACCGGCGACAACGTCGCCAAAGATTACGGAGTCACGCGCGAGGACGCCGATCGTTTTGCGGCGGCGTCGCAAGCGAAATACGAAAAAGCGCGCGCGGCTGGATTTTTCGCGGGCGAGATCCATCCGATCGAAGTACCGACCGGCAAGAAGACGCCGCCCAAAGTCGTGAAGGACGACGAACATCCGCGTCCGGAAACGACGTTCGAAGCGCTCGCCAAGCTCAAACCGCTGTTCGAGGGCGGGGTGGTGACGGCGGGGAATGCGTCGGGCGTCAACGACGGCGCCGCCGCGCTCCTCATCGGAAGCCGGGAAGCCGGCGAGCGCAAGGGCGCGCGGCCGATCGCGCGCATCCTCGCGGCGGCGGCCGCGGGCGTCGAGCCGCGCGTCATGGGCATCGGCCCGGTGTACGCGATCAAGAAGGCGCTCGAGCGCGCGAAGCTCAAGCTGTCCGACATGGACATCATTGAGATCAACGAGGCGTTCGCGAGCCAGGTGCTCGGCTGCCTGAAGCTCATGGGCGTTGCGTTCGACGATCCGCGCGTGAATCCGAACGGCGGCGCGATTACGGTCGGCCATCCGCTCGGCGCCTCCGGCGCCCGCCTCGCGCTCTCGACCGCGCGCGAGCTGCAGCGCCGCCAAGGCCGCTACGCCGCCGTCAGTCTTTGCATCGGCGTCGGCCAAGGCCTCGCCGTGATCATCGAGAGAACCTAGCTCCATTTAGCGACGGATACTGAAAAATGAGCACGCCAAAGCTACAGGCCAAGGGCGCGTCGGCGCCCATCTTTCATTGGGACGACCCGCTCCTGCTCGAAGAGCAGCTGACCTCCGATGAACGCATGATCCGTGACGCTGCACGCAAGTACTGTCAGGACAGGCTGATGACGCGCGTGCTCGAGGCGTTCCGGCAGGAGAAAACCGACCCGGCGATCTTCCGCGAGATGGGCGAGATCGGTCTGCTCGGGCCGACGATTCCAGCCGAATACGGCGGCGCGGGCCTCAACTACGTCAGCTACGGGCTGATCGCGCGCGAAATCGAGCGCGTCGACTCGGGCTTCCGCTCGATGATGAGCGTGCAGAGCTCGCTCGTCATGGTGCCGATCTACGAGTTCGGTAGCGAAGCGCAGAAGCGGAAGTATCTGCCGAAGCTCGCGACCGGCGAATGGATCGGCTGCTTCGGACTGACCGAGCCAAACCACGGGTCGGATCCGGGCAGCATGGAAACCCGGGCGAAAAAAGTACCGGGTGGCTTCAAGCTGACGGGCAACAAGATGTGGATCAGCAATTCGCCGATCGCGGATGTGTTCGTGGTGTGGGCGAAGAACGATGCCGGTGCGATTCGCGGTTACATTTTGGAAAAAGGCATGAAGGGTCTGTCGGCGCCGGCGATCAAGGGCAAAGTCGGTTTGCGCACCTCCATTACCGGCGAGATCGTGATGGATGAGGTCTTCGTCCCCGAAGAAAACGAAATGCCCGGCGTCTCCGGCCTGCGCGGGCCGTTCACCTGCCTCAACTCCGCCCGCTACGGCATCGCTTGGGGCGCGCTCGGCGCTGCGGAGTTCTGCTGGCACGCGGCGCGGCAGTACACGCTGGAGCGCAAGCAGTTCGGCCGTCCGCTCGCGGCCAATCAGCTCATTCAGAAAAAGCTCGCGGACATGCAAACCGAGATCACGTTGGGTCTGCAAGGCTGCCTGCGTCTCGGCCGTCTGAAAGACGAAGGCAAAGCCGCGACCGAAATCACGTCGATCATGAAGCGCAACTCTTGCGGAAAAGCGCTCGACATCGCGCGCATGGCGCGCGACATGCACGGCGGCAACGGCATTTCCGATGAGTTCGGCGTGATCCGGCATGTCGTGAACCTCGAGGTCGTCAACACCTACGAAGGGACGCACGACATCCACGCGCTGATTCTCGGCCGGGCGCAAACCGGCATTCAGGCGTTTACGGGCTAACGAGGACCACTATGGATTTGAATTTCACCCCGGAAGAGCGCGCGTTTCGCGATGAGGTGCGCGCGTTCGTACGCGATAAGCTGCCGGCGCACATCCGGCACAAAGTCATGAACGGCCTGCGGCTGAAGCGCGAAGACCACATCCTTTGGCAGCGCACGCTTTACGAGCGCGGCTGGGGTGGACCGAGCTGGCCGAAAGAATTCGGCGGCACCGGATGGACGCCGGTACAGCAGTACATCTTCGAGGAAGAAACGGCGGGCGCCGGCGCGCCGCGGCCGATTCCGTTCGGCCTGAAGATGGTGGCACCGGTCATCATGGCGTTCGGCAACCCGGCGCAGCAGCAGCGCTTTCTGCCGAAGATTTTGGCGGCGGAGGAATGGTGGTGCCAGGGCTACTCCGAGCCGGGCGCCGGCTCCGATCTCGCCTCGTTGAAAACGCGCGCCGAGCGGCAGGGCGATCATTACCTCGTCAACGGCCAGAAGACGTGGACGACGTGGGCGCAGTATGCCGACTGGATCTTCTGCCTGGTCAGGACGAATCCGGGCGTCAAACCGCAGGAAGGCATCTCGTTCCTGCTGATCAACATGCATTCGCCGGGCGTTACGGTGCGTCCGATCACGATCGTCGACGGCACGCAGGAGATCAACGAAGTCTGGTTCGAAAACGTAAAAGTGCCGGTCGAGAACCTGATCGGCGAGGAAAACAAGGGCTGGACGTACGCGAAGTTTCTCCTCGGCCACGAGCGCACGAACATCGCCGGCGTCGGCATCGCGAAGCGCGAGCTCGCCAAGGTGAAACGTCTCGCCGCGGCGCAGCTGAAACACGGCCGCCCGCTCCTCGACGATCCGCGCTTCGCAGCGAGAGTCGCGGAGATCGAGATCGAGCTGAAAGCGCTCGAAATCACGAACCTGCGCGTGCTGTCGGCGGAAGCCGAGAAGCGCGCGCCGGGTCCGGAGGCGTCGATTCTCAAGATCAAAGGCACCGAGATTCAGCAGGCGATCACCGAGTTGATGCTGCAACTCGCCGGACCCTCGGCGCTGCCGTTCGTAACGGAATATCTCGACGCCGGCCAGGCGCCGGATGCGAACGCGGGGGTTCCGATCGCGGGCGCGGCAGCGACTTACTTCAACATGCGCAAGCTGTCGATTTTCGGCGGATCGAACGAGATTCAAAAAAATATCATTGCGCAGACGATCCTGCGGCTCTGATGGAACGACACCGGAATCAGTTGGATAACTTCGACTAGGAAAACGACACTATGAACTTCACGTTCACCGAAGAGCAGCGGCTACTCGAAGACACCGTGCGGCGGTTCATCGCGCGCGACTACACGTTCGAACAGCGGCGTAAGATCCTCGCGAGCGAGCCGGGCTGGAGCCGTGATGTCTGGCGTACGTTCGCCGAGCTGGGTCTGCTCGGCCTCAACGTGCCCGAGGATCACGGTGGGTTGAACGCGAGCACGGTCGAAACGATGCTCGTCATGAACGCGCTCGGCGAGGGCATGGTGGTCGAACCGTTCCTCGGCAGCGCCGTGCTCGCAACGCGCTTGCTGAGTCTCGCCGCGAGCACCGAGCAGCAGGCGAAATGGTTTCCCGCCCTCGTTGCCGGCGAATCGATCGCGGCGGTGGCGCACGCAGAACCAGGCTCACGCTATGAGCTGAGCTGCGTAGAAACGCGCGCCGTGCGCGACGGCACGCGCTACCGTCTGAACGGGCGCAAGTCCGCGGTCATCGGGGGCGCCGCCGCCGACGTGTTCCTCGTCTCCGCGCGAACCACGGGCGATGCCGGCGCCGAGGCGGGTATTTCGCTGTTCCTGATCGAACGCGGTGCGCCGGGCGTCAGCGTCAACGACTACGCCACCATCGACGCGCGCCGCGAAGCCGAGATCCGCCTGCAAGACGTCACCCTCCCCGCCTCCGCCCGGCTCGGCGCCGAAGGCGACGCTTACCGCGCCATCGAGCAGGCGTACGACTTCGCGCTCGCGGCGCATTGCGCCGACGGCGTCGGCGCAATGAAAGCGCTGCTCGATGCGACGGTCGAGTATCTGCGCACGCGCAAGCAGTTCGGTCAGCCGATCGGGCGGTTTCAAGCGCTGCAACACCGCGCCGTCGATATGCTCATGTACTACGAGCAGGCGAAATCGATGAGCTACTACGCGGCCGTGCACTCCTCCAACGAGGATCGTAACGAGCGCCGCGCCGCCCTTTCCGCGGCCAAGGTCATGGTCGGCCGCGCCGCCCGTTTCATCAGCCAGCAGGCGGTGCAGCTGCACGGCGCGATGGGCATGACCGACGAGCTGAACGTCAGCCACTACTTCAAACGTCTCACCGCGACCGAGATCGCGTTCGGCGACATGGATTCGCATCTGGAACAATTCGTAGGTACCATGCGCGCCAATGAAACCTCCGTGGGAGAGCCATGGGACAAAGAGCAAAAGCGGTTGTATGCCGGGAAGTAAATAAACCGGTCAGCGTCGAGGAAATCCAGGTCGAGGCGCCGCGGCGCAACGAGGTGATGATCAAGCTCGTTGCCTGCGGCGTCTGTCACAGCGATCTTTCCGCCACTAACGGCACCATCCCGTTCCCGCTTCCGATCGTGCTCGGCCACGAAGGCGCGGGCGTCGTCGTCGAGGTCGGCGATGGCGTCACCGATTTCGCCGTCGGCGATCACGTCGTCAGCTCATTCGTCAGCATGTGCGGCAAGTGCCGGTACTGCACGACCGGGCGCCCGTCGCTGTGCGACCAGGCGTCGAAGGCGCTCGCGACACTCCCGGACGGCACCGTGCGCACGCACGACAAGGCCGGCCAGGCGCTCAACGTCTTCACCGGCTGCGGCGTGATGGCCGAGTACGCCACCTTGCACATCGACAACGTCATCAAGGTCGATCGTGACATTCCGCTCGATCGTGCCGCGCTCGTTTCCTGCGGCGTTATGACCGGCGTCGGCGGCGCGATCAATGCTGCGAAGGTGACGCCGGGTTCCATCTGCGTCGTGTTCGGCGCGGGCGGCGTGGGCTTGAACGCGATCCAAGGCTGCGTGCTCTCAGGCGCGGCGCAGATCGTCGCGGTCGATACGGCGGACGCGAAGCTCGAGCTGGCGCGCCAGTTCGGCGCGACGCACACGCTGAATCCGAAGACCGTAGAAAATCCAGTGCGCGCGATCCGCGACATGACGAACGGCGGCGCCGACTACGCGTTGGAATGCGTCGGCTACGGCGAGATCGTGTCGCAAGCGTATGGCTCGCTTCGCAAAGGCGGCACCGCCGTGGTGCTCGGCGTGGCCACGGTCAAGGACGTCACGTCCTTACGCACGGTCAGCCTCTACGCCGAAGGGAAAACGCTGACCGGCAGCCGCTACGGATCGGCCCGTCCGAAGGAAGATTTCCCGCGACTCTTCTCGCTTTACAAAACCAAGCGGCTGAAGCTCGACGAGCTGATCAGCCGCCGCTACAAGATCGACGAGGCCGCGCAGGCGTTTGACGACCTCGCCAGCGGCAAGAACGCCCGCGGAATGATCGTTTTCGGCTGATCTTTATAAGATTTAAAAAAAGCCGCGGCCCGACCCGTCCAAGATAAAGAGCGCGACCGTGAGGTCGCGCTCTTTTTTTAGTTCGCATTCCTCCACTCGCATTCCTCCTGCTCGCAATCTTCACCGACTCGCACCGCCCTCCTTTTTGCCGACTGCTGAATATAGAATCGTGCTCGGTTCGGGCCCAACCCAACCGGCAATTGGGATTCGTGCGCCAAAGGGAGAAGATCATGGAGATCGACCATTCGGCCGAGGGCACGTTCCTCTTGAACACTCCGCGCGGCCGTGACCGTTTCGGCGGAAACGTCCCGCCCAAAGCGCGACCGATATCCGTTCTCACGAAAACTCCCTGCCGGTTGCGCCGCCCGACGGCGTCGCGACCGCACGCACGACCGGAGACATCGACGCCATGTACCTCCGGCCCGTCCGCCTGACCGACGCGCTCGCGTGCCTCGCGCACTATAAGCCGGCGATCCTCGCCGGCGGCACCGATTTCTATTCTGCGCGCGGTAGCCGTCCCGTTGCCGACGATGTGCTCGACATCAGTGCGATCGCGGAACTAAAAGGTATCCGCGAAGAGGCGGATCATTGGCACTTCGGCGCGCTCGCCACCTGGACGGAGATCATCGAGGCGCCGCTCACGCGCGACCTCGACTGTCTGAAGCTCGCCGCCCGCGGAATCGGCGGACCGCAGATCCGGAATGCCGGCACGATCGGCGGCAACGTATGCAACCTGTCGCCGAGCGCGGACGGTATTCCCGCACTGCTCGCGCTCGATGCCGGCGTAGAGCTACGCTCCGCCGCCGGCACGCGCACGCTCGCGCTTGCCGATTTCCTCTCCGACAATCACACCGCGCTCGCGCGCAACGAGCTGATCTGCGCGATCCGGGTGCCGAAACGGAGCCGCGCGGTACGCTCGACGTTCGTCAAGCTCGCCGCGCGCCGCTATCTCGCGATCTCCATCGCCACGGTGGCGGTCGCGCTCGAGCTCTCTCACGACGGCGTGATCGTTCGCGCCGGCATCGCGGTCGGCGGCTGTTCGCGTTCCGCGCGGCGACTGTCGGAGCTGGAGCGCGAATTGATCGGACGCTCCGTCCGCGGAGGCCTCGGCGCGCTCGTCGTACCGCGTCACCTGATTGCCATCACGCCCGTCTCCGACGTGCACGCCACTGCCGAGTACCGTCGCGACGCTGCGATCACGCTGCTTCGGCGCGCGCTCGGACAAGTTACCTATGAATGACTCGACGCAACCGGCGACGGCGCACGAATCCGTCGCGACCTACGAGATTGCATTCACCCTCAACGGCAAGCCATGTCGTTTGAACATCGAGCCGACGCGCCGCCTCGCCCATGTTCTGCGCGAAGACCTTGGGCTCACCGGCACCAAGATCGGCTGCGATGCCGGGCATTGCGGCGCATGCACCATCCTGCTCGACAGCCGCCCGGTCTGCGCGTGCCTCGTTGCCGTCGCACAAGTTCATGAACGAACCATCGTCACCGTCGAAGGCCTGTCGCACGACGGCCGGCTCAATGTTCTTCAGCAAGCGTTTCTTGCGCACGGAGCGACGCAATGCGGCGCCTGCACACCGGGCATGCTGGTGGCCGCGACCGAGCTGCTCGCCCGCAGCCCAACACCGACGCCCGCGCAAGTGCGCGCGTCGCTCGGCGGTGTGCTCTGCCGGTGCACCGGTTACCGCAAGATCGAGGAAGCGGTGCTCGCCGCCGCACGCGCCTCGATATCCGCGAACGTAGCTTCCGATGAAGCGGTGGGTGCCCGTACGCCGAAGGTCGACGGCGTGCCGAAGGTCACCGGTGGCGAAGTCTATGCCGCCGACCGGGCGCCGGCCGATGCGCTCTGGCTGCGCACGATCCGCTCGCCCTACGCCCGCGCACGCTTCGCGCTCGGGGACTTCGCGCCGCTGCGGCGCCGCTATCCCGGCATCGTCGATGTCATCACCGCCGAGAACGTGCCGGTGAACAGCTTCGGCATCTTTCCGGATCAGAAGGATCAGCCGGTCCTCGCCGACGGTCGCGTACGTTTCCGCGGCGAGGCGGTGCTGTGTCTCGTCGGCACGAAAGCGGCCGTCGAGAGCGTGCGCGAAGACGAGCTTCCCATTGAATGGACGCCCGAAACGCCACGAGCCGATATGGACGATGCGCTCGCGTCATCCGCCGAGCCGATTCACAGCACGAGACCGGACAACATTCTCGTTCGCGGGCGCGTCGTAAAAGGCGACGTGGAGGCGGCGATGGCGTCGGCCGCTTTCGTCGCTCGCGGCGATTTCACCACGAGCTACGTCGAGCACGCGTATATCGAGCCGGAAGCGGGCTACGCCGACCGCATCGGCGATCGCCTGCGCGTCTTCGCGTGCACGCAAACGCCGTACATGGATCGCGAGGAAATTGCCCGCATTCTCGGCATCGACGACGCGCAGGTGCACATCGTTCCGTCCGCCGTGGGCGGCGGTTTCGGCGGCAAGCTCGACCTCTCGGTGCAGCCGCTGCTCGCCGTCGCGGCGTGGAAGCTCCGCCGCGCGGTGCGCATGATATACACGCGGCAAGAGTCGATGATGTCGACCACCAAGCGGCATCCCGCGCGCATGCGCGCGACGTTCGCGTGCGACCGCGACGGGCATCTCGTCGCCGCCGATTTCGCCGGCGACTTCAACACCGGCGCGTACGCATCCTGGGGCAGCACGGTGGCGAATCGCGTGCCCATCCACGCCAGCGGGCCGTACGTCGTGCCGAACGTGCGCGCGCTCACGCGCGCGGTCTACACGAACGGGCCGATATCCGGCGCGTTCCGCGGCTTCGGCGTCCCGCAATCGACGCTCCTGCACGAATCGCTGCTCGATGATCTCGCCGAACAGTGCGGTGTCGACAGGCTCGAGTTCCGCGCGCGCAACGCGATGCGCGCCGGGCAACCGACCGCCACCGGGCAAGTGCTGCGCGCGAGCGCCGGCCTCAGCCAGTGTCTCGAAGCGCTGCGCCCGCGCTGGCGCGAGGCGCTCGCCGCGGCCGAGGCGTTCAATCGGAACGCACGCACGCCGGCGAGTCTGCGCGGCACGCGCCGCGGCGTGGGCATCGGCTGCATGGGGTACGGCATCGGCAACACGGTCATCGCCAATCCCGCGACCGTGCGCGTCGGTTTGCGCCGCGAGGGTCGGGTGATGTTTTACAACGGCGCGGTCGACATCGGGCAAGGCTCGAACACCGTGCTCATACAGATCCTCGCGCAGGCGCTCGGACTGCGCGTGCACGACATCGACTACGTAATGGGCGACACGGATCTCACTCCCGACGCCGGCAAAACCTCGGCCTCGCGTCAGACCTTCGTCGCCGGCAACGCGGCGCACCTCGCCGGGACGGAGCTGCGCCGCCGCATGATCGCGCTCGTCGAAGCGCGTGCAAACGCCCGGCTGCGTCTGGAACGCGGCGCGCTGATCGCCGTGGACGACGATGGCGAGAAGCGCATCGATCTGACCGAATTGCCGTGCGATCGTAAGGGCGACGTGCTCGCGGCCGACGGCTATTTCAATCCGCCGACCATCGCGCTGGACAAAAACGGCCAAGGCGCACCCTACGCCACCTACGCGTTCGGCGCGCAGATCGCCGAGCTCGAGGTCGACCTCGAGCTCGGCACGACGAAGCTCCTGCGCATCGCGGCGGCGCACGACGTCGGCCGCGCGATCAATCCGACGCTGGTCGAAGGACAGATTCACGGCGGCATCGCGCAGGGAATCGGCCTGGCGCTGATGGAAGAATATCAACCGGGCAAAACCGAAAACCTTCATGACTACCTGATTCCAACGACCGGCGACGTGCCTCCGATCGACGTCATCCTGGTCGAGGATCCCGAGCCGCTCGGGCCGCACGGCGCAAAGGGGGTCGGCGAGCCGGCGCTCATTCCAACGGCACCCGCGATCTTCAGCGCCATCCGGCACGCGACGGGCGTGCGCGTGCGGCATGCGCCCTGCACGCCCCCGCGGTTGCGCGCCGCGCTCCTCGATCGGTATGCCGCCAAATGACGCGCCGGGATTTTTCGGGAGCCGCTCGTTTCCCGCGCAAAGGACCGGGCACTGCGTCGTGACAACGTGGCGCGATGCAGCGCAGACCGTAACCATTCCACGCACAAGGAGGAATAAAGAATAATGAATGCACGCAGACGCTTTCTCAGATCCGTCGCCGCACTCGCCGTCGCCACCGCGTTCGCGCCACCGGCGATGGCCGAGGACACGATTACGCTCGGGGAGCTGAACAGCTATAAAACCTTCCCCGGGTTTCTGGAACCTTATCGTAAAGGCTGGCAGCTCGCCCTCGAAGAAGTCAACGCCAGCGGCGGCGTTCTCGGCCGCAAACTCGAAATCGTATCGCGCGACGACAACGGCAATCCCGGCGACGCGGTGCGTGTCGCGGAGGAGCTGCTGACGCGCGAAAAAGTGCAATTCATCATGGGGACGTTCCCGTCGAACATCGGACTCGCCGTGGCCGACTTCGCCAAACAGAAGAAGGTGTTCTTCCTCGCCGCCGAGCCGCTCACCGACAAGATCGTGTGGGACAACGGCAACCGCTACACGTTCCGGCTGCAATGTTCGACGTACATGCAGACCGCGATGCTCGTGCCGGAGGCGGCGAAGCTCAAGAAAAAGCGCTGGGCCATCGTGTACCCGAATTACGAGTACGGGCAATCGGCGACGCGGGTATTCAAGGAGCTGTTGAAGAAAGCCCAGCCGGACGTCGAATTCGTCGTCGAGCAGGCGACGCCGCTCGGCAAGATCGACGCCGGCGCCGTCGTGCAGGCGCTCGCCGACGCCAAACCCGACGCGATTTTCTCTTCTCTCTTCGCCGGCGATCTCGCGCGTTTCGTGCGCGAAGGCAATACGCGCGGGCTGTTCAAAGGACGAGAAGTGTTCAATCTGCTCGGCGGGTGGCCCGAGTATCTCGATCTGCTGAAAGACGAAACGCCGGAGGGTTGGTACGTTACCGGTTATCCGTGGTACGGCATCGATGCGCCGGCGCACAAAAAATTTCTCGACGCCTATCAGAGGCGCTGGAACGACTATCCGCGCGCCGGATCGGTGGTCGGCTACGCGACCGTCATGACCGCGGCCGCGGCGATCCGCAAAGCCGGCTCGCTCGACACCGAAAAGCTCGTCAAGGCGATGCAGGGACTGGAAGTCGACACACCGTTCGGGAGGATCACGTACCGCGCGCTCGATCATCAATCCACGATGGGGATGTACGTGGGACGCACCGGCCAGAAAGACGGTAAAGGCGTGATGACATCGTGGAAGTACGCCGAGGGCGCGAAGTATCTGCCGCCTGACGCCGAGGTGAAGAAGCTGCGGCCGGCAGACTAGCGGCGCGGCGCAAGCCGCCGACGCTTCGTAAGGGTCGGACGAAGCGCGCGGCGGCTTTGCGGAAAGCAAGAGCACTCGGTTCTCCATCGCTTCTCATACATGGCTTCGTTCGTCGTCCAGCTTCTGAACGGTCTCGCGAACGCCGCTGCGCTATTTTTGGTCGCGGTCGGGCTGTCGCTTATTTTCGGCGTGACGCGCATCGTCAACTTCGCGCACGGGTCGCTTTACATGCTCGGCATCTACGTTGCCTACAGCGCGATCGGCGCGTTCGGCCTGACCGCCGCCGGATTCTGGGGCGGCGTCGCGGCGGCCGCGCTCGCGGTCGGCGTGCTCGGCGCGCTGATCGAGATGACGCTTCTGCGCCGGATTTATCAGGCGCCGGAGCTGTTCCAGCTCCTGACCACGTTCGCGCTCACGCTCATCATCAAAGACTTCGCGCTGTGGACGTGGGGCGCGGAAGATCTGCTCGGTCCGCGCGCCCCCGGATTGCGCTACGCGATTACGATTCTCGGCACGCCGTTCCCGGAATACGACCTGGTCCTGATCGCCATCGGTCCCGTCGTGCTCGCCGCGCTTTGGCTCGTGCTCCAGCGCACGCGCTGGGGCACGCTCGTGCGCGCCGCCACGCAGGACCGCGAAATGCTCGGTGCGCTCGGCGTGAATCAGAAGTGGCTCTTCACCGGCGTGTTCGCGCTCGGCGCCGCGCTCGCCGGACTCGGCGGCGCGCTGCAGATCCCGCGCGAGCCGGCACAGCTCTTTCTCGACCTCACCGCGATATCCGACGCGTTCGTCGTCGTGGTCGTCGGCGGCATGGGCAGCATTCCGGGCGCGTTCCTTGCCGCACTGATCATCGGCGAGATCAAAGCATTCTGTGTCGGCATCGGTACGGTGGACGTACTCGGCTCCGCATTCTCGTTCTCGAAGCTCACGCTCGTCGTGGAGTTCATCGTCATGGCCGTGACGCTCGTGTGGCGGCCGCAGGGCCTTCTCGGTAAACCGTGGCATCACGCGCGCACCGCCGCCGACCCGATGGAGCTGCCGCTGCGCTCCGCCGCTCCCGCGGTCCGCGTCATCGGTTTGGCCGCGGTCGCTGCGCTCGCCGTGCTACCGCTGCTTGCCGGCGGCTACACGCTCGTGCTCGCGATCGACATTCTGGTGTACGCGCTCTTCGCGGCGAGCCTCTACTTCATCATCGGTCCGGGCGGCATGGTTTCCTTCGGACACGCCGCGTACTTCGGTCTCGGCGCGTACGGCGCAGCGTTGCTGCTCAAGAACGCCGGCTGGCCGATGATGGCGGCGCTCGCCGCGGCCCCGCTCATCGCCGCCATCGGCGCCGCCGTATTCGGCTGGTTCTCGGTGCGGCTATCCGGTGTTTACCTCGCGATGCTCACGCTCGCGTTCGCGCAGATCACCTGGTCGGTCGTATTCCAGTGGGACACCTTCACGGGCGGATCGAACGGCATTGTCGGCGTATGGCCGGCTTCGTGGCTGGATTCAACGGCGTCGTTCTATGCGCTCGCGTTGACGTCGTGCGCCGGCTCGATCTGGCTGCTGCGCCGGATGCTCGATGCACCCTTCGGTTACGCGCTGCGCGCCGCCCGCGATTCGCCGTTGCGCTGCGACGCCATTGGCATCGGCGTGCGGCGCCGGCAGTGGGCGGCGTTTATCGTCGTCGGCGCCTTCGCCGGGCTCGCGGGCGGGCTCTACGCGTTCTCGAAAGGCAGCATCTCGCCCGATTCCACGATGGCGGTGCCGCGTTCGATCGACGCGCTGGTGATGGTGCTGCTCGGCGGCGTGCAAACAATCGCCGGACCCGCGGTCGGCGCCGCGGTATTCACCTGGCTGCAGGACACGATTGCGCGCAGCATCGACTACTGGCGCGCGTGCCTCGGCATCGCGATCCTCGCCCTCGTGCTCGGATTTCCGCGCGGCATCGTCGGCAGCTTGCGTGCGCGCTTCGCATCGAAGGGGGATCTTGCATGAGCGGCGTGCTCGAGGTCGAGCGCCTCGCGAAGTCCTTCGACGGCGTGCACGCCGTGCGCGACGTGAGTTTCACCGTGGCAGCGGGCGAGCTGCTCGCGATGATCGGACCGAACGGCGCGGGCAAGACCACGTGCTTTAACCTCGTGAACGGACAACTCACGCCGGACGCAGGCAGCGTAAGGCTCGACGGACGCGATATCACCCGCCGTCCGCCGCGCGAGATCTGGCGTCTGGGCGTGGGGCGCACGTTCCAGATTACCGCGACGTTCGCATCGATGACCGTGCGCGAGAACGTGCAGATGGCGCTGCTGTCCCATCGTCGTCGGCTCGCCAATGCCTGGACGCCCGCAGCCGCGCTTTATCGCGACGCGGCCGACGACCTGCTCGCCCGCGTCGGCATGCTCGATCAAGCCGACCGCGCGTGCGCGGTACTGGCTTACGGGGACCTCAAGCGCGTGGAGCTCGCGATGGCGCTCGCCAACGAGCCGCGGCTGCTGCTGATGGACGAACCCACCGCCGGCATGGCGCCGAAGGAACGCATCGAGCTCATGACGCTCGTCGCGGAGATCGTGCGCGAGCGCCGGATTGCGGCGCTCTTCACCGAGCACGACATGGACGTCGTCTTCACGCACGCCGATCGGATTGTCGTGCTGAACCGCGGGCGCCTGATCGTCGCCGGCGAGCCGGCCGAGGTGCGCGCGAACGGGGAAGTGCGCGAAGTGTATCTGGGCTCGCAGGGGTATATCTAATGATGTCGGTGCGCGGACTTCACGCGTACTACGGCCGGGCGCATGTGCTCGCGGACGTCGCACTCGACGTCGCGCCCGGTGAAGTCGTCGTGCTGCTCGGGCGCAACGGCGCCGGCAAGTCGACGACGCTGAAGAGCATCATGGGGCTGGTGCGTCCCGCGAGCGGCGAAATTCTTTTCAACGGCCGGCGCATCGACCGCCTGCCGCCCTACCAGATCGCACGCGCGGGGCTGGGTTACGTCCCGGAGGAACGGCGCATCTTTACCGATCTGACGGTCATGCAGAACCTCGACGTCGGTCGTCAATCGCCGCGTGCCCGCGCGCAAACCTGGACGCCGACGAAGCTCTTCGAGCTCTTTCCGCATTTGGCGGACATGAAACAGCGATCCGCGGCGAGCATGTCCGGCGGCGAGCAGCAGATGTTGACCATCGCGCGCACCCTCATGGGCAATCCCTTGTGTCTTCTCCTCGATGAGCCGTCCGAAGGACTGGCGCCGGTCGTCGTCGACCAGTTGCTCAAGGCCATCCTGCAGATCAAATCGGCCGGAATGTCGGTGCTGCTGTCGGAACAGAATCTGCGTTTCGCAACCGAGGTGTCGGACCGCGCTTACATCATCGAGAAAGGACGTATCCGGTTTTCGGGCACGATGGCGGGTCTCGCCGCCGACCCGGGTTTGCGCTCGCGGTATCTCGCCGTATAAGCAGCGCGCCCACGATCGTACCTATTAACTAAGGGCAGGACGTCGCGACTTTCAGAAGACGGTCGATGCGCGTGCGCGGACGCGTTCCTTTGATGAACGCCCGAATAAATATAGAATCGGCACGCACTCCTGCCCGTTGCTGCAGGCGGGTCCGAAGATAAACGCCTTTGAGGAGAAAACAATGAAAATCGGCATCCCGGCCGAAACTCGCTCGCGCGAAACTCGCGTCGCCGCAACGCCGGAGACCGTAAAAAAGCTCACCACCGGAGGTGTGCACGAGATCATCGTGCAGGCCGGCGCGGGCCTGAAGGCCAGCGCGACCGACGAAGCGTACACGCAGGCGGGGGCCCGCATCGCGGCAGCGGCCGCTGACGTGTACGCCCAGGCGGACATCGTCCTCAAAGTCCGCGCCCCGCAGGCAGACGAGCTTCCGCTCCTCAAAACCGGGCAGGTCGTGATCGGCATGCTCAACCCGTTCGACCGCGACGGTCTCGCTCAACTCGCCGCGCGCGGCGTCACGGCGTTCGCGCTCGAAGCGGCTCCGCGCATCACCCGCGCGCAAAGTCTCGACGTGCTTTCGTCGCAAGCGAACATCGCCGGCTACAAGGCCGTTCTTCTCGCCGCGAACGTCTACCAGCGCTTCATGCCGATGCTGATGACCGCCGCCGGCACGGTGAAAGCCGCGCGCGTGCTCGTGCTCGGCGCCGGCGTCGCCGGGTTGCAGGCGATCGCGACAGCGAAGCGCCTGGGCGCCGTCATCGAAGCGTCCGACGTGCGGCCGGCGGTGAAGGAACAGATCGAATCGCTCGGCGCAAAATTCATCGACGTGCCGTTCCTGACCGACGAAGAGCGCGAGATCGCGCAAGGCGTCGGCGGCTACGCGCGTCCGATGCCGGCCGACTGGATGAAGCGCCAGGCGGCGCTCGTCGCCGAGCGCATCAAGCAGGCCGACATCGCCATCAGCACCGCATTGATCCCCGGCCGCAAAGCGCCCGTTCTCATTACCGAGGAAATGGTGAAATCGATGAAACCGGGATCGGTAATCGTCGATCTCGCGGTCGAACAGGGCGGCAACTGCCCGCTATCGGAGCCGGACACGACCGTCGTCAAACACGGCGTTACGTTGATCGGCGAAACCAATCTGCCCGCGCTGGTGGCGGCGGATGCGTCGGCGCTGTATGCACGAAACCTGTTCGACTTTCTAAAGCTCATCATTCGCAAAGACGGGGAACTCGTCATCAATATCGAAGACGAAATCGTCGCCGCGACCTTGATGTGTCGCGACGGCCAATTGACGAAGAAATAACACTGCAGATGGATACTCTTTCGGCGATTGTCTTTCGACGCCCCGCCTCCGCGCACCTGCCCGTCGCCGCATAGGGTTATGACGGGACCACAATTCTAACGAGCGTAAAACCATGGAATACGTCAATCCGACCATCATCAACCTCGTGATTTTCGTGCTCGCGATTTATGTCGGTTACCACGTCGTGTGGACCGTCACGCCCGCGCTGCACACGCCCCTCATGTCCGTCACCAACGCGATCTCCGCCATCATCATCGTCGGCGCCATGCTGGCGGCCGGCGCGACGAACACGGCGGTCGGCAAGATCATGGGCGTGCTTGCGGTGACGCTCGCCGCGGTCAACGTGTTCGGCGGCTTTCTCGTGACGCAGCGGATGCTCGAGATGTTCAAGAAAAAAGAGCGGCCGCAGACGGAGAACAAGTCATGAGCATGAACCTCGTCACGCTGCTCTATCTGATCGCTTCGGTGTGCTTCATTCAGGCGCTGAAGGGACTCTCGCATCCCACGACGGCGCGCCGCGGCAACGTGTTCGGCATGGCCGGCATGCTCATCGCCGCGATCACGACCGTCGCCCTCATCGCGAATCTGCGCGGCAAAGCGCCGCTCGGCCTCGGTCTGATCGCGCTCGGCGTTATCATCGGCGGTTCCGTCGGCACCGTCATCGCACGGCGCGTACAGATGACAAAGATGCCGGAGCTGGTCGCCGCGATGCACTCTCTCGTCGGCCTCGCCGCGGTGTTGATCGCCGTGGTCGCGGTCGCCGAGCCGCGCGCGTTCGGCATCGCCGATGCGGGCAACGCCATACCGCACGGCAACCGCGTGGAGCTCTTCATCGGCACCTTCGTCGGTGCCATCACGTTCTCCGGGTCGGTGATCGCGTTCGGCAAGCTGTCGGGCAGGTTTCGCAGCGCGCCGATCATGTTCAACGGTCAGCATTGGCTGAACCTCGCGCTGGCGCTGATCATGATCGGGTTCGGCGTCTGGTTCTTCGTCACGCAGCAGTGGGTGCCGTTCCTGATCATGGCGGCGCTCGCGTTCGCTCTCGGCGTGCTCATCATCATCCCGATCGGCGGCGCCGACATGCCGGTCGTGGTGTCGATGCTGAACAGTTATTCGGGCTGGGCCGCCGCCGGCATCGGCTTTTCGCTCAACAACTCGATGCTGATCATCTCCGGTTCGCTGGTCGGTTCGAGCGGCGCCATCCTCTCCTACATCATGTGTAAGGCGATGAACCGCTCGTTTATCAACGTGCTCCTCGGCGGCTTCGGCCAGGAAGGCGGCGCCGCCGCGGCGGGCACGGAGCAGAAGTCGTATCGCTCGGGCAGCGCGGACGACGCGGCGTTCCTCATGGCGAACGGCGAATCGCTCGTGATCGTGCCTGGATACGGCCTCGCGGTGTCGCGCGCGCAGCACGCGCTCAAGGAGCTGGCGCACAAGCTCGGCGAGAAAGGCGTCAACGTGCGCTACGCAATTCACCCGGTTGCAGGCCGCATGCCGGGGCACATGAACGTGCTGCTCGCGGAGGCGGAAATTCCGTACGATCAGGTGTTCGAGATGGAAGATATCAACAACGACTTCCAGTCCAGCGACGCCGTGTTGGTGGTCGGCGCCAACGACGTGGTCAATCCCGCGGCAAAAACGCCCGGCAGCCCGATCTTCGGCATGCCGATCCTCGAAGCGCACAAGGCGCGCACCGTCATCGTGATCAAGCGCTCGATGGCGACCGGTTACGCCGGTCTCGACAACGAGCTCTTCTACATGGACAAAACGATGATGGTGTTCGGGGACGCGAAGAAAGTGATCGAGGACATGGTGAAGGCGCTGGAAAGTTAAACCGGTCTCGCGCGTGTGTTCCAATGCAGGGACGCGCGCGGTCACCGTACGCAGCTCGGCTGTGCTCTCGATGAAGTGTCCAGCCCTCGCTGCCCTCCTGGTCGCCGAGCCTGCCAGGCGACAATTCGGACGAAGCGCGGGTAAGGTCCGAATCCGCCTGCTCGCGAGCGCGATGATGTCCGCCGCGGCGGCTTCGCGACGCGCACCGTCAAGTTTCCCCCCGGTCGCCGGCGCGACTGCCCGCACCCGATCGCTCGCGGCGCGTCGATCTCGTCCCGCTGAGCAGCCGGCGACCGGTAGTCTTAGTCGCGGCGGCGGCGCAGAATACCGGATCGCGATGAATCTCTCTGACGCTTCAAGGTAAACACTGACCGCAGCAAGGTTTCTATGGACGAAATCGTCACGCGCGCCATGCAGCGCTGGCCGAACGTTCCGGCGGTTTACGGCTGGCTGCAACTCGACCGGCGCGGTAACTGGCGCATCAAAACGAAGGACGGGCGCTTCGAGCCGATCGTGAATCCCACGATGATCGAGTTCATCGGCCGCAACTACACCCATGACGACACCGGCCGCTGGTATTTTCAGAACGGTCCGCAACGCGTGTTCGTCGCACTCGATTACACGCCGCTCGTTTACCGCCTGAACGACAACGCCAGCGCGCTTTGCGCCCACACCGGCGCCGCGCCCGCACAGCTGCGCGCGATTTTCTTCGACGACGCCGGGAACGTGTTGATCGAGACCGAGCTCGGCATCGGCTTGCTGCTCGATCGCGATCTCGACGGGCTGTTGACGCAACTGAGCGCGCCGAACGGAGCGGCCGCCGACGCGCTCCTCGAAATCGTCGACCGCGGCGGCGCGGCGCAGTGCCGATTGTTCGGGCAGACGTTGTCGGCAGCGCCGATTCGCGCCACCGAAGTTTCCGAACGCTTCGGGTTCAATCCGCGACCCGCGCCTGCGCCGGGCATGCCGGATTGCTGATCCGGCGGGTCGTCTCGCCCGCCGCCAACCCTGGCCAAGATTTGCTTGCAGCGCCGACGCGCTTGCGCTAACTTTACGTGCAGATGCACGTACCTCCTCCATGAGCGCCACTTCCCGCACACGCCGCGCTCCCTCAACCGCGCAAACCGTCGAAGTCGCGCCGCTGACGTGCACGGGCGCAACGGTACGGCGATTGTCGCGCCGGATGACGTCATTCTACGAACGACACCTGCAGCGCGTCGGCATGACGCTCGCGCAATATTCGCTGCTGGCGCATCTTTCCGAACAGCCGCAGTCGCTGCTCACCCTTTCGCGGCGGATGGAAATGGACCGCACCACGCTGACGCGCAATCTCAAGCCCCTCGTCGCAGACGGCTGGGCCGAGGAAGTGCACAGCGACGATGCACGCCAACGGCTGTATGTTCTTACGAAAACCGGCGAGCGCGTGCGCCGTAATGCTCGTGAAGCCTGGCAAGCCGCGCAGCTCGCCCTGGAGAAACAGCTGGGATCCGATTTCGTCGCGGGTCTGCACAAACAGATCGATCGTGCGCTCGCCAAGCTCAAACCCGCGTTACCGGAAGAAAACTAAGATGCAAAAAACGACTTCGACTCAGGCATTCTGGGGCGTCACCCTGCTCGCCGCCGCGCTCCTGATGGTCACGATGGGCGCACGTCAATCGATGGGTCTGTTTGTTTCGCCGCTGAACACCGCGACCGGCCTGGGGATCGTAACGATCAGTCTGGCGATGGCGATCGCGCAATTCACCTGGGGCGCGGTGCAGCCGATCGCCGGCGCGATCGCGGATCGCTATGGCCACGCGCGCGTGCTCGCGGTCGGCGTCGCGCTCGCCGCGATCGGTACCGCGCTGACGCCGTTCGTGAGCAGCACCTGGGGTTTGATCTTCGCGCTCGGCGTGCTGGCCGCAGCCGGTTCCGGAGCGGGAAGCTTCTCGGTCCTGATCGGCGCCACCGCACAGCGCGTCGCTACCGATCGGCGCGGCATGTCCGCCGGCATCATCAACGCCGGCGCGTCGTTCGGTCAGTTCGTCTTCGCGCCGGTCACGCAGATGCTCATCGTCGCGATCGGCTGGATGGGTGCGATGTGGTCGCTTGCCGGATTCATGCTGGCGGCGCTTCCGGTCACCTTTGCCTTGCGCGCGCGCCCGGCGCCGGTTGCCGCCGGATCCGCCACCGCGACGCCGGCGCCGGGCGGCGGGCTGCGAAGCGCGCTCGGCGATGCGTTTGCCGACCGCAGCTACTTGTTGCTGCATGCCGGCTTTTTCACTTGCGGGTTTCATATCGCGTTCCTGGTGACGCATCTGCCCGGGGAAGTGCAGCTTTGCGGGTTGCCGGCGCAGGTCGCGAGTTGGTCGCTTGCGATTATCGGTCTCGCCAACATCGTCGGCAGCCTGCTCGCGGGATGGAGCCTGCAGTATTACCGAGGCAAGTACGTGCTCTTCTGGATGTACGGATCACGCGGACTATTGATCATCTTGTACCTGCTCGCGCCGAAAACGCCGCTGACTTTCTATCTCTTCGCCGCCGGCCTCGGCCTGACGTGGCTCGCGACCGTGCCGCCGACGGCGGGCGTGGTTGGTAAGCTCTTCGGCACGCGCTATCTCTCGACGCTCTTCGGCATGACGCTGCTTTCACATCAGATCGGTGCGTTCTTCGGCGCCTGGCTCGGCGGATTGGTCGTCACGGCGTTCGGCAATTATGGCTGGATGTGGTACGCGGACATCACGCTCGCCACGCTCGCGGCGATTCTCAACTTGCCGATCCGCGAAGCGCGCGTCGCCGTCCTCAAACCCGCCTGATACTCGGGAGCACGAATGAAATACGTCATGTTCTACGAAACCACGCCGGAAGGTCTCGCCAAAGCGCGGGCGCACTTCCCCGCGCACCGCGCGCGGCTGGACGAGTTCCATACCCACGGCGTGTTGTTGATGGCCGGCCCATTGACTGACGGCGCCGGCGGCGCGATCGGCATCTTTCGCACGCGCGAAGCGGCCGAGGAATTCGTTCGCGGCGATCCGTTCGTCCTAAACGGGGTCGTTTCGAAATGGACGATTCGCGAGTGGAATGAGGTGCTGGCGTAGCGACTAAGGACAATGGTTCCGCTTTCGCCGATCCCGCATTTCGGGACCGTGGTTCCGACGGCTTCTAAAAAAATCCGATCGACTACCGTTCAAACCGCCAGACACGCGAAGGACATAAGCGAAGTGGTTTAATAGCAGAAACTTTGCGTCCTTGGCGTCGTTGCGGTTCACAAGAACTATTTCATCGCTATTCCAAAGTAATGTGCGCGCGCCGTATGATCGGCGCCCAGCGCGCCCGCTCTTCGCGCATGAACGCGGCGAACTGCTCCGGGGTGCTGCCGACCGGTTCCATGTATTGCGCGCGCAATTTCTCGACGACATCGGGCATTTTTAATACGAGCGAGATTTCCCGTTGCAGCGTGTGCACGATCGCGGGCGACGTCCCGGCGGGCACGACCACGCCCTGCCACGCCGTCGCCTCCACGTTTGCGACGCCGCTCTCTTTGAACGTGGGTACGTCCGGCAGCAGCGCGAAACGCTCGCGGCTCGTCACGGCGATCGCCTTGAGTTTCCCCGTTTTCACGTGCGGCATGACGGGGCCTGGCGCCAGTGCGCCCATGTGCGCCTCGCCCGCGAGCAACGCTTGCACCGCTTGCGGCGAACCGGGGTACGGCACGTGGACTATTTGTGACCCGCTCTGTGCGGCGAGCAGCTCCATCGCGAGGTGCGATATCGAGCCGTTTCCGTACGACGCGTAGTTGTACTTGCCCGGATTTTTCCGCAGGAGCGCGACTAACTCATCGACGTTGCGAGCGTCGAGGTCGTTCGTGACAACGAGTACCGAAGGCTGCGTGACGAGCTGCGTGACGGGCGCCAGCTCCTTGAACGGGTCGTAGCCCAGCTTCTTATAGAGCAGCGTATTGTTCACCAGCGGCCCGGTAATC
This sequence comes from Sulfurifustis sp., assembly GCA_045810625.1. Taxonomy (GTDB): domain Bacteria; phylum Pseudomonadota; class Gammaproteobacteria; order Acidiferrobacterales; family Sulfurifustaceae; genus JACQFZ01. The sequence goes on from JBJMVQ010000009.1 coordinate 76,956, forward strand.
GACACGCCGATGGTGTAGCCATCGGGCGCCGATTTCGCGACGGCCTCCGTGCCGATATTTCCGCCCGCGCCGGGCTTGTTCTCGACGATAAACGGCTGCCCGAAGCGCGCGTGGAGCTTCTCCGCAACGAGGCGGGCGACGATATCGGGCGTCGAGCCGGCGGCGAACGGAACAATGACCTTGATGACGTGGTCGGGCCATTCTTGCGCGCGCGCGAAACCCGCGGACGCAAACAATATGAACAACGATACGATCCAGCGATTCATGCTCGTGGGGAACGTTGGAAGAAATAATCGGTACGGTACCGCCGTAAAGACAAAACGCGCCGCGGTACACCGCGACGCGCTTCATCGATCACCGAACAGCGGTTGTCAGCGATCCTACTGCACCAGTGCGCCGTAGACCATATCCCGTAACAGCTGTCGGTAGTGGACGCGATGTCCGATCTGCTGCGACATCCACACGACCACAAGATTTTCTTTCGGGTCGACCCAGAAGTACGTCCCGTAGATACCGCCCCAACCGTAGTCGCCCACGCTCCCCGGCGTTACCGCTTCGCCCTCTTTCACGCGCACGCCGAAGCCCAGGCCGAATGAATACCCCGGCCCCGGCAAGAACGCGGCGCCGCGCGCGAGCGACGGTCCGCGCATGTCGCCGAGGTGATCCGACGTCATGAATTCGACCGTCTTACGCGACAGAATGCGCACGCCGTCCAGCTCGCCCCCATTGAGCAACATCTGCGCGAAACGCGCGTAGTCGGACGCGGTCGAGACCAGCCCGCCGCCGCCGGACAGGAGTTTCGGCGCACGACGTACGTCCGGCATGTTGACGCCGGCGTTCGTTTCCGGGTCGGTATCGAACGGCTGGGCGATTCGCGCGTGCTTGGCCGGATCGGCTACCCAGAATCCCGTGTCGTTCATCTTGAGCGGCTTGAAGATGCGTCGATCGAGATATTGATCGAGCGACTCGCCCGAATAACTCTCGAGCAGCGCACCGAGCACATCGGTGGAACGGCTGTACTCCCACACCGTGCCCGGCTGAAACATCAGCGGCACGGTCGCGAGCTTTTGCATCGTGTCGCTATTCGTCTGGTTCGGGCTGTCGACGCCAACCTTTTTGTACTCGTCTTTGACGAGCGAGCGGCCAAACACACCGTAGGTAATGCCCGACGTGTGACGGAGCAGGTCGTGGATCGTCGGTTCGCGCGCTGCGGGAACGATCTCGAGCGCCGTCTTGCCGCGTGCGTCGGTCTTCTCGACGCCGACTTTCAGGCCCGCCAGCTCCGGAAGATACCGCGAAACGGGATCGGTGAGCTTGATCTTTCCTTCCTCGACCAATTGCATCACCGCTACCGAGACGACCGGTTTCGTCATCGAGGCGATGCGAAAGATCGAATCCGCCCGCATCGGCGTGCGTGCCTGCGGGTCCTGCATCCCGATCACGTCCTGATAGACGACCTTGCCGTTGCGAGCGATGAGAAGCACGGCACCCGGCAGTTGCCGCGACGCGACCTCCGCGCGGATCTGCGAGCCGATGGCGTCCAGCCGTTCAAGCGAAAATCCCTGGTTCAATCCTGCCTCGTTCGGCTTCTCAGCCAACGAAGCGCACGCCGTCAACGACAACGCCGTGACAGCCAGCAACGTTTTCCTTAGCATGCAAATCACCTCTTATTGTTCATTTGAAACAACGACACCCGCCGGCGCCGATATGTCCGCTATCTTTGCATCGGCCCAAGTAATTGAACAGCGGCGAGCACGCGATGGACACGAACCAAAATGGTCATCGTTCCTTTGAACGGCGCCGCACCATCTGCACCGCGGCACGCGCCGCGACTTTCGTGACAATCCACGCCCGCCGCGTGCAGCCGCATGGCGTCTTTTCCGCTCGACTATTCTTGGGCTACTACTACGCACCCGCGCTGACCGCGGCCGCATCGACTGATAGTGTAGTCAAAAAATTGTTATCGACCCGCGAACCATGACGACACGGCCTGCCGCGCAACGTGTGTTGAACCCGAAGATCCCGCTTCGCCGCCGCTTGCTCGAAGATCTCGGCGGTCTTTCACCCGCCTATTTCGGGATGGTCATGGCGACCGGAATCGTGTCGCTCGCCGCCGCGCTGCTCGGGTGGCCCGCGATCGCGCAGGCGTTGTGGCTGCTCAATATCGGGGCGTACAGCGTGCTGTGGATCTTGACGCTCTGGCGACTCGCGCGCTTTCCGGCGCGCTTCTTCGCCGATCTGATCGATCATCTCCGCGGCCCTGGTTTCTTCACGAGCGTCGCGGCCACCAGCGTGCTCGGGGCGCAGTTCGTCGTGCTCGGCGGTGAGGATCGAATCGGCTTCGCGCTCGGCGCGGTCGCCGTCGTGCTGTGGTTCGTGCTGACTTATGCGGTCTTCGCCGGCTTCATCATCAAGGAGCGCAAGCCGGCGCTCGATGAAGGCATCGGCGGTGGTTGGCTGCTCGCCGTCGTCGCGACGCAATCCATTGCCGTGCTGTGCGCGCTGCTCGCTGCGCATAGCGCCCCGCCCTACAAACTCGAACTGATCTTCTTCGCGCTGTCGATGTGGCTGTGGGGCGGGATGCTTTACATCTGGATGATGTCGCTCATTTTCTACCGCTATACCTTCTTCAAATTCTCTCCGGGCGACCTGTCGCCCCCGTACTGGATCAACATGGGCGCGATGGCGATCTCGACGCTCGCGGGGTCGCTGCTCATCCTCAACGCTCCCGAGGCACCGTTCTTGCGTTCGCTGCTGCCGTTCATGAAAGGGTTCACGCTGTTCTACTGGGCGACGGGCACGTGGTGGATCCCCATGCTGCTCGTCCTCGCCGTGTGGCGCTACGTCGTCAAACGTTTCCCGATGCGGTATGACCCGCTCTATTGGGGCGCCGTCTTCCCTCTCGGAATGTACTGCGCCAGCACGCAGGAGATGATCGCGGCGATGGAGTTCGATTTCCTCACGGTCGTGCCGCGCGCCTTCTTATACGCGGCGCTCGCCGCTTGGATGGCGGCGTTTGCCGGCTTTGTCCTCGACCTGTCGCGACGCTTGCGCGCACCGCGACACTGAATCAACTACGCCGGCTGCCTCGCGTTCGACGCAATCAGCGTCTTCAGCTCGGGCAGACACGAACCGCAATTGGTGCCGGCTCCTAATTTCAGTCCAATCGCCTGCGTTGTGGTCAAACCGTCGTGCCGGATTGCTGCGACCAAACGATCGCGCCCGACGCTGAAACAGACGCAGACCATCGGCCCGTCCGACGCTGAACCGGTCGGTTCCCGCCCCGAAAGGAGACTCAACCGCTCCTCGGGCTTGACGGTGTCGCGTGCGAGCAGCGCGGTCGGCCAGCTGCGCGCCGGAAGCTCGTACGTCGGCGCGACGAACAAGCACGCGGTGAGACGACCATTGTCGATGCGGGCGGCGCGATAGCGGCCGCCTTTGATGTCCTCGAATTCGAGCCATTCGCCATCGCCGCCGAGCCAGCGACGCGCCTGAGCCGGCCAGCGCGCCGGCGGCTCGTCGCCCGCCAGTTCGTAGCGCCAACCCGCTTCCTGCTTCACTTTGACGCAATATTCAGCGCCGTCGATCTTCGCTTCATCGCGCGATACCACGAATGCGTGCCACGCCGCGACGTAGGCCGACACCCGCACCGGCGTGTGTTTGAGCTCCGGCTGTCCGGAAATCGGATCGGTCACGGGATTGACCAGCGCGCCCGCCCGCGCGTGCCGGGCGCGCGTGTCGCTCCAATGAATCGGTACGAACACCGAGCCGATACGCTGATCCTTGCTCACGCGCACGCGCGCGAGCATCTCGCCGTATTTCGACGACACGCGCGCGATCGAGCCGTCGTTCACCCCGTACGCGCGCGCGTCGTCCGGATGCACCTCGACATACGGCTCCGCCCGATGTGCAAGCAGCCGCGCCGAGCGCCCGGTGCGCGTCATCGTATGCCATTGGTCGCGCACGCGCCCGGTATTGAGGGCGAGTGGATATGCCGGCGTCGGCGGATTCACCGGGCCGTTCGGCGCGATCGGCAGCATGCGCGCCTTGCCGGACGGATGATAAAAGCGAGGGTCTGCGAAGAGACGCGCGGTTCCGCGCGGCTGCGTACGCGTCACGGGCCACTGTACGGGCACGAGCGCGTCGTACTCGGCGTCGCTGAGATCGGCGAGGCCGCTGATGTCGAAAGCGCGCGTGCCGTCGTTCTCGAATCCTGACAGCCGCGCATGCTCGCGAAAAATGTCCGCCGGCTTCTCGTAGGGAAACTGCGCAGCGAATCCGAGCCGGCGGGCTACCTGGGTGATGATCCACCAGTCGGGCTTGGCTTCGCCCGGCGCATCGAGAAAAGCACGTTGGCGCGAGATGCGGCGTTCGGAGTTGGTGACGGTGCCGTCCTTTTCGCCCCATGCGGCCGCCGGCAACAAGATGTGCGCGCAGGCATTCGTGTCGGTGTGCCGCACACAATCGGAAACGACTACCAATTCGCAGGCGCGCAACGTCGCGCGGAACCGGTCCGCGTCCGGCAGGCTCACCGCCGGATTCGTGGCCATGATCCAGATCGCTTTGATGTTGCCGCGCTCGATGGCTTCGAACATGTCGACGGCCTTCAACCCGGGCGCGCGTGCGATGCCGGTCGCGTTCCAGAAGCGCGCCATGCGCCCGATCGCTTCCGGCGCAAAACCCATATGCGCCGCGAGTTGATTGGCGAGTCCGCCGACTTCGCGTCCGCCCATCGCGTTCGGCTGGCCGGTAATGGAAAACGGTCCCATGCCGCGGCGTCCGATGCGCCCGGTGGCGAGATGGCAGTTGATGATGCTGTTCACGCGGTCCGTACCGTTCGCCGATTGATTGATGCCTTGCGAATAGAGCGTGACCACCTTCTCGGTTTCGCCGAACGCGTGGTAAAAGCCGGCGACATCTTCCTCGCTCAACCCGCACGCCCGCGCCACGATCGGGATCGACGGCGCGCAGCTGCGCGCGGCGGCAAACGCCGCCGCGAATCCTTCGACGCGGGCTTCGAGGAATTCCAGATCGAGGCGATCGGAAAACCGCAAATAGTTGAGCAGTCCGTTGAAAAGCACCGCGTCGGTCCCCGGCGCAAGCGCGAGATGCATATCGCTCAGCTCGGCGGTGGGCGTGCGCCGCGGATCGATCGACACGATCTTCATGTCCGGCCGAGCCTCCTTGGCTCGACGGATGCGATCGAACACCACCGGATGACACCACGCCGTGTTGGAACCGACCAGCACGATGAGATCAGCCGCTTCGAGGTCCTCGTAGGAACACGGCACTGCGTCCGCACCGAAGGCGCGCAGCTGCCCCGCCACCGCCGACGCCATGCAGAGTCGCGAGTTGGTGTCGATGTTGCCGCTGCCGAGGAATCCCTTCATCAGCTTGTTGGCGACGTAGTAGTCTTCGGTGAGCAACTGACCGGAGACGTAGAACGCTACCGCTCCCGGCCCGTGCGTCTCGCGCACTCGCCGCAGGCCGTCGCAAACCGCCGCGAGCGCGGTGTCCCAGCTCACGCGCTTGCCGTCGATTTCCGGATAAAGCAGCCGGTCTTCGAGCCCGAGTGTGTCGGCCAACGCCGCACCTTTCGAGCACAGCCGGCCGAAGTTTGCGGGATGCAGCGGATCGCCGGCGATGGTGACGGTGCGATCGGCCGCACGTGTCGCGCGCACGCCGCAGCCGACGCCGCAGTACGGACACGTGGACGCGACGTTCACGCGGATCGATCCGCGCTTCGCGCTCGCACACCGAAGCTGTGTTGAAAATATCCCTCCTGGACACTTTCAATCCGCACGTCGCGGCGGATGTGCTCGCCGCCTCCATTGCGCCCGGCGCTTCGCGGCCGATCTCGCCGCGTTTGCTTCGCTGTCCCGAACATGCTCCCGCTGCCCGCGCGCCACGACGTCTGCCGCGCTTCGCCGCCCTTCCTGGACCGACGATCATTCAACATTCGGTCAAACCTCCCGCCGCAAACCGCTCGCATTCGCTCCGCTGCCGGACGACACGGAGTGACGCGGCGAACCGCGCTCGAATCCGCCACCGGCAGAATTTCCCGACGGTTCAGTCGCAGCGGCCAGCTGCAACAAGACAATGCCGTCTTCGACCCGTACCGGATAACTCGGCGTACAGCCGGTATCGGGCGCAATCGCATTGCCGGTCTTGAGGTCGATCACGCGATCGTGCAGCGGGCACGCGACGCGTGTCCCGAACACGATTCCTTGCGAAAGCGGCCCGCCGCGGTGGGGGCAGTGATCGGCGAGCGCGTACACTTCGTCCGTTGCGGTCCGAAACACCGCGATATCGCCTCCTGCCGCGTGCACCACGCGCGCGCCGAGCGCGGGGATATCCGCGAGACGGCCGACCTTGACCCAGATTCCGTCGGATTTCATCGTTGGGTGCACCTCATGACGCGAGCGAAATCGGGTTGAATTCGCTCTGATCGTGGCCTGCCGCGCGCTCCGACCACGGATCGGATTGCGCGTGGCGCTGTGACTCGGCAAAGCGCGCGGCCAAGCGGCGGCGGCCTTCAGCGTCCTCGACGATTCGGCGTTTGACATACGCGAGACCGACGCGCTCGATCCACGGCGCCGTGCGTTCGAGATAGCGCGCTTCTTCGCGGTAGAGCTGCATGAACGCGGCGCAATATTCGAGCACTTCCTCCATCGTGCGCACCTTGCACAGCAGATCGGTGACGCGCACTTTCACGCCGCCGTTGCCGCCGACGTGAAGCTCCCAGCCGGAATCAACGGCGACCACGCCGAAGTCCTTGATCGTCGCCTCCGCGCAGTTGCGCGGACAACCGGACACGGCCATTTTGACTTTGTGCGGCGTCCACGCGCCCCACGTCATCTTTTCCATCTTGATGCCCATGGTCGTCGAGTCCTGCGTGCCGAAGCGGCACCACTCCGAGCCGACGCAGGTCTTCACGGTGCGCAGCGCCTTACCGTAGGCATGGCCCGACACCAGGCCGGCTTGGCCCAGATCGCGCCACACTTTCGGCAGATCCTCTTTCTTGACGCCGAGCAGATCGATGCGCTGACCGCCGGTGATTTTCACGGTCGGCACCTGATAGCGCTCGGCGACTTCGGCAATCGCCCGCAGCTCCGCCGGCGTCGTCACGCCGCCCCACATGCGTGGTACCACCGAATACGTTCCGTCTTTCTGGATATTCGCGTGGGCGCGTTCGTTGATGAAGCGCGAGCGGCTGTCGTCAACGTACTCGCCGGGCCAGGCGCATACGAGGTAGTAGTTGAGCGCGGGCCGGCACTTCTGGCAGCCGTCGGGCGTCTTCCATTCGAGGAACTCGCGCACCGCCGGCATGCTCTTCAACCCATTCGCGTGGATCGCCTGCCGCACCTCGTCGTGCGTGTACTCGGTGCACGGGCACATCGGCTTTTTCTTCTGCGTCGGCGAAGCGTCACCGACCGTCGAGGCGAGAATTTGCTCGACGAGTCCGGTGCAGGAACCGCAGGAACTGGACGCTTTGGTGTGCGCGCGCACCTCTTCGAGGCTGAACAGGCCCTTCTCCACGATGGCGCGCACGATCGCGCCTTTGCAGACGCCGTTACATCCGCAGATCTCGGCGTCGTCCGGCAGCGTCGCGACTTTGTTCGGCGAGCCGTGACCGGAGTCGCCGACGTGGGCCTGCCCGAAGAGCAGCTGCTCGCGCAGCTCCGCGACGTCCGTGCCTTCGCGCAGGAGCTGGAAGTACCACGGGCCGTCGACGGTATCCCCAATGAGCACGCTGCCACGCACGCGGTTGTCGCGCAGTACGACTTTCTTGTAGACCCCGCGCGCCGCGTCTTGGAACACGAGCGCTTCGCTGTCGGCGTCACCCTGGAAATCGCCGGCCGAATACACTTCAATGCCCGTGACCTTGAGCTTGGTCGCCGTCAGGGAGCCTTCGTAACGTGCGGAGCCGGCGCGCGCCAGATGGTTCGCGCACACTTTCGCCTGTTCGAACAGCGGTGCGACCAGGCCGTAGGTCGCGCCGCGGTGCTCCACACATTCGCCGACTGCATAGATCGCGGGATCGTAAGTCTGCAGGGTGTCGTTCACGACCACGCCGCGTTTGCAGTAGAGCCCTGCGCTCTTCGCGAGCCCGGCATTCGGACGAATGCCGACCGCCATGACCACGAGGTCGGCGGGAAGCTCGACGCCATTTTTGAACCGCACGGCGCGCACGCGACCGTCGCCGAGAATGGCCTCGGTCTGGTGCTCCAGCAGAAATTTCAGGCCGCGACTTTCGAGCGCGCGCTGCAAGAGCCCCGCCGCCGGCCCGTCGAGCTGGCGTTCCATCAGCGTGGCGAGCAAATGCACCACCGTCACCTGCATCCCCCGCTTCGCGAGGCCGTTGGCCGCTTCCAAGCCCAACAAGCCGCCGCCGATCACGACGGCATGACGCCCACCGTTGCCGGCCGCCGCGACCATGCGATCGACGTCGTCGATATCGCGGAACGTGACGACGCCGGGTAGTTCTTTGCCGGGAATCGGCAGCACGATCGGAGCGGAACCGGTCGCGAGGAGCAGCCGATCGTAGCGCTCGGTCGTGCCGTCCTCGGCGATGACCAATCTCTTTCTCCGATCGATGGCGGTCACCTTTTTTCCCGCGTGCAGACGGATGTTTCGCTCGGCGTACCAGCCGACGTCGTTCAAGATGATGTCGTTGACCGTTTTCTCGCCGGCCAACACCGGCGATAACAGGATGCGGTTGTAGTTCCCGTGCGGCTCGGCGCCGAATACGGTGATGTCGTACAAGTCCGGTGCAAGCGCGAGCAGCTCCTCGATGGTGCGCACACCCGCCATGCCGTTACCGACGACTACCAAGCGCGGCCGGGTCATTGCTTCACCTTCCGATTCACGTGCCCTACACACGCATACGAACGGTGCCCGCCTCTCGGCCGGCACGCCGTCAAACTTGCCGTCATCACGTCTTCTCCTCGCCGATCCATGAGACCTTGAATCGTCGGCTGATCCGCGCGAACGCGGCGAGCCTACGCATGGAGACGCATAGCAAGCGATGTGCCAGCCCGACGCGATGAAGAAATGCGCGGATTTCCAGGAGAAGATCGGATCGACGCGTCATCGCGCCACTCGTGCGTGGGCCACGAGAGTGCAAACGCAGCGGCGTCTGCTTCGTTCGCGTGCGCCTGCGCTACTCGCCGACGTGCAGCAACTGACCGCGTTGGCGCGCGACGCGGAAATAAAAAAGGAAAATGCCTACTCCGAGCGCGAGATAAACCACGTTGAACGCGATCGCGCTGATGAGGAGATCGACGCGGAAAACGTGCGAGAACAGCAGCGCGCGCATGCCCTCGAACACGTACATCGACGGCAACAGATGCGCGACCGGTTGCAGCCAGCTCGGCAGCACGCTGACCGGGTAATAAACGGCGCTCAGCGGCTGCAATATGAACACCGCACCCCACGCAATATTCTCCGCGCCGAGTCCATAGCGCATGATGATGCCGGACATGATCAGGCCAAGCGCCCAACCCATGACAATGAGATTGGTGAAAAAGGCGAGTAGCGGCACACCGAGGCTGAAGATCGAGTAGTGAAACAGCGGGATGGCGATCAGGGCGGCGCCGCCAACTGCGATGAGGGTACGAATGAAGCTCATCGTCAAAAGCGCGGCCACCATTTCCCAGGGACGCAGCGGGCTGACGAAGAGCTGCCCGAGATTGCGCGAGTACATCTCTTCGAGAAACGTCAGCGACACGCCGAGCTGGCCGCGGAACAGCACGTCCCAAAGCAGCACCGCCGAAATCAGCACGCCCGCCGCCTGGGCCACCCAGGAGCTCGAGGTCATGAAGAAGAGCGTGATGAAGCCCCACAAGACCATCTGCACGGTGGGCCAGTACACCAGCTCCAGCACACGCGGCCAGGAGCCGCGCAGCAGATAAAGGTGGCGCAGCACCAGGGCGCCGACGCGCCGGAACGAGCCGAAAGAAATCGCGCCACGGTTCATGTCTGGGCGACCTTTTCGTCAACGCCGCGGCCGTGGCGGCTGCGCGCGACGTCGATGAACACTTGTTCCATGTTCTGCCGTCCGTAGCGCGCGAGCAGCTCGGCCGGCGTTCCGCGATCGACCAGGTGCCCGGCCCGCAGCATGAGCACGTCGTCGCACATGCGTTCGACTTCGGTCATGTTGTGCGACGCGAGGAACAGCGTCGCTCCGGTGCGATCGCGGTAATGCTCTAAATAGGCGCGTACCCAATCCGCCGTATCCGGGTCCAGCGAAGCCGTCGGCTCGTCGAGCAAAACCAGCTCCGGCTCGTTCAGCAAGGCTTTCGCGAGGGTCACGCGAGTTTTCTGTCCGGCCGAGAGATCGCCGTACGGACGATGCAAAAGCGCACCGATGTCGAGGTCTTCCGTCAGCTGGCGGATGCGCTGGGCGGTGCGGCGTACGCCGTAGAGCACGGCGTATACGCGCAGGTTTTCCGCCACCGTGAGACGGCGCGGCAGATCGACGTAGGGCGAGGAAAAATTGATGCGTGGAAGCACTCGGTAGCGATGACGAATCATGTCCTCGCCGAAAATCTCGATGCGCCCGCGGTCCGGGAGGAGCAGCCCGAGCAGCATCGCGATCGTCGTGGTCTTGCCGGCCCCGTTGCCTCCGAGCAGCGCGGCCGTTGCACCGCGGGCGACTGCAAACGTCAAGTCGTCGACCGCGACCACCTCGTCGAACCGCTTGCTGATGGCGTCCACGGCCAGCGCACTTTCCGACATGTGGCGGAGCGTAGCGCACCGTCCCCGGCCTTGTCAGCGTGGACGCCGGTCATTTTGTAGGGATATCGAACGTCGCGACGGACTTTTTGCGCAAACTTCGCTAGATTACGCGGCCTTAATAGGCGCGTTAACCAAGGAGTACGCATGCGAAGATTCGTCGTTGCGGTGTTCGCCGTTCTTTTTTTCATGATGGCGGCCGACGCAAGCACAGCCGGAGACACCACACTCACCTGGCATGGGCATTCCGCTTTCGAGATCGTCACGCCGAAGGGCAAGGTCCTGATGATCGATCCCTGGCTGAAGAACCCGACGAACCCGGCCGCGAAGAGCGGCAAAGACCCGATCGCCGGGGTTACCAAGCTCGATTACATCCTGATCACGCACGGCCACTTCGATCACGTCGGCGATGCGGTCGCGCTCGCCAAGAAGACCAAAGCCCGGCTCGTCGCCAATTTCGAGCTCGGCACCAACCTGGCGAAGTTGCACGGATTTCCGAAAGATCAAATGGGCTTCGACACGCTGATGAATATCGGTGGAGAAATTACGATTGCCGACGGCGAAGTCTCGGTGACGATGCTACACGCGGTGCACTCGAGCGGCTTGAACGACCCGTTCGCCGGCGATAAAGACGCCGACGTCATTTATGGCGGCAACCCGGCGGGATTCGTACTACGCATCAAGGACGGTCCGACGATCTACCACAGCGGCGATACCGCGTTTTTCCGCGACATGTCGATGATCGGCGAGCTGTACGAGCCCGATGTGGCGCTGATCAACATCGGCGGGCATTTCGGCATGGAACCGCCCATGGCCGCGCGTGCCGCCAAGCTGATCCAGGCAAAGCTCGCGATTCCGCACCACTACGGTACGTTTCCGGTTCTTGCGCACGATCCGCAACGGTTTGTGGAAGAAGCCGAAAAACGAGGCGTGCCCTATCGCATCCTCCAGCCGGGGACCAGCATAACGTTCAAGGGCAACAAGCCGGCGAAGAACTGAGACGCGTCCCGCGAGGCGGACGATTCGCCTCCGCTACGGCGCCGCGCCGGCGTTACCACCTCGCCGGCAGACGCCGTAGTCCTCGTACCGTCAGCGTCTTGCGCCACGCGATGTCGTTCGTATCGAGCTGCAGGTTCGGCAGCCGCCGGAACAACGTGTCGAACGCGATCGCCGATTCGAGGCGCGCGAGCTCCGCGCCCAGGCAATAGTGCATGCCGACGCCGAAGGACAGAACGCGCAAACCGGTCCGGGTGACGTCGAGCTCGTCCGGATTCGGATAGATTTTCGGATCGCGGTTGGCGGCGCCGATCACCACCATCACCGGATTTCCCTTCTTGATCGAGGCGCCGAACAGCTCGGCATCCGTTAGCGCGTAGCGAATCGTCATCTGCACCGAGGAATCGTAGCGCATCAGCTCGTCGACTGCGGTTGGAATCAGATCGCGGTCGCTTTTGAGCTTCGCCAGCTGATCCGGATGGCGGTACAGCGCGAGCAGCGCATTCCCGAGGAAATTCGCCGTCGTATCGTGCCCGGCGGCGAACAACAGAAAAATATTCGCGACCAGCTCTTCGTTGGAAAGCGCGCCATCCTCGTTCTGGCCCTGCACCAGCGCCGTGATGAGGTCGTCGCGCGGCCGCGACCGCCGCTCGTCGCACAAACGCTCGAAATACGTCGTGATGAATTCCACATCCGTGTTGATCTTGGCGCTTTCCTCGGGCGACAGCGGCGCCATGTCGAGGACGCGCGCGGGAATGCGCGTGACGAATTGCGCCTGGTCTTCCACCGGAACGCCCAATATTTCGGCGATCACGATCGACGGCAGCGGGTACGCCAGATCGGCGACGATATCCATTTGTCCCCGATCCGCAACCGCGTCGATCAATCGGTTGGTAATGTTCTCGATGCGCGGCGCCATTTCTTTGATGCGGCGCAAACTGAACGCGCTGGCAAACAACGAGCGCACGCGTGTATGGTTCGGCGGATTCTGCAGAATGACCCAATGGCGTATAGCGCGCGGGGCGGGTTGCTTGAAGACTTGCGGCCCATGCCGCGCGATCAAGTCCTGCTCGTAGTTGTGCCCGAAGCGCTTGTCGCGCAGGACGACGGAAGCGTGCTCGTGATGCGCCGCCACCCAGAAACCGAGCGTCGAGCGCGTGATCGTCGGCTCCATCAACAGCTTCCGATAGACGGGATAAGGATCCTGCATCAGATTCGGCGAATGCAGATCGAGCGGCGCGGCAACCGTAGTTGCGGCCGAGGATGACGATGCCGGGGCAGAAGTGTTCGAGGAGGATGGCGTCCGTTCCATGATCTTCTCCATGTACCAATCAACGGCGTTTTTCAGTTCACGCAAAAAGCTCCTGGTTCTTGTCGTTTCCGATCTTTTAACAGAACTAAGCGGGCGGGGAAAGATCAATCCGTCTCGATCCGCGGCCGCGGCCATCGCGATACGAAAACAGAACAACGCTCGGCGGCGATAACGAGCGAAAAAGCGTGATGTACTACCCGGGATGCAGGTGCGATGACGAAGCGCGCCCCGGCGCGAAGCGGCGACCGCGCCGAAAGCTATCTACGATCCCGCGCTATGGCACCGCGATCGCCTTCTTCCAGACGCAACGCCCGCCGCTCTTCTTGTCGATTTCTTCGAGCCACGCCTCGTGCGCGGCCAGCTCCTCGGCGCTCGGAACGATCACGCGCAACGGAACGCCGACGCTGATGCGCTTGAGCTCCTGCTCGACGAGGGCGGCGGCGGCCGCGGCAATGGGACTACGACCATCGTCGAACAAGACCGCCTGGCCACCGGTCATCGCCAGGTAGACGTCGCCGAGAATCTCGGCGTCGAGCAGCGCGCCGTGGAACGTGCGCTGTGAATTGTCGACGCTGTAACGCCTACACAGCGAGTCCAAATCGTTCTTCTGACCCGGATGCAGGCTGCGCGCGAGCGCGAGCGAATCGGTAATCGTGCAAAGCTGCTCGATGCGCAGCGCCGGCGCATCCGCGGGCGCCTTCCCCTCCTCGATCATGCGCGTCAGCTCGTAATTAATGAACCCGACGTCGAACGGCGCGTTGTGAATGATCAATTCCGCGCCGCGCACGAATTCGAGAAAATCGGCGGAGACGTCGGCGAACGTCGGCTTGTCGGCGAGAAACTCGTTGGTGATGCCGTGGACCTCGACCGCGGCGGCATCGATGTCGCGGTCGGGCTTGAGGTACTGGTGATACGTGTTGCCGGTGAAGCGGCGATTAACCACTTCGACGCAACCTATTTCAATGATGCGATGGCCTTCGGCGGGCTCGAGACCGGTCGTTTCCGTGTCGAGCACGATCTGACGCATGCGGCGGCACTCCCCTTGTTTATTGGTTCTTGGCTTTTGAAACCAAACGCAACGCTATGTGTAAGCTTCGTTCCCTGGGTAACGCTCCTTGTAAAGCTCGGCTTCAAGCACGAACCGGCGCTTTCGCAGCTTCTTGCACGCTTTCATACGCTGCGATAACTGTCCCGAACGCGCGCGCATGTTACCGTAAGGCCGCGGCACTCGCTACGCCGTGCACGCGACGGCCGGCTCTGCGCGCGCACCGACTGTCGGCGTGCTACGGCTTCGACGGCGTCGCCGCCAGTACTTCTTCGGCGGCATGAAACGCCGAGTTCGCCGCCGGCACGCCGGCGTAAATCGCACACTGCAGCAGCAGCTCCCGGATCTCGTCGGGCGTGACACCGTTGTTCAGCGCGCCGCGCACGTGCAGCCGGAACTCGTCCATGCGATTGAGCGCCACCAGGATCGCGAGGGTGACGAGGCTGCGCGCATGACGGGCGAGCCCCGGCCGCGCCCAGATCTCGCCCCATGCATAGCGGGTGATCAGCTCCTGAAATTCTTCGTTGAAAGCGGTCTTGTTCTTCAAGGTCCGGTCGACGTGCGCGTCGCCGAGCACCGCCCGTCGCACCTGCATGCCCGTCGAATAGCGTTCACGCTCGTCCATCGGTCGTCTCTCCGGTTATGACAAAAAGCGCAACACGGCGTCGGTAAATGGCTCGGGCTGCTCGATGTTCGACAAATGACTCGCGGGCAACTCGACGTATTGCGCGCCCGCGATGCGCTCGGCGAGAAAGCGGCCGTCCGCAGCCGGCGTCGCGGGATCGTGCGTCCCGGCGATGACGAGCGTCGGCGCGCGAATGCGGGAGACGGTATCGCGCTGATCCATGTCGCGGATCGCCGCGCAGCACGCGGCATAGCCCGCCGGCGCCGTCGCTTCGATCATACGACGCATGTGCTGCACCGCCTCCGGCTCTCGTTCGCGAAACGCCGGCGTAAGCCAGCGTTCGATCACCCCGTCCGCCACCGCCGCCATGCCTTCGTTTTGCGTTTTCTCGATGCGCGCCTTCCAAAGCTCCGGCGTTCCGACACGGGCGCCGGTGTTGCAGAGCACCAGGCGGTCCACGCGGTCAGCATGATGCACACCGAGCCACATGCCGGTCATTCCGCCCATCGACAGACCGCAAAAATGCGCCCGTTCGATCTCGAGCGCATCGAGTAGATGCACCACATCGCGCGCCAGCGCTTCAATGGTGTAGGGACCGGGCGTTACCGCGGACGCGCCGTGCCCGCGCGTGTCGTAGCGCAGTACGCGAAAACGGCGCGCGAACGCGGGCACCTGCGGGTCCCACATACCGAGATCGGTGCCGAGCGAATTCGACAGCACGAGTAAGGGCGCGGACGCCGGGCCATCGAAACGGTAATTGAGCCGAGCGCCATCGGGAAGTTCGACGAAAGCCATAGCGGTCACCTTCTTTGTTATGTGCCGTCAAAGCGCGCGGCGAGCGCGCGCGCCACCCATTCCTCGGCGGCACCGAGATACGCGGACGGATCGAGCAAACGATCGAGCTCGCTCTCCGTCAGATGCTGGCGGACTTCGGCGTTCGCCGCCAACACCTCGCGCAGCGAACGATGGTCGGCGATCGCAGCACCGCATGCCTGCTCCATGAGGGCATGCGCGCGCGAGCGACCGATCGAACGCCCGAGCGTCATCATCACCGCTTCCGCCATGATCAGACCATGGGTCGCCGCGAGATTTTCGCGCATGCGCTTCGGATCGACCTCGAGGCCCTCGGCGACGTGCGTCAGATGCGCCACCGCGCCGTCGGCCAAGAGGAAAATCTCGGGCAACGTCTCCCACTCGGCGTGCCAGCCGCCGAGACCGCGCTCGTGCTCCTGCACCATCGCCGCCAGCATCGTCGCGATGAGCGGCGGCAGACGCGTCGCCGCGGCCAGCACCACCGCCGCACCCACCGGATTGCGCTTGTGCGGCATCGTCGACGAGCCGCCGCGTCCGGACGCGTGCGGCTCCGCCGCTTCGCCGACTTCGGTTTGCATGAGGAGCGCGACATCGCGCGCAATCTTGCCGAGAGTTCCGCCGAGCAGACCCAGCACCGTGGCGACCTCCGCGAAACGATCGCGGTGCGCGTGCCACGGCAGATCGGGCAGACCGAGCTGCAGCTCCTCGGCAAGCGCCTCCGCGGCCTGGAGGGCGCGCGGCCCGAGCGTCGCGAGCGTTCCGGTGGCGCCGCCGAACTGAAGCACGAGCACGCGTGACGGCAACGCACGCAGTCGCGAGCGGTCCCGCTCGATCGCACTCAACCAGCCGGCCGCTTTGAGCCCAAACGTCACCGGCGGGCCTTGCTGCAGCCAAGTGCGACCGGCGAGTAACGTGGTCTTATAAGACTCTGCGAGCCGCGCGAGCGCATCGGCCAGCCGAGTGACCCGACGCCCGATAAGGCTCAGCGCCTCGCGCAGCTGCAACACCGTGCCCGTATCGATCGCGTCCTGGCTGGTCGCACCCCAGTGCACGTAACGCATCGCCTCTTCGTCGTCGCGACCGACCTGGGCCGTCAGCTCGTTTATTAAAGGTATCGCCAAGTTACCCGCCGACGCGGCTGCGCGCGCGAGCGCCCCGGCGTTGAATCGCGCGGCGTGGCAATGCGCTTGGATGGTCGCGGCCGTGGCCGGCGGTATCACGCCGGTGCGCGCTTGAGCGCGCGCGAGCGCCGCTTCGAAGTCGAGCATGCCTTGCAACCGCGCCCGGTCGGAGAAAATCGACTGCATTTCCTCCGTCGTGAACAGCGGGTCGAGCAGCGTCATGGGCTAATCGATGTCGAAGAAAACGGTCTCGTCGGCGCCTTGCAGGCAAACATTCCATTCGAGCGCGGACGATGACCCCGACGGCCGACGCGCCACCAGCGTTGCACGACGCGCCGCCGGCACGCACGCCAGAATCGGATCGTCGGCGTTGGCCGGTTCGTCGGGAAAGTACACGCGCGTCAGTAGATGCTTCAGGAGACCGCGCATGAATACCGCGACAACGAGATGCGGCGCCTGCCGCCGGCCGCCCGGGCCCGGAACAGCGCCCGGCTTGATCGTGCTGAAGCGAAACGCGCCGTTGTTGTCGGTCGGCACGCGGCCGAAGCCGTGAAAGCGCCGCGCGGGAGCGGCGCCGGGCGTCGGGTACTTGCCCGCCGCATCGGCCTGCCAGATCTCGAGCAGCGCGTCGTCGACGGGCGCGCCGTCACCGTCGATCACGCGACCCTGGATCACGATGCGCTCGCCCGGCACGTCCGTGCCGGCGATCTCGGTGGTCACGAGCGGCGTGAGCCCGATGCGAAAATACGGGCCGACGGTTTGCGACGCGGTCGCAGGTATGCGTTCGCTTTCGCTCATCGGTTGTCGTTCATCGATTCTCAAAGGGCGTCTCGTCGCGGCCGCGCAGCACGATATCGAAGCGGAAGCCGGGCGCGAATTCCGGCACGGTCGTCTCCCAGTCGAAGCGCGACACGAGCCGCGCGCGCGCGTTCTCATCACGAACGCTGTTGTAGATCGGATCGTGCGGAAGCAGCGGATCGCCGGGAAAATACATTTGCGTCACCAGGCGCGTGAGGAACGACGGGCCGAACAACGAAAGGTGAATGTGCGCCGGGCGCCAGGCGTTGTCGTGGTTGCGCCATGGATAGGAACCGGGCCGGATCGTCACGAAGCGATAATGGCCGTGCTCGTCCGTGAACACGCGCCCGCACCCGGTGAAGTTCGGATCGAGCGGCGCGTCGTGCTGATCGCGATCGTGCAAGTAACGTCCCGCCGAATTCGCCTGCCAGATTTCGATCAACGCATGGGGAACGGCGCGGCCGTCTTCGTCACGCACGTATCCGGAGACGACGATGCGCTCGCCGATCGGCTCGCCTTTGTGCTGGCGCGTCAGATCGGCGTCGTTCGATCGAAGAATCGCGGGGCTGAACGCCGGGCCGGTGATTTCCGACAGCGTCTGCGGCACAACGACGAGCGGCTGCGTCGGCGCGCGCTTTACGGTGGAAGCGTAAGCCGGATAGAGATATTCGGGCTGACAGTCTTTGGCGAAACGCCGATAGCGGATCATGTCATCATGAGCGTGCTATTTGCCGTCTCGGTCCCATGCGCAATTTCATGCGCGATCGAGCAGCTCGTCGATCGCACGATTCGCAAGCTGGTCGGCGCGCTCGTTCTCCTCGTGTCCGGTGTGACCGCGAATCCAGCGCCAGTCCACGCGGTGCGTCGCCGCCGCTTTTTCCAGCCGCTCCCATAGGTCCTGATTCTTCACCGGCTGCTTGTCCGCCGTGCGCCAACCGCGGCGCTTCCATTGCGACAGCCATTCGGTAATCCCGCGTCGGAGATATTCCGAATCGGTGGTGAGCACGACGTCGCAGGGACGCTTCAGTGCTTCGAGGGCGCGGATCGCCGCCATCAGCTCCATGCGATTGTTCGTCGTCGCCGGCTCTGCGCCGTAAAGCTCCTTCTCGGTATCGCCATAGCGCAGAATCGCGCCCCATCCGCCCGGGCCCGGGTTTCCGCGGCATGCACCGTCGGTGAAAATCTGAACGCTAGCGCCGGAGGTACGATCGTGCACGAGCGGTCGATCCGCACCGCGAAGGCTTTCGCGTTGTTTCGAGGCGGCGTACCCGGGGCATGCGCGCGGCGGCGAACATTATGGGTTCCGAATGCGCGCGGCGTTTTGGGCGCAGCCGCCCGGCATTGGCCCGAGCACGGCAGGCTTGACGCCGGCGAGCGTGGGCCGCGCGCGTTTCCATTCGATCGGCAGCGGCGTCATCCCGAACACGCGCTTTTTCGCGACCAGCAGGTAGACGGCAGCCGCGAGCGGCCACCAGCGATCACCGGCCTTTTCTATAAAGAAGAGCCGCTCCATGACGTGCTCACCGGTGAACGGCGGGCGGTAATACAACATCGCGCCCTGGGTGCATTCGAAATCGAGCAGCGCCAGCCAATCCTTGACGCGCGCCAACCGGAAAAAGTGTCCGGACCACGGCGCCGTGCGCGGGCGGCGCGCGATCAAGCGACGCACGCCCCAAAGGCTCATCGGATTGAACCCAATGATGACGACATGCCCTTCCGGGCGCAGCACGCGCGAAACCTCGCGCAGTACGGTGTGTGGGTCTTCGCTGAAATCGAGCGTATGCGGCAGGACCGCGACGTCGACGCTGCGCTCGTCGAGCGGCAGTGCGTGCGCCTGAGCGCGTAGCTGAACGGTGCGCGCGCCGGTCAATTGCTGCTCGGCGGCGGTGCGACTGCGATAGCCGGTTCCGTCTTCGTCGACCACAATGCGCGTCGGGGCAATGCAGGCGTCGAGCAGATCGAGCCGGCCGATGCGGCCAAGCTGCAGCGCAACCGTGCCGTACAAAGAAGGCAGGACGCTGCGCAGCCGGTGCGCCTCGACTGCCTGCAAAGACTGCCCGAGCGGCGTCTCGAACCAGCTGACGACCTGCGACCGCAGCGGCCTGGGAGACGGGTCGTTGACGGGCGCGGCCGCTCCTTTCAGACTGCGCATCATGGCGAGTGTTTTACACGTCCGGGCATTTCAGGACAACTATATATGGCTTATCCGCGGTTATTCCGGCCAGCGCGTCGTGGCCGTCGACCCGGGTGACGCCGTGCCCGTCCTCGATTTTCTGCAGCGGGAGGGCCTCGAGCTCGCCGCCATTCTCTGCACGCATCACCACCCGGACCATGTGGGCGGCGTCGCGGATCTCGTGCGTCAATATCCTGTCCCGGTCTACGGTCCGGCGGCCGAGTCGATCGGCGGCGTAACGCAGCCGGTCGGCGAGAACGATGTCGTACGGCTCACCGCCGTCGACACGAGCTTTCGAGTAATCGAGATACCCGGTCACACGCGCGGTCACGTCGCTTACGTCAACGACGAATTGCTCTTCTGCGGCGACACGCTCTTCTCGGCCGGCTGTGGGCGCCTGTTCGAAGGTACGCCGGCGCAGATGCACCGGTCCCTGTCGCGGCTGGCCGCCCTCCCCGAATCGACAAAAGTCTACTGCGGGCACGAGTACACGCTCGCCAATTTGCGCTTCGCGCTGGCCGTCGAACCGGAAAATACCGAGACGGCGGCGTACGCGCGCGAAGCCGAAGCGACGCGGGCCCGCGGGGAGCCGACGCTGCCATCGACCATCGGTCGGGAACGGCGCGTGAATCCCTTCCTGCGAAGCGGGGAACCAACCGTCAAACGCGCTGCCGAACGCCAGGCGCAAACGTCATTGCACGACGATGTCGCGGTTTTTGCCGCCGTACGCCGATGGAAGGACCTCTATCGCGGATAGGACGATAGGGAAAGACGCGCGAATATTTGACGCTCTCCGCGCTTCTGCCTACTATTGAGAAACATGTGTAACACAATAAGTAACCATAACGTTCTCATCCTCTTTCTAACCCTCGCGATCCCAGTGGTCGCCGGCGGGTGCGCGGGCGTTTCCCAGAATAGCCCGCAGACTGCTCAGGATCAGACGGCGAAACCCGCGACCGCTTCGGTCGGCGCTGCGCAAGAGTCGGCAAAACCGGCGCAGGCGCAGACGCCGGTTCCGGTTACGGCAGCGAATGAGAATACCGCGGCAAGCGAAGAACCGGCGCAACCCGCTGCTTCCAAGAAAACGGCATCCGCCGAGGATCAGGAGCCGGCTATGTCGCCGGACAACAGTATCTGGACCCGTATTCGCGCGGGCTTCCGGATGCCGAAGATGGACACGTCGTTCACGCAGCCGCACGAGCAGTGGTTCGTGGAGAACGCCGAGTTCCGCGAAGCGATGTTCGAGCGGTCGAAGCTTTATCTCTATTACATCGTCGAAGAAGTCGAGAAGCGCGGCCTGCCGATGGAAATCGCGCTGCTGCCGGCGATCGAGAGCGCGTACAAGCCCTACGCCTACTCGCGCGCCAAAGCGAGCGGCCTGTGGCAGTTCATCGCCTCGACCGGCCGGCTGTATGGGCTGAAAACCAACTGGTGGTACGACGGCCGGCGCGATGTCATCGCCTCGACGCGCGCGGCGCTCGATTATCTCGAGAAGCTGCACGACGATTTCGACGGCGATTGGCAGCTGGCACTCGCCGCCTACAATGCCGGCGAAGGCCGCATTGCGCGGGCGATGGAATGGAACCGCCGTAAAGGCCTGCCGACCGACTTCGCCAGCCTCAAGAAGCTCAAGCCCGAGACGCGGCAGTACGTCCCGAAGCTCATGGCGGTGGTGAACATGGTCACCGATCCGAAGCGCTTCGGCATTCAGCTCCCCGACGTCCCGAACGAACCTTACTTCACCACCGTCGAGACCGACTCGCAGGTCGATCTCGGCGTTATCGCGCGCCTCACGGGAATGGAAGTCGACGCGCTTCACTTCATCAACCCCGGCTACACGCGCTGGGCCACCGACCCGAACGGCCCGCACAAAATTCTGGTGCCGGTGAACAAGAAAGACGCGCTGCTCGCCGGCTTGAGCAACTTGCCGGAGCACGAGCGCGTGCAGTGGCTGCATCACGAAGTGCGCCGCGGCGACACGCTGTCGAGCATCGCGCGCCACTATGGCCTCACCGTAGCGGCCATCAAAGCATCGAACAAAGTTGACGGTCCGCTGCGCGCCGGTCAGGATCTGCTGCTGCCCATTTCCTCGATGGCCAAGATCGAGCCGCCCGCGGCACCCGCCAAAGCAAAGGCGATACGCGCGTCGGTGAAGGCGAACCAGCCGATGATTCACAAAGTCCGGGCGGGCGAGACACTGTCGAGCATCGCGCGGCGCTACAACGTCCTGGTGCAGCAGCTCGCCGAGTGGAACCGCATGCGTCCGAACGACATCCTGACGCGCGGACGCCGGCTGCGCATCTGGCCGAGCGACGGCGCGCAGGCGAGCAGCGCAATTCTCTTCGCATCGGCTTACGTCTGAGATTCGGCGCGCCGCGGTCACGGGGCGCGCTCGTGTTCAACTCAACCCGCCCTTAACTCGACCGCGCCGGCCGCTGCATCTCCGGCAGTTCCACCTTTGGCACCGCGGCAAGGAGCGTCTTCGTATAAGCGTGCTTCGGTCGGCTCAATACGTCGTCCGCGCTCCCCTGCTCCACAATGCAACCGCGATGCATCACCGCGATCTCGTCGGCCAGGTACTCGACCACCGCCAGATTGTGCGTGATGAATAAATAGGCGAGACCGAGCTCGTCCTGCAGTCGGCGCAGCAGGTTGAGAATCTGCGCCTGCACGGATACGTCGAGGGCGCTGGTTGGCTCGTCGCAAACGATCAGACGCGGCTCCACGGCGAGCGCGCGCGCGATGCTGATGCGCTGGCGTTGCCCGCCGGAGAATTCGTGTGGATAACGGTGCCGCGCGCTCGCCGGAAGCCCGACTTGTGCGAGCAGCTCGGTCGCGCGCAACGCCCGTGCCCGTGCCGTTCCGAGCAGCCGCTGGGCACGCATGCCCTCTTCCAAGATTTCGCCGACCTGCATGCGCGGATCGAGCGAGGCGTACGGATCCTGAAAAATGATCTGAAACTCGCGCCGCAGTCCGCGCAGCTCGCTTTCGCGCAGCCGCGTGAGCGCCCGCCCCTCGTACAGCACGTCGCCGCCGGTCGGCCGAATGAGCTGCAGCACGGCTTTGCCGATCGTCGTCTTGCCGCTCCCCGATTCGCCGACCAGCGCGAGCGTGCGCGCCGGCTGAAGCGTGAACGAAACGCCGTCGACGGCGCGCACGTTATCGACAACACGCTGCAGCAGACCGCGCTTCACCGGGAAGTAGACTTTGAGATCCCGCGCTTCGAGAAGAGCGCGACCGGCGGAATCCGCACCGGATGACGTCCCGCCGGCCCCGCGCGCGCCGGTCACGGACGCTTCGACGGTCGCGCTCTTCCCGGTCCGCTCTGCGCCCGATCCTGCTCCGCCCGCGTCGTAGAGATGGCAGAGCACGCCGTGATCGCCGGCCGTCGACCAGCGCGGCACTTGCTGCCGGCATCGCTCCCAGGCGAAATCGCAGCGTTCGGTAAAGCGGCAGCCGCGAAACTCTTGATCGAGCCGCGGCACCGAGCCGGCGATCACGTCGAGCGCGACGCCGCGCTTCAGTCGTCCGGGCAAGGAACGGAACAGCTTCTGCGAATACGGATGGCGCGGCTCGCGAAAGAACGCCGCGCGCGGCGCCGCTTCGACGATCTGACCGGCGTACATCACCGCGACGTGGTGCGCCATCTCGGCGACAACGCCCAGATCGTGCGTGATGAGCAGAATCGCGGTCCCGGTCTTCGTCTGAAGCTCCTTCAAGAGCTTCAGGATCTGCGCTTGCGTCGTCACATCGAGCGCGGTCGTCGGCTCGTCGGCGATCAAGAGCTCGGGCTGCGCCGCGAGCGCCATCGCGATCATGACGCGCTGCTTCATGCCGCCGGATAACTGATGCGGGTAAGCATCATAACGCTCGGCCGGCTGCGGAATGCCGACCGATTCAAGCAGCTCGATGACGCGTGTGCGCGCCGCGCGCTCATCCAGCTCGCGCGGCAGCACCTCGCGAATCTGCGCGCCGACCGTGAGCACCGGGTTGAGCGAGGTTTGCGGCTCCTGGAAGATCATCGCCATACGCCGCCCGCGCACGCGGCGCATCTCGCGTTCGGAAAATCCGAGCACTTCTTCGCTGCCGAGCCACGCTTCGCCGCCGACGATCCGGCCCGCCGGCTCGGGCACGAGCTGCAGCAGCGACAGCGCCGTGATGGATTTCCCGCATCCCGATTCGCCGAGGAGCGCGAGCGTCTCGCCGCGGCGAATTTCGAAGGAAACGCCGTCGACGGCGCGCACCGTTCCCTCCGGGGTGTCGAAATACGTCTTCAGGTCCTCGACACGCAGGACGATACCGCCCGCCGCGGGCTCCGGTCGTTTTGCAGGTGCGAGGCTCATCGGCGTAGACGCGGATCGAACGCGTCGCGCACGGCGTCGGCGAAGAGATTCGCCGCGAGGACGAGCGCGAACATGAGCGTGAACGCGGCCGCAAGGGTCCACCAGACCATCGGCTCACGCGCCATTTCGAGACGTGCGCCGTTGATCATGTTCCCCCAGCTCTCCATGCTCGGATCGACGCCGACGCCGACATACGAGAGCACCGCTTCCGAAAGGACCAGACCGCTGAAATCGAGCACCGTCGTGATGAGCACGACGTGCATGACGTTCGGGAACAGGTGGCGAGTCATGATGCGGGCGCTGCTCACGCCGAGCGCCCGCGCAGCGGCGACGTAATCGAGCTCGCGCAACTTCAACGCTTCGCCCCGAAGCAGCCGGCAAAGGCTGGTCCAGCTGGTCACGCCGAGAATGATGCAAAGGAACAGCAGCCGTGTATCCGCACGGACGACGACGTTGTTGAACGATTCCGGATGCGTTGCCATGTAAACCTGCAGACTCAGAATCGCCGCCGCGATCAGGAGCACGCCCGGGATGGAGCTAAGCGTCGTGTAGACATATTGAATGATGTCGTCGATCCAGCCACCGAAATAGCCGGCCGCGACGCCGAGCACGAGCGCGAACGGCAGCATCACGAGCGTCGTGAGCGTGCCGATCACGAGACCGGTGCGCACGCTCTTCAGCGACTTGTACAGCACGTCGATGCCCACCTGATCGGTGCCGAACACGTGGTAATACGGCGCAAGGTGCGCGCACGCGGCGCCGAGAAAGAAAACGATGGCGCCCGTTACCCAGACCGTGCGCCAGGGAAACTCTCCGTCGCCGCGAATGAGTCCGCGCAGCCGTTCGCCATATGGCGCGGAGGCGGAACGGCGAAAGTACGCAAGCGCGGCGCCTATTAGCAGCCACAGCACCGCGGTCTCGACAAAGGCCAGGCCAACACGGGCGGCGATATCGCTGGCGCGATCGGTGGGTGCGGCAAGATGCGCGCCGCCGAATTTGAGGCGCGGGTAGACGCGCTCGTGCGTGCCGTCCGGCCGTTCGATCGTCTCCGACGTATATGCCGTCAGCGCGAACGGCGCCGAGTAGGTCCGTTCGCCGTGCGCGCGCAGCCCCTGGAGGGCAAGATCGAGCACGCTTTTCACTTCGGCCGAATACTGCCCGTCTTTCTCCAGTCGTTGGTGAAAATGCACCGAATCGAGCAGACCAATGGCGACGTAGACCGCGAGCACGACGAGCGCCGCCATGGCGAGCGGCCGGCGCGCGACCTGCCGCCACGGCGCGCGCAAATGCTCATGCCGTGCGGCATAGACGCCGAACGCGACGACCACGGCCAGCAGCACGTAGATCAGCGCATCGGTCCACAGGAAGACGAACTGAATCGGCATCGCGATTATTGCAACCGCACGCGCGGATCCACCAGCGTGTAGCTGATGTCCGTCAAGACGAGGCCGAGGATGTAAAGCAAGGACCCGAGGAACACCATCGCACGGACGATCGCGAAATCCTGTGAGTTGATGGCGTCGATCGTGTAGCTTCCGAGCCCCGGAATGCCGAAGAAAGACTCCATGATGAGACTGCCGATGAAGAGGAGCGGAATCACGACCACCACGCCCGTCAGAATCGGAATCATCGCGTTCTTGAGTACGTGCCGGAACAGAACGCGTGCCTCTGACAACCCTTTGGCGCGCGCCGTGCGCACGTAATCCCGGGTGATCTCTTCGAGAAAGAACGCGCGGTAAAGCCGTGTGGAGGAGCCGATGCCGCTGACCACGCCGATCACTACGGGCAGCACGATGAACTTCAATGCATCCTCGCCGGTCGCGTAGCCCGAGATCGGCACGAGATGCAACAACTTGCTGGTGAGATATTGACCGCCGATGACGTAGAACAGCATCGACACGGACATCAGCACGACGCACGCGACCACGCCGAACGCGTCGAGATACATGCCGCGGAAGAAGACGAGCATGAGCGCGATGGTAATATAGGCGAGGATGCCGACGAGAAACGTCGGGAGCGCGATCGCGAGACTTGGCCACATGCGCTGGCGGATGTCGTAGCCGATGTTCCGGCCCTCATCGGAACGCCCGAAGTCGAAGGCGAAGAGACTCAGCGAATGACGGAAGAAGATCGTGTCCGTGAACTGCGCCGCTCCCCTGGCCTTGTCGTTGTATACGAGCGGCTTGTCGTAGCCGTGATCCGCCTTCCATTTCGCGATCGCGTCCGGCGTGACGCGCTTCACGCCGAGCTGAATGCGCGCCATGTCGTCGGGACTGTTCACGAAGAAAAACAACGCGAACGTGAGCAGGTTGACGCCGAGCAGGATCGGGATGGCGTACAGCACGCGACGTATCAAGTACGCGAGCATGGGCTATCTCCGCGGCTCCCGCTGGCTACGGTTCTCACGCCGCCGGTACGACACGACCGCCGGCGTGATGCCCGCGACGAACAGCGCCGCGATGACGGCGATCGGCCACACTACCGGCCGATTCCACGCTTCGCGGAGCTTCGCGCGCCGATCGGGTTCGATGCGCAGATACTTGAGCGTGTTGTTCGCCATGTGATTTGGCTTCGTGTTGTGCACCCAGACGTGCTCGAGCAGGAAGTTCTTCGGGTGCAGTCCCCAAATCCACGGCGCATCCCGGCGCGCGATCGCAACCATTTCGTCGATGATCGCCTGACGCGCGGGACCGTTCTCCATGTTCTTCATGCGTTCGTACAGCCGGTCGAACTCGGCATTCTCGTAATTCGACGCGTTCTCGCCCTCGCCGCCGACTTTCTTGTTCGGTCCATACAACAGGAAAAAGAAATTCTCCGGGTCCGGGTAATCGGCGTTCCAGCCCCACTCGAAGATTTGCGCGTCGCCCTTGCGCATTTTTTCCTGGAAGCGATTGTAATCGGTCGCGCGCACAACGAGCTGGAGGTTCAGCTTGGCCAGCTGCTTGCGCAGCCAATCGAGCCGGGCTTTCTGTTCCGGTCCGGTCGCCGCGGTGTCGAAGTAAAGGAGTAACGGCCGGCCGCTCGCGTCCTGTCCGTTCGGGTAGCCGGCCTCCGCGAGCAGCTTTTGCGCCGTCTCGATCGACTTGCGCCGCGGCTCGCCGTCGATCCAGTCGTAAACGTAAGTATTGATTCCGGCGCGGCCTTCCTGATGCCCGAAGATGCCGGGCGGCAGCGGGCCCTGCGCCGCAATGCCGCGGCCGTTGTTGAAGATTGCGATCTCCTCTTCGATGTCCACCGCGATCGAAACCGCCTGACGCAGTTTGCGCGCGCGCTCGGAATAGCCGCCGATCACCGGGTCGAGCATGTTGAAGCCGAAATAATAGGTGGACGTTGCGACGCTGGTTTCGAGATGTATCCCCCGTTCCTTCATCTCATCGCTCACTTCGGTGTCGCCGGTGCCGCTCAACCGCACCGCCTGATCGAACGACTCGTTCGGAACGCCCGAACGGTCGTAGTAACCCTGCAAAAATTTCGTCCAGTACGGAATGGTCTCCTTCTCGAGACTAAATATCACCCGGTCGATGAACGGCAGCGGCCGACCGGCGTCCGCCAGCAGTCCCTTCGCCCGATCTTCCGGCTCGCCGTCGCTCGGATACGCTTCGCCGTGGAAGTTCGGATTTCGATCGAGCACCATGCGCCGGTTCGGATTGTTGATGCTCAGCATGTATGGCCCGGTCCCGACGGGATACCAGTCGAGCGTCAGATTCTTCTCCGCCATGCCCGGCTGAGAGAAAAAGCGATCGGCCTCGGGCGGCATCGGCGAAAAAAACGGCATCGCCATCCAGTACAGGAATTGCGGATACTTCCCGTGAATCTTCACGCGAAACGTGTAGCGGTCGACCTCCTCCACACCGGCGAGCGGATAGCGGGCGACATCGAGGTACACGCCCTCCTCGCGGTCGCCGGCCACGTCGCGGTACGCCTTCGCCAACGTCTTCGCGTATTCCTTGAAACCGACGATGTAGTCGGCCATGACGCTGAAAATCGGCGAGTGGATTTTCGGATGCGCGAGCCGTTTGATCTGATACACGTAGTCGGCCGCGACGAGCTCCCGCGTCCCGGATTTCGGGAAATCCTCGATGGCGTTGTAGCGCGCGATCTCCTCCGGCGACAGGTTCTGATAGAGCGGCTTGCCGTCCGGCGCACTCGCGAACGCCGGATGCGGCTGATATCGGATTCCCGGTTGGATTCGGATTTCGTACACGCTGTAAGCGATCTTCGCCGCCGGCGCGTTGGCCGGCAGCTTCCGGCCGGCGCTGTCCAGGTAAACCGGGTGCGGAACCTGTACCGCCGTGAGCGGCACCAATTGGTAGGGGCGCTTGAGATAGTGATACTGAAACGGCGCCTCGTAAATCTGCGCGATGAAGTCGTATTCGTTAGAGCTGTAGGCGCGCGCAGGGTCGAGATGTTTCGGCCGCTCGCGAAACGCGGCGTAGAGAACATTGGCCGCGCGATCGTTTTCCGGGTACGGATTGTTCCACGCGCCGGCGGCGGGCGCCGCGAGGCAAACGATGCCGAGCGCCAGCACGAAGCGCGCCCACCATTCTCGCTTGATACGACTCATCGTTCTCCAACTTTACCGAATGCCGCGAGCGGCGGGCAGACTATAACAGAGCGCTTCCCTGAATCCTCACTTCCCGCGCCCCCTTTCCGCCCTCGGCGAATTTCGCTACTGTAGCGCCTCCTTCACAACCCGGGTTTTCGCGGAGAGAGGACGGATCGATGGGATTTTTGGCCGGTAAACGCGCATTGATCACCGGAGTGGCAAGCGAGCGCTCCATCGCCTGGGGTATCGCCAAGGCGATGCACCGCGAAGGCGCGGCTCTCGCCTTTACCTACCAAAACGACCGGCTGAAAGATCGCGTCGAGAAGTACGCCGCCGAGCTCGGATCGGACGTCGTGCTCCCGTGCGACGTTTCCACCGACGAGCAGATCGAAACGCTTTTCACCGCGCTCGGCAAGCGTTGGGACGCGCTC
Organism: Sulfurifustis sp.; assembly: GCA_045810625.1. Taxonomy (GTDB): domain Bacteria; phylum Pseudomonadota; class Gammaproteobacteria; order Acidiferrobacterales; family Sulfurifustaceae; genus JACQFZ01. The sequence continues at coordinate 105,896 of JBJMVQ010000009.1, forward strand.
GACATCATCGTTCACGCGATCGCGTATGCACCGGCCAACGAGCTGCAGGGCGCGTTCCTCGACGTCACCACCCGCGAAGGCTTCCGGACCGCACACGAGGTCAGCTCGTACAGCTTCACCGCCATGGCCAAGTTCGGACGCAAGCTCATGGCGGGCCGCAACGGCGCGCTCCTGACGCTGAGCTACCTCGGCGCCGAACGCTTCTTGCCCAACTACAACGTGATGGGCCTCGCCAAAGCGAGCCTCGAAGCCAACGTCCGCTTTCTCGCCGTGAATCTCGGACGCTCCGGCATTCGCGTGAATGCGATCTCCGCAGGCCCCATCAAGACGCTCGCCGCCGCGGGCATCTCGGGCTTTCGCAAGATGCTCGACGCCAACGAACGGATTGCGCCCCTCGGACGCGGTGTGACGATCGACGAGGTCGGCAACGTCGCCGCCTTCCTTTGCTCCGACCTTGCGTCGGGAATTACCGGCGAGATTACTTACGTCGACGCCGGTTTCAACATCGTCGCCCTTGCCCCGGAAGAGGGCTGAGCGGCTGTCGAAGCACGCCCGCTCGAAAGCAGCGCAACTCCAACGCCAAACGGACGGCGGCAGGAGAGACACGATGAGCGCCCGACCACCGCGCTCATCGCTCGTATAAGTTACAGCTGATCGGTGTTGATTTTTACGTCCGCCGTCTTGCGTAAGCCCGAACGGTAGTTCATGTAGTAGTCCGCGCCGCGGCGCTGCACGAGTTGGCGCTTGATGCGTTGCTTCAGCTCGGCATCCGCCGTCGCCGGGTCGATATCCCGCACCGCTTCGAGCACGTATACCGCGGAGCCCTGCTGCCCGAGATCGACCTCGCCCGCGACGGGCCGATCCTTCGGACGCGCGGCCGCAAACACCGCATCGGCGAGGCGCTTGTCGACGCCGCCGCTATTCTCCCGCGTGAGCGCCTTTCCGGTCTCCACCTTGGCGCCGCCGCTGCGCGCGATATCCGCGAGCTTGGTGCCCTGTTCGAGCTGCTTGAGCCACTCCTGTGCCCGCGCACGCGCCTGCTCCGCGGCCCGCCGCTCTTTCAACGTGCGCTCGATCGTCGCGCGGACTTCGGTCAACGGACGCACCGCGGATGGCCGGTACTCAACGACGTGCAGCGCCACCAGCGTCTCCGGGTTGATCTCGATCGCGTCGCTGTTGCGCGCGCGGCTGACGACGTCCGGTTCGAACGCGGCGGTAACCACGCGCGGCTGCGCCGCGATGCCGCTGCCGCCCGATTTGGTGAACCAGTCGCTCGTCTGAACCGTGAGGCCGAGCTCCTTCGCGGCGGGCTGCAATCCTTCGGAGTGCTCGTACACCAGATTGCGGAAACGCTCCGCGAGCTCGTAGAAACGCTCCTCGCCTTTGCGCTTGCGCAGCTGGTCGAGCAGCTGAGCGCGGACCGACTCGAACGACTTGCGCTGTTCGGGCTGATAGCTCGTCAGCTTGACGATGTGATAGCCGTACTGCGTGTGAACCGGCGCGCTCACCTCGCCCGGCTTCAATGCGCGGACCGCCGCGTCCAGCTCGGGCGGCAACGTGCCGGCGACGAGATCGCCGAGGTCGCCGCCGCGGGCGGCTGAGTCCTTGTCGTCCGATTGTTTTTTCGCCACCGCTGCGAAGTTCGCGCCGCCGCGAAGCTCCTTCGCCAGCGCCTCGGCGCGGGCGCGCGCGGTCTTGTCGGCGTCGGCATTTGCGCCCGACGGCACCGATATCAGGATATGGCTCGCGCGGCGCTTCTCCGGCGTCACATAACGCGCCGCATCGGCGTTGTACGCCTGCCGCAGCTCGTCCTCGGTCGGCTGAACCTGCTGGCTCGCATCCGACGCGCGGAGCGTGACGTACTCGACGCGCACCGCCTCGGGCGACCGGAACGATTCCTGATTCGCCTGGTAATACTCGTTGATCTCCGCGTCGGAAACGCTGACTTTCGGCAGGAAGGCCTCCGGGCTCACGATCGCATACGAAACGCGGCGTTCCTGCTTGATGAGTCGTATCAGCGCCGTCACGTCTTCGTCCGTCACGAACGCGGTTTCGCCCAAACCGCGTTGCACCTGCGTCGTGAGATTCTCGCGGCGCAATTGCGCTTCGAAATCGGACGGGCGCAGGCCCTGCCGGCGCAGGAGCGCCTCGTACATGGTCGAATCGAACCGACCGTCGCGCCGGAAATAGGGAAGATCGTGGATCATCTGCGCGAGCCGCGCGTCGCTCATCCGGTAGCCGTGATCCTCGGCATCACGCGTCAGCAGCGACTGCTCGATCATGCTTTCGAGGATCATCTCGTGCAGCGCACGATTGTCGGCACGGCGCGGATCGATGCCGCGCAGCTCCTCGAGCCGCTGGCGATACGCCTGCTGGCTGATCTCCACGCCGTTCACCTTCGCTACGGCGACCGAGCTGCCGCGATCGAAGTAGGAGCTGATGCCCCAGAGAATGAACGGGATGGCGACAAACGTCAGGATGAGGGTGGCAATGATGCCTTGCGTCTTTTCGCGAATCTTGGCGAGCACGAGACTACCTTGGCGAATGTGGTAAAGAGGAATTCCCTATATATAGAGGCGGAGCCAGGAACGCTCACCTCCTTTCTATTCAGCGGCGGGCTCGGCGAAGCGCGAACTGACGCGGGGTCAGCTGGAACCGCGCCGTGCCTTCACCGCCACGTTTCGCGGGTCATTTTATGCGGTCGCCTGCGACAACACCACTCTCGGGCGCGTATCAGCAGCTTGTCGTGCTACCGGTTACCGAGCAAGGGTCGCTGACGGCTTTGTGATCGAATTCGCAGCTCAGCCCGGTACGGCCGATCTTCCGGCGGACCTCGTCGAGCGACAAGCGGTAGTAAACCGGACGGTTGTGGGCGCAGGCGTGCGGGTTGGCGGTCTGCCGCCACGCCGCGATCAGGCGATCCTGCTGTTCCGGCGCGAGTACGGCGCCGGCTTTGACCGCGGAAAGGCAGGACAGCGCCTGCAGCAAGTCCTCGCGCCCGCCGCGGACGCGCGCCAGCAGCTGAGTGAAGATGCGCGCCGAGTCCCGCACCGGAACGATTTCGGGGATGGCGCGCAGCGCCACCACGGACGGACCGAACGGCTCGATCGTGAAGCCGCAGGCGGCGAGCGCCTCGGTCTGCGCGTCCACGAACGCACGCTCCTCGTCGGTCAAGGTGACCACCTGCGGCGCCACCAGCTCGCGCCGCCCGACCTTTCCGGTGCGCAAGCGCTCGTAGAACACACACTCCTCGGCGGCGTGCTGATCGAGGAGATAAAGATGCCCGTCATGAAGCGTGAGCAAGAACGTCTCCTCGACCTGGCCGAGCAGCTGGAAGCTCGGCGCAGCGTCGTACCCCGCCGCCTCCTCCGCCGCCCGCAGCGACAGCACGCCGAGCACGCGCTTGCGACGCCGGACGGCGTGGCGCACGCGTTCGTAAACCTCGAACGGACGCCGGAATCGTACTTCGGTTTTCGCCGGATGCACGTTCACGTCGACCTCACGCGGATCGATCTCGACAAACAGCGCGACGAGCGCGTTGCCGGTTTGGAGACCTTCGGCGACCGCGCGTTGCAGCATGGCGTCTCGCACCGGGCGGCGGTTCACGTAGAGATAAACACGCCGCTGGCCGGCGTCGTCTGCAGCCGCGAAGCCCCAGACGCGGCCCCACGCACCGACCTCGTCGAATTCCTCCAGCTGCGACGCCGCTTGCTGGCCGAACACGGCCGTGAGCCGTTCCTGCGGCGTGGCCGGCGGAAAGCTATAGACCTCGCGGCCGTCCATCGTGAGCGCGAAATGCTTCTCGGGAAACGCGACGGCGAACGTCGTAAAGACACGCAGCAGATGGCCGTACTCGGTCTTTAGTCCGCGCAGGAATTTCTGCCGCGCCGGCGTGTTGTAGAACAGGTCCCACATCTCGAAGCGCGTACCGATGGGAGCGCCGGCTTCGCCCAGCGAGACGATGCGTCCGCCTTCGATGCGCGCCTCGGTGCCGAGCAGCGTGTCGCGCGTGCGCGTCAACAGGCGCACCCGCGCGACCGAGGCGATGCTCGCGAGCGCTTCGCCGCGAAAGCCGAACGAACGCACCGTCGGAAGATCCTCGGCCGATCCGATCTTGCTCGTGGCGAAACGCTCGAAAGCAAGCGGCACTTCCGGCGCGGTGATGCCGCCGCCGTCGTCGGTAACGCGGATCAGCCGCCGTCCGCCTTCCTGTATCTCCACGCGCACGGTTTGCGACCCGGCGTCGAGCGCGTTCTCGATCAGCTCCTTGAGCACGCTTGCCGGCCGCTCGACCACTTCGCCGGCGGCGATGCGCTGCTGGACCTCGGGCGATAAGACGCGAATGCTCATTGATTACTTCGTTGTTATCGAAACCCGAATGTCGCGTACGAGACCTTTGCAGGTCTCCGTGGTCAACGAGCCACCATCGCATTTGATCTTGATTTGCGTCGTTTGATTCTTGGGGACGACGACGAATCCGGTATCCGTGCCATTGGCCGCCGCCCTCGCCTGCTTGCTCTTTTTCGCACCAGGATCCGCGGGCTCGGCATAAGCGATGAAGGGGTTACACTTGCACTTCGATTCGGCGGTGAAATTCACCGTCATATCGCCGTTGGTCAATCGGTTGGAGATCACCTTTACTACGTGCTCTTTACCGTTCGGCGTGATGCAGCTGTTGCCTCCGGGCAGGCCCGGCGCCGATGCTTCCGGTGTCGCATCCACCGCTACCGACTCCCGCGCCGGTGTCTTCGCTTCTTTTCCGGTGGAGAACCGGTAGGAAAACTTGCATTTACCCTCCGCCGTCGACGGAGCGCAGGTGAAAATTATTCTGATCTTCATCCTCGCCGTCATCGGAAAAGCGGTGACGTTGCCGACGCCGCTTTCCACGTCGTATCGCGAAATCGTGCGCGCGGCCGCGCCGCCCACGTCTTCGGCGACGTTGACGTTCACCTTGCAAACACCGTTGTTGGTCACCTCGAGCGTGCCGACGGTGGAATCGACATTCGAATAGTTGACGATGAATGGCTCCGCGCCGCAATTGAGTTCTTTCGCATCCGGATTCCGAACAGCACTTCCATCCGCGGCCGGATCGAGCCGGGCACCTTCGTTAAAGTCGATCTTCTTGTCGCACGCGACCACGACCAGAGACAGCAGCACCACCACACACAGATTTTTCACCGTTTGCTCTCCATTTCTGTTATGCACGGTTCTTCTTCGCTATCGCGGCCCATCACGCCGCATGATCTTTCCCCGGTTCGCCGGTCTGCATCGACGAGATGTGGATCCTCAGCGCACGCGTTCCCGCTTTCGGGCAATGGACACCGTTACCGCGTCGGTCGTGCGTTGGTCGGGTTTGTCCCCGGTGTGGGATACGAGCGCTTTGAGCTCGGCCAAGAGCTGTAGCGCTTCGATCGGCGTCGTGTGCAACGGATCGGTCTGACGCAGGCGCGCGAGCAGCGTCTCCTGCCGCTCGTACGCGCGATCGGGTTCGCGTGCAGGTAGACTCGTTCGTCCGTCGCTCGAATCTTTACGTTCCCATTCCTTCAGCAAGGTCGCGGCGCGCTCCACCACGGGCGCCGGCAACCCCGCGAGCTGCGCGACGTAGATGCCGTAACTCTTCTCGGTCGCGCCCGGCATGACTTTGTATAAGAAAGTCACTTCGTCGCGATCCTCGCGCACCGCGAGATGCGCGTTCGCGATCGTCGGAATGCGCTCGGCGAGCGCGGCGAGCTGGTGATAGTGCGTCGTGAACAATGTCTTCGCGCCCACGGTTTGCGCCAGCGCTTCCGCCACGGCCTGCGCGATCGCCTGTCCGTCCGCGCTCCCCGTGCCGCGGCCGACTTCGTCGAGTATCACAAGGCTGCGCCGGGTCGCATAGCGCAGGATGTTGGCGGTTTCCATCATTTCGACCATGAAGGTCGACAGCCCGCGGGCGAGAAAATCGGCGGCGCCGACGCGCGTGAAAATCCGATCGACCGCGCCGATGCTCGCGCGCTGCGCGGGCACGAAGCTGCCTGTTTGCGCGAGCAGCACGAGCACGGCGGCCTGGCGTACGTACGTGCTCTTGCCCGCGGCATTGGGACCCGTCAACAGCAGGAAGCGCCTGGCTTCGTCGAAGTGCAGGTCGTTCGGAACGAAATTGTTCGTCAACGCTTCGACGACCGGATGCCGGCCCTCGTAGATCGCGATGCGATCGTCGTCCGAGATCTCCGGTCGAATCCAACCCTTGCGTGCCGCGACGTGCGCGAGGGCGGCAAGCACATCGAGCGTGCCGAGCACTTCCGCGGTGTGGCGCAGCCGCCCGGCCTGGCTCGCGATGCGGTCGCGCAAGCCGACGAACAATTCGTACTCCAGATCTTTCGCGCGTTCCGCCGCCGATAGCGTCTTCGCTTCGAACTGCCGGAGCGCCTCCGTCATGAAACGCTCGGCGTTCACCAGCGTCTGGCGGCGCTGGTAGTCGGGTGGGACCGAGCGCAGATACGACTTCGTCACCTCGATGTAATAACCGTGGATCTTGTTGAAACCCACTTTCAGGTTGGGGATGCGGCTGCGCTCGCGCTCGCGCGATTCAAACTCGGCCAGCCAGCCGCTCGCGTCGTGTTGCAGCGTCTGCAGCTCGTCCAACTCGGCCGATACGCCGGCGCGGATCAGGCCGCCGTCGCGCGGCAGCGCGCGCGGCTCATCGACAAGCACGCGTGCGATGTCGGCGTGCAGATCCGCGAGCGTATCGAGCCGGTCGTGCAGCTCGCGCAAGAGCGGCGCGCGGGCGGTGCCGAGCAGCTCACGCAACCGCGGTAGCGGAGCAATCGAGGCGCGCAGCCGCGCGAGGTCGCGGGGATTGGCGATGGCGGACGTCACACGCGACGTCAGGCGTTCGATGTCGAGGATTCCGGCGAGCGTTTCGCGCAGCTCCTCGCGGCTGCGATGATGCTCCACGAGCTCCGCGACCGCCTCTTGGCGCGCTTCGATGGCAGCGACGCGACGCAGTGGATGCAGTAACCACTGCTGCAAACGCCGCCGACCCATGCTGGTGGCCGCATGATCGAGAACCGCGAACAACGTGCCCTCGGCAGTGCCCTGGAACAGGTTCTCCACCAGCTCGAGATTGCGCTGCGTCTGCGCGTCCAGGCACACGAACTCGTCGTTCGCGTACGGTCTGGGCGGCTGTAAATGGGGCAGGAACGCCATTTGGGTTTCCTGTAGGTACGCAAGCAGCGCGCCGGCGGCGCGAACCGCGCTCGGCGTCGACAGCTTGAGCGGCTCGATCGCCTCCCGTCCAAAGTGCTCGGTGAGCCGCGCCAGCGACGCCTGTCCCTCGAACGCGTCGGCCGGCCGCTCCGCGGTGAACGGGCGATATAGCGGCAGCGCATCGACTCGCTCTCCCGTCGGCAGCAGAATCTCTTCGGGCCGCAATCGCATGAGCGTCGCCGGCAGCTCCGCCCGATCGAGGTCGGTCACGAGAAATTCGCCGGTCGCGAGGCGCACGAATGCGAGGCCGACGCGTGCGTCCTCGAAACGGAGCGCGGCGACCGCGCCTTCCTGGCGTTCGGACTCGTAGAACGTGCCGGGCGTGACGACGCGGACCACCTCGCGCTCGATCAACCCGCGGCCCTTGGCGGGGCCCTGCATCTGCTCGCAAATCGCGACCTTGTGGCCCTTCTCGACGAGGCGCGCCAGGTAGAAATCGAGCCGGTGGTGCGGCACGCCGCACATGGGGACGCGCTCGCGATCTTTGCCTTGGGGGCGGGTGGTGAGAACGATGTCGAGCGCCCGTGCGGCCTGCACGGCGTCGTCGTAGAACAGCTCGTAGAAGTCACCGAAGCGGTAGAACAGCAAGGCGTCCCGGTATTTCTCCTTCACCCGGGCGTACTGTTCCATCATGTCGATCTCGGACGCGCGCGGCGCGCGCCCGGCGTTGATCTTATTTTCTCCCCTGCCCACCTACTCCGCCGTCAGCCGGTGTGCCCGACGTAGTGTGCCATAGATACCGAGAAGCATCCAGGCATTCAACGGTCAAACGCGTCGGCTCGTGCGTCGGCAAGATCGCGAATCGGCATCACGCGCGACTAAAGGCGCGATAGTTCGTTCGGCCGCAGTCGCGACGCAAGACGCTCGACCGATAACGGAAAAAGAAAAGGCGAGATGAGACATATCGTGACGAATCATCTCGCCCATGGATTGCCGAGAGAATACGTGCCGTTCTCGGCAGACTACGTCCGATCGACGGTGCCCATGAAGTTGTCGTACGTGTTCTCGCAGACGCGGAACCATAAGGTCTGATCCTTGCGGAATTTCTCCACGGCGTCGTAGACCTTCTTGAAGGCCGCGTTGGTCGCCGACGTCTCCTTGTAAAGCTCGACGGACGCCTTGTAGCACGCCTCCATCACCGCCTTCGGGAACGCCCGCAGCTGCGTGCCGCTCGCGACTAACCGGCGCAGCGCCGCCGGGTTTTGGGCGTCGTATTTCGACACCATCCAGGTGTTCGCATACTCGCAGGCGACCTCGAGCGCCGCCTTGTACTCGGCCGGCAGGCTTTCCCACTGTTTCCTATTGACGAACAGGTGCAGCGCCGCGCCGCCTTCCCACCAGCCCGGGTAGTAGTAGTACTTGGCGACTTTGTGGAACCCGAGCTTCTCATCGTCGTAAGGACCGACCCATTCGGCGGCGTCGAGTGTGCCGCGTTCGAGCGCGGGATAGATATCGCTGCCGGCCAGCTGCTGCGGCACGACGCCGAGCTTGAGGAGCACCTTGCCGGCGAACCCCCCGATGCGAAACTTAAGGCCCTGGAGGTCGGCGGCGGTCTTGATCTCCTTACGGTACCAGCCGCCCATCTGCGCGCCGGTGTTGCCCGCCAGGATCGCGTGCACGTTGTAGCCCTTATAGAAGTCGTTCAGCATCTCGTTGCCGCCGCCATGAATCCACCAGGCGTTGAACTGGCGGCAGTTGAAGCCGAAAGGAATGGCGGTGCCGAAAGCGAAGGTAGGGTCCTTGCCGACGTAGTAATAGCTCGCCGAATAACCGCACTCCACCGTTCCATTCTGTACCGCGTCGAGTACTTGCAGGCCGGGTACTATTTCGCCGCCCGCAAACACGCGAATCTGAAACTTACCCCCGGTCAACTCGTCCACGCGCTTGGCGATAACTTCGCTGGCCGCGTAAATCGTGTCCAAACTCTTCGGGTAGCTCGACGACAACCGCCACCGCACATTCGGCAGCTTGTCTACATCCGCCGCCAAGGTCTGTTGTGCAATGGCCTGGCCGGCAACAACGCCGACACTCGCTTTGGCAATGAACGAACGACGATCCACGGGCTCCTCCTTATTCTCTTCGTTACGAGGGACGAACCATTCGGCTTGCCCGAGCGATTATGCCGACGCCAGGCGCACGCCATCAACGAACTAAAAAACGCGCTATACGATCGCGCTCACGTGTATGGGGTGGCGACGAAAGGTCGTTCGGCCGATCCCGGAAGTACCTCGCGTCCGCCTCCTGCGGCGAAAGAAATGTAATTTCGCGGAAACCCGTTTGCTTCAGCTTGGCCTCGACTGCTTCAAGCTCAAAGAAGCTCAGCCACGGTTCGCCGACCGCGGCGGCACGTTCGAGAAGCAAGGACGACGACTTTCCGGGAGACGCGAACGTGAGCACGATCTCACTGCCCGCTGGAAACCTGGCAACGGACTGAAGCACCCCGTCGATAGCGTCTTCGCTCAAATACATGGCGACACCGAGCCGGGAGAAGAAGGTCGGCTCCGCCGACGACACGTGATCCGAAGCAGGCCATCGCCGAGCGACTCGTGATCGAAGTCTATGCCGGCAAAAACCAGGTTCTCGGGTAACTCCATAGCCGCGGCCGCGACCGATGCGCGCTTCACGGATTGGGTTCCCGAGTGATCGACTTCGAATATCTTCAGGGGGCGTGCTCAAGCGGGCTGGCGAAGCGCGAAGGTATCGAAACCTGCGCCGAGCAGGACATACTGTGTAACACCGCGACGCACCGCGGCCGCCAACCGGTCTTCGGCAAAGCGGGAACGAAGCACGACGTGCACACGCAACGCCCGCGCCTCCGCCTTTCGGTAGTCGGCTGCGGTTTCCCGGATGCGTTGCAGAGCCGCCGGTCCGAGCAGCGGAACCGCCACGGGACCTTCGAGAACCCTCGGCGGAGCATCGAGCAGCTGATGTGCCGCACGTAGATACGCCGTCGCGAGCGCCGTTCGACTCGCCCTCTCGACGCTCGGTGGATGGAGCACGATCGGATCCGTCGCTCATGTGCCGTTTACCCGCGGCGCGATAAGTAGGCCGTCATCCCGTCTCAGAGAAATCGCGAATCGCGCCTGGCTCGTTCTGTTCTGCATGACACTTTACCGCCTTCTACCGCGCGAGAGTCAAGGGATAGGGAAGAGACCGCTTGGGTTACACGGACGGCTCGCCCGAAGCAACGGCGATAAAGACGGCCGCGGGCCGGAGCGATCTACATGGAGGGACTGGAAGTGCGCGGGCGGAGGAGCCGCGAGACCCGGCCTCGGTTAATCGGCCGACCGAGCACGGCGGAGCAACGCTGCGGTCGTCATCGACTCGCGGTCGCGCGCGCATCGGCGTCGAGCTTCCGGGAAGGACTCGCGGTGAGCCGCTGTACGAGCGGTCCCGTCATCATGGTCGTGACCAGCGCCATCGTGACCATAACGGTAAAAATCTTGGGTCCGATGAGACCGAGATCGTATCCGAGGTTCAGGACGATGAGTTCCATCAAACCGCGGGTGTTCAACAGCAGCCCGAGAATAGCAGAGGTACGCCAGTCGTGACCCGTAAACCGTGCCGCCATCGCGGCTCCGCCGAGTTTGCCCAATACCGCCACCGACAATATCAATGCACAAACCAGGAGTGACTGCGCGTCATAAAGCAGGCCAAGCTCGGTACGCAGACCCGTGAACGCAAAAAACAGCGGGAGCAGGACCACGCCGGTGACGTCATGGATGCGATCGGCGATCTTTGTCTTGAAACGGTTTCGTTCCGGCATGACGACACCGATGATGAACGCGCCGAACAACGCGTGAATTCCGATCGTTTCGGTAATCCACGCCGATAGCAGCAGCGCGAGGAAAATAAACGCGAGAAGACCGGAGGAGATTGTCCCGTCCGTCGCGGGAACGCCGAGTCGCTTGCTCAACAACGGCCGAGCAACGACAAACATGAAAGTCATGTAGATCAGCGCACAAACGATGGTGAACGCGGCCCCGAGCCCGCTGCCGGATTGCGCAACGCCGACAACGACCGCCAGGATACACCAGGCGGCAATGTCGCCCGCGGCCGCACAGGCAATCGCGGTCGAACCAAGCCGACTGCCGGTCATTCCCTGTTCTTGAAGAATGCGAGCAAGAACCGGAAAGGCGGTGATACTCATGGCGATGCCCATAAAAAGAGCGAAGCCCAACTTGTCATTGTTTTGCGGCCCGTAGCTATCGAACAAAAACAGTGCGACCACGATGCCGAGGACAAACGGAACGACAATGCTCGACAATGAAATGGCAACTGCCGATCTCGCCTTGGACTGCATGCTTTCGATGTTGAACTCCAGCCCCACGATGAACATGTACAGAACGATGCCGAGCTGGCTGAGAAAAAATAGCTTGTCGAGGGAGCCGGCAGGAAATAGGAATCCATGAAATTGCGGCGCAACCGATTTCAGCAGCGACGGTCCGAGTAGAATCCCCGCCAACATCTCACCGATCACTTGCGGCTGACCGACGAGGCGCGCCAACGCTCCGCAGATCTTGGCTGCAAAAAGGATGGCCAAGATCTGCAGCAACATGGTGTTAACTGGAGAGCCGAGATGTGTGATGAAAGCATCCATGCCGAAACTCGAAGAAACCCGCAAATTGAACTATCGACGACACTCGCGCCTAGACGCGACGGCGGCGATGTTTCGTCCAAGTACTACTTTACTGAAATTCCCGCAAATACGACGTAACGAGCGCTCTCGCCTTGGGTGACGTTACGACATCGAAGTGACCCAGACCTTCCATCATCTCGAGTTTCGCGTTCGCCCAACTCGCGTGCAGTTGCCCGGCATGCGCGGGCGGTACGAAGTCGTCGTTCTTGCCGTGAATAATCAATCCGGGTACGCCGATACTTTTTACGATTTCGGAAGGCGAGAAATCGACCCACACCCTCTCACCGAAAAGACGTTCGAGTTCTTTGTAGATGCCTTCGGCGATCTGATTGTTCAGCTGACCCAGTTGAACGAACTTCTCGACCAGGAACTTATGCGTTGCGGGCGAGGCTATCGAGACGAACGTCTCGGCGCGGAAATCGTCGCCCCACGCGCAGAAGGACCAGAATCCTCCCAGCGAATGGCAAACCATGGCGCGAATCTCGCCGATCTGACCGCCGATCTTGCGGAACACTTCGCGAATTTGCGCCGGATTGGTTTCAATCCCAGGTGCCTCTCCGTGGGCAGGCGCATCGAATAAAGCGATTTTGAAGCCTTGTCCGATCAAGTCTTGCGCGATGGGGACCATGCTTCCCAAGTTGCTATGAAGACCGTGAACCAGCACCACGGTCGGTCCGTTCCCTTTTTGATAATACTTGTAGTGTTTGCCGTTCAGCTCGACCGAGCCCGACTGACACTGCTTCAAAAAGTCTTTCGTAAGCTCATCGTAGGGAACCTTCTTTATTCCCCAATACTTTTGCATGACTTTGGCCATTAATCCGTCATGATTCATCTGCAACTCCTTTCCAGTGGTGTCCCGACATTAGATTTGCTGTCGGGGCGGAACATCGCTCCAGCGCCGCTTGCTCGAACAAGTGTCGAGGTCCATGAAGCACCAAGCGCTAGTTAACCGCTATTCGAGCGGGTCGGTCGTCGTTATAACGCTCTCAAACGCGCCCCCAAACCGCCTCTCACGCAATCGTCGTCGAAAACACGGCCTGGCTCAAGAATTCCGCTTTCGCTCCTCATGGCATCAGCGTCTTGAGATACTCCTGCGCGCGTACCGGCAGCTTGTACTCGCCCTCTTTTTCGATTCGCTCGTACAGGCGCTCGACGCGCTCATAGTGTGCGTCGAGGTTCTGATCCAACAGGTGGTACTTGCTCCGGTTATAGACGCCGAACTGCAGATCGGTAATGAGATCGAAGGCGTCGATATTCAGGTTTCGCTTGCCGAACACGACGTACAAGAATTCGTTTATGTCCTCGTAGCCGAGCGTCATGACGAGAAACTCGATCGCCGCCTTCTTTCTCTTTCTCTGATGCGTTCTCTCTTCGGGATCGACGATGAAGTCGAGGCCGCTCGACATTCCTTGCGGGTAGGACACCTTCGAAAAGCATCGAAAGTCGATAGTAACTCGGTCCTCCGTCGCCTGTGGCAACGTGTTGTCCGCGTGGACCCGATAGTTGTTGAAAAAGAGCGCCTCCCCCACTTTGCATTCGTGGTAGTAGCCGGAAGACGGGGTCGACGCATACCGCTTCGCCCAATACTTCGCCATCAGGTAATCGCGGACGGTCGGGAGATCGATTTCCGAGAGCTTGCCTTCGGTATACAGATAGAGCGCTTTGCCGATCAATTCGCGCTCGTGATCGGTGATGTCGTAATCGAGGAGCTTCTGCACGGCGAACTGAACGTTCGGCGCCTCCACTTCGGCGTCTTCGAAGATGACGAACGGCTGCCGCGTCAACGGCGTCGGCGTCAGCGCGGTGTGAAAGCTCATATAGTACTTGGGAAACCCCTGCCCTCTTTTCACCAGCGACGGGATCTGCAGCGCCGGTCCGCTGGCATTGTGCGTACCGTACGGTCGCTTGCCCTTGGGGACGACAAAAGCGTTGACGACGATGGTGTCCGCTTCGGGGAAGAAGTCGCGGACGATGTCCTGATTGGTATCGTAGAAGCGCTTGGACGACGGGACGAACAACACGCTGTTCTCGAACATCGTCGATACCGGCGAATAGGTGCCTATCGACGTGTCCGAGAACGTTCCCGCGACGATCGCCTGGAGCCGCAGCTGTCTGCGGAGTTTTTGCTCGAGGTCGGCGTCCACGTTCATGCGAACGATTTTGGTTGGCCTCGGTTCCGGATAGAAGCAGCACGTGTTGAGCTTGCGGCTGGGCGGCATCCGCGCGTCGACGGCCGCCTTGTCTGCGCTGTACCTGTCCAAAACGGGCTCGAGGACGCGCGCGTGCTCGGCCGCGGATTCATGCAGCCAGGTGCCCGTCTTCGTCAACTGCGTTGTGACGACGCGATCCTGCAGTGACTTTCGATCCTGTTGCTTCCGATCCAGTAACTCGACCATGGTTGTCCGATCCTCATCAGAAATCACTGGGGGACGCCGCCCCCTAAGGGGCGGCTCCGTATGGGCACGGCTCAATCCGTCACGCCACCTCTTCGACCACGGGGCTCGCCTGGTCAGCCTTCTCCGCCGATGAAGACAGAGCGGCGGAAATCCGATTCAGGTATGGCTGAACGGATGTCTCGTCCACCGGCGGGCAGGGATAGTGCTCGCCGCCGAACACATCCTTACCGACCGGGAAACCTTCCAACATGAACTCGAAGTGTTCTCGCGTGAGGCCGTCTATCACCGCGCCGATTCGAGCGAGCGAACCTTTGGGTTCCGACTTCGCGTGCTGAAGCGCCTTCGTCCGCCACTCTTCATACGGCAGTGTCTCGACGGCACATCCGGCAGCGCGAATGATCTCGACGAAGCGGTTGAATGTCGGCGCATTGGGATCGAGGAAGTCGTAATCTCTGCCGACTCGCTCGACATCGCGCGTCATCACCTGAGCGATGGTCTTGCTCAGATAATCGACCGACATTACGCCTCCGAGGCCCACGTCAACCAACGGGAAGGCGCCCATCCCGATGCAACCGGCGATGAAGTTGTGCAGGAAGTCGCCCTCATCGAGTCGGAAATGCCCGCTGCCTGAACACGCCCCGACAAACGGCAGCCGGTAAGTCGACGCCAGCGCGCCTCTCCACCGTGCCGCTGCGATCATCTGTTCGCCCATCCACTTCGACGTCAGATACCCGTATTCACGCTCGTCCTTGGAAACTTCGTAGCCCAAGTACTTCGGCAAGGTCGCTCCGGTCGAGATGTAGTGCACGGCTTTGCCGCGACCGCGCGAGGCCAAGCGTAAAACTTCGTGCGTGCCGACAACGTTCGGACCGAGATACGCGTCCAAGGGAAGCATCCAATCGACCAACGCCCCGGAGTGACAGACGGCATCGATTTGCTCCGCCAGCTGGTTGAACGCCTCTTCGGTCATGCCGAACAAGGGCTGCGTAAGATCACCAATGACCGGCTTGAGCAAAGACGCGTAGTCCGCTTTCCAAAGGCCGTAGTGGTCGAGCGTCTCCATCAATCTCGTCATCGCGTGCTCGGTATCGGTCGCGCGTACCAGGCAATGAGCGGTGAGATTCGATTTCAACAGCTCGTGGAGCAGGAAGGCACCGACAAAACCCGTCGCACCGGTCACGAAGAACGTTTCCGGCTTGGCTGCCGCGGTCTGAGCGTTGCGGAATTGCAGATCGGGTGCGAGATGACCTTTCCTCACGCCCTTGTCTTCCTTCACGCTCTTGTCGTCCGCACGCTTGGCAACGACCGTCTCGTTGGCCGGAGCCGGCGCGGATTCGGGCGCCGACGTCTGGACTCCCACGCCTGCCTCGCGCAGCTTCGCGAAAATGAATTCGCCGAGCGAGCGCAGGTTCGGATGATCGAACGCGATCTTGGCCGGGAGAGCGAGACCGGTCATGTCCGAGAGCTGGTTACGCAGCAACACGGCCGTCAGAGAATCAACCCCGATATCCTGGAGCGGCAGACTGACGTCGACGTCTTCCGGTGACCCGAACTCGAGGGTCTTCGCCACCACGGCTCGAACCATCTCCAACACGACCGCGTCCTGCTGTTCGGGCGCCGTTTCGGACAGAACTTTGCGCAGGTTCGCGCCGCCGCCACCGGACGCCGCGTCCGATTGCGCACCGGACGAACCGCTGAACAGGGAATGGAATATCGTCGGGATTTCCGCTCCGTGTTCCTCGATTGCCCGTTGCATTCGCGGCAGGTCCAACGCCGTGGGCACCGACAACGGCACACCCTTCATGACAATCGTTTCGAACAACTCCGTGCCTTCGCTGACGGTCAGCGCATCCATGCCCAGGCGGCGTTGACGCGCTTTATCGGCATCGCTCAGGCGCGCCGCCATGCCCGCATCCCACGGTCCCCAGGCGATCGAGGTTCCCGCGAGTCCCCTCGAACGACGGTGGTAGGCGAGCGCATCCATGAACGCGTTGGCCGCGGCGTAGTTGCCTTGTCCCGGAGCGCCCGCGACGCCGGCAATCGACGAGAAGAGGACGAAGAAATCGAGCTCCAGATCCTGCGTCAGCTTGTGCAGAGTCCAGGCGCCGTCCACTTTGGGCGACAGCACGGCGTCGAACCGCTCCGGCGTAAACGATGTCAGCATTCCGTCATCGATGAGGCCTGCGGCATGTATGACACCGCGCAGCGGACGCTCCGCTGTAAATGTGGCGATCACGGCTTCCAGCCCCTTCGCGTCGGTGGCATCGCACGCGACGACCGTCGCCTTTGCACCGAGCTCCGCGAGCTCGGCGACGATCGCTTTCGCGTCGGGTGCGTCCAGGCCGCGCCGCGAGGTCAGCACGAAATCCTTCACTCCGTGCTGTGTCGCGAGCCACTTGGTGAGGCACCGACCCAAGCCGCCGACGCCTCCCGTCATCAGCACCGCACCGTCCGGCTGGATCAGACGGCGCTGCTTCGCAGGCACCAGCACGACCTTGCCCACATGTCTCGCCTGCGCCATGAGCCGCAACGCATCCGACGCGCGATTCATCGGGAAGGTTCGCATCGGCAGCGGCTTCAACTTGCCTTCGGCGAACAGAGCCGCGAGCTTGACCAACATCTCATGAATCAAGTCGGGACCCGCCTCGGGCAGGTTATAGACGCAATACGTCACGCCCGGATGGTGCGCGTCGACCCACGATTGCTCTCGCAGATCGAGCTTGCCCATTTCCATGAAGCGCCCGCCGCTGCGCAGCATCGACAGACCCGCATCGACGAACTCGCGCGCGAGCGCGTTGAGCACGATGTCGAAGCTTCGACCCGGAGCGGTCTTGCCGAATTGCTCCACGAAATCGAGGCTGCGCGACGTTCCGATATGCGCATCGTCCAATCCCATCTTGCGCAGCGCGGGCCACTTCGGCTCGCTCGCGGTGCCGTACACTTCGGCCCCGTGCAGTTGCGCGAGCTGCACCGCGGCCATACCGACGCCGCCGGCGGCGGAATGGATGAGCACGCGCTCGCCTGCCTTCATCTTTCCGAGCTCGATGAGGCCGTACCATGCCGTGAGGAACGTCATCGGAATGGTCGCCGCTTCTTCGAAGGTGAGGTTGTCGGGCATACGCACGACCTGCCGCGCGTCCATCACAATCGTCGATGCGAAGCTTCCGCGCGCCAAACCGAGCACGCGGTCGCCGACCTTCAGGCCCTTCACGCCCGATCCGACGTCGGTGACCACGCCGGCGAATTCGATGCCGAGCGCGGGAATTTCCACCATGCCGAGCGCGTTGAGCACATCGAGGAAGTTCACACCCGTTGCCTTCACCGACGCGCGGATCTCACCGGCGGCAAGCGGTTCGTTCGCGATGGTCTTGACGGCGAGCGGCTGATCCAAACGACCCTTCGTCGCAATCTCGAGCCGCCACATCCCCTCGGTCGGCAGAACCACGCCGCCTTCCGAGCTCGCCCGCTCCAACCGGGACGCCAACACCTGCCCGCGCCGCAGCGCACACTCGGGCTCGACATCGAGCGTGATCGCGGATGCCAGGACGTCGAGATCACCGGGCTCGTCACCGATGTCCACGATACGCAGCTTGAGATCGGGATTCTCACTGCGGGCGCTACGCAGCAGCCCCCACAGCGCGCCCGTCCCCAGCCCGGAAACGCGATCGTCGATACTGGTTCCCACGGCGCTGCGCGTCACCCAAACGACCGGCGCCTGGAAGCCGGCCGACGCCAGCGCCTGCAGCTGCGCCAATCCCATCAGCGAAATCTTGTGGGCGTTCGCGATGACA
This sequence comes from Sulfurifustis sp., assembly GCA_045810625.1. Classification (GTDB taxonomy): domain Bacteria; phylum Pseudomonadota; class Gammaproteobacteria; order Acidiferrobacterales; family Sulfurifustaceae; genus JACQFZ01. Next base: position 123,970 of record JBJMVQ010000009.1, read on the forward strand.
TCGCCCTCGGTGCCCCACAGACAGATCACGCCGTCGAGCGATTCGGCTTCGTTGATCTGCGAAATTTCGCGGATCTCGAACCCGGCTTGCGTCAGACGCGCGCGCACATCCTCCGCCCACGGCGCCTGTCCGCAAACCATGAGCCCCCAGGTTCCCGGCGTTTCGGGGTTCTGGGTTTCGATAGGCTCCCAAGCGAGCTCGAATTGAAACCGATCGACGCCCGCCGAGGTGAGCCGGCGGAGCACAGCACGATCGATGCGGCGCGCATGCAACCGGTGGAGTCGCCCGACGTTGTTACCTTGCATGTCGAATAGGTCGAGCGAAGCCCAAAACTCGCCGTCGCCCATCTCGAACTCCGAGACCCTGACCCACATTTCTGCGAGACCTTCGCGCCACAGCGAAAGCCGCTCGGCCTCGAACGGCACGAACAAGTCCTCACTGACGCTGTCTCGCAACCGCTGCGTGAGCAACAGCGAATGCATGGCGGAATCGAGAAGCGCCGGATGCATCCCGTAGCGAATCGACGACGATGCCGCGCTCTCCGGGAGCGCTGCCTTGGCCCACACCACGCCATCCACGTGCCAGGCTTCCCGGATCCCCTGGAACGTCGGCCCGTAGCCATAGCCGAGATGCGCCAGATCTTTATATAGAGCGTCGACGTCGATCGGCTCACCGTCAGCGGGCGGAACCGTCAGCGGCGGCTCGTTCGTTACCTGAGCCGGAACGAGCTTGCCCTCGGCGTGCAGCTGCCACGGCCAAGTCCCGTCGGCTCCTTCCGATTCGGGTGAGCTGTAAACCTTCACCGGTCGCGAGCCGTCGGACAGTGGTCCGACCGTCACTTGCATGCGAATCGCGACCTCGGGCGGCATCACCATCGGCGCCAGAATGATGACGTCTGACACATCCGACGGCGCTTTGTCGGTGGCTTTGCCCGCCGCGCGCATCGCTTCGAAGAATGCCGTCCCCGGCATCAGCACCGCGTCCATCACCCGATGCTCTTGCACCCACACCGGCTCGTTGCTCGCGACGACCGTCGTGAACATCATCATTTCGGTGCCGGCGACCTTGACGCCGCCGCCCAACAATTGGTGCTGGGCATCTACCAATCCCGCGCCAACCTGCCGCGTCGGCATCGGCTCGAGCCAGTAACGCTCGCGCTGGAACGCGTACGTCGGAAGCGCGACTCGCTCGCCGCCGAAAGGTGCGAAGTAGCCGCGCCAGTTCAGCGGCGCTCCCAACGCATGCAACTCGCCCAGACTCTTCTGAATAACCGACGCTTCGTCTTTCCCCGGCGTGATCGACGCGACCCAGGAAACCGGGCCCTCATCGGCCAGGCACGCCGCGCCCAAGCCGGACAGCACGGGTTGCGGTCCGAGCTCCAGGAACGTGTTCGCGCCCTTTTCGGATAGCGTCCGCATGCCGTCGGTGAACCGAACCGCGCCGCGCGCCTGGCGTACCCAGTACTCGGGCTGCGTGAAGTCTCCCGCTTGCGCGAGCGCTCCGGTGAAGCTGCTGACGAGCGAAATCGTCGGCGCCGAGTAGCGGACCGTTCCCGCCATCGCGCGGAACTCGGCGAGCATCGGTTCCATCAAGTGCGAGTGGAAGGCGTGCGAGACTTTCAGCCGCTTCGCCTTGCGGCCCTCCTGCGCAAAGTGTGCGACGACCTTCTCGACGCCGTCGACGTCGCCCGACACGACCGTCTGCGTCGGCGAGTTGAGCCCCGCAATCGAGACTTTCGTGGTCAGCCCGAGCTTCTGCATAACCGATTCGACTTCCGCACCGCTCGCTTCGATCGACGCCATCGCGCCGCCGCTCGGCAGCGCTTGCATCAGCCGTCCACGAGCCGCGACCAAGCGACACGCATCGGCGAGATCGAACACACCGGCGACATGCGCGGCGGCAAATTCACCAATGCTGTGCCCGATCAGCAGATCCGGTGTCACTCCCCAGCTGTTCCAAAGCCGCCAGAGCGCCACCTGCAACGCAAACAAAGCGGGCTGCGTAAAGTCGGTTCGATTGAGGAGCGCCGCTTGCTCGCTTCCGGCTTCGGCCCACATCACCTCGAGCAGCGGCCGCTCCAAGCCGGTGAAATGCGCAACGACCTCATCGAGCGCTTTTTTGAACACGGGATACGTGTCGTACAAGTTACGCCCCATTCCCGGCAGCTGACTTCCTTGGCCGGTGAACAGCAGCGCGAGACGGCACTCCTCCGGACAGTTGTCCGGCGTGCGCACCGCCCCGGCCGGCGTCTCGCCGGTTCGCGCAAACGTTGCCAGCGAATCCAGGAGCTCCGCCTTGTTCTTCGCGAACAGGACCAGGCGTTTGCGGAAATGCGTGCGCAAGGTCGCCAACGAATACGCCACGTCCAGCAAGCGATCGTTGATGTTCATGCCCATGTGGACATGCAGTTTGTCGGCCTGCGCCCGCAGAGCCGGCAGCGTGAAGCCGGACACGAGGAACGGCAATGACGGCGGCAGCGGCGCCTCGGCCTTGGTCGCGGAAACCACGCGCTTCGGCGGCTCTTCCACGATGGCGTGCGCGTTCGTGCCGCCGATACCAAAGGAACTGACACCCGCGCGACGCGGCCGATCGCTCGGAAGCCACGGTTGCTCCTCCAGCACCAACGCCATCCTGGCGCCCGCCCAATCGATCGCCGGAGTCGGCTCGGTCACATGTAGCGTGCGCGGCAGCTTGTTGTGCTGCATCGCGAGCACAGTCTTCATCACGCCGGCCAAGCCCGCGGCCGCCTGCGTATGCCCGATGTTCGACTTCGCGGATCCGATCCATAACGGTTTGTCGCCCGACCGACTACCTCGGAACACGGTCGCCAGCGCCGTTCCCTCGATCGGGTCTCCGAGCTTCGTTCCGGTGCCGTGCGCTTCCACGTAGTCAATGTCTGCCGGCGTGAGGCCGGCCACGGCGAGTGCCTCACGGATCACTCGTTGTTGCGCCGGGCCGCTCGGCGTCGTCAGGCTGGCGCTGTGTCCGGCGTGATTCACGGCGGTCCCACGCAAAACAGCCAGGATCTGATCGCCGTCGCGCAGCGCGTCCGATAACCGCTTGAGGATCGCTACGGCAGCGCCCTCGCTCCACCCTGTGCCATCCGTGTTGGATGAGAAGGACTTGCAGCGGCCGTCGGGCGACATTCCGCGCAGGCGACTGAATTCCACGTGCAGGTCGGCGGACAGCATCAGCGTCACACCCCCCGCCACCGCCAGATCGCATTCACCGTGACGCAACGCCATGCATGCAAGATGCGTCGTAACCAATGACGACGAGCACGCCGTGTCCACCGTCATCGTCGGCCCTTCGAGCCCAAGCACGTACGATACGCGGCCCGACATCGTGCTGGCCGCGGAGCCCGTTCCGTAGTAGCCGTCGAGATCGGCAAGACCGCCGGCGCACGCGAGACCGTACTCATGGTAGCTCTTGCCGACACCGATGTAGACGCCGGTGTGGCTGCCGCGGAGCTGGTCCATGGTGTAGCCGGCGCGTTCGAACGCCTCCCACGTGACGTCCAGCATCATTCGCTGCGACGGATCGAGCGAGCGCGCCTCGCGTGGAGAAATGCCGAAGAACGCGGGATCGAACAAATCGATCGGCGTGACGAATCCGCCCTTCGTGGTATAGGACTTCCCGCGCGCATCGGGATCCGGATCGTAGAGCGCCTCGGCGTCCCAACGATCTTTCGGCACATCGATGATGCCGTCGCCGCCGCGTTCGAGCAGATCCCAGAAATCCTCCGGGCTATTCACATTTCCGGGGAGTCGACACGCCATCGCCACGATCGCGATAGCGTCGTCGTCGGTGGACATCGCGCGCCGCTTCGGCGACTTCTCGGCGAGCGCTTTCTTGTTGCCGGACAAATGCGCCGCCAATTGCTTGATCGTGAAGAACTCGTACAGAGTCGCGGTCGTGATCGGCCGCCCCAGCGCCTTTTCCAATTCCGCTTGGACACGGACAACGCGCAGCGAATTGCCGCCGATCTTGAAGAAGCTGTCGTTGACGCCAATCCGGTCATGACCCAACACGTCTGACCAGATGGCCAGAATCTGCTGCTCCAGCTCGTTGGTCGGCCGCACCGCCGGCTCCGCCATGATCTGCGTCGGCTCCGGCAACGCTCTTCGATCGATCTTGCCGTTCGGCGTCAGCGGGAACTCGTCGATCTCGACAAAGAAGGCAGGCATCATGTACGCCGGCAGTTGATCCTCGAGCCATGGCCGCAAGAACCGACTGAGCGCGGGTTTCGTGGGCGCTCCGGCGGCGGGGATATTGGCGTACTGCGCCAGATCGTTGCGGTCCATGGGCTTCGCGGGTAGCCAGCTCAAATCCGGCTGCTCGCCGGATCGCCAGAGCACGGCGTCGAACGTCCAGACATCGCGCGACCGGCTGGGCAGAAGCGCGACTTCGTAGCCCGCGTCGCTCGTCACGCTCTGCAAGTCGCGCGGATCCACCCATTGGGTCGGCGCCACACTCGTCTTGCTGTCCAGCACATCCGCGACGCGCTGGTAGACGTCGCCCAGCCGGCCGTTCGGTACATTCGAAAGGCAAAGGTGCTTCTCGGTCCGCGCTTCGAGACGACTGCGCAGAGACGCGAGATCGAGGCCATCCTTCTGCCAGTCCTGTACCGACACCTTGGCCGGCTTGGAAGGCGCGATGTCGCCGATATGAAGCGTCACGTCGTATCGATACCGCGTCATCTCGTTTACGTAGTCGCCGTTGCGCAAAGCGACCTCGACCCGAGTGATCTTCGGCAAAATCGCCGGCAGGTTGGCGAAAAATTCCGGCGCGATGGTCAGCTCGCGTTCCGATTGCCGTGAGCGTTCGATACGGCGCCGCAACTCGTCGCGTGGAACTCCGTCCTGGCTTCGGTACTCGACGATGTCGGCATGGAAAACATTCAAGAGCGACAAGTCGCGCACGTCACCGATGAAGATGCGGCCTTCGGTGACCACCTTGGCCGCCCATTCGACCACGGACAGCAGGTAGCTCGCACTCGGGAAATATTGCGCGACGGAGTTGATGATGACGGTATCGAAGGCGCCGGCCGGAACTTCCGGAAGCTTGTTGGCCGGGCGATGCTCGCAGATAACGTGCGGCATCGATTGCACCTGCCGCTGTATGAGATCGACCGCCTGCTTCGATGCATCGACCGCGCGATAGGCGCTGCAATGCGGCGCCAGGCCGAACAACATCAGTCCGCTACCCGAGCCGACCTCGAATATCCGCTGCGGCGAATAAGACAAGATACGATCGACAGAGCTCTTCTGCCAATCACGCATTTCGTCCTTCGAGAACGGCAGGCCGTCGTAGCTGTTCTGCCAGCCGGAGATGTTGAACGTCGGATCTTCGGCGTTGGCCTCGTACGCTCGATCCCAAGCGCCCGTCCACTCGGCGACCGCGTTGTTCTCGATCTTACGACTCTGCGCGGCATCGACCGGCGTCGCGCTGCGCACGCAATACGCGACGAGCTGGTCGTTGCGTCCCACGACGACCGCCTTCGCGATGTCGGGATGGCTGGAAATCGCCGCTTCGATATCGCCGAGCTCGATGCGGAATCCCCTGAGCTTGATCTGCCCGTCGTTGCGACCGAGCACCGCGAGCTTGCCGGGTTCCTTGAAACACGCGAGGTCTCCGGTCCGATAAAGGACGCCGGGATGAAACGGGTTCCTGAGAAAAACGGATTTCGTTTGCTCGGGATCGTTGTGATAGCCGCGCGCCACGCCGGCGCCGCCGATGTACAGCTCGCCCGGGAATCCAATCGGCACCGGGGAGAGGTTGGCATCGAGCACGTACAGCTGCGTGTTCGCGATCGGCGCGCCAATCACGATTTCCTCGCCCGCACGAACCTGCCAGAGGCTCGACCACACGGTGGTTTCGGTCGGCCCGTACATGTTCCATACCGCTTTTCCGCACGCGAGCAACTGATCGGCGAGCTGGCGAGGCAACGCTTCGCCGCCGCAGAGAATCTTCGACAGCGGCGGCTCGCCGCGCCATCCCGACTGAAGCAGAAGCTGCCACGTCGCGGGCGTCGCCTGCATCATCGTGACGGCATGACGCCGCATCAGGCCGAGCAACGCGTTGCCATCTACCGTTTCGTGCGGCTGCGCAATGACGACACTTGCACCGCAGAGCAGCGGCAAGAACAGCTCGAGTGCGGCGATATCGAATGAGATGGTCGTCACCGCCAACAACCGATCGGATTCGGCGCAGCCGGGTTGCTGCTGCATGGACAACAGGAAGTTGGACAAGGCGCCGTGCGTTACCTCAACGCCTTTCGGTCTTCCGGTGGAGCCTGAAGTGAAAATGATGTACGCAAGGTCGTCGGCGCTCGACGCAATGTCGAGATTGCCGGCGTCGTCGGGGACGGGGACGGACTCGGAGCGCGCGTCATCGATGCAGAGGCAACGATCGGACCAAGCGTGCAGCGCCGCGTCCGACGTTCCGGACGGCGTGATCAGCAGCGCCGCGTTGACGCCGTCGAGCATCTGGCGGATGCGCTCGACCGGGAAGGTCGGGTCGATCGGGACATACGCCGCTCCCGTCTTCAGCACGGCGAGCAATGCCACGACGAGATCGATCGAGCGGTCCAAGCACACTCCAATCAGGTCTCCGCGCCCGATACCCCTTTGGCGCAGAACATGTGCCAGCCGATTTGCATCCGCGTTCAGCTGCTCATACGACAGCTGCGCGTCGCCGCACAACAGCGCGACGTGGCTTCCATGAGCGCGCGCCGCGCGCTCGAAAAGTTGATGGACGCAACGATCCAGCGTGGCGTCGTCACGCGTGCCATTGAAGTCTTCGATCAGGGCCGCCCGTTCCTGCTCGGAAATGGCGGAGACGGATTGCAGCGGCTGGTTCATCGCCGACGAAAGCCGGCGACACCACTCGGAGAATTGCGACGCCAAGCGGGCGACGTTCTTCTGCGAAATCTTCTTTGGATCGAAGTGAAAATCGAGCGCGACGTCGCTCGGTCGAATCACCAGCTCGATGGCGGGCCGTTCGTGACTCGACGGATACGCCGTGGGGCTGCCCCACGAGATCACGACATCGGGGATCAGCTCACCGCGCTGGAATCGCGCGCTGAGATCGAGATCGCGCCCGATCAAATCGCGACGGAACGAGCCGCGCTCACCCGCGCTCCCCAGCTCGCCACATATTGCTTTTACGCTTTCGGCAACCGCAGCCGAGGCGTCGACGTGCGTCAGCAACGGCACCCACGCCGAGAACAGATCGCGATACTCAGGGTCTATCTCGTCCCGAGCCGCGGCAACCGCGACGTGAACCTCTGCTATGCCGGAAGCGCGGGCAAGGAAGGTGCACCACCTGCTTACGACATAGTCGATAAGAGAAATGTCGGCATCGGCGCCCTTCAGCGCGACCCGAATCATCTGATCGGCGAACGCCGTTTGCTCGGAGGAGGACCCGGGCAGCGAATACGGCAACCGATACGGTTTGTACTGCAGTAGCTTCTGTCGCCAATACGACGTCGCCTTGGAAGCAGCCGCTCCCGCCTTCGTGATCCGCGCTTTCACCTCTTCGCTGAGCGACCCAAGACGCACCCCGGGCTCGAGGTTATTCGCTTCGGCGAGCTCACCGAGCACCGCTGGCTCGCCCTCGAGACTGCTCAGATCTTCGAACCGGATCGACCGTGTGGCGGTTGCAACGTGCAGAGCGTTCGAATCGTCGCGGCCCACTATCTCGCCCGGCGCTGATCCGACAGCAGGTGCGCCGACGCTCGCCTTTCGGACGGCAAAGAATTGCCCATGGATGGACACCTTCGGCCACACCAACGGGCTGCTGAACGGACCGTAATCCGCCGCCCGAACCTGCGCGGCGATCCCCTCTGCGTCTTGATTCCAATCAATGAGACCTTCGGCGGGAAACTGCGATTGGCCGGAAAAATACCGGCGCTTGGCGAGATCCTGAGGCGTCTCGGTCTCGCGTCCTTCTTGGATTTCATCGATCAGCGCGCCGAGGCTCTGGAACGCCTGCTCGTCGCACTTCAAACCCAGCGACAACGCGGTGTCGCTCGCGTCGATCGGAACCGGGACGCGCTTCAGAATGCTGCCGCCATCGACGAGTTCGCCGATCCGGTGCCAAGTGACCGCGTACTCGGTCGCGCGATCGTAGATTGCCCACGATGGAACGTGCAGACCCGAATACTCGGGCAACGGACCGTAGTGATAATTGATGCTCATTCGTCTCGCGCGCTTGAGCAGCGCATCGGGGATGAGCCGGTAGTTTCCGATGCTGAGCAGCAGATCGAATTCGAGCTGCGACGCAAGCGCGACGGCTTCGTCCAGCTCGTAGTGCTCGACACCGGCCTTCGTGGCCCATGACCGCACCATGACATCCGAGCTCACCACGGCTTTGACGCGATGCCCTTTAGCCAGCAGTACTTCGCTGCAGCGAACGAGCACACTGCCTTCACCGATCAAAAGCGACTTTAGTGGCGTCATGGTGATAGTTCCCTCTGATTTCTAACGTTGAATAGGTTCAGCGAAGGAAAGCGCTTCGCTAATTGGAACTTATCGTCTTCGATTCGGCTCGCGATTGTCCGCCGCGGAGTACGACAGCATCGGATAGCGGCTCAGCAGTTTGTGTCGCGACACCTCGGCGGTCGCGTCGGCAATTCTTAGGAGACTGAAACGGTCGAGCGTTCTCCTGACGACGATGCGATTGACGAGCTTCATGTCATCAGACGCGTGGCAACGACGCCCGCGATCGGAGAGAAGCTCATGCGCGACTGAGCGACGCGCATTACATCGCGCGCCATGTCCGAAACAAAGAAAGGAAAAATTCTTGCGGGAAACGAATTCAAGGAACACATCCCTATGTCACTGACGAATCCGATTCGATGTGCGGAACTCTAGTGTTGCGTTCGACAAACAGTCAACTAGCCAACTGGACTAGTCGCTTTCCGCGGAAGTGAAAAAATTTCCGACGCCTCGGTAAATCGGCTGCGCGATACGCGATAGAAGACGTCGAGCGCGACGAACGCCGATGCTTGACATTCGCACGGCTGCAGGCGATGAGCGGAGCGATATCAGCGTATCGAAGGATGTATTCGCTCGCGCCTTTAGCGCGAAGACAATAATGCACGGTTTGTTGCAGCAAGCAGTTAACCGCGCGGCGCTTCAATAGTCGACAACAGATGACTTCCAACATTTCTGTGTTGATGGCCACACGCGTTTTTTCTTTTTTCGCTTGCAGCACGAACGCGAAATGCGGCAAATTGTCGATGTTTCTGAGACGGGCACAGCACGTTCGCGCTCGATGTTTGTGAGCCGCGACTGCATACAAAGCGCGCGCCCCTTTTTTGTTTCGCAGGCTACTTTCGTTCTGAAAACCTGTACGCTGCGCCGATGCAGCGTATTTTTCGGTTGACCGGCAATCAACCCACGCTGTGATCGCCGGCCGTCGGCCTAGAGCACATGAATCGGTGAAATATGTGAACCGCTCTGCCGTGGCCCCTCGTTGCGTTGAACGGGCGGGATTAGTGGCGAAGGACGCGCTCGAGAGGCATTCTTCGTTCCGTTTGGCGTCTTGATGTTTTCAGGGAAGAACCGGCAATGATGCGGCCATGACGAAACCCTCAGTCGTATTCATGTTTTCCGGGCAGGGCTCGCAGTATTTTCAAATGGGCCGCGAGTTGTACGAGCAACACCCCGTCTTCCGACGTCAGCTGCTCGATTTGAACGACGCCGCCCGTGACGCGCTGGGCGTTTCCGTCGTCGACCGGCTGTATGACGATGCGCGCAAGAAAAGCGACATCTGGGACGAGCTCGCGCTGACGCACCCGGCGATCTACATGGTGGAAGTCGCGCTCGCGCGAACACTGATCGAGGAAGGCGTGGTGCCGGACTGTGTGCTCGGCGCGAGCTTGGGCGTCTTTGCCGCCGCCGCCATCGCCGGCTGCGTGGACACGCTTACCGCGCTCGTCGCCGTCATCCGGCAGGCGCAAACAGTCGAGGAACGCTGTCCACCGGGAACGATGCTCGCGATCCTCGACCGGCCGCAGCTTCACGCGGAACACCCGCTACTGCGCGGACACAGTGAGATTGCCTCGCTCAACTTTCCGCGCCACTTCGTCGTTGCTGCCGCGCGGGAACCCGCCACCAGAATCGAAAACGCCCTGCGGGGCAAAAACGTCAGCTGCGAGCCGCTCCCGGTATCGCGCGCGTTTCACTCGAAACACATCGACGGCGCCGAAGCACCATACCGCGAGTTCCTGCGCGGCCTGTCGCTGCGGCCGCCCGATCTGCCGTTCGCATGCTGTGTCACCGCAGCCCTGCGCACGGACGTGCCTGCGGATTATTTCTGGACAGTGGCACGCCAACCCGTGCGGTTCGGCGACACGATCCGCGCGCTCGAGCGCGACGGCAATCGCCGCTATCTGGACCTCGGACCCTCGGGGACGCTCGCGACGTTCGTCAAATACAATCTCAGCGCTGCGCGAACGACGTCAAAAACCCTTCCAGTGATGACGCCGTTCGGAGCCGATACGAGAAATCTTCAGAAGCTGACCACCGGCGAGGCGCTCGCCTGAGAGATGTGTCACGCGAGCGACTAATCGCGGATGATCGGGTTAAGAGATGAAGCGATTCGATGATACTCAAAGTGAGAGGGGCAGCTCCAAATAATCCGCGTACATCATGTCCCGATGCTCGAAAAGAATCGGATCCAGCGCTGCTTCGACCTGGGCATCTCGCATCTGGAACGCCGCTCTCGTGCCGGCTTCCATCGGACACTGCTCGTGCGGCAACGGATTGAACATCCCGGTGAATGTCGCGCTGTAAATATCCGCGGCGCTGACCGAGTCGCCCACGTAGTAGCGGCTCCCCGCCTTGCGTTGCATCCTGAGGCGGGCCGCCAACATGCCAAGCATCTCGGCAACTCGCCGTCCGGCGATCACGCCCGCCTCCGGACCGTAGTAGCCGTACTTCTTGCCCAGATACTTCGCGACGTCTTCCGAAAAGCCGCCGGTTCCTTGAAGACCGCCATGCACGAGCTGAAGGCGGCGCGACCAGCCGAGGCCCCACTCGCCACAAATTTCGTGCGCGAGTCCAAACATCAGGGCACGATCGGCGGGATCCTTCGGTATCAGGGACGGTGTGGGCGCTAAACGTTCGGCGAGGAGCAGGATCTCGGCCCAGCCCGGGCGCGGTCGTTCGTTTTCGTAGACGACGACGGGGCCGTTGCGCTGCCCCGCCCACTTCTTGAGAGGCTCGCTGTCATAGACCACGCGCACCGCGGCCCACTCGATCCCCTTGATGTGCAGAATTCCCTTGGCGGCTTCGACCCAAGGGTTCATGGTGCCACCCACCACGACCATGCGCAGGCCACGACGCTCGATCGCCTCTTCCACGCTTACGTACGTGAACGCCATTTCATCTCCTTCCTGCGCGATTCTGTTGCACGGTGCGCCGCCGCGTGGCGCTACATATTTAATTATTGGCAGCCGCCCAAATTATATTGAGTTGCCGCCTGCGCACGATCGCTTCGGCACCAACATATTGCCGCGCACCGATACCGATATGAACGAAGCGCACGGAGACGTCGAGGCGTTGTCGCCCGGTCGGGCGACAACGTCGGGCTAGAGATCGATAGAGGATCGGCGGCGGCCCGGTAGCTCGATGTCGTTCGGATGTTGCTGCTGAACGAATTGCGGCGCGGCAGAGCGCGTGCACATGGAAATGGCGGAGCGGACGGGACTCGAACCCGCGACCCCCGGCGTGACAGGCCGGTATTCTAACCGACTGAACTACCGCTCCGGATGCTGACTGGTGGGTGCTGAGGGTCTCGAACCCCCGACCTTCGCCTTGTAAGGGCGACGCTCTACCAACTGAGCTAAGCACCCTTGTGTTCGCCCGGCGTCCCCGCTTCGAGCGGGACGGCACCCACAAAGGGGCGCTAGTTTAAGGCATCGCCCAAACCTTTGCCAGCCGACCACGGCTCGTGGGCGCGGCGGGCAGACCTAGAGACAGGGGTTGCTTGAACGAAAAAACGCCGCGAATCGATCGACTCTGATTCGCGGCGCAGGCTGGAAAACAGGCGGCGGCCGAATGCGCGGCCGCCGTCGACTTAGTGCGTCGTTACCGGATTCGTAACCTCGCCGGGTTTCTCCTCCGTTGCCGCGGCTTCGACCGGCTTCTCTTCGATGGGCTCCGGCATCCGTTCGAGCGCCACCTCGAGGACCTGGTCGATCCACCGCACCGGCTTGATCTCCACGCGGTCGCGGATGTTCTTCGGGATATCGACGAGATCCTTGCGGTTCTCTTCCGGGATCAGCACGACCTTCACGTTGCCGCGGTGCGCCGCAAGCAGCTTTTCTTTCAAACCGCCGATTGGCAGCACTTCCCCGCGCAGCGTGATCTCGCCCGTCATCGCGACGTCGGCCCGCACCGGAATCTTCGCGAGCGCCGAGACGATCGCCGTGCACATTGCGATACCGGCGCTCGGCCCGTCTTTCGGCGTCGCGCCTTCCGGCACGTGCACGTGGAAGTCGTGCTTCTGATAAAAGTCCGCCGGTATTCCGAGCTTCGCCGCACGCGCGCGCACGACCGTCATCGCCGCCTGGATCGACTCCTGCATCACTTCGCCGAGCTTGCCGGTGTAGGTCATCTTGCCCTTGCCGGCGATGATCGCGGCTTCGATCGTCAGCAGCTCGCCGCCGACCTCGGTCCACGCCAGACCGGTGACCTGCCCCACCTGGTTCGCCTCCTCGGCGACGCCGTAGCGGAAGCGCTGCACACCGAGATACTTGTCCAGACCCTTCGCGTTGACCTCGACCGACTTCTCTTTCTTGTCGAGCAGCAGATCCTTCGCGACCTTGCGGCATATCTTGGAAATTTCACGCTCCAAGTTACGGACGCCCGCTTCGCGCGTGTAGTAGCGCACGATGTCGCGAATCGCCGGCTCGGCGATCTCCAGCTCCTCCGGCTTCAGACCGTTGTTCTTGAGCTGCTTCGGCACGAGGTAGCGAATCGCGATGTTGACCTTTTCGTCCTCGGTGTAACCCGAGAGGCGAATGACCTCCATGCGATCGAGCAACGGCGCCGGGATGTTCAGCGTATTCGCCGTCGCGACGAACATTACGTCTGAGAGGTCGTAGTCGACCTCGAGATAGTGGTCGTTGAAGGCGTGATTCTGCTCGGGGTCGAGCACTTCGAGCAGCGCCGAGCTCGGATCGCCGCGGAAGTCCATCGCCATCTTGTCGACTTCATCCAGCATGAAGAGCGGATTGCGCACTTTCACCTTGGACATGTTCTGGATGATCTTACCCGGCAGCGAACCGATATACGTCCGTCGATGGCCGCGGATCTCCGCCTCGTCGCGAACGCCTCCGAGCGACATGCGCACGAACTTGCGGCCGGTGGCGCGCGCGATCGACTGCCCAAGCGAGGTCTTGCCGACGCCCGGCGGTCCGACCAGACACAGGATCGGGCCTTTCAGCTTGTTCACACGCTGCTGCACCGCGAGGTATTCGAGTATCCGTTCTTTCACCTTCTCGAGCCCGTAGTGATCCTGCTCGAGAATCTCTTCCGCGTGCTTCAGATCCTTTTGGATCTTGCTGCGCTTCTTCCAAGGAACGTTGACCAGCCAGTCGATGTAGTTGCGCACGACCGTGGCTTCCGCCGACATCGGCGACATCATCTTCAGCTTCTTCAGCTCCGACTCGGCCTTTTCGCGCGCCTCTTTCGGCATGCCGGCCTTGGCGATCTTGTTCGCGAGCTCTTCGGCCTCGTTCGGACCTTCTTCGAGCTCACCCAGCTCCTTCTGGATCGCCTTCATCTGTTCGTTCAAGTAGTACTCGCGCTGGCTCTTCTCCATTTGCCGCTTCACGCGGCCGCGGATGCGCTTCTCGACCTGGAGCAGGTCGATCTCGGTTTCCATCACCGCAAGGATGCGCTCGAGGCGATCCCGTACGTTCTGGATCTCGAGGATCTGCTGCTTCTCCTCGATCTTGAGAGAGAGGTGTGCGGCGATCGTGTCCGCCAAGCGGCTCGGATCGTCGATGCCGGCGAGGGATGTGAGAATTTCCGGCGGAATCTTCATATTGAGCTTGACGTACTGATCGAACTCGGTCAGCACGGAGCGCATCAGCGCCTCGCCTTCGCGGTCCTCGATCGGCTCGCTTGCGAGCAGCGCCGTCTGCGCGGTGAACTGCTCTTCCGTCTCCACGTACTGCACCACCACTGCGCGGCGTTCGCCTTCCACGAGAACCTTCACGGTGCCGTCCGGCAGCTTCAGCAGCTGCAGAATGCTCGCGACCGTACCAATCGTGTGAATAGCGTCGACGCCCGGATCGTCATCGGACGCGCTTTTCTGCGCGACCAGCATGATTTGCTTGCCGGATTCCATTGCGGTTTCCAGCGCCTTGATCGATTTGCGCCGCCCGACGAACAACGGGATGACCATGTGGGGGAAGACCACGACATCGCGCAGCGGCAGAACCGGCAGCGCGGTCTCGGAGCCTGGGATGGTCTTGGGCGGAGCAGCCTTCGCCTGCGATTTTTGCGTCATCGGTGGGTTGAGCTTGCCTCTAGTGGGAGTGGATGTTGAGTATCTACGTCAAGTGTGGAGCCAAAGTAGAGCCATTGCAACCTCGCAGCCGCGCACGAGACGAACGCACGCTTCAGTGCGACGAACGTATTCGAGGAGCAAAAAAAACCCCGCGCGAGGCGGGGTGTGTTGATTTTTCGACACGAGCGCTTCACTGATTCAGCGCCCGTTTCTTCCCGTGCTCGTCGTCCTCGTAGATAAGAAGCGGCTTTCCGCCCTCAGCAATGACGTTCGCTTCGACCACTACTTTCTTCACGCCCTCGAGCGAGGGCAGGTCGAACATGACATCGAGCAAACAACGCTCGAGGATCGAACGCAGGCCGCGTGCTCCCGTCTTGCGCTCCATCGCGCGACGCGCGACGGCGGTGAGCGCGTCGTCGCGAATCTCGAGCTCGACGCCTTCGAACTTGAGCAGCTTCTGGTACTGTTTCACCAGCGCGTTCTTCGGCTCGGTGAGAATCTGGATCAACGCCTTCTCGTCGAGCTCGTCGAGTATCGCGATAACCGGCAAGCGTCCGACGAATTCCGGAATCAAGCCGTACTTGATCAGATCTTCCGGCTCGACCGAGCGCAGAACGTCGCCGACTTTGCGCTGGTCGGCCTTGCTCTTGATCTCCGCGCCGAAACCGATCCCACTCTTCTCCGAGCGCGACTGAATGACTTTTTCGAGACCCGAGAACGCGCCGCCGCAAATGAAGAGGATGTTGCGCGTGTCCACCTGCAGGAATTCCTGCTGCGGATGCTTGCGTCCGCCCTGCGGCGGGACCGAAGCAATCGTCCCTTCGATCAGCTTCAGCAGCGCCTGCTGCACACCTTCGCCCGAAACGTCGCGCGTGATCGACGGGTTCTCGCTCTTACGCGAGATCTTGTCGATCTCGTCGATGTAGACGATGCCCTTCTGCGCTTTCTCGACGTCGTAGTCGCACTTCTGCAGCAGCTTCTGAATGATGTTCTCGACGTCCTCGCCGACGTAGCCGGCTTCGGTGAGCGTCGTCGCATCCGCGATCGTGAACGGCACGTTGAGGAGCCGCGCGAGCGTCTCGGCGAGCAGCGTCTTGCCCGAGCCCGTCGGCCCAATCATCAAGATGTTGCTCTTCGAAAGCTCGACGTCGCCGGCGCGCGTCTCGTGCTCGATGCGCTTGTAGTGGTTGTATACCGCGACCGACAGAATCTTTTTCGCGTCGGACTGGCCGATCACGTACTCGTCGAGTATCTGATAAATCTCGCGCGGGGCCGGGAACTTCTTTTTCGCCTGGGCGGCGTTTTTCTCTTCCTGGACTTCTTCGCGGATGATGTCGTTGCACAGCTCCACGCATTCGTCGCAGACGAACACGGAAGGACCCGCAATGAGCTTGCGCACTTCGTGCTGGCTCTTGCCGCAGAACGAGCAATACAAAAGCTTTTCGCCTTTGCCGTCGCCCCTGCCCGAGTGGTTGTCGTCAGCCATCCTTACAAAACCTCATCGACTCATACGATCCAAAGATGCCGTTTCCGGACGCTCTATGCAAGTGCGCGCTACTTACGGCTTATATAGCACAAGCGGTATGCCTACACTAAATACGCTTTTCTATGACGTTGTCGATCAAGCCGTATTTAACCGCCTCCGGCCCCTCCATGAAATTGTCACGCTCAGTATCCGCGCGGATCTGATCTAGGGTACGTCCCGTGTGTTTGACCAGGATCTCATTGAGCCGTTCGCGCACGCGCAGGATCTCGCGCGCGTGGATATCGATATCGGTCGCCTGGCCTTGGAATCCGCCCAGCGGTTGATGGACCATCAGCCGCGAATGCGGCAACGCGAAACGCTTGCCTTTCGCACCACCGGCAAGGATCAGGGCGCCCATGCTGGCTGCCTGCCCGATGCAAACCGTGCTCACGTGAGGCTTGATGAACTGCATGGTGTCGTAAATCGCGAGCCCGGCGGTGACAGCACCGCCTGGCGAATTGATATAGAGATGGATGTCCTTGTCCGGATTTTCTGATTCCAAAAACAGGAGCTGCGCGACCACCAGATTCGCCATGTGATCCTCAACCGGGCCGACCATGAAGACGACCCGTTCCTTGAGCATCCGCGAATAGATGTCGTACGCACGCTCGCCGCGCCCGGTGGTTTCGATCACCATCGGGACCAATCCAAGCGCCTGCGTGTTCAAGGCGCCGCCGTGCTGCCGCAAATTGTCGTTCATCGCCATACCGTTAATATACACACGTCATTTAATATACACACGTCATTCGATTGAAACATCCATCTTAATTAAGTCGGGAAAAGCGACTGCTTGGTCACGCACTTGGGCAGTACCGAGCAATTGTTCCACGACCATGTCTTCGAGAACGGTCGATTCCACTTCGCCCAACCGTTCCGGATTTGCGTAGTACCATTCGATGAATTTCTGCGGCGCCTCGTAGTCACGCGCCATTTGCTCCACGCGCGCACGGACTCGAGCCGGATCGGCTTTGATGCCGCGAACGCGCACGATTTCCGCCAGAATGAGCCCGAGCGCGACGCGCATGCGGGCGCGATCCTGATAGCGTGCGTCGTCGGACGGATCGAGCGGCTGCCCCGCCGCCTGGCTCAACCGCTTCATGCGCTCGACTTCATTCGTGACCAACCCGGCCGGCACTTCGAATTCATTGAGCTCGCGCAGCTTCTTCAACACATTGCGACGCAGCACGGTACGCGTGCGTTCCGCCGCTTCGCGTTCCAGGCTGCGGCGAATTTCCTGCCGCAGTTGCTCGACGCTCCCGTCCGCGACACCGAGACTCTTCGCGAACTCCTCGTTCACCTCCGGCAAAACCGGTTCCGCGACCTCGCGCACACGGACTTCGAACTCGACTGCTTTTCCGGCGACCGCCGGATTGCGCGCGTCCGCCGGGAAGTTCGCGACGATGCGTCGCGTTTCGCCGACGGTGGCACCGACCATGCCTTCTTCGAGCTCTCGGAACGACGCGCCTGCGCCGAGAACCATCGGCTGATTCTCGGCCTTGCCGCCTTCGATTTCGGAACCGTCCACACGCGCGGTGAAATCGACGAGCAGACGATCGCCCTGCGCCGCAGCACGCTCGACGGCACGATACGTGATGCGTTGGCGCCGTATGCTTTCGAGCGTATGGTCGATATCGGCGTCGCCGATCTCGGCCGCGGGCCGCTCGATCTCAGCGCCGGCGAGATCGAGATGCTTGATCTCCGGATAAATCTCGAACTCGGCCGTGTATTCGAGTCCCTGTCCACGCGCGAGCGGCTTGTGCTGAATACGCGTCCCCCCGGCCGGACGTAACTCGTGCGTGCCGATCGCTTCGCGCAGTGTGCGCTCGATGAGATCGCCCGCCGTTTCTTCCAACAGCTGTCCGCGGTATCGCGCTTCGACGACCTTCGCCGGCACTTTTCCCGGACGGAAGCCCGGCATTTTTACTTGCCGCGACAAGCGCTCCAGTCGGTGCGTGAATTCCTGCTCGAATTGATCGGCAGGGACGACGACGGTCAAACGTCGTCCAAGGGTACTCGTGGTTTCTACGGAAACTTGCATGTCGTTATGCTGCGTTGGTGATTGAAAGTGTAGAAGAGGCGCGGATGCTCGGACTGGTGCGAATGGGGAGACTCGAACTCCCACGGGTTGCCCCACTGGATCCTAAGTCCAGTGCGTCTACCAGTTCCGCCACATTCGCCACGCGTTCTTTATTTAAACCCGGTTCCGCACGGGCGATTGTGTTCGGTGGGTCTCCGAACGGAACGTCGCGATAAACACCGACCCTCGTGGGAGGATTGGTGGGCCGTCTAGGGCTCGAACCTAGGACCCGCTGATTAAGAGTCAGCTGCTCTACCAACTGAGCTAACGGCCCGGATATAAACCTCGCACCGGCCCTCCGTGGCATCGTTTTATGCCACTCCTTGGCCGGCTGCCTTGCCCTTCTGGGCTGACGGCCCGAATACAATCCACTTGCTCGCCATCCGTGGCGCCACTTTAATCTACCCGCCATCCACACGAAACAGTGTGAACGAACTTTTTATCCTTTTTATTCCCGACACTGCTCGCCGCAGGACCCCGTTCGTCGGGAGCGGGTAAAACATCGTCAATAAAACTGGGGTGAGCGATGGGACTCGAACCCACGACAACCGGAATCACAATCCGGGACTCTAACCAACTGAGCTACGCTCACCATCGGTGCACCATTATACCTGCTCGGCGCAGCCTTTCACCGTCTCGTAGGCGCAACCTGCGCCATCGCCGCTCCGGTTGGTCAGGCTCGGGCCGGAGTCGAGCAGGAGACGAGATCGCAGGACGCCGGCTACGGAATCGCCAGCGACGCGCCCGACAGGGCGAGGCGGAGACTTCGTCGATGCACTTAACGTGCATCGACGCCG
>JBJMVQ010000010.1:0-45444 GCA_045810625.1 Sulfurifustis sp.
TTTCTTTTGTTTCGCCAAAAGAAAGTAGGCAAAGAAAAAGCGATCCCGGGCGGCGCGAGCAATGCGGTTCTTTATGTTTGTACGTGCCATCCCTGGCGCGGCTGCGGCGCTTCGTTCAACCCCGGCCGCGCCCTCCGTGGCGCGCCGCTGAGCGGGTGCGCCAGGATGGCGCACCCTGGTTTTCGCGCGAAGCAGGATCGCCAAGCGCGAAAACCGCAAGGGATTTTTGCGCCATCCGGGGTCGCCTTTTCTTTGGTGACTTTCTTTTGGCGAGACAAAAGAAAGTCACTTGCCGTGCTGTACAGGGACGTACGAATTTCGCGAGAGCGCAGGACGCGCGGAGCGACGGGGTCAACCACCCACAAGTACAGTTCTTACATCGACCACCGCGCGAAGCGCGTCGATTATCTGCGTACGTCGAGGTCAGGAAATCCCGGATTCCGCTTCGCTCCATCCGGGCTACGAGCTTTTCTACGAAGCAAAGAAAAGTACGCCGACCTGCAGTGCTGCACAGGGACGTACGAATTTCGGGAGAGCGCAGGGTGAGCCGGGGCAGTCGCGAACACATTTAACATGTGTTCGCGCCCGGCGAACGGGCGAGGCAGGAGCCGAGCCCTGGCTTTCGAGCGAAGCAGGAAGCGAAGCGATGAAAGCGCGGGAGCGACGGGGTCAACCACCCACAAGTACAGTTCTTACATCGACCACCGCGCGAAGCGCGTCGATTATCTACGTACGTCGAGGTCAGGATATCCCGGATTCCGCTTCGCTCCATCCGGGCTACATGTAAGCACACGCCCGGAACCAACCCCACACAATTGCGCTCCCCTCGATCGCCCCTATAAGCTTCTCTCCTGTCGAACGTTACACGCCTCGCAAATGCAGCCGCCTATCATCGCGATCACCCCCGGCGAGCCAGCCGGCGTCGGGCCCGATCTCTGCATTCGCCTCGCCGCCGCGCATCGCGATTTTGCGCTCGTGCTGATCGGCGACGCGAATCTGCTGCGGGAGCGAGCGCGAGTCCTGGAGTTGCCATTCGCGTTCGAGCCGTGGCGCGGCCGCGGCTCAGACCAACCCCGCACGTACGTCCTGCCGGTTTCCGCCGCGGCGCCCGTGGTTCCCGGCCGGCTGGACGTGCGTAACGCACCGTATGTGTTCGAAACGCTTCGCGTTGCCGTCGACGGCTGCCGCAACGGCGAGTTCGATGCGCTGGTGACGGGCCCAGTGCAGAAAAGCGTACTGAACGACGCCGGTATTCCATTCACCGGTCACACCGAATTCATCGGCGATCGCTGCGGCGTCGAACCGGTCATGATGCTCGCCTGCCCGACGCTTCGCGTTGCGCTCGTGACCACGCACGTACCGTTGGCCGAGGTCAGCCGGCACATCACGCGCGAGCGGCTGCGACGCGTGCTCACGACGCTGCACGACGACCTGCGCCGCAAGTTCGGCATCGCCGACCCACGCATCAGCGTGTGCGGGCTGAATCCGCACGCGGGCGAAGCGGGACATCTGGGGCGCGAAGAGATCGAGACCATCGCGCCGGTCGTTGAGGAGCTCGCGCGTGCCGGTCTGCGCGTGCGCGGCCCGCTGCCGGCCGACACCGCGTTCATCCCGGCACAACTTGCACAAACCGACACCGTGCTCGCGATGTACCACGACCAAGGGCTGCCCGTGCTCAAACACCACGACTTCGCCAACGCTGTCAACGTCACGCTGGGACTGCCGTTCGTGCGGACCTCGGTCGACCACGGCACGGCACTCGATCTCGCCGGCACCGGACGCGCCGATTCGTCGAGTCTGCGTGCCGCGCTCGCGCTGGCGCGGCAGTTGTGCCCGTGATGGCGCAAGCGCGCAAGCGCTTCGGACAGCACTTCCTGCACGATCCCGCGATCATCGCGCGCATCGTGGCGGCGCTGAATCCACAACCGGGCGAGACGGTCGTCGAGATCGGCCCGGGACGCGGCGCGCTCACCCGGCCGCTGCTCGAACGCACGCAGCGGCTTCATGTCGTCGAAATCGATCGCGACCTCGTCGCGCGGCTACCGGAGATTGCTGCCGGCCGCGATCTCGTGATTCATCAGGCCGACGTGCTTGATTTCGATTTTTCGTCGATAGCGCAAGGCGGGCGCCTGCGACTCGTCGGGAATCTGCCCTACAACATCTCGACCCCGCTCATGTTTCACGTCATCGATCAGAGCGACGCGATCGCGGACGCGGTGTTCATGCTGCAAAAAGAAGTGGCGGAGCGGATCGTGGCGCAACCGGGAACGAAGGACTACGGACGGCTCAGCGTCATGGTCCAATGGCGCATGCGCGTGGAGCATCTCTTCGACGTCGGACCGGGCGCGTTCCAGCCGCCGCCCAAGGTGCAGTCGAGCGTGATCCGGATGACGCCGCGCGCACCTGCCGAGATTTTGCGCGTCGACCGCGAGCGATTCAGCCGCGTCGTGCAAAGCGCGTTCGCGCAACGGCGCAAGACGTTACGCAACAGCCTGCGCGGCGTCATCGACGACGCCGAGTTCGCCCGCAGGGGCATCGATCCGGCCCGCCGCGCCGAAACGCTCTCTCTTGAGGAGTTCGCGGCGCTCGCGAATGCGAGCGAGCGCGAACGCTGAGGAAAGTCTGAAATATTAATCTTCACCGCAGAGGACGCGGAGGACGCAGAGTTTTTTGCGGAAGGTCTGACTTATTTGCCGTTTCGACCGCCAAGGACACCAAGCTTTTCTCTCCATTCAAAATCTTTCCCTTGGCGTGCTTGGCGGTGAAAACGGATATTTCAGAGCTTTCTTGGTTGTTCCTTCCGGTTTCCTCTGCGTCCTCGGTGTCCTCCGCGGTAAACAATCATATTGCGGCATATTCGCGACGTTACGTCGGCGCCCTCCCATCGAGCTGCGCCATCGCGGCCGCAACCCACTGCTCGGCCTGATTCAGAATCTCGTCGTCGGATCGGCCGCGCGGTTCGATCGCCGGCCCGATGTGCAGCTGAATCGTGCCAGGTTCCTTAAGAAAGCGCCGGCGCCGCCAGTAATGACCGGCGTTATGCGCGACGGGCACGACCGGCACGCCGGCGGCGGCAGCGAGCACCACGCCGCTCCGTCCCCAGCGCCGCTGCTCTCCGGGCGACACGCGCGTCCCTTCCGGAAAGACGGTGATCCAAATGCCTTCTTGCAGCCGCTCGCGGCCCTGCGCAATCACTTGCTGCACCGCGGCGCGCTTTGAGCTGCGATCGATCGCAATCGGCTTCAGCAGCGCGAGCGCCCAGCCGAACAACGGCACCCAGATCAGGTCGCGCTTCAGCACCCACGTTTGCGGCGGAAAAATCAGCGCGAGCGCGAAGGTTTCCCAGGTCGATTGATGCTTCGACATGATCACCGCCGGCCCCGGCGGGATGTTTTCGCGCCCGTGCACTTCGTGACGAATGCCGCAGAAGACCTTGAGCATCCAGAGTTGGAGCACGGACCAGCGGCTGATCAGGTAAAAACGCGTGGGAAACGGCAGCAGAAAGGTGAGCAGCATCGGCGGCGCGTAGATCAGCACCGAAATCCACATGCCCAAATAGAAGAGCGCCGAACCGAGCAGCTGGCGCGCCCACACGCACGCGCTCCGGCGTGCCGCGGGAGCATGCGGCCGGATCGGACCAATGCCGGGGTGCGTCACTCCGAAGCAGTCCGCAGCTCGCCGGCGAGCAGCGCGTTGGCGAACGCGGCGAGATCGTCGTAGACCGGGACGCCCTCGATCTGCTTGCTGCGGCGAAGCGTGCGCCGGCCGTGTCCGGTGCGCACGAGGACCGGTTGCGCCGTCGCCGCGCGCGCCGCGAGAACGTCGCGCTCGTCGTCGCCGACGGCGTAGACCTCTTTCAAGTTGAACTTGAGACGATCGGCGATTTCGTGAAACAAGCCGGGCGCCGGCTTGCGGCAGCGGCAACCCTCGTCCGGGCCGTGCGGACAGAAAAAAACCGCATCGATGTCGCCGCCGCGCGCGCGCACGGCGTCGATCATCTTGTTGTGAATCTTCATGAGGGTGTCGATGTCGAACAGCCCGCGCGCGACACCCGATTGGTTGCTGGCGACGACGACGCGGTACCCCTCGCGATGCAGCCGCGCGATGGCTTCGAGACTGCCGGGAATCGGGTTCCACTCCTCCGGCGATTTGATGTACGCGTCGGAGTCGTAGTTGATCACGCCGTCGCGGTCGAGGATGACGAGCTTCACCGCATCAGCCCTGCAAGCGCGAGACGTCGGCGATCAGGTGAAACTCCTGCCGAATCCGCGCGAGCAGCTGCAGGCGCGCGAGTCGCAGGTTTTCGTCCTCGACCATCACCATGACGTGATCGAAGAAGCTGTCGACGGCGCCGCGCAGTCCGGCCAGTTCCTTGAGCGCCGTTTCGTAGTCGCCTTTCGCCACCAGCGGCCCGGTACGTTCGACGATCCGGTTCAGCTGCGTCGCGAGATCTTTCTCCGCCGGCTCGCGCAGCATCGAACCGTCCGATGCCGGGGTCACCATATCTTCCGACTCGACTACGCCCGGCACACCCTTTCCCGCCTGCCGGAGAATATTGTGGATACGCTTGTTCGCGGCCGCGAGCGCCATGCCTTCCGGCAGCGCGCGAAACTTCTTGATGGCGTCGAGCCGCGCCGGTACCTGATCGAGCCGCGCCGGCTTCAGCGCCAGTACCGCATCAACTTCGTCCGCGGCGTAGCCTTTCTCGCGCAGATAGAATCGCAGGCGATCGTAGAAGAAATCCTGCAGCTGCTGGCGCACGTTCGGCGCCATGGCGACGCGGGTATAGAGCGCCCGTGCGCGCTCGATCAGCTCCTTTAGATCGAGCGGAAGCTGTTGCTCGATGAGAATGCGCAGCACACCGAGACCGGCGCGGCGCAGGCCAAATGGATCCTTCTCGCCGGTCGGCGCGAGATCGATACCGAACATACCGACGAGGGTGTCGAGCTTGTCGGCGAGTGCGACGCACTTTTCCACGGCAAGCGCGGGAAGCGCGTCGTTTGCGAACCGCGGCATGTAGTGCCGCGCTATCGCCGTCGCGACCTCGGCCGGCTCGCCGTCGTGCCGAGCGTAGTAGTAGCCCATGATCCCCTGCAGCTCCGGAAACTCGCCGACCATTTCCGTAAGGAGATCCGCCTTGCAGAGATGCGCCGCGCGCTCCACGTCGCGGAGCTGGTTGGCATCGAGTCCCAGACTGCGACCAATTTCGACCGCGAGCTTTTCCATGCGCTGCACGCGCTCGAGCTGCGTGCCGAGTTTGTTGTGGAATACGACGTTGGCCAGACGCGGCACGCGATCCGCGAGCTTGCTTTTCTGATCCTGCTCGAAAAAGAAACGCGCATCGGAGAGCCGCGCACGCAGCACGCGCGCGTTGCCGCCGACGATATTCGCGGCCGATTTCGTCTCGAGGTTGCTGACGAGCAAATAGTCCGGCTGCAGCTCGGCACGATCGTTGAACAGCGCGAAGTACTTCTGGTTCTTCTGCATCGTCAGGCTGATGCATTGCGGTGGGACCGCCAGGAACTCTTGCTCGAACTCGCCAGCGTAAACGATCGGCCACTCGACGATCGCCGTCACCTCGTCGAGCAACTCTTCGTTTGCTTCGAGGATCGAGCGCGCGATGACATGGCGCTGCACCGGGTCACTATCGGAAGCGCCTTCTGCAACGGTCCAGTCTCGGGGAAAAAATACCTGCGCGCGCTGACGTTTGGCCGCAGCGCGCAGTTGCTTCACAATCGCGTCGCGCCGCTCGGTAAAGGAGGCGATCACCTTGCCCCGGGTGCGCAGCAACTTTTCGTAATCGGCCGCACGGCGGATGACGATGTCGCCGCGGCTAAGGAACCGATGGCCGCGTGTGGTATTGCCGGCCTTCACGTCGAGCACCGCTCCGGGCACGACCTTGCTGCCGTGGAGCAGAATCACGCCGTGCACGGGTCGCACGAACTGCGCCTCGCCCGAACCCCAGCGCATCACTTTGGCGACGGGAAGCTTCTTGAGCGCAGCGGTGACGATGGCGGCCAGGTGCTGTGTGAGCGGTTCGCCCTTCTGCTTCATCTTAAAGACGAAATATTCGCCACCCTTTTCGTCTTTACGCCGTTCGAGCTTGGCCACCTCGGCCTTGCAGGCGCGCGCGAAACCGAGCAATGCTTGCGTCGGCTGACCCCGAGCGTCGAGTCCCGCTTGCACCGACGGGCCCTTGCGCTCCAACACGCGGTCGGGTTGTTTTGCGAGCACACGCGATATTCGGACCGCGAGGCGGCGCGGCGTCGCAAACGCTTCGGCGCTGCTCTCGGGCTCCAAAAAATGATTTTCGCGCAGTGCTTCCGTCAGGCTTTCGGCGAAAGCGCTCGACAGACGCTCGAGGGACTTTGGCGGCAGCTCTTCCGTCCGCAACTCCACCAGCAGGCTTTCCGCCGGCTTCGCTTTGGCGGCTTTACGCGGCTTAGTCGTCATGTCAGGCCCGCGCCCGTTTCTTGGCGGGCGCGGCCTTCAGCAAGGGGAAGCCGAGCTTCTCGCGCGATTCGTAATACGCTTGCGCGACGAGCCGCGCGAGCGCACGCACGCGCGCGATGTAACCCGCGCGCTCGGTCACCGAGATCGCGCCGCGCGCATCGAGCAGATTGAACGTGTGCGAGCACTTCATCACCATTTCGTAACCGGGCAGCGGCAGTCCCGCTTCGATCAAGCGCTTCGCCTCCGATTCGAATCCGTTGAACTGTCCGAGCAGCCACGGCACGTTCGCCGCCTCGAAGTTGTACTTCGACTGCTCGACTTCGTTTTGATGGTAAACGTCGCCGTAGCTGACGCCGTTCCCCCACGAGAGATCGAAAATGCTTTCCTTGCCTTGCAGATACATCGCCAGGCGTTCGAGCCCGTACGTGATTTCGCCGAGCACCGGCTTGCACGCGAGCGAGCCGACTTCCTGGAAGTAGGTGAACTGCGTGACCTCCATCCCGTCGAGCCACACTTCCCAACCCAAGCCCCAGGCGCCGAGCGTCGGCGACTCCCAGTCGTCCTCGACGAAGCGGATATCATGCTGTTTCGGATCGATGCCGATCGCGGCGAGCGAAGCGAGGTAGCGATCCTGAATATCCGCAGGCGAGGGCTTCAGCACCACCTGATACTGATAATAATGTTGCAGCCGGTTCGGGTTCTCGCCGTATCGGCCGTCCTTCGGCCGGCGTGAAGGCTGCACGTACGCGGCATTCCACGGTTCCGGGCCAAGTGCGCGCAAGAACGTCGCGGTGTGGAAGGTCCCCGCACCGACTTCCATGTCGTAGGGCTGCAGGATCACGCAGCCTTGGTCCGCCCAATACCGTTCGAGCTTGAAGATCAGTTCTTGAAAGTTCACAGCCTTTAACGCACAGCCAAGTTGGTGGGGTTGGCTTTAGTTGTAAGCGCGCAACCACGTACGCGCTGCAATTATAACCGGCGCGACCACCGTCTACGAATGTAAATCCGCGGACGCCGAGTCGGGTGCCTCGAGAATCGCCGGATCGACCTCGCGATTGATGACGTCCGCGGCATTGCCCGGATAGCGTATCAGCAGGTTGAAAATCTTGCGGGTCCGGTGCTCAAAAAAGCTGGTGCGGGTGGCCGGGTTGTGCTGCTCGGGGCCCGGCAAGGTGGCGGCCAGCCGCGACGCCTGTTCGACGGTCAACGCCTCCGCCGCGGTCCCGAAGTAGGTCTGCGCGGCTGCCTGAACCCCGTAAATACCGGTCCCGAATTCCGCGATGTTGAGGTAGAGCTCGAGGATGCGGCGCTTGCTCAAATTGCGCTCCATCCCCCACGTCAGCACCAGCTCGTGCCACTTGCGGAGCGGATTGCGCGCCGGGGTCAGGAACAGGTTTTTGACGGTCTGTTGCGAGATCGTACTGGCGCCAAGCGCGAGCCGTCCCTCGGCAAGGTTATAGTTCATCGCCTCCTTGAAGGCGATGAGATCGAAGCCGCTGTGCTCATAGAAGCGGGCATCCTCGCCCAGAATGGCGGCCCGGATCAGGTGCTTCGGGATGACCGAGAGCGGGACCGGGTGCCACTGCAAAGGCGGCAGCGTACGGTCGGCAGATCGGCGCAGCTCGTAGTCGCGGATAAAGCTCGATTTGGGCACAGGACCGGCGGCCAGCGATTTCCAGTCAGGCCACGTCAGCATCAAATAAAACAGATCAGCGAGGAGCAGAATCAGCGCGATCCGGACGGTCCAATGCACGACGCGGGCAACGCGCGTGACCTGCCGACCGATGGCGCGGCGTTTACGCCGCCATGGAAATTTCATCCTACCTATCGTTCTGTGCAATGCCGTGGGAAAAAGCGGGCGGCGCATAGTGTAATGCAAGACCGCCCCATTGTAGGCCGAAGAATAGACAATTCGGCGTCGTTTCGTTATGGTGGCGCCCCTACGCTGTCGGGGCGAACCCGAATCCGCACGAGCCCGATTGCAAGAACCGGGGTCAAGACGGGGATCGCGGCCCGCTCTCGTTTTCACCGGACCGAATTCTCACGCGCCACTGACCGCGCGATCGCAGGCAGGACTTCTATCGATGGCACCCATTACTCCTTCCACGGCTACCCCCGCTCGCAAGGCCGTCGCCTTGATCTCGGGCGGCCTGGACTCGATGCTCGCCGCGCGCGTGATGCTCGACCAGGGAATTCATGTGGAAGGAATCAACTTCTACACCGGGTTTTGCGTCGAAGGGCACACGCAGGCGATCCGGCGCGAGGCGCGCGAACGTCCGAAGCGTAACAACGCTTTGTGGGTCGCGGAACAGCTCGGGATCAAGCTGCACCTCATCGACGTCGTCGAAGAATACAAAGACGTAGTCATCAACCCGAAACACGGCTACGGCGCGAACTTGAACCCTTGCCTCGACTGCAAGGGGTTCATGGTTCGCAAAGCGCGCGAGTGGATGGAGGCGCATGGTTTCGATTTCATCGTGACCGGCGAGGTGCTCGGGCAGCGCCCGATGTCGCAGCGTCGCGACACGATGCCGGTCGTGGCACGCGAGTCCGGAGCGTTCGATCGGCTGCTGCGTCCGCTTTGCGCGAAGCTACTGCCCCCAACGTTGCCCGAGCGCGAAGGCTGGGTCGTCCGCGAGCGGCTGCACGACTTCAACGGTCGCAGCCGCAAGCCGCAAATGGCGCTCGCCGCCCATTACGGCTTCACGGACTACGCCCAACCCGCCGGCGGCTGCTGTTTTCTTACCAACGAACAGTATTCGAACAAGCTCGCCGATCTCTGGCGGACGCGCGGCGAGAAGCGCTACGAGCTCGAAGACATCTTGCTGCTCAAGGTCGGCCGGCATCTGCGGCCGCGCCCGCACTTCAAGCTCATCGTCGCGCGCGACGACGGCGAGAATAACTTTTTGCTCGGCTTCCGCAGTCGTTACACGCATCTTTGCGCGACGAGCCATCCGGGACCGCTCGTGCTCATCGACGGACAACCGAATCAAGAAGATCTCGAGTTCGCCGCACGGCTCACGGCTCGTTTCGGCAAGGGACGCACGGCCGACCAAGTCACGGTATCCGTCACCGAGCCCGGCCAAGGCGAGCGGCTGTTGCAGGTCGCGCCGCTTCCCGCGGACGCCATCCCGGAGAGCTGGTACCTGTGACGCATCACGTGCTCGATGTTCGCAACCTGCTTTGCCCGCTTCCCGTCATTCGGGCCCAGAACGCGGTCGCGCGCCTGGCCGCCGGCGACACGCTCGAAGTGCACGCCACCGATCCCGGCGCGCTGCACGATATTCCCGCCTGGTGCCGTATTAACGGACACGACGTGCTGTCGACGTCGAAAAACGGCGGTGAAGTGCGCATCACGGTCAAGGTCAACGTATGAGCGGCATGCATACCGAAACCGTCGACCTTGCCGATTCGACGCGCTATCAGGCGAGCCGGCGCGTTACGTTGGTCAGCGTCGGCCTCAATCTGGTGCTCACGATCGTCCAGGTCGTGGTCGGTTTCATCGGCGGCTCTCAGGCGCTCGTGGCCGACGGCGTGCACACGCTGTCCGACCTGATCAGTGACGGCATCGTCCTGTTCGCGCTCCAGCACAGCGCGAGGGACGCCGATGAGGAGCATCCTTACGGACACGGTCGCATCGAGACCGCGGTCACGCTGATTCTCGGGGCAATGCTCGTGGCCGTCGCGTTCGGCATTTCCTGGCGTGCGTTCGACCGCTGGCTGTTCGATCCGGCAGCGTTCGTCATCCCTTCGCCGCTCACGTTCTGGGTCGCGCTCGTGACGCTCGGCGCCAAGGAATGGCTCTACCGTTACACGATGCGAACGGCGACGCGCTTCGATTCGGCCATGCTTCGCGCGAACGCCTGGCATCATCGGAGCGACGCGATCTCTTCGCTCATCGTGCTCGCCGGCATCGGCGGCGCGATCTACGGATTTGGCTACATGGACGCCGTGGCCGCCATCGCCGTTGCCGCGCTGATTGCGAAGATCGGCGTCGAGCTCGGCTGGCAGGCGTTGCGCGAGCTGATCGACACCGGGCTCGAAGCCGAGCAGCTCGATGCGATTCGCGATGTCATCCAGCGCGTCGGCGGCGTACGCGCGTTGCATCTGTTGCGAACCCGTCGCGTCGGCAACCAGGCGTTTGTCGACGTGCACATACTGGTTGACCGCGATCTCAGCGTCTCGGAGGGGCACCACATCGGCGAAGTCGTGCGCAAGCGTCTGATCGAGCAGATCGCGCCGGTGAGCGACGTTATGGTGCACATCGACACGGAGGAAGACGGCGCAGGAAGCAGTGAGCCCACGCTGCCGCTGCGCGACGAGATCGGCCACCGACTGAAACGATATTTCGCGGAAATTCCGCAAGCGAGCGAAATCGAACAGATATTGCTGCACTACGCACAGGACCGCGTGAACGTAGAGCTGCGGCTCCCGCTGAGCGCGGTAAAAACAACGAAAGAGGCGCAACATCTTGCGCAGCGATTTGCGGATGCCGCCAGCCAGGATCACGACATCGGAACCGTTCAGGTTTATTTCCGTACGATGCACCAAGATGGTTAGTACCATTTTTACAGTGAACTATTTTAGTGCAAAATCTTTGTAAATTTTTTTCATTTGTCTTTGTAATCAGTGCCTTAAGATCTGGCGGCGATGGGCACATTTCGTGCACCAAATCGGCAGCCAGGATTATGGGTTAAGCTCAGCCACCGCAATTACCACCTTTTTGGAGGATTTTGTGATGTCTCCCGCCGAAGTACTGAAACTCATCAAAGATAAAAACGTAAAGTTCGTCGACTATCGCTTCACAGACACTAAGGGCAAGGAGCAGCACGTTACCGTGCCCGCGAGCCAAGTCGGTGCCGAAACGTTCGAAGAAGGCAAGATGTTCGACGGCTCGTCGATCGCGGGTTGGAAGGGCATTCAGGAGTCGGACATGATCCTGATGCCGGAAGCCGGGACGGCAGTCCTGGATCCATTCATGGAGGAGCCCACCCTGATCCTGCGCTGCGACGTGATCGAGCCGAGCACCATGCAGGGCTACGAGCGCGATCCGCGCTCGCTCGCGAAACGTGCCGAAGCGTACCTGAAGAGCACCGGCATCGCGGACACCGCCTTCTTTGGACCCGAGGCGGAATTCTTCATCTTCGACGACGTGCGCTGGGGCTCCGATATCAGCGGCAGCTTCGTCAAAGTCGATTCCGAAGAAGCGTCCTGGAATACCGAGAAGGTCTATGAAGGCGGTAACCTCGGCCACCGGCCGAGCGTGAAGGGCGGCTACTTCCCGGTCCCGCCGGTCGACTCGCAGCAGGACATCCGCTCGGCGATGTGCCTCGCGATGATGGAAATGGGTCTCGAGATCGAGACGCACCATCATGAAGTCGCGACGGCCGGCCAGAACGAAATCGGTATGCGGTTCAACACTCTGGTGAAGAAGGCGGACGAGCTGCAGATTTACAAGTACTGCGTGCACAACGTCGCGCATTCGTACGGCAAGACCGCGACCTTCATGCCGAAACCGATCGTCGGCGACAACGGCTCGGGCATGCACGTGCATCAATCGCTCGCCAAAGACGGCAAGAACCTCTTTACGGGCAACGAGTACGGCGGGCTGTCGCAGCTCGCGTTGTACTACATCGGCGGCATCATTAAGCACGCTCGGGCGCTGAACGCGATCACCAACTCGCTCACCAATTCGTACAAGCGCCTGGTGCCGGGCTTCGAAGCGCCGGTCATGCTCGCGTACTCCGCGCGCAACCGCTCGGCGTCGATCCGCGTGCCGTACGTGCCGAATCCGAAAGCGCGGCGCATCGAGGTGCGCTTCCCGGACGCCGGCAGCAACCCGTATCTCGCGTTCGCGGCGATGATGATGGCGGGAATCGACGGCATTCAGAACAAGATCCATCCGGGCGAGGCCATGGACAAGGATCTGTACGACCTGCCGCCGGAAGAGGAGAAGAAAATCCCGACCGTGTGCCACGCCCTCGACATGGCGCTCGACTACCTCGACAAGGACCGCGCGTTCCTGAAAGCCGGCGGGGTCTTCACCGACGACGTGATCGATGCGTACATCGCGCTCAAGATGCAGGAGGTCACGCGGCTGCGCATGACCACGCATCCGGTCGAGTTCGATATGTACTACAGCGTCTGACGTCACAAACCGGCAATGCGGCCCGAAAAACGCCCCCAACTTCGGGGGCGTTTTTTGTTGGCGCATGGGAAATCGCAAGTTGTTCCGATGAAGCCTTCCGGACCTGCCCAAGCCATTCTGGAGAACATGACCACCGCGGTGCTCACGCTCGATCACGAGCTGAGAGTATCCACGGTCAATCCGGCGGGCGAGATGATGTTCGAGGCCAGCACCAAAAAAATGCTCGGCCATCCGCTGGCGGAAGCCATGACGCGCGGCGACACGTTGTTGCAGGCGCTGCGGGAGTCGCTCGCGTCCGGACATCCGATCACCGTCCGCGGCGTCACGATCGAATTGCCCGGCAACCGCAGCCTGACCCTCGACTGCGCCATCACGCCGCTCGCGGCCGTTGCCGACAAACCCGATCCGGAAAATCCGGCGCTACTGGTCGAGCTGACGCAGATCGACCGGTTGTTGCGCCGCACGCGGGACGAGAATCTGCTCGATCGCCAGGCGGCGAATCGCGCCGTCATGCGTGGACTGGCGCACGAGATCAAGAACCCGCTCGGCGGACTGCGCGGCGCCGCGCAGCTGCTCGAACGCGAGCTCATTCCGAAGGGGCTTAGAGAGTACACGCGCATCATCATCCATGAGGCCGACCGGTTGCGAAATCTCGTGGACCGCATGATCGGCCCGCATCAGCCGCTTGCACAACAACCGGTGAATATCCATTCCGTGCTCGAGCACGTACGGCTGCTGCTGCTCGCCGAAGTGCCGGGCGGATTGAGCATCGAGCGCGACTACGACCCGTCGATCCCGGAGTTCGTGGGGGACGCGGAGCAGATGATTCAGGCAGCGCTCAACATCGTACGCAACGCCGTTGAGGCGCTCGACGGCCGCGGCCGAATCGTGCTGCGCACCCGCATCGAGCGCGGCTTCACGATCGGACAGAAGCGTCACCGTCTGGTGCTACGGGCGGAGATTGAGGACGACGGCCCGGGGATACCGGCCGAGCTGCTCGAACACATTTTTTATCCCATGGTCACGGGGCGCACAGGCGGGAACGGACTCGGCCTGTCGATCGCCCAGGACATCGTGACCAAACATGGCGGCCTTATCGAATGCGAAAGCCGTCCAGGCCGAACCGTGTTCATCCTGTACGTACCTTTGGAGAATGACAATGGCTAAACAGGACGTTGTGTGGATCATCGACGACGATCAATCGATCCGTTGGGTCTTGGAAAAAGCGCTCGAGCAAGCGGGTTTTTCCGTGCGCGCCTTCGAGTCCGGCAACGGAATCGGTGAGACGCTCGAGCGCACCCAGCCGAGCGCGATCGTCACCGACATCCGCATGCCGGGCCTGAACGGGCTCGACCTGCTGTCGCTGATTCAGCAAAAAGCCGCCGAGATTCCCGTCATCGTCACCACCGCCTACACCGATCTCGATAGCGCGGTCGCTTCGTACCGTCGCGGCGCGTTCGAGTACCTGCCGAAGCCGTTCGATCTCGACGAAGCGGTGAACTTGGTACGCCGCGCGCTCGAGCACCGGCGCCATCGTCGCGTCGAGCCGGTGGCGGGGAACGAGCACGTGCCCGAGATCATCGGCGCCGCGGCATCGATGCAGGAGGTGTTTCGTGCGATCGGGCGGCTCTCGAATTCGCATCTTAATGTGCTCATCAACGGCGAGTCCGGGACCGGCAAAGAGCTCGTGGCGCGAGCGCTGCACACGCACAGCCCGCGCGCGAAAGCGCCGTTCATTGCGATCAACATCGCCGCGGTTCCGAGCGAGCTGCTCGAATCCGAACTGTTCGGTCACGAGCGGGGCGCCTTCACCGGAGCCACCGGGCAACGCCAGGGGCGCTTCGAGCAAGCGAACGGCGGAACGCTCTTCCTCGATGAAATCGGCGACATGCCGACCGAGCTGCAGACGCGCCTGCTGCGCGTGCTCTCCGATGGCAAGTTCTACCGCGTCGGTGGCCACGAACAAGTGTCGACCGATGTGCGCATCATCGCCGCGACCAACCAGGACCTGGAAGAACGCGTCAAACAGGGCCGGTTTCGCGAGGACCTGTTTCATCGCCTGAACGTGATCCGCGTTCATCTGCCGGCGCTGCGCGAACGCCGCGAGGACATTCCGATCCTTGCGAATCATTTTCTGAAGCGCTCCGCGGCGGAGATTGGCGTCGAGCCGAAGCAGCTCACGCCGGAAACCGAGCAACACGTGGCGCAATTGCCGTGGCCCGGCAACGTGCGCCAGCTCGAAAATGCCTGCCGCTGGCTCACCGTTATGGCACCGAGCCAGGTCATTCGCGTGGAAGACCTGCCGCCCGAGCTGCGCAGTGCCGCAGGACAACAGGAGGACGGACGCTGGGAAACGACGCTCAAACAGGTCGTCGAGCATCGGCTCATGCGCGGCGAAGGGAAGATCTACCGCGACATGAACGAGAGCTTCGAGCGCATCCTTATTAAAGCTGCGCTCAAGTACACGGGCGGCCGAAAACAGGAAGCGGCAAAAAAGCTCGGTTGGGGCCGCAACACGCTGACGCGCAAGCTCAAAGAGCTCGGACTGGACGCCTGAGGCAAACTCTCGGTACGCCGCCCTATTCGGGCGATAGGCTATTGGCGCGTTGGCGGGCTGATTCCTGCGCAATCAACGCCGCGTCATGACGCGTCGGTTGCGCATTTGAACTATCGGCGCCGCCGGAAACCCGGCGCGTCCCCACCGCCGAAGATTGCGAAACGACCGTCAATCGGCCGCGCCGATGCGCGAATTCATCCCGCTGGAAAAATCCGATTGTCCGGCTACGTTCAATAGTCGCGACTTCGTCGTGGTATTCGTTTTTCCACGCTTGATCGGAGAGCGTCCATAACAAGGAGGTATCGTGCGAGTTCCTTACAGGTTCTTAGCCGTCGTCAGCGCTTTATACCTCGCCGCAAATGTTGCCGGCGCAGCGTCTGATCAAGTCCTTAGCACCAGGGTGGCCTTGGCGATGCCGGAGCAGCGCGCTGTCAACCCAGCCGCTACCGGCAACGGAGAGCTGATCTTCGGCGCCGCCCCACGCGGCTCGTATGCCGACGACAGGGCGATCTATCAGCCCATCGTCGAATATCTTTCCCGTGTCACCGGCAAGCGCGTCGTATACCGGCACGCGGACAACTGGCTCAGCTACAGCAAGAACATGACGAGCGGGGCCTACGATCTGGTGTTCGATGATCCGGCCTTGAACGGCTGGCGCATCGAGCGGATGGACCATCGCCCGCTGGTAAAACTGCCGGATGATCTGGTATTCGTCGTCCTCACGCGCGCGGACGACTCGAAAGTCAAAGAGCTGAAACAGCTCGCGGGCCACCGCGTGTGTGCATACACGGCTCCGAACCTCGGCACGCTCACGCTCATGTCGGAATTCGACAACCCGGTGCGCCGACCGGTCATCGTCGAATCCCGCAGCTGGGACGATTCCTATCGAAACCTGATAGACAAGCAATGTGCGGCCGTCGTCATACCGCTAAAGCACGCGCAAACGCTTCGCATGGACACGATGAAAGTGCTGTACCAACTTCGTCCGTCGCCGAACCAGGCGTTCTCCGCGGGTCCACGCGTGCCGATCGAGCTGCAAGAAAAGATTCGTGCGGCGCTATTGTCCGATACCGGAAAAGAAGCGACGGCGAAGCTGAGGGAGACTTATGCGGCGAAGGAGCTTATTCCCGCATCGACGGCCGAATATGCGGGGCTCGGCAAGCTGCTCCGGAACGAGCTCTACTATTACTAATCCCTGCCGGCTCGTCGTATCTAAACAGTTCGCGACCCGCGGACCGCAATCGGGCACGAGCGCGGTGGAACGCCGGCGAGGCGTTTGGGAATTGCTCCTAGTCGTGGACTTGCGCCGACGCCACCGCGGTTTCGCGCCGCGCCAAGCGCGGCAGATCGCCGGTAAGACCCGCGGCCCGACGCATGATTGCGTGCTTGATCGGCGCGAGGCGGTTCGTGATCGCGAGCCCGGCGCTGCGTAGGCCGGCGAGCGGCGGCGAATCGTTGCCGAAAAGATACTTGAAGCCGCCGGTCACCGCGATCATCCCCATGTTTTCGCCGCGGCGCCAGCGCTCGTAGCGGCGAAGCACGTGGCGCGCGCCGATGTCTCGTCGTTCGCGCGTCGCATCGAGCAGCACTTCCGCGAGCGCAGCGGCATCGAGCAGCCCGAGGTTTACCCCCTGACCGGCGAGCGGATGCACCGTGTGCGCGGCGTCACCGATCAGGACCGCCCGTTCCGCGACATAACGTTCGGCATGCATGAGCGCGAGCGGAAACGCCGCGCGCTTGCTGACCGACACGACTGCTCCCAAGCGGTTGCCGCATGCGGTAGCAAGCGCCGCGATAAACCCGGCATCGTCGAGCGCGAGCAGCTCGTGTGCGCGCACGTCGTCGACCGACCAGACGATCGAGCACGCGCGCGAATCCGGTAACGGCAAAAACGCGAGCGGCCCGGTCGGAAGAAACACCTGTCGCGCTATCTGCTGGTGCGGTCGCTCGGTGCGCACGGCGGCGACGATACCCTGTTGTCGCAGATCGAGACTCCGCGGTCGTATGTCGAGCCGTTCGCGCACTGCCGATTCCGCGCCGTCCGCCGCGACGACGAGCCGCGCGCGCAGATTGCGTCCGTCTGCAAGACGCACCGTCGCGTCAGCGTCGCGCTCGATGTCGGCGAAAGCGCCGGTCACGACATGTACGTTGGTATGTTGCTGCATACGCTCGTGGAGCGCGGCGGCGATGACATTGTTTTCGACAATGTAGGCGAGGTAAGGCTCGCCGATCTCGGCGGCATCGAAGCGGATTTCACCGCGCCCCTCGGCGTCCCATACCTGCATCGCGCACACACCGGCAACACGCCGTTGCGCGATTCCGTCCCACACGCCGAGCGCCTCGAACAGCGTGCGCGAGGCGAGCGTGAGCGCGCTGACCCGCAGCTCGTAATCCGCACTCATTGCCGTGACCGGGGGTGTGCGTTCGATGAGCGCAACCTTGAGCGCAGAGTCGCCGAGCGCGCAGGCAAACGCGGCGCCGACAATGCCGCCGCCGACGACAACGACATCGTACGCGGGCGATGGTGGCGCGTGCTTCATGACACCGGCGCGCGCAGGCCGATCCCGCACGCGAGACGCGGCAGCCGGCCGCCCAATCCGCTGGTGAGTCGTATGAGCCGGCGTTTGACGGGCGGCAGCAGATCGACCGCGACCAGCCCGAGACTGCGGCCCCATGCCAGCGGAGCGTAATCGTTGGCGAAAATGCGAACGAGCGAATGCGTGAACGCGCTCGTCACGCGGTTGTCGTCGGCGCGCCAAGCGGCGTAACGCCGCAGACACTCGAGCGAACCCGGATCTTCCCCCGCCGCTGCACTGTCGGCCAGCACTTCGGCGAGCGCCGCAACGTCGCGAAGCCCGAGATTGAATCCCTGCCCCGCCACCGGATGCAGCGTGTGCGCGGCATTGCCGATGAGCGCGAACCGCGCGCGCACGTCTTCGCGCGCGCGCAGCAGCGCGAGCGGAAACGCTTGGCGGCGACCGACGCGCACGAAGCGTCCGAGACGCTCGCCGAAGCGTCGCTCCAACTCGGCGCGGAAAGCGATGTCGT
Source organism: Sulfurifustis sp. (assembly GCA_045810625.1). Classification (GTDB taxonomy): domain Bacteria; phylum Pseudomonadota; class Gammaproteobacteria; order Acidiferrobacterales; family Sulfurifustaceae; genus JACQFZ01. Next base: position 18,207 of record JBJMVQ010000010.1, read on the forward strand.
CCAACCCGAGCACGCTATCGACCTGCTCGGTCGATACCGTCCAGACGAGCGCCGAACGTTCGGCGTCGACGGGCAGCAGCGCCATCGGCCCGCTCTCGGTAAAGCGTTCGTACGCCGTGCCATCCGGCACGCGCTCGGTGGTCACACTGCAGATAATGGCGGTTTGACCGTACACGATTCGTTCCGCCACGATGCCGAGCGCTTCGCGCACCGGCGACGCCGTCCCGTCGGCGGCAACCACGACGCGGGCGTTCAACACGCGCTCGCCGGCCTCGGTCTGCACCTGCACCCGCGCGCCCGCGTCCACCAATGTCACCGCACCGACCTTCGCCGGCGCGATCACGGTGACGTTCGACTGGGACTGCATGACCTCGTAGAGCGACACACCCAGGGTGCGAAAGGTCACGACGTAGCCCAAGGCGTCGAGGCCCGCGTCGGCGGAATCGAGCCGTGCGACGCCAAAGCGCCCGCGGTCCGACACGTGAATGCGTTTGATTGGCGTCGCGCCGCGGCGCACGATGCCTTCCCACGCGCCGATCCCTTCAAAGATTCTCCGCGATCCGTATGCGAGCGCGAGCGTGCGATCGTCGTAACTTGGCGGCGTCGACAGCGAAAACGGCGCAGCCTCGACCACGCCGACGGTGAGCGGAGCGTCGCGCAGCGCGCACGCGAGACTCGCGCCGGCCGGGCCGCCGCCGACGATGAGGACGTCGAAGTCGCTGCGCATGAACGTGGAGATTAGCGGCCGACCGCGACGGCGGCGCGCGTGCGCCCGGCCGCGCCGTCGCGCATCAACGCCTCGATGTCGGCCACCGTTTTCGGCGTATCGTGCGTGATCACTTCGCAGCCGTCGCGTGTGATCAACACGTCGTCCTCGATGCGAATGCCGATGTTTCCGAAGCGCTCCGGAATGTCGGCCGCCGCGGCGATGTAGAGTCCTGGCTCGGCGGTGAACACCATCCCCGGTTCGAGCTCGCGCCACGCCTCCGCGACTTTGTAATCGCCCACGTCGTGCACGTCCATCCCGAGCCAGTGCCCGGTGCGATGCATATAAAAGCGCCGGTACGCGCCGCTCTCGATGAGACCGTCGACGGAACCCTTGAGCAGCCCGAGGTCCTTCAATCCCTGCGTGAGCACGCGCACCGCGGCATCGTGCGGCTCGTTCCAGTGCTTACCCGGGCGCGACAACTCGATCGCCGCCGCCTGCGCCGCGAGCACCAGCTCGTAGACCGCGCGCTGCTCGGCGCTGAAACGTCCGTTCACCGGGAACGTGCGCGTGATATCGGACGCGTAGCAATCGAACTCGGCGCCGGCGTCGATGAGGAGCAGATCGCCGTCCTTGAGCTCCGCGTTGTTCTCGCGATAGTGCAGCACGCACGCGTTCGCACCGCCGCCGACGATCGGCCCGTACGCGGGGAATTCCGAGCCGCCTTTGCGAAACTCGTAGAGCAACTCCGCTTCGATCTCGTACTCCATCATGCCGGGGCGACAGGTCTGCATCGCACGGCGGTGCGCGGCCGCGGAGATCTTCGCGGCGCGCTTCATCAGCTTGATCTCTTCCGGCCGCTTGATCAGACGCATCTCGTGCAGGATGTGATCGAGATCGACGAACTCGCCCGGTGCGTGCACGCCGTTCCTGCTCTTCGCCCGCACTTCGTTGACCCACGTGGTCAGCCGCGCGTCGAAATCGGCGTAGCGCCCGATCGAATAGAAAACCTTTTCGCGATTCTCGAGCAGGCCCGGCAGTATGTCGTCGATGTCATCGATCGGAAACGCGTCATCAGCGCCGTACTCGGCGCGCGCGCCTTCGAGCCCCGCGCGGCGGCCGTCCCAGATCTCTCGTTCGGGATTGCGTTCGCGGCAAAACAGCAGAAACTCGCCGTGAGCGCGGCCGGGCACCAGTACCGCAACGGCTTCGGGTTCGGGGAAATGCGTGAGGTAATAAAAGTCGCTATCGGGGCGATACGGATACTCGGCATCGCGATTGCGCACCCGCACGGAAGCGGTGGGGATGATCGCCACCGCCTTGCCACCCATGTGGCGCATCAACTCTTGGCGCCGCTGCTCGTATGTTTTCAGCTCCATAACGTAATTATGCCGCAAACGCATGAGATCGGGGATGAATGTCCCCTGGCCCGCCCGCCGGAATACCGAGGCTCCCGGACGAGGCTTTGCGGGCGCCGCTGCTATAATCGGCCACGCGTACGGCCCGGGCCTGCACCGCCGCGCCGAATAGATTGCGAGTAACAACGAAAGACGTTCGCGTTGAGGAGACACCTTCATGGAAAAACTGCGCATTCTTGCGAAACCCGTCATCTATGTCGTCGCGCTCGGCGTGCTTGCGCTGAACGTCCACATTCCTGCCGCACGCGCCGCGATCGTGGGAACCGAAGCGGTCGTTAGCATTCAGCAGGCGGCGCAGGAGCGCGAACGGATGTTGAATCTGCTGACACGCGATGAGGTCAAGCAGGAGCTGCTCCGCTATGGCGTCGACCCGCAACAAGCGGCGGCCCGCGTCGGGGCACTGAGTGACGAAGAAGCGCATCAGCTCGCCGCCAAGATGGATCAGCTGCCCGCCGGAGGCGATGCGCTCGGCGTACTCGTGTTCGTGTTTGTCGTTCTGCTCATCACCGACATCCTCGGCTTCACCGACGTGTTTCCGTTCGTCAAGAAGCCGGTAAGACACTGACGCGCGAATGCGTGCGTCGGCGGCCGCTCGCGCCGTCGCGGGCGGCCTTTTCGGTTGCATACTGTTGCTGGGCGGCTGCGCGACGTCGCTACAATCTGCGCGCCTGACGTCCGCCGCGTTTCCCGATCCGGTCGAGCTGAAGGACGTCCCCTTCTTCGCGCAAGAAGACTACCAGTGCGGTCCGGCGGCGCTGGCGATGGCGCTCGATTGGGCCGGCGCCAAGCTGACGCCCGATATGCTCACGCCGGAAGTCTATACGCCCGCCCGCCGCGGCAGCTTGCAAGTCGAGATGCTCGCCGGTGCGCGGCGGCACGGCGCCATACCATATGTATTGCGTCCGGCGCTGACCGACCTGCTCGCGGAGGTCGCCGCTGGGCATCCGGTCGTGGTGCTGCAGAATCTCGGCCTTTCGTGGTATCCGAAATGGCATTACGCCGTCGTCGTCGGCTTCGATGTCGACCGCGACGAGATGGTGTTGCACTCCGGCCTCGAAGCACGCCACGTCGTGCCGCTCGCCGTGTTCGAGCGCACGTGGCGGCGCGCTGAGTACTGGTCGATCGTCGTGCTGCCGCCCGGTCGTCTTCCAAAAACCGCCGAGGAGACGCGCTACCTTCAAGCCATAGTCGCGCTCGAGCGGCTGGAGCGATGGGCCGACGCAAGCACGGCTTATCGTGCCGCACTCGCCCGCTGGCCGGACAGTCTGGGCGCACAGCTTGGGCTCGGTAACAGCCGCTACGCGCTGCACGACCTTCGCGGCGCCGAACAGGCTTATCGCGCGGCGGCGCAGCGCCATCCCGACGCGGCCGTCGCTTTCAACAACCTCGCACAGACGCTCGCCGACCTGGGCCGGTGGGACGAAGCCGAAACCGCCGTCAGCCACGCGCTCGCGCTCGGGGGTCCGTACGCGGAGACCTACCGCGCGACGGCGGACGACATCCGCGCGCGGCGCGCGGGCGGGAAGCCGCCGAGCTAGGCCTACGACGCGTTACGGTGCATCTGCTCGTATACGAGCTGCACGCCGACGCGCAGGTACTCGACGATTTCCGCCACTTCGCGCTCCTGCTGCTCCGTGTCGATGCCACGATCCATCTCCACCTCGCCGATCTGCATCGCGTCGCGGACGAATTCACCCGCCTCGCCAGGGAGCGGCCGTGCCTCGCCGATGCCCGCGAGGCCGAGACCAAGCACGTAACCGCGCGCCCATTCGGCGAGGCGTTCGACTTGCATCGGCAACTCCGCGTCTCCGAGCAGCGGCTCGAATTCGAAGTCGGTTTCCGCGAGTCGCCGGCGCACGTCGTCGAACAGCGCGGTCGCGAGCGCCATCAGCTCCTGACTGTCCGCATCGGCCGGCGCGGCGGCGCCGCCGAACAGCAGACGGGCGAGCGCCGGCGGCTGCGGAACGCTCGCCGCCGCGGCGATCATGCCATGTGCCTCGGCAGCCGACAGGTCGACCGCAGCGGCGCGCAGCGCGTGATCCAGTTCGTCGTAGTCGGGGAAATCCAAGAGTGCACTCGTGCGAAACCGCAGACAGGGTAAAGCATCTCGCGCCGAGAGTTTAGTCAGCCGCGGACGTCTCCCTAAGGCGTTGACCTTGCAGCGAGTCGAACCTATATTGACGCTAAGTCCACCGGGGCCGAAGCGGCGTGGAAAGCGACGATCTGAAGCAACTCGAAAACCGCATCGACCAGCTGATCGAGGCGTGCCAGCGCCTCCAAAGTGAAAATCAATCCCTCAAGTCCGAGCACAACAACCTGCAAGCGGAACGGACGAAGCTGCTCGAGAAAACCCGCGTCGCGCGTGAGCGCATTGAATCGATGATCAGTCGTTTGAAAGCGCTGGAGCGCAGTCAATGAAGGAAGCGAACGACGGCGTCGTCATCAGTATCCTCGGAAAGGAATACATCGTCGCCTGCCCGGCGGAGGAACGCGAATCGCTCGTCGCGGCGGCGGCTTATCTCGATCGCAAGCTGCGCGAAGTGCAGGCGAGCGGCAAAGTCATCGGCAGCGAGCGCACCGCCATCATGGCGGCGCTCAACATCAGCCACGAGCTGCTGGAGTTGCGCTCGCGCGGCGGGCTCTCGGAAGACGCAACACAAAAATTGCGCCTGCTGCGGAGCAAGATCGACAACGCACTCGGTTCTCGTCCGCGCACGCAATAGCACCGCGCAGCACAACCGCAACCCCCGTGCAAGGGCCGGAAAAATAAATTTTTCAGCGGTGGGCGGCAGGTATATTATTGTTGATGCGCCCCCTGCGGTGTTTGTGACTGTCCCGGCATTCCTTTGAACCTAGTTATCGCACCTCGGGAGCCGACCAGCAGATGCTGTTGTGCAAGTCCGCCTTAGCAGCGGAAAGCCTGAAGCGTCTCTTAGGCACCCACTTGAACCGATTGGTTCAAGGTGTAACGGTCAGCACGGCACAGGCGGAGGGCGTCTGAATTTTCGCGCGTCGCGCATTCCGTGCGGCGAGCTTCCGACAAAAATAATTCCGTGGCCAGCAAACGTCGTAAATCTAAAAAACGCGTCGCGCGCAAAACCGGCAAACGCCGGACTGCGCCGCGCGTCTCGCGCAAGAAGAAAACGCTCACGAAGCGCGCCGCGCGAAAACCGGCGCCTGCGAAGAAGAAGGCCCGCTCGCGCAAAATCTCCTCATCGCCGAAGACCGCTTCGTTACCGATCAAAATCGAGTTGCGGCGCCGCCTGCGGGCCCGACGCAGCCAACTGTCAGCGGAAGAGCAACGCTTGGCCGCGGAGCGCGTCGCCGCGAACCTTGCCGCTACGCGCGCATTCCGGGTGAGCCGTCGGATCGCCTGTTATTACCCGAACGACGGCGAAATCGATCCGCGCCCGATCCTCGAGCGCATCGCGCGGATGCGTAAGCAAGCGTTCCTGCCGGTACTGTCGCGTTTGACACACGATCGGTTGTGGTTTGCGCCGCTCGGCTCGGATACCGAACTACGACCGAATCGCTTCGGCATCCTCGAACCGCAGGTCGAACCGGCGCGGCTCGTGCGCGCGGAAGATCTCGATCTGTTGCTGCTGCCGCTCGTCGCGTTCGACCCGAAAGGCAACCGGCTCGGCCGCGGTGCCGGCTACTACGATCGCAGTCTGGCGTTTCGTCGTTATCGCCGGCACATGCGCAAACCGCACCTCGTCGGCCTGGCACACGACTTTCAACGCGTCCCGACGCTGCCGACCGACCCGTGGGACGTTCCTTTGGACGGCGTCGTCACCGATCGCTCGGTGTACGATACCTCTCGCTGAACAAACGAGATTCGATCGATGAACGTGCTCGTCATCGGCGACGTGATGGGCGCACCCGGCCGTCGCGCTGCCGCGTCACACCTCGCGCAACTGCGTGAGCACCTGCAACTCGACCTCATTGTCGCCAACGGCGAGAACGCCGATGACGGCGGCGTCGGTATCACGTCCGCCGTCGCCGAAGAGCTGTTCGCCGCCGGCGTCGATGTGATGACGAACGGCAACCACGCATGGGACAAGCGGGAAGCGCTGACCTACATCGAGCGCGAACCGCGGCTGCTCCGGCCCTACAACTATCCCGCCGGCACGCCCGGCTCCGGTTGGTACGTAACCGAGGCGCGCGGCCGGCGAATCGGCGTGCTGAACCTCATGGGCAACGCCTTCATGCCTCAGGCGCTCGCCTGCCCATTTCGAGCCGCCGATGAAGCGCTCGCGCAAAAACCCGACGACGTGAACATCGTTGTGGTGGATTTTCACGCCGAGTCGACGATGGAGAAGTGGGCGCTCGGCTGGTACCTGGACGGCCGCGTCAGCGCCGTCGTCGGAACGCATACGCACGTACCCACCGCCGATGAGCGCGTCTTGCCCGGCGGCACCGCTTATATCTCCGATATCGGCATGACCGGATGTTACGAATCGGTCATCGGGCTAGAGATTCAGAAGACACTCACGCGCATGGTGCGCAAGCTGCCGGAACGCTTCGAACCGGCGCAAGGCATTGGAACGCTTTGTGCGGTGCTCATCGACATCGATGAGGTGAGCGGCAAGAGCCGTTCGATCCGACGTCTCGCGCTGGACGAGATGAACCCGCAAAACGCCGGGCAGCTCTTCGCTAAAGCGCTCGGCTGATTCCACGGGCCCGCGACCGGACCGGTCGATAGTTGAGGAAGATCTGATGCATTACTGTCTAACCGCCAAGGACGCCGGGGTCTTTTCTTGTTCGGTTCGAAAATCTTTCCTTGGCGTCCTTCGCGTCCTTGGCGGTTGAAGCGAATTCAGACCTCCTGATCCGCGCGCTGCTGATAAAATCGCCGCATGCCCGAAGCCACCCGACGATACTGGCTGATGAAAAGCGAGCCGGACGTTTTTTCGATCGACGATCTGAAAAACCGTCCGAACCGCACAGAGCACTGGGACGGAGTGCGCAACTTTCAGGCGCGAAACTTCATGCGCGCGATGCGCAGCGGCGACGCCGCATTCTTCTATCATTCGAGCTGTCCCGAGCCGGGGGTCGCCGGCATCATCGAAATCGTGCGGGAGGCATATCCCGACTTCACCTCGTGGGATCCGAAGAGCCCCTACCACGACAGCCGCAGCACGCCGGAAAAGCCGTACTGGTACATGGTCGACGTGCGCTTTCAGCGCAAATTAAAACGTCTCGTGCCGCTTGCGGAGCTGCGCGAGAACCCGGCGCTGAAGGGCATGCGTCTGCTCGCTCGCGGCAACCGGCTCTCGATCATGCCCGTGACGCGGCAGGAGTGGGAGACGATTTTGAAAATGGAGCAACCAAAGTAACCGGAAACATCTTCGAGGAGAAACGTTAGATGAAAGAATGGTACACGCTCGCGCTCGCCAGTCTGCTGACGATCGCGACAACGGGAGCGCACGCCGACGACAAAACAGCGGCGAATCCGAAGGTGCGCATGACGACGACCCTCGGCACGATCGAGATCGAACTCGACGCACAAAAAGCGCCGGTCTCGACCGAAAATTTCCTCCACTACGTCGACCGCGGTTTCTACAACGGCACCATTTTCCATCGCGTGATCCCCGGCTTCATGGTCCAAGGCGGCGGCTTCGAGCCCGGGCTCAAGCAGAAGCCGACGGATGCGCCGATCAAGAACGAGGCCGACAACGGACTGAAAAATGTCACGGGTACGATCGCGATGGCGCGCACATCGGACCCGAACTCCGCGACCGCGCAGTTCTTCATCAACACGGTCGATAACGCGTTTCTCGATCATCGCGAGAAAACGACGCAGGGATGGGGCTACGCCGTGTTCGGCAAGGTGACGCAGGGGCTCGACGTGGTCAACAAGATCGCGGCGGTACCGACCAAGAGCGCCGGGCCGCACCGCAACGTGCCGGTTACCGACGTCGTGATTCAGAAGGTCGAACGGCTTCCGGCGAAGTAAGCGCCTTCCGGCGCGGCCGCTTTACAACTCCAGCTCGACCCACGCCGGATCGTGATCCGAGCCGTCGCCCGCGTGCTTCGTGCGACGGTCGATCCATGCGCCGACCTGTCGCGGTGCGAGGTCGGGACTGAGCCAGACTTGGTCGTACAGCTCGTAGCGCGCCGGCTGGTTCGCTTCTTTGAATCGGTGCGTCCATGCCGGCGACGCCGGCATCGGATTGTCGGCTTTCGGCGGGCGCGTTTCCTTCGGGTTCTTCAAACCGTTCACCAGCTTGAGGTCCCCATCGGCGACAAATCCTTGCAAGAACGGCGAGTCCGGCCGGTCGTTCATATCACCGACGAGCACGAAGCGGCTATCCGGGCGCGTGCGCGCCTTGATGATGCGCGCGACCGTCTCGGCCTGGCGCTGGCGCCGCTCGTTGGCCGCGGCGTGCTCCGCCTCCGCGTCGGGACCGAACCCGACATAGTTGCTCTTCAAGTGGGTATTGAAGAGCGTGAAGAGCTTTTCGCTGCGCGTCGCGTTCAGCACCTCGACTTCGATCAAATCGCGGCTGAACACGAGGACATCGGCCGCGCTCGAGTGCACGGCACGCTGCCACGACGTGAAGCCGCCGATGGGGAACCGCGACAGCACGCCTACGTCGATCAGACGGGGATCGTTACCCTCGATCAGCAGCACGTGTGGATACATGCCGCTCAGGTGATCGCGATTGAATTGGCGGAGCGTATCGATGTCTTCGACTTCCTGGACCGCGAGCACATCCACTTTCATTCGCTTGATCCGTTCGGCGATGAGGAGCGTCGTCTCCGGTTCTTTCGCCTTGATCAGACGGCCCTGGTACGTTCGCAGCTTGATCGTGTCGTTCGCGCCGAACGTGTATTTAACCTCGCTCGCGACGGCCGGTTCCGCGATCGTGTCGATTTCCGCCTGGAAGTTATAACGCGAGAAAAGATTGTTCAGATTGAAGGTGCCGATGCTGACTCGCATAACGTCCCTCCTTGAAGCCGCGCGGGGCGGCTCGTGTCATCCGAGAAACATGCGGTAAGCGGGATTCGCTGTCTCTTCGGCGTATTCGTAGCCGAGGTTGTCCAGAAACGCCTGAAATTTCTTCTTGTCCGCCGGCGGCACCTGCATGCCGACGAGCACGCGGCCGAAGTCGGCGCCGTGGTTGCGATAATGGAACAAGCTGATGTTCCAAGCGCCGCCCATCTTGGTCAGGAAATCGAGCAGCGCGCCGGGACGTTCCGGGAACTCGAAGCGGTAAAGAATCTCGTGCAATGCGTTTGGCGCGCGGCCGCCGACGAGATGGCGGATATGCAGCTTCGCCATTTCGTTGTCGGTCATGTCGACGGTTGCGTAGCCCTTGGCACGCAGCGTCTTCATCAGCGCGCTCACTTCGTGGCCGCCCTGCACCTGGAGTCCGACGAAGATGTGCGCCGCTTTCGGATCGGCGTAACGGTAGTTGAACTCGGTGATATTGTGGTCGCCGACGAGCCCGCAGAACTCGCGGAACGACCCGGGGCGTTCCGGGATCGTTACGGCGAGAATCGCTTCGCGCCGCTCGCCGATCTCGGCACGCTCGGCGACGTGGCGCAACCGGTCGAAATTGACGTTCGCGCCCGAGGCGATCGTCACCAGTTGTTTGCCCTTGAGCTTTTCGCGCTCGACGTAGCGCTTGAGGCCCGCGAAGCCGAGCGCGCCGGCGGGTTCGAGCACCGAGCGCCGGTCTTCGAAGATATCCTTGATCGCCGCGCAAATCTCGTCGTTCGTCACGACGACGATTTCATCGACGTACTTCTTGCAGAGCTTGAACGTCTCCTCGCCCACCTGCCGTACGGCGACGCCGTCGGCGAAGATGCCGACGTGATCGAGCAGGACGCGCCGGCCGGCCGCGAGCGAGCGGTACATCGCATCCGCGTCTTCCGGCTCGACGCCGATGATTTTCACATCCGGCCGCAGCTGCTTGATGTACACCGCGATCCCGGAAATGAGTCCGCCGCCGCCGACGGGAACGAAAATCGCGTGCAGGCTCTGCGAGTGCTGCTTCAGAATCTCGAAACCGATCGTACCCTGCCCGGCGATCACGCTCGGATCGTCGTACGGGTGCACGAAGGTCAAACCTTTGGCCGCCGCGAGGCTGCGCGCATGCGCATAGGCGGCGTCGTAATTGTCTCCGTGCAGCACGACCTGCGCGCCGAAATTGCGAACCGCCGTCACTTTGATCTGCGGCGTCGTGCGCGGCATCACGATGATGCTCTTCGTGCCGAGCATCTTGGCCGAGAGCGCGACGCCCTGGGCGTGATTGCCGGCGGACGCCGCGACCACGCCGCGTTTGAGCTCGGCCGGACCGAGGCTCGCCATTTTGTTGTAGGCGCCGCGCCACTTGAACGAGAACACCGGCGACTCGTCCTCGCGCTTGATCCAGACCTCGTTTTGCAACCGGCGCGACAGAATCGGCGCGTGCTCGAGCGGCGTTTCTTTCGCCAACTCGTAAACGCGAGCGGTCAAGATGCTTTTGATGTATTGCTGCGACAAGCGAGTGCTTCCGTATCCCGGCCGTTCCCGTTGTTGTAATGCCGCGATCGGGACGCGCTTAATCTAACAGTTCACCTTTATAAATACATCTGGACTCGTTATTCTCGATTGACGTTGACGAGAGGCAGGATGATGGACGCGGACACAAAGAAAAAGGCGGCAGCGGCGGCGGCGATCGAGTACGTGCAGAACGGCATGATCGTCGGGGTCGGCACCGGTTCGACGGCGAATCACTTCATCGATGCGCTCGCCCGCATCAAAAGCCGCATCGACGGTGCGGTGGCGAGCTCGGCCGCCACCGAGGCGCGGCTGCGCCAAGCCGGCATCCGGGTGCTCGATCTCAACACAACCGGGGGCTTACCCCTCTATGTCGACGGCGCCGACGAAGCGACGCGCCATCGGCAACTGATCAAGGGCGGCGGCGGCGCGCTGACACGGGAAAAAATCGTGGCTGCGGCGAGCGAAAAGTTCGTTTGCATCGCCGACGATTCCAAGCTCGTCGGCATACTCGGCAAGTTTCCGCTCCCGGTGGAAGTCATCCCGATGGCGCGATCGTACGTCGCCCGCCAGCTGGTGAAACGCGGCGGGCAGCCGGCGCTGCGCGAAGGCGTGGTCACGGACAATGGCAACGTGATCCTCGACGTGCGCAACCTCGAGATCCTCGATCCGGTCTCGTTGGAGAGCGAGCTCGACCACGTCGCGGGGGTCGTGACAAACGGGCTATTTGCGCGTCGGCCCGCCAACGTGCTGCTCCTCGGGACGGACAACGGAGTCACGAAGATCGAATAACGACGACGGTCAGCGCGAGGTAGCGCCGCCCGAAACAAGCATCGCGCGAAAAAGTCGCCGCAGATCTATTTGATCAACGTCACCGGTAGTTTGGTCAGGTGGATGACCTTGGTCGTGACCGACCCCATGACAAGATTGCCCCACGCCGCCATACCGCGGGTCCCCATCACGATGACGTCGCACTTCAACTCCTCCGCGCAACGCACGATCGATTCCGCGATGCCTCCCGTCAAGATTTCTTTCTGATAGCGAATGCCGGCCTTCGCCAGCAAGTCGACCGCGGGCCGTAGTACCGCTTCGCCCTGGTTGCGGCGCTCCCGCTCGAGCTTGTCCCGATCTACGTAAACCGCGATCTCGCCGTAGAGAAACGGCTCGGGTTGAACCGTCGCGACATAAACCTCGGCTGGTCTTTCGTCGCGCGCGAGGCTAACGGCGTAGTGCACGGCGCGCAGAGAGTTCTCGGAGCCGTCGATGGGTACGAAAAATTTTCGCATGGCGACCTCTTGCGGCGGTGGCCGGACGCTCATGTTATTACCAAGGGCCCCGCGGCGGAACTCGGCGGAACCACGCGATCGGGCGTGCAAATCCCCTGATCGCGCATGGCCGCACGACCGGCGCGCGACGCGCTCAATTCACAGTGCGATTGATCTGAATGCCGAGCTTCTTGACACGGTGCCACAGGCTCCGTTCGCTGACGCCGAGCAGCTTTGCGGCATGCGCCTGCACGCCGTTCGTCTGCGCGAGCGCGTTCAGGATCGCGCGGCGCTCGACCTCCGCCAGCCAGTCGTCGAGCCCGTGACCGTTCGACTTCTCCCAAAGCGGCACCTTGTCCGCGGTCGCCGTCGGCTGGGCTACGATGCCGGGCGGCAGATCGCCGACGTCGACCCTATCGCCGCGACACGAAAGCACGGCGCGCTCGAGCCAGTTGCGCAGCTCTCGAATATTTCCGGGCCAGTGATAGCGGCTCAAGGCGTCGAGCGCGGCGGGCGTCACGCCGGTGACGTGCTTGTTCATTTCCGCGGACAACTCGCTCAGGAACGCCTGCACCAATAGCGGAATATCTTCGCGGCGTTCGCGCAACGGCGGCACCACGATGTTGTAGACATCCAGACGGTAGAACAAGTCCTCGCGGAACTTGCCGTCGCGCACCAGCGCTTTCAGATCGCGGTTGCTCGCGGCGAGAAAGCGCACGTCCACCGCACGCACTTCGTCGCTCCCGAGCGGCGAATATTCGCGCTCCTGCAGCACGCGCAGCAACTTCGCCTGCAGCGACGGGTCGAGGTCGCCGATTTCGTCCAGGAACAACGTACCGCCCTGCGCCTGTTCGAGCCGGCCCGGGCGATTCTGGCTCGCGCCCGTGAACGCGCCTTTGACGTACCCGAACAGCTCGCTCTCCAGAAGATCGCGCGGAATGGCGGAACAATTGATTGCGACCCAGGGACCGTCGCGCCGCGTCGACAGCTCGTGCAGTGTGCGCGCCACCAGCTCCTTCCCCGTGCCCGATTCACCGGCGATGAGCACGCTCGTTTTGTACGGCGCGACGCGCTTGATCTCCTCGACCAGTCGCCGCGACGCCGGGCTTTCGCCGATCAGCCGCCGGCCGGAGCGCGATTCGCTGACGGCGGCCTTGAGCCGCTCGTTTTCGCTCAGAATATCGCGCAGCTTCACCGCGTTGTGCACGGCGATTTCGAGCTGCTCCGGTTCGAACGGCTTCGTTAAATAGTCCGCCGCGCCGTCGCGGATGCTCGTCACCGCCGAGCGTATCGTGCCATGGGCAGTGATGATGATGATCGGCACTTCGGGTCGCTGCTGCCGGCAGCGCCGCACGAACTCCTCGCCGCCCATGCCCGGCATCTTCAGGTCGCTCAGAATGACGTCGAGTTTCGGACTCGCCAGATGCGGCAGCGCCGCCTCGCCGGAATCGGCGATCAGCACGTTATACCCTGCTTCCTCGAGCACCATGCGCATCACCGCCTGCATGTTCTGCTCGTCATCCACCACCAGCACAGTACGCCTCATGCCAAACCCTCGTCGTTATTCCACCGCTGCGCGTTCATCCGGCTGCTCGGGGCCGTCATAAATCGTGAAGCGCATCACGAAATGCGCGCCGCGCCGACGCGGCGGCAATGCTTCGAGTCGGCCGCCATTCGCTTCCGCCAGCGTGTAGGCGATCGTCAGGCCTAGGCCGGTGCCGTGCTCTTTGGTCGTAAAAAACGGCTCGAACAAGCGCGGCATAATGTCCGGCGGTACGCCAGGGCCGCTGTCTTCGACGTACAAAACGATTTCGCCACCGTTCCGTTCTGAACCGACACGCAGCTCCGCCGGCGGGTTCCCGGCCATCGCCTGCACGGCGTTCGTGAAGATGTTGCTCCAGGCCTGCTGGAGCAAACCGGCGTCCCCGAGAATGCGAACGCCGTTGTGCCGAAACTCACGCTGCACGCTCACGCCATCGTTGCCGGCCAAGCTCGCGCTGAGCGCGCGCTCGAGTGGCGCCGCGGGGTCAATGGCGCGAAAGTTCGGCTGACGATGCCGGGACAAGTGCAGGAAGTCCTGCACCAGACGCGCGACGCGCATACTTTCCTCGCGCAGCATGCGCGTCAGCTCGGTTTTCTTCACGGGGTCGAGTCCCGGCTTCTCCAGCATCGCGGCGGAAGTATTGATGACACCGATCGGGTTGCGAATCTCGTGCGCCAACGCCGCGGACAGCTCACCGAGCGCGGCGAGCTTGTCCCGTTGATAACGCTGCTGCTCCTCGTCACGCGCAGCGCGCAATCGCGCCGCCATCGCGTTGAACGCCTTGGCGAGATCGCCGAGCTCGTCGTCCGAGTGGATGGGGACGTTCGCATTGAAGTTGCGCCCGGCGAGCTGCATGACGCCGTTACGCAAGTACTCAATCGGTTTCAACACCAAGCGACTGAGCAGCAAACCCGTGAGACCGCCGATGATCACGCCGAGCAGCGCAATCCAGAAAAAAAGCGCCGCGCGGTTGGTTAGCACATCTTGGAACGAGCGCCGTTCGAGACCGCTGAACATGACCGCCTCGACTCGCCCGGTGGTATCGACAATTGGCGTGTACAACCCGCGGTATTCGCCATTTTCGGCGTAGGCGCTGTACAGCGGTTTACGCTCGACCTCGAGCCGCTGCATCGCCTCCTTCGAGAGATGCGCCAGAGGCGCCGGCTGTGCCGGGTTCGAGAATGCGTCGTAGTAATCACCGCCCGCTCGGTAATAAAGACGCGTCGTCAGGCCGGTCAGTTGCGCAAGCTCGTTGGCGAAATCCTCCCCGAGCAGGCTCCCGAGGACGAGGTAATACTGCGGCTTTCCCTTGCGAGGGACCGGCGTGATGCCGACGGCGGCCAGCATCGTCTGGTTCTTGCGGATGACTTTAAGCACGGCTTCGGTTTGCCCGTGCTCCCAACTCGTCTGGACGTGCAAGGGGATCGACGAGTAGAGAAGCTTTCCCTCGGGGCTGTACACCTGCATGAGGTTCAACCCCATCTCCTGCGCGATACGTCCGATCGGGGACGGAAGCGACACGTCCGGGTACAGCGTCAAGCCGGGGATGTAGGCGGGATCGTCTGCCAGCACGCGCCCCAACATCACGGCATCGTTCTGATAGGCCTGTAGCCAGTTCTGGTTCGCCCGTGCCGCGTCCGCTATCCACACCTCCAGCCGCTTCTCGAAGCTAGTGGACACCCACTCCGCGGCCACCCACCCGGCAACGAGCATGGGTATCACCACGATCACCGAAATGATGATCTGAACCTTTCGCTGCAGTTTGCCCGGCAAACCCCACACAATGTTTATCCTGTTTGAAGCGACCTACGAAATTTGTAGTTTCTTAACAGTACCATTAATTGTTTCATCTGAACGCTATTTGGCAAGTGGTTGACTAATAAAGGCTGTCAGACGATGGGCCAGCGGCCGGAGATGGCATGCGGCTTGCTGAAGGGCTGACGGCAAAGAAGTGCATGCCGGTAATCAGTGGCAAATATGTAAACACCACAACCCTTTTTAGGAGCCTTAACTATGAAGAAGACACTGCTGAGCCTGATGGCGCTCGTCTTTGTGGCCGGTCTTTCGACCTCGGCGTTCGCGATGAAGCACATGGGCCCGAATGCGGACAAGGTCGCGGCGGCGTGCAAGGACAAGAAGGCCGGTGAGACCGTGAAGGTTGACGGCAAAGATGTAAAGTGCCCGGAGAAGAAAGAGGGAAAAAAATAAAGCAGGTACCTAAACGTACAATAATTCCTCCGTAACTGTTTTTTAGAGCGCTCCACCCGGAGCGCTTTTTGTTTTCGCGATGTTCCGTCGTCGCCGCATTTCCGAAACAGCCCCACTAAAAGCTACAAATTTTGATGGAGACAACGAGAATGGGCTCCCGGTTTAATGCCTAATCGCCTGAAAACGCGGGAAATCCTTGCTGGCATGCTGGTTGCTCAAGAGGCGTCGATGGCGGGTTTCCCCTGTCCAGCACATAGACTTTATCGAACAAAGGAGTTGCACATGAAAAATCTTCTGATTGCTACGATGAGCGCGTTCGCCCTGTCGCTTGCGGTTGCCAGCTATGCCGCCGACGAGGCGCCGAAAGGCGACAGCAAGCCGGCCCCGGAAATGAAGCAGGATTCCGGTAAGAAGGAAACCAAGAAGGCCGCCAAGAAATCGAAGTGCCCGGAAGGGCAGGTCTATAACAAGAAAGACAAGAAGTGCGTCGCCAAGGCGGCCTAAAGCCGTAAGAGCAAAGCGCCCCGAATGGGGCGCTTTGTCTTTTCGCTCCAGTTTCGTCCCGCAACCGGTCTAAATCCTGTAATCGCGGCCGCCTTCGGCGGCCAAACAAACGCCTCTGCAGCATCGGCAAGCCTAGTGCAAATAGTCGTGCACCCTTCTTGATGCTTCCAACTCCCTGCGCTTGGCTAAGCGTGTGTCGGTTTCCCGAATTAGCGTTCACATGTGCGGAACATTAATATGGGCTCGCAATGCCCGGATGTCCGGCGTCGGCGAGAAGGCCGGCACGATTCTATTCACCGCAAGGTTCTACCCAGCGCCCCCGAGCTCCGCATCATGGTGACGCTTCACACCGTTCAATGCCCGTACTGCGGCGAGACTTTCGAAACGACCGTCGACGCGAGCGCGGGCAACCAGGACTATATTGAAGACTGCGCCGTGTGCTGCCGGCCGATCGTTTTTCGTTTGGCAGCCGAAGGCGGAAACGTACAGCATCTGGAGACACGGCGTGACGACGACTGAGAGCCGCACACCGGATCAAATGTACCATCCCATTTCCTGCGACGTGTACTCGCGGCTCGAGCTGGCGATCATGCATCGTGAGCGGCTGCGTCTAACTTGGCGCGAAGGCAACGTGTTCTTCGCGCAACTCATCTTGCCGACCGACCTCGAGACGTGCGCCGGTGAAGAGTTCCTACATTGTCGCCTGCCGTCCGGAGAGAAAGCCCGGATCCGCCTTGACCATATCGACCGCATGGAGCCCGCGTGATACGCGGGCTCCACGCGGTCGTCCTGGTTCTACTCCTCGCTTGCGTCGCTTTCCGGCCGGCGCACGGCAGCGCCCCGGATTCCTGCGACAGCGCCGGATTCAAGGTTCAGGTGCTGGGTTCGGGTGGACCCGACTTGGCGAACGGCCGCGCTGGAAGCGGCTACGTTGTCTGGATTGGCGGCAAAGCGCGCGCGCTTGTCGACGCCGGGCCCGGTGCGGCGGCTCGCTTCACGAGCACGGGAGGACGTGCCTCGGATCTGGCGCTCGCGCTCTTCACGCAACTGTACGCCGACCACACCCTCGATCTGCCGGCGTTCGTCTCGCTCGCGCTGCAGGAAGGCCGCACGCAGCCGCTGCCGCTCTATGGTCCGACCGGTAGCCGGCTCGCGCCCTCGACGGTCACGTTCGTTCGGACGCTTCTCGACAGCACCCGCGGCGCTTACCGGCATCTGGGGGACGTGCTGAGCCCGCTGGTCAAAGAAGGGTTCAAGCTCGAGGCGCGCGAAGTGGGTACGCGCGCTTCTGCCGTCGGTGTGCGGCGCGAGGACAACGGCGGCATTATTGATATGCGCTCGGATCACTTCCAGATCGCCGCCACCTATGTCAATCAGGGCCTGTTGCCGATGCTGGCCTGGCGCCTGCGCGTCGGCGATCGCAGCGTGGTTTTCACCGGCGATGCGAACGGCGAAGCGGCGAATCTCGAACGTCTTGCGCGGAACGCCGATTTGCTGATCGCGCATCACGCCGTCATCGATAACAGCGCCGGCGCGGAACGCTCCGCTCAGTTGACACCTTCGGCGATCGGACGCCTGGCCGCCCAGGCCGGCGTAAAGCGGCTCGTGCTATCGCACCGGACGCGCGATACCTTGGGCTCGGAGGAGACCACCCTTGGGGTAATCCGCGCGCGCTACGCCGGGCCAGTCGTGTTCGCCGACGACCTCAACTGTTTTACGGTTCCTTAAGAAGCGACAGCACGCGCGACGCTAGGACAGGCGCCATTGCAGGTTCAGGCGATGCAGTAACGTGCTCGAAATCTCTTCCACCGACATCGTCGTCGCGCCCAAATACGGGATGTTCTCCGCGGCAAACAACGCTTCGGCTTGGGCCGTCTCGTATTGGCAGCGCTTGAGCGTCGCATAACTGCCGTCCGCCTTTCGTTCGCGCCGGATCTGATGCAGCCGAATCGGATCGATCGACAACCCAAACAGGCGCGCGCGGTGCGGCGCGAGCACCGTCGGCAACTGGGGTTCTTCCAGATCTTCATCCGTGAGCGGGTAGTTCGCGGCATAGATGCCGAAAGTGAGCGCGAGATAAAGGCACGTGGGCGTTTTGCCCGATCGCGACACGCCGACAATGATGACGTCGGCGCGCCCGTAGTCTTGCGTGTGCAAGCCGTCGTCGGTCATGAGCGCGAAGTTGACCGCGTCCATCCGCACCGTGTACTTGGTCTGATCGACGGCCTCGCGCGATCGGCCGATCGCATGCGAAGAGCGCTGCTGCAATGCGATCTCGAGCGGGGAAATAAACGTATCGACCAGATCAAAGAAAACCGCGTCGGCACCCGCGACAGTGCGGCGCATTTCCTCATCAATGAGCGTGCTGAATACGACGGGGCGCATTCCAGTTTCGCGCGCGGTCCTGCGGATCTCCTCGGCGGCCGAACGGGCTTTGTCGAGCGAATCTACGAAACGGCGCGTATGGCGCTTGAATTTAATACCGTTAAACTGCGCGAGCAGGCTCAGGCCGAGGGTCTCGGCCGTAATGCCGGTGCGGTCGGAAATGAAGAAGACGTCGCGTTCCATTTCCCGGCTATTGTGCCAGAAGGCGAGGAATGAAATCGCCCCGCAGCGGCGATCGTCGAAATCGATACTCTCTTGACGGGAGAAAACAATGAACGAGTGGGTGGTCCGGTTCGAATCCCTGCAGATGAACGACGTGCCGCGCGTGGGCGGCAAGAACGCTTCGCTTGGGGAGATGATTCGGCACTTGAGCACCGCCGGCGTACGCGTGCCCGGCGGCTTTGCCACGACCGCCGATGCGTTTCGCGCCTTCCTCGATCAAAACCGGCTCACCGAGCGCATCCGCGAGCGCCTCGCGCGACTCAACGTCGACGACGTGGCCGCACTCGCCATGGCCGGCCGGGAAATTCGCGGCTGGATCGAGGCGGCGCAGCTCCCCGGCGAGCTCGAACGCGCAATCACCGCGGCGTTCGAGCGGCTCGAGCACGAAGCGGGCGGCGACCTTGCCGTCGCCGTGCGATCTTCGGCAACGGCTGAAGATTTGCCCGAGGCGTCGTTCGCGGGCCAGCAAGAGACTTTCCTTAACGTGCGCGGCTTGCCGGACGTGCTGCATGCGGTCAAGCGCGTGTTCGCTTCGCTCTTCAATGATCGCGCGATCAGCTATCGCGTGCATCACGGCTTCGATCACAACGCGGTTGCGCTATCGGCAGGCGTGCAGCGCATGGTGCGAAGCGATATCGGCGCGAGCGGTGTCGTCTTCACGCTCGATACCGAATCCGGCTTCCGCGACGCGGTGTTCATCACTGCCGCTTACGGCCTCGGCGAAACCGTCGTACAGGGCGCGGTCAACCCAGACGAGTTCTACGTATTCAAGCCGACGCTGCGCGCCGGGCACCGCGCGATTATCAAACGCATGCGCGGTGAGAAGGCAATCAAGATGGTGTACGCCGAGGCCGCGAGCGACGGCGCGGCGACGCGCACGGTCGAGGTACCGACGGCAGACCGCATGCGCTTCTGCATCAGCGATACCGATGTCGAAGCCCTCGCACGCCAGGCGCTCATCATCGAGGAGCACTATGGCCGGCCGATGGACATCGAATGGGGCAAGGACGGAAGCGACGGGAAGATTTACATCCTGCAAGCGCGCCCCGAAACCGTCAGAAGCCGAGGACAGGTCGACAAGCTGCAACGCTTTCATTTGAAGCGCCCGGGAGAGGTGCTCGTCACCGGCCGCGCGATCGGCGCGCGCATCGGCGCGGGTCCGGCACGCGTGATTCAGGGAACCGACGAGCTTCATGAAGTCCGTCCCGGCGACGTGCTCGTTACCGACATGACCGATCCCGACTGGGAGCCGGTCATGAAGCGAGCGGCCGCAATCGTCACCAACCGCGGCGGCCGCACCTGCCACGCCGCCATCGTCGCGCGCGAGCTGGGTATTCCGGCGGTGGTCGGCTGCGGCGACGCAACCGAATCGATCAAACCCGGAGCCGCGGTAACCGTCTCATGCGCCGAAGGCGAGACCGGCAAAGTCTACGACGGGCTGCTCGACTTCGAGGTGCGCGAAGTGAACATGGAAAAAATGCCGCCGATCCCGGTGAAGGTGATGATGAACGTCGGCAACCCGGAACGCGCGTTCGACTTTCAGTGGCTGCCGAACCACGGCATCGGCCTCGCGCGGCTCGAGTTCATCATCAATCGCATGATCGGCATCCACCCGAAGGCGGTGCTCGAATTCGACCGCCAGGCGGAGGATGTAAAACGCGCGATCGTGGAGCGCGTCGCGGGTTACGGCGATCCGGTGCAGTTCTACGTCGAGAAACTTGCCGAGGGCATCGCCACGCTTGCGGCCGCGTTCCACCCGAAGCCCGTGATCGTCCGGCTCTCCGACTTCAAGTCGAACGAGTATGCGAATCTCATCGGCGGCAGTCGCTATGAACCGCGTGAAGAAAATCCCATGCTCGGCTTTCGCGGTGCCTCGCGCTACGTCGCGGCGTCGTTTCGCGATTGCTTCCATCTCGAATGCCGCGCGCTAAAACGCGTGCGCGAAGACATGGGACTGACGAACGTCGAAATCATGGTGCCGTTCGTGCGCACCGTTACCGAAGCGCGCGCAGTGGTCGATCTGCTCGCCGCCAACGGCCTGCGCCGCGGCGAGAACGGCCTGAAGCTGATCATGATGTGTGAGCTACCGTCGAATGCCCTGCTCGCCGATGAATTCCTCGAGCATTTCGACGGCTTCTCGATCGGCTCGAACGATCTCACGCAGTTGACGCTCGGCCTGGACCGCGATTCCGGCGCCATCGCCGGCGCGTTCGACGAACGCGACCCGGCGGTCAAGGCCTTGCTCGCGCGCGCGATCGGCGCCTGCAAACGCCAAGGCAAATACATCGGCATCTGCGGGCAAGGCCCCTCGGATCACCCGGACCTCGCCGACTGGCTGGTGCAACAAGGCATCGACAGCGTCTCGCTCAACCCGGACGCCGTCGTCGATACGTGGCTTTATCTTGCGAACCACCGTCGATAAAGCGGCGTACCACCACGAACTGCAACGCGGCGCGGTCGAACGACAGAAAAAATTTATAGTGACGTTTTTTGTCAGTCGCCGCTGACAGCGGCTGTCGCCTTCAGCGCCTTTGCTATAGTTAATCCATAAAACACAACGAGCGCGCGCACAATGCACGCAGCGGCTACCGATAGACTGAAGGACCTGCTCGAACGGCCGGACGATGAGATCAACCTGGCCGAAGCGGCGTTGCTGATGGCAGCCGATGAATACCCTGGAATCGATGTGGCTAATTATCTGTACAAGCTCGACGAGCTCGCCGCCGGCGTGCGCAACCGGTTATCCGCAGAGGCGAGCTTCGAGGATAGAGTCGTTGCGCTGAACGAGTTTTTGTTCGAAGTGCAGGGCTTCAGCGGCAACACCGACGACTACTACGATCCCCGCAACAGCTTCTTGAACGAAGTGCTCGATCGCAAGCTCGGCATCCCCATCACGCTGTCGATCTTGTACATCGAGATCGGCCGGCGCATCGACCTCACGTTCCAGGGAATCTCGTTCCCGGGTCATTTCCTGGTGAAGTCCGAAACGGAGGTGGGCGATATCGTGCTCGATCCGTTCTCGGGCGGCGTCGCGCTGAGCGAAGAGGATCTGGTCCAGCGATTGCGTGAGCGCTTCGGGGAAGAAAATGCGCCGTCCGCGCCGCTCGCGCCGCTGCTGCAGGCGGCCGGCAAGAAGGAAATCCTGCTGCGCATGCTGCGCAACCTAAAAGCCATTTATATGAATAACAATGATCACGCGAAGGCGCTCACGGTAAGCGACCGCATCCTGCTGCTCGCGCCGGACCTCGCCGAAGAAATCCGCGAGCGCGCGCAACTCTACGACCGGCTCGAGTGCTTCCGCCCGGCGCTCGCGGATCTGCGCCGCTATCTCTCCCTCAATCCGGGAGATCCGGACGGGGGCGAGCTGCATCGACGCATGGTCGAGCTAGAGCGCATGGTTTCGCGCATCAACTGATTCATGCCCAAACCCACCCACAGCGCCGCAAGAATCCACCGCACCGGCACGAGCCGGTGTCGGCACGCCTTCCCTCCCGACGCCTAACGATCATGGCCACCTCTCCGACCGGACGCGCGCCCGCGTCCGATAGCCCCTGGTTCGTCTACATGGTCGAGTGCCGGGACGGATCGCTCTACACCGGCATCACCAACGACATCGAGCGGCGCGTCAACGAGCACAATGAAGGTACAGGAGCGCGCTACACGCGTAGCCGTCGGCCCGTCCGCGTCCGCTATCAGGAAACCTGCGAGGGCCGTCCGGCTGCGCTGATGCGCGAATGTGCTTTGCGGCTTCTATCGCCAAAGGAAAAGTGGGCCCTCGTCGAGGCCTACGAGCAGCGCACGAAGAAGTAGTTCGCCCGCCCCATTAGTAGCTAGCCCCTTGGACTAAGAAGTGTGCCCGGTCACTCAGGTGTTTACCTGAGTGCTCGCTGTTGTGCTTGGCTCATCCGGTAGGTAACTTTCCGCTCGACCATGGCGCGAACGCCGGGGAACTCGCTGAGCTTAAGCGAGAGTCGCGCCACCGACTTGGCAACCAGTGTGGACACCGAACCGCACCCAGCGGTTGCTCGGGAAACGATCCAATCTTTTCATTACAGCGCCTTGCGCTCATCTCTCGAAGAAGAACCTCAACGGGAAGACCTATATGGAATCGCAAGAAAATCGCACCGTCGTCGACGCGCGACCCGATTACTTCCCCTCCGACGCCGGGCTCGACGCCCGCGAACTGTTGCATGCCCTCCAGGCGATGCGGAACGGCGACTTCTCGGTCCGTTTGCCGGCTGAGTGGACGGGCATCGCGGGAAAAATCGCCGACACGTTCAACGATATCGTCACCGCCAACGCGCGCCTCGCGTCCGAGCTGGAGCGAGTGGGTAGCGCGGTCGGCAAGAAGGGCCGAACCAACCAAAGGGTCCGTTGCGAGCGGCAAGCGGGCGCGTGGGGGGCGATGGAAAACTCGGTCAACACGCTGATCGAGGACCTGCTTTGGCCGACGACGGAAGTGACGCGTTCGATCGCGGCAGTGGCAAAAGGGGATCTCTCGCAGACGATGCATCTCGACGTCGAAGGGCGGCCGCTCGAAGGCGAGTTCCTGCGCTCGGCGAAGATCGTCAACAAGATGATCGATCAGATGAGCGTCTTCACGTCCGAAGTGACGCGCGTGGCGCGCGAAGTCGGTGCGGAAGGCAAGCTCGGCGGACAAGCCGTCGTCAAGGGCGTGTCGGGCGTGTGGAAGGACCTCACCGACAACGTCAACTCCATGGCGAACAACCTCACCGCGCAGGTCCGCAACATTTCCGAGGTGACGATTGCGGTCGCGAACGGCGACTTGTCGCGCAAGATCACGGTGGACGTGCGCGGTGAAATTCTTCAGCTCAAAGAAGCCATCAATACGATGGTGGACCAGCTGCGTTCGTTCGCGTCGGAAGTGACGCGCGTCGCGCGCGAAGTCGGTACCGACGGCAAGCTCGGCGGCCAGGCGATCGTGCCGGGTGTCGCCGGCACCTGGAAGGACCTCACCGACTCCGTGAACGCGATGGCGACGAACCTGACGAGTCAGGTACGTAACATCGCCGAAGTGACAACCGCCGTGGCGCGCGGCGACCTCTCGCGCAAGATCACGGTCGACGTCAAAGGTGAGATTCTGGCGCTGAAAAACACCATCAATACGATGGTGGACCAGCTGAACGGCTTCGCGTCGGAAGTGACGCGCGTCGCGCGCGAAGTCGGCACCGAAGGAGAATTGGGCGGTCAGGCGCAGGTGCCGGGCGTCGCGGGTACGTGGAAGGACCTCACCGACAACGTTAACTCGATGGCCGGCAACCTCACGGCGCAGGTGCGCAACATCGCCGAAGTCGCGACGGCTATCGCGCGCGGCGACCTCTCGCGCAAGATCACCGTCGACGTCAAAGGCGAAATTCTGGAGCTCAAGAACACCATTAATACGATGGTGGATCAGCTGAACTCGTTCGCGGCGGAAGTGACGCGTGTGGCGCGCGAAGTCGGCACCGAAGGCAAGCTCGGCGGTCAGGCGGAAGTAACCGGCGTCGCCGGTACGTGGAAGGACCTGACCGACAACGTGAACTCGATGGCCGGCAACCTCACCGGTCAGGTGCGCAACATCGCGGAAGTGGCCACCGCCGTCGCACGCGGCGATCTTTCCCGCAAGATCACGGTCGACGTGCGCGGTGAAATCCTCGAGCTGAAGAACACCATTAATACGATGGTGGATCAGCTGAACTCGTTCGCGGCGGAAGTGACGCGTGTGGCGCGCGAAGTCGGTACCGACGGCAAGCTCGGCGGCCAGGCGCAGGTGCCGGGCGTTGCGGGTACGTGGAAGGACCTGACCGACAACGTGAACTCGATGGCCGGTAACCTCACCGGCCAGGTGCGCAACATCGCGGAAGTGACGACGGCGGTGGCGCGCGGCGATCTTTCCCGCAAGATCACGGTCGACGTGAAGGGCGAAATTCTCGCACTCAAGAACACCATCAACACGATGGTGGACCAGCTGAACGGCTTCGCCTCGGAAGTGACGCGCGTGGCGCGCGAAGTCGGCACCGAAGGCAAGCTCGGCGGCCAGGCGCAGGCGCCGGGCGTCGCCGGTACGTGGAAGGACTTGACCGACTCGGTCAACTCCATGGCGAACAATCTCACCAACCAAGTACGTAACATCGCCGAAGTAACGACGGCGGTGGCGAACGGCGATCTTTCCCGCAAGATCACGGTCGACGTGCGCGGTGAAATTCTCCAGCTCAAAGAAACCATCAACACGATGGTGGACCAGCTCAACTCCTTCGCCGCCGAAGTCACACGCGTCGCGCGCGAAGTTGGTACCGAAGGCAAGCTCGGCGGTCAGGCGCGCGTGCCGGGCGTCGCGGGTACCTGGAAGGACCTCACCGACAACGTGAACTGGATGGCCGGCAACCTCACGGCGCAGGTGCGTAACATCGCCGAAGTCGCGACGGCTATCGCGCGCGGCGATCTTTCCCGCAAGATCACGGTCGACGTCAAAGGCGAAATCCTCGAGCTGAAAAACACCATTAATACGATGGTGGACCAGCTGAATGCGTTCGCGGCGGAAGTGACGCGCGTCGCGCGCGAGGTCGGCACCGAAGGCAAGCTCGGCGGCCAGGCGGAAGTGAAAGGCGTAGCGGGTACCTGGAAGGACCTCACGGACAACGTGAACGTCATGGCCGCGAACCTCACGAACCAGGTGCGCGGCATCGTCAAAGTCGTGACGGCGGTCGCGAACGGCGACCTCACGCAAAAGCTCACCGTGGAATCGAAGGGCGAAGTCGCGGCGCTCGCCGACACGATCAACAGCATGACCGATACGCTCGCCATCTTCGCCGACCAGGTGACGACCGTCGCGCGCGAAGTGGGCGTCGAAGGCCGACTCGGCGGCCAGGCGAACGTGCCCGGCGCCGCCGGCACGTGGAAGCATCTCACGGCGAACGTGAACCTGCTCGCCGCGAACCTCACCACGCAGGTGCGCGCGATAGCCGACGTCGCTACGGCGGTCACGAAAGGCGATCTGACGCGTTACATCCAGGTGGACGCCAAGGGCGAAGTCGCGGATCTCAAGAACTACATCAATGCGATGATCCGCAACCTGCGCGACACCACCGACCGCAACACCGAGCAGGACTGGCTCAAGACCAACCTCGCCAAGTTCTCGCGCATGATGCAGGGTCAGCGCGATCTCTTCACCGTCGCGCAGATGCTGCTGTCCGAGCTCGCGCCGCTCGTCGACGCACATCAGGGGCTCATGTACATGATGGGCGAGACGGAACGCGGACCGCGCCTGCGCCAGCTCGCCGGATATGCGACCGCCGAGACCCACGAGGGGGCGCGCGAGTACGCTGTCGGCGAAGGCCTGGTCGGTCAGTGCGTCTACGAGCGGCATCGCTTGATCATCACCGACCTTCCCCCCGAGTCCATCAAGATCAGCTCCGGTTTGATCACGGTACAGCCGCGGACGGTGATCGTGCTGCCGGTGCTGTTCGAAGGCCAAGTCAAGGCGGTGATCGAGCTCGCTTCGCTCAAGGAATTTACGGCGTCGCACATCGCCTTCCTCGAGCAGCTGACCGACATCGTCGGCATCGTATTGAACACGATCGAGGCGACGATGCGCACCGAGGGCCTGCTCAAGCAGTCGCAGCAGCTGGCGATCGAGCTGCAAACGCAGCAGCGCGAGCTGCAGCAGACGAACGAAGAGCTCGCCCAGAAAGCGCAGCTGCTCGCCGCCCAGAATGCGGAAGTCGAACGCAAGAACGAGGAAATCGAGCAAGCGCGGCGCGCACTCGAAAGCAAGGCGGCCGAGCTCGCCCTCACCTCGCGCTACAAGTCGGAATTCCTCGCCAACATGTCGCACGAGCTGCGCACGCCGCTCAACAGCATCCTGATCCTGGGCCAGCAGCTCACGGACAACCCCGACGGCAACCTCACGGCCAGGCAGGTCGAGTTCGCCCGCACCATTCACGGCGCCGGCACCGACCTCTTGAACCTGATCAGCGACATTCTCGACCTGTCGAAGATCGAGTCCGGAACCGTGACCGTGGACGCCGAGGAGATTGCGTTTGCAAACCTTCTCGACATGGTCGCGCGGCCGTTCCGCCACGAGGCGGATACCCGGCAGCTGTCATTCGAGGTGCATGTCGATCCGAATCTGCCGCGCAGCATCATGACCGACGCCAAACGTCTGCAGCAGGTGCTGAAGAACCTCCTGTCGAACGCGTTCAAATTCACCGGCCAGGGCGGCGTACGGCTCAACGTCTCGGCCGCGCTCGGCGGCTGGGGTCCGGAGCACCCGGTGCTCAACGAGTCCCAGGCGGTGGTCGCCTTCGAAGTCTCCGATACCGGCATCGGCATTCCGCTCGAGAAGCAGAAGATCATCTTCGAGGCATTCCAGCAGGCCGACGCCAGCACCAGCCGGAAATACGGCGGCACCGGTCTCGGCCTCGCCATCAGCCGCGAACTCTCCAACCTGCTGGGCGGCGAAATCCACCTCCGCAGCGCATCCGGCGCCGGCAGCAC
>JBJMVQ010000011.1:0-67793 GCA_045810625.1 Sulfurifustis sp.
TTTAAAAATCATATTTAACGGCGCGAGATTATACGCAATCGCTGCGCCGGGGACAGACACCTTTATTAATTTCAACCGCAGAGGACGCGGAGGACGCAGAGTAAAAAGCTTTCGTGGAAAGGTATTTCGAACGGATCGAAACGAATTCCGACTTTCAGAAACGTTTGGGTCCACTTATCTGACTTTTACTGCCTTCCTCTGCGTCCTTTGCGTCCTCTGCGGTTCAAAATCATCTTTAACGGTTAGTATCAGGCGCCCCCTCAGCGGTTCAATTCCGTTTGGACGCCGGAAACGTTGCATCGCCTCATCTGACTTTTATTGCCTTCCTCCGCGTCCTTTGCGTCCTCTGCGGTTCAAAAATCATATTCAACGGTTAGTAAACCGCAAAACCACCGCGCTCGGCCCTGCTAAGATAAACGCTGGTACCTTTTTGACGACGAACCACTGCACCCAATGAACGTCCGCGCGCGCCGGCAGGATCTCGAGCGCTTTGTCTGGGACGCCGATCCGGGCGAGCAAGGACCGGCGCGGGCCGCGCTGATCCGCGGCCTGCGCGTGGTGACGGTCGTCGCTCGCGACATCGTGCAGGGGCCGATCCGACTGCACGCAACAAGCCTCGTCTACACGTCGCTGCTCGCGCTCATCCCGTTCCTCGCGGTCATATTCTCGGTGCTCAAAGCCTTCGGCATGCACCAGTTGCTGGAGCCGATGCTGCTCAACTTCCTCGCGCCGCTGCAAGAGAAAGGCGTCGAGTTCACCCGTCAGTTGCTGCAGTTCGTTTCGCGCATGCGCGTCGGCGTGCTCGGCGCGGTCGGTTTCGGGCTGCTGATCTACACGAGCGCGACCCTGGTGCGCAAAGTTGAGCAGGCATTCAACAGCATCTGGCACGTGCGCCACGGCCGGCGCCTTATCCGGCGTCTGGGAGACTACGCCGCCGTCATCGTGCTCGGGCCGCTGCTTTTCTTCGCGGCGCTCGGCGTCACCGCATCAGCCGCATCGAGCGGCTGGCTCAAACCGCTGCACGGTTTCGTGACCGTCGCCGCCAAGGTCTTGCCGTATCTGCTGGTCATCGGCGGATACCTGCTGCTTTACGTTTTCATTCCGAATACCAAAGTGCGGCTGCGCTCGGCATTCGTCGGCGCGATCGTCGCCGGCGTGCTGTGGCAGAGCACCGGCTGGGCCTTCGCCACGTTCGTTACGCACTCGGGCCAGTATCGCGCGGTCTACGCGAGTTTCGCGATTCTGATCCTTTTCATTCTGTGGACGTACACGTCATGGCTGATCCTGCTGATCGGCGCCGCCATCGCGCACTACCATCAGCACCCCGAGCGCATCACCCGCGAGCCGCGCGAGACGAGCCTGCTCCTCAGCAACCGCAAGCGCGAGCGGCTCGGCCTCATGCTCGCGCGAATGATTGCCGAGCACTACTACAGCGGCAGACCACCCTGGACGGCGGAAGCGCTGGCGCGCCGGTTGCAGCACCCGGTTCCGGCGATCGAGCACCTCCTCGCCGCTTTCATCGCTCAAGGTTTGCTCACGCGCACGCGCGACACGCCGCCGAGCTATCTGCCGCTGTGCGCGCTTGATACCGTTCCATTGAGCGACGTGCTGCGCGCGATCCGTTCGACCGGCATCGAACGCGGAACCGCGCCGGCGGACCCGGCTGTCGATGCGATCGTGGAAAGATTGACGGCAGCGGCGAACCAAGCTGTCGCCGGGCTGACCTGGCGCGACCTTATCGCGGCGGAAATTGGGGCGACGACGGCGGCGACACCACAGGCGAGGCAAGGTTCCAGCGGTAACCGGTAAATCGTCACCGAAGGTACGCTTCTGTCAGCCCATGCACCCTTCAGCAGGGTCCGGTTCTTTCGGTGCCTGGCGGCGCAACGGCCCGCGCGTTCGAACGTTCGTTTTCCGTTCGAATCGGTCGCTTAGTTACTCGCTTGGCTTTTCCTCGCGATGTCTTCGCGCGACTGCAATGCCTTGCCGCAAAACGGACAGTAGATCACGGCGTGGTCAAACCAGCCTAGCCCTTGTTCGGTTCGTGTATAGCCGACGGTGAGATAAAACACGTCGTTCTTTCCCACGTAGAAAAACGCGTGCGGCGGTTCCTTCATCGCCGTAAAAAGATTTGCGCAGCAGGATCCGAACGGCCCGTTGTGATGTTGATCCATTTTTTCGTAGCTCCCAGGCTGCCGAGAGATTGCTAAACGATCTCCAAACCGCGTGATCGGGTGACGCCATTACGACGTTGCCGTTATGTTTTCGGTCAACGCTCACCTAACTCTAGTGGTTAATGGCGCACCTGCCACTAATCGGTGCGGTGACATTCGCTTGCCGACATAAGCCGCCGAGCAGCCTGTTACCTGGATGATTCCAGACGGCTAATTCTGCAACATCGCGCCGGGCGCAATGCGCACGCCGTGCAGGTCAAAATCAACATCGAGCTTGTCTTCCACGCGCAGCGCGCCGCCGAAGAGTGCGTACGGCGTCATGCCGAAATCGGTCTGATTGATCGTAAACCGTCCGCGTGCTTCAAGCGTGCCGGCGCTCGCGGTATCGATCTCGACCTCGACGGGAAAGGTGCGCGTCGTTCCGTGCATCGTTAGCGCCGCATTCAGTTTCATTTGCGGCGGCTCTCCCTGCGCAGGCGTGAGGTGCAGGGTTACGAACGGATAGCGCTGCGCTTCGAGCACCTTGTCCATCATATTACGCCGCGTGCCGTCGATATCGGATTGCGTCGGCTGCGTGTCGAAGCCCGCTTTTGCACGGCGTGCCGGCTCATCGACGTTCAGAGAGTCCAGCGGCAGATACAAATCGGCGCGCGCGTCCACGCCGCGGCGCGCGAGGAGCACAAAGCCGCGCACGTCGCGGCTCGCGACAACGTGATCGTGCCCGAACCGCCCGAGCGACCCGCCGCGATACACACGTACGACGATTTCGGAGCGTTCGGGTTCGAGACGATAAACTGCTTCGCCCTGCGCGAGCGCCTGCGTATAGAACTCGGTCGGAAACCTGGCTGGAACCGTTGGCTGCTCGGCGACGGGTGCCGTGGGCGGCGCGGCGCAGCCGGCGAGGACAACGAGTAGCGTAACGACGACGGCCAGTGCAGGCGCGTTGTAAGGGCGCGATGCCCGCTCTCGCAACGACATCTACTTAACTCGTTGCAAACGAACATCGAAGTCGACGACGACGTCCAAACCAATCACGTCGCCCGACTTCCATTCGCCGGTGCCGATGCCGAAGTTGCTGCGATTGAGCTTCAACTCGCCCGCCATCTGCGCGCTTTTGCCGCCGTCCTTCCACGTAAAAGGCACCTCGACCGGTTGTTGCGTTCCCTTGAGCCGCAGGGTCCCGCGCGCCAAATACCGCCCCGGCGCCGTCTGGCGGATCTCGGCGCTGTGGAATTCGCCGTCCGGAAAGCGCTTCAGGTCGAACCAGTCAGGCTCGCGGATCGCGTCGTTGATCTCCGAGCTTCCCATGTCGAAGCTGTCGAGCTTTACGATCACGTCAAGCCGGCCGTCCGCGGGACGTGCGGGATCGAAACGCATCTGCGTGTTGAACTTTTTGAATTCGCCCGGGGCCGCCTGACCCTGATACGACGACTTGAACGTCAGCTTGCTCCCGGCGGGATCTAAGCGCCAATCGGCGGCATGGGCCGTAACCGTCATTAAAATCAGCGCGCCGAAAGCGCACGCGTGGCGACTCATATCCTTGTTCCTCCGGTAAGCATGCGTGTCAGCACGTCATTGCGTTTGACGATATGGTGGCGGAGCGCCGCCGCGATGTGCAGCGCCACAACGATCGCGAGCACGATGAATAGGCTGAAATGTACTTGTTTGGCAATCGCCTCTACCGCCTTATCGGCCGCAACGATCGAAGGCAGCGGAAACAACCAAAACACGCGCAACGGAATGTTCGACGCGGAGTTGATCACCCAGCCGGACAGCGGCATCGCGAGCATCAGCACGTAGAGAAGCGCATGGCTCGCGTGCGCACCGGCCCGCTCGAACGGCGGCGTATCGGCGGGCAAAGCCGGCGTCCGGTTGACGAAACGCCAGACGACGCGCAGGACGACCAGTAACAGTATCAAAATGCCGATCGACTTGTGCCAGACATAGAGATTCAGCTTGGTTGGCGACAGACGCCAGCTCACCGCCATCCAACCCAGGGCGAACTGCGTAAAAATGAGAAGCGCGATCGCCCAGTGCATCAGCCGGGCAAGTGCACCCCACGAATGGTCCGTGTTCCGCAGCGCCATGCGAACCCTTAGGCGGCGCGGCCGGCGCGCACGCGCAGCACGTCCTTCAACTTCGCGCGCAGCCCGCGGATCAACTTCTCCGTAGTCGGCCAGTCGATGCAGGCGTCGGTTACCGACACGCCGTGCTTCAATTGCTTCAGGTCCTTCGGGATCGGCTGATTGCCCCAATGCAGATTGCTTTCGAGCATCAACCCAACGATGGATTGATTGCCTTCGATGATCTGATGCGCGCAGTCCTCCGCCACCAGCGGTTGCAACGCGGGATCTTTGTTGGAATTCCCGTGCGAGCAGTCGATGACGATGTTCGGCACGAGTCCATTGCGCGCCAGCTCCTGCTCGCAGATCGTGACGCTCACCGAATCGTAATTCGGCCGGCTGCCGCCGCCGCGGAGAACGATGTGCGCGTCGGCGTTGCCACGGGTGCGGAACACCGCGCACTGCCCGTCCTGGTTGATGCCGAGAAAATGATGCGGCTGCGACACCGACTTGAGCGCGTTGATCGCGACGGTCAGGCTGCCGTCGGTGGCGTTCTTGAAGCCAACCGGCATCGACAGCCCGCTCGCCATCTCGCGATGCGTCTGCGACTCGGTGGTTCGGGCGCCGATAGCCGACCAGGTGACGAGATCGGAAAGATATTGCGGCGT
This sequence comes from Sulfurifustis sp., assembly GCA_045810625.1. GTDB lineage: Bacteria > Pseudomonadota > Gammaproteobacteria > Acidiferrobacterales > Sulfurifustaceae > JACQFZ01. Next base: position 4,906 of record JBJMVQ010000011.1, read on the forward strand.
GATCGGATCGAGCGCCTCTGTCGCCGCGGGCAGGCCCTCCTCGGCGAGATGCAGCAACAACTCGCGGGCGAGGAAGAGTCCCTTCTCGATATGAAAAGAATCGTCCATGAATGGATCGTTGATGAGGCCCTTCCAGCCGACGGTCGTGCGCGGCTTTTCGAAATACACGCGCATGATCAACACCAGCGTATCCGCCACTTCGCCTGCGAGGGTCCGCAGGCGCCCGGCGTATTCTTTCGCGGCCGCGATATCATGAATGGAGCACGGGCCGACGACCACGAACAGCCGCGAATCGCGGCGCGCCAGAATACGGCGCACGATATCGCGGCCGCTCAGTACCGTGCGCTCGGCCACGGGCGAAAGCGGCAGCGCCGCCTTCACCTGCTCCGGCGTCGGCAGCAGCTCCTGCGAGACCACGTTGACATTGCTGATGCGATTCAAGCGCACCTCCATCTGCTTGTGCTTCGGCGGCGTTCGGATCCAACCCCGCGCGCGCTTCGGAAGCCGCGTGCCGTCGCGCTATCGGATTCTTACTGTCCCCCGCCCCGCCTCGAAGCCGCAAGAACGACAACGACACGTTTGCAAGACCGCGATTCTTCGCGCGGTATTCCTCGCGGGGCACGCTGCACCCTCGAAGTAAACAGGGGGAATTATACCGCGCGCTGCTTGAGCTGACTCGACCGTTTTCTGTATTGTTACGCTGCGCATGGCAAATCCCCCCTATATTTTCGACGTCGGGGCCGACAGCTTCGCCAACTTGGTCCTCAAGACCTCGGTGAACAACCCGGTGGTCGTGATTTACTGGTCGCCGAAGGTGAGCGCCAGCCTGATGCTCGTGCCGCGCTTGATCCGGCTGGCGACTCAGTGCAACGGGCGCTTCGCCGCTGCTCTTCTCAACGTGGACGCGAACGAGCCGTTTACACGCGAGCACGGAATCGAGCACGTGCCGACCATCGCGCTGTACCGCGACGGCCAGCTGGTCGATACGCTGATCGACGACGACTCGGAACCCGGCCTCCGCGCTTTCATCGGCAAACATATCGCGCTGCGTGGCGCCAACCGACTGTATGCCGAAGCCGTCAAAGCTTACGGCGTTGGAGACAATGCACGCGGCCTGCAACTCGCGACCGAAGCGGCTTTGATGGAGCCGGACAATGTGCGCACGCCGATCGACGTCGTCAAGCTTCTTGTCCTCGCCGGCCGATTCGAACAGGCTGAAGATTTGCTGCGTGCGATGCCCGACGCCGTGCGCGACGACCCGGAAATCCGGAATTTAACCGCACACCTCACGTTTATCCGCATCTCGATGGATGCACCGCCCGTGGGTAAGCTCGAAAGCACGGTCACGCTGGATCCCACCAACCTCGACGCGCGTTATCAGCTCGCCGCGACCAAAGTCGTACAGAACGACTTCGAAGGCGCCATGCAGCACTTGCTGGAGATCGCGCGTCGCAACCCCTCCTTCCGCGACAACGCCGGACGCAACGGCCTGCTCGCCTTATTTCACATGCTCGGGGAAGATGACGACCGCGTCCGGCGCTATCGTCCGCTGCTCCTCGAATCCATGAACTGAAGCCGCCGCGCGCGACACCCTTTCGCGCGGCCGTCGTAACATCACGAATCGCTTGTGAAACCACTCCATGGCGTCGCGTGCTAAACGTCATTTTGCGGCGTGATATATATAGTGAGACAAAGCAAATCCGAGGAATCGCATGAAACGCTCCCGTTTGTCCATTTTTGTCATCGCGCTAACCGCTATGAGCATCGCCGCCTGCGCCACGAACGGCGCACCCATGACCGATACCCAACGCGGTGCCATCATCGGCGCGGCGACCGGAGCGGTCGTCGGCGGAATCGCGGCGAAAAACAAGAAGAAAGGCATATTGATCGGCGCCGTGGGCGGCGGCCTGGCCGGGACCGCGGTCGGCGCCTACATGGACAAACAGAAACAGGATCTCGAAAGAGTGCTCGGACCGGAACGTAACAGCGGCGCGATCCAGGTAGAGAAGCTCGCGGGCGATATCCTGCGTGTCACGATGACGGATCAGACGGCGTTCGAGTTCGACTCGGCGCAGATCAAGCCCGGCTTCAACAGCACCATGGACAAGATCTCTGACGTGGTAAGCCGCTACGGGAAGACCCATCTCACGATCGTCGGGCACACCGACAACGTCGGCACGGACAAGTACAACCAGAGTCTGTCCGAACGACGCGCCCATGCCGTATCGCAGTATTTCGGCAGCCATGGCGTAATTCCCGAGCGCCTTGCGGCGGAAGGACGCGGCGAGAAAGCGCCTCGCGCCAGCAACACGACGGCCGAAGGCCGGCGGCTGAATCGGCGGGTCGAAATTTATATCGAGCCTATCGTCGCGGAATCCTAGAGCGCCAACGCGGCGTCGTTGCCGCTCGCGTCTCGGCTTAATCGATGGGCGCCCCGAGCACATCGGATGCGCCCATTCGTTGTCACCGACGCACGAACGGACGCTACTGCTCAGCCCGTCAGGAATTTCGGGGCGATGAGCAGGCCGATAAAGTTCTGAATGAAATGCATCGTCATGGGCGCGACGAGGCTGCCTCGCCACAAATAGACCAGCGCAAACGCCAGGCCAATGACACCGACGGCGACGACACCGAGCAAGCCTTCGTACGCGTGCCCTAGCGCGAACAACGCGGATGACGCCAAAACCGCGGCGAGGCGGCTGCCGGTTGCCTGCGTGAAACGAAGGAACAAGTAGCCTCGGAACACCGTCTCTTCAGATACGGCGACGACCACCAGCAGTGCAAGCGCGAGCGCGTAATCCGCGCCCGAGCGCGGCAAAAGAAAAGACGGCGGCGGTGTCGGCTCCGGCAACCCCGCGAAATGCAGAAGCGATTGGACGATTGCGATGCCGAAGAACAACGGAACAAACAGCGCCGCACCAATCAACGCCTCCCGCAGTATGCCACGGCGTCGCCATCCCACCGCGGGAAGTCCATCGCCATTGCGCCAAACGAGGTACAGCGCAAGCGCGGTGAGGGTGATGTTATGCAGCACGATGGCGACCGCGACGACCGGAAAACCGAGGCGATCGGCAGGGCCTCCCAACGTAAGGAAGCCCATGGACGGAATGAGCACCAACAGGAAGACGATACTCTCGATAACGTAAACGCGTCGGGTCATTGGAAGACAGAAGGATGAACACGCGTCATTGTGCGCGGCCGACGCACGATTGACCAGCAGACGGGCGTCAGCGCTTCAGCGCGATTGCTGAATGGTTTCCCGGCGGCAGCCGCGGGTGTACGGCGTCGAGCAGCGCGTCGTGCACCCACAGAAAGCTCACCGGCGTAACCGAGGCGACAGTGTATTTACGCGGCTTCAAGAACGAGATCGGGCTCGCCGACTGGGTGCTACCTGCGCTCACCAGGAGTGAGCCGCCGTCGGGGGCGGCAAGCGAGAGCGTCCCTTCGAGTAGGAACATATTCCAGGCGTCTTTCGCGCCGATGGCGAGCAACGTCACGCCGGCCGGCGCAGTATGAACGAGGGCCTTCGCTGCGAGTAACACGAGCGGTTCGTTTTCCAAGTCACGAAACCGGAGAAAACGACGCAGCAGCGCCGGATCGACCGGCCGATGCGGCCGCTCCAACCACTTTTCCACCTGCGCGACGCGCTCCATCTGCTGCGCGAGCTCGGCCGCCGCCAAACGCTCGGGCCACGTCTCGTGACGCTCGTGTCGCCTGTCGACGTCGAAGAACGCACCTCCGCTTTCTTCGCTCGCGCTCACCGGCAACTCGGCGAGCGTAAACCCGGTGGCGCGCCGCAAGTCTTTGCGGATCAAATCGTGCCGCGTGCGGCGAACCAATTCCGCCACTTCCGGCATGTTGCGCCGCCCGCTGGGCAACACCGACATCAGATTCAGCACTTCGGCGACGCGTACCTCGTTCTGTTTCGCACCCGTGCAAACCGCCCACGGATATTGGCCAAGCCGAGTGCCTCGATCGAAGAGCAGAGGACAATACACGACCTCGTCGGGTACAGCGTCGTCGCGATAGTCGATCAAAAGCTCGACGCCCCGATAAACGCTCTTTTCGCGGTTCTTCTTTTGAAACGCGGTAAGGTCGCGACTTGGCGGTCCGCCGACCGGATAGATATGGCGGACTACCCCGTCATCGAGCAGCAGTGTCGCACTATTCCACGGACGCGGTTCGGGCGCGGAGTACAGCAGACCCACGAGCGCGGCGCTGCCTTGCGGATCGCGCAAGTACGACGCGAGCAGCTCGCGCAGTTGCGGGGCAAGCGCCTCGCTCAGCTGACGATCGAGAATCCATTCTCCCCTTTCGCCGAAGACGCCAAGCTGTGCGTTGTCGGTGACGACGTAGAGCCCGCGCGCACTCGGCATCGCTCCGCTTGACGGCGTTACATTGTCTCTGGGCAACTCGACGCTCATCCGTACTCCTTTTTCGGAGAAGCGTTTGCAAGGCCCGTACCAGCTGCGGTTGGGCGCCGCGCAAGCCAATGAGTGCGCCCAAAAAAACGCCCGGTAATAACCGGGCGTCGACTTTCTGGCGCAACCGAGACGATTACTGCGGAGGCGGCACCACCCTCAGGTATGGCTTGAGCGTCTTCCAACCGCCCGGGAACTTCTGCCGCGCCTGTTCATCAGCCACCGATGTCGGAATGATCACGTCTTGGCCCTGCTTCCAATCGGCGGGGGTCGCCACGTTGTGTTTGGCGTTCAACTGCAGCGCGTCGATCGAGCGCAAGACTTCCTGAAAGTTGCGCCCGACGCTCATCGGATAGGTCAACACGAGTTTCACGCGCTTGTCCGGGCCAATGATGAAGACGGAACGCACCGTGGCGTTGTCGGTCGCGGTACGCCCCTGCGCATTGCCGCTGGCGTTCGGATGGATCATGCCGTAGAGCTTCGACACCTTCAGGTCGGTGTCGCCGATCAGCGGATAGTTGGGCGACGCACCGGTGGCATCGCCAATGTCCTTGGCCCAGCGTTTGTGATCGTCGACGGAATCGACGCTCAGACCGACGACTTTGACCTTGCGCTTATCGAACTCCGGTTTGAGCTTGGCGACGGCGCCCAGCTCGGTCGTGCAGACGGGCGTGAAATCTTTCGGATGTGAAAACAACACCGCCCAACCGTCGCCGATCCATTCATGGAAACGTATCCGACCTTCCGTAGTGTCGGCCTCGAAGTCGGGCGCTATATCACCAAGTTGTATTGCCATGAAATCCTCCTGACGTAGAGAGAAGGGCTTTGGGAAGCCACCCGAGAAATAGAACGCGGAAAACGCAAAAATTTTACCACGATGCAATACGGGCGGCGGTCCGGCAAATCAACCCGCTATAGCCGGTGGATATAAGAATATTACGAGCGGCCGCCGAATTCGGCGCGAAAATCGAACGGAAGCGGCTGCGGGCTGTTGGAAACACTCATGTTCCCGATGATGGAGACGTTCACGCCGTTCGCCGTCCCGCTCGCAATGTCACGCACCCGCTGAAGCAGGGAAAACGTATTGCTGACGACGTCGACTTCCACCACCTTCTCGCCGTACGGGGGAATCGTGACCGATTGCGGGCTGGCGCCTCGCCCCAGCTCGATCTTGTTCAGTAAGACCTGGTAAGCCATTCCGTTGATCGGCAGCTCTCGCGGATTTGGATTCTCGACGCGTAGCAACATCGTGTAGCGCTGCTCGAAGAGCTGCACGTCGCGGATCCGCAAATCCGTGAGGTGCACGATGGGCGGCTGAACCGGCGCCGTGGACAACGACTGGCAACCCGCAAGTGCTGGAAGCAAAACAGCCGCGGCGAGCGTCGCCGTGCGGCGCAACGAATATTCGACGACGGCGCGCCACGACGTGGCGAAAACGCGCCGGCGAACGTCTGCTCGTTCAACGTAACTGCGCGTTGAAACGCCTGCAGGGATCTCGGGTACCTGCACGAGAGAGTCGAGTTTTTTCATGGCCTGGGTTTTAGTCGCAACGTAGAGCACATGCTGCACGCATACAATCGGTGAAACAACGCGCTTTCCCACGGGCCGTCTGTGGATTCGTTGTCAGGAGCCCGGCCACGTCAAAAAAGCAGACGGGTCAATCCGTGCGCGCGGAACCAGCGCTCAAAGCGCTACAACGTTTCAGAAGAGCCCGACAGCGCTTCCGCTACCCTACTCACCCGCCGCCGCAACAACCTGTCGAAAAAGACTCGATTCGCGCCGGTAGAAACCTTCGGTATGAAATGAGTGCGCGAGATCGAGCAGCGCATAGTCGAAATGATGGCAAAGCTCATGCAGCAGCGTGCGCAGAAACGTGCGGAACGCGACGACGCGCCGGCGTTGCGCCGTGCGCATCCACAGCACGATTATCGGCGGCCCGTTGTCCGGTCGCGGGTGGTAAAAGCCGTGCAGCTCGCCGCGATCGTCATGCGGCCGCACGGCGAGCACCACGACGCTCACGCCCGGTACACGCAAGCGGTGCGTCAATGCGTCGGCGACCTGCTGGCACAGCGCCTGCACGCGCGGCTGATTATCCTGTGCCAGCGCGTCAGCCAACGCTCCCGTCAGCAACTGGACCGGAGCCGGATCGGGCACGCGGATCGCGGCGATCTCATCACTGCGGCGATATACCGCTTTCTGCTGCTGCGTCAGTCGCCGATAGTACGCGTAGACCATAATGTCGGAAGGTTCCGGAACCCCCACTGCGACGGCACGACGACGACCGCCGCCAACAGGTAGCCGGCGAGAACGTCGGCGGGGAAGTGCGCGCCGAGGTTCACGCGAGAGACCCCGACCCATAGCATGAACATCGCCAACATAACACGCGCTGCGGCGTTCGACACGGGCCAGAAACAAAGCGCCAACGTCGCCGCGAACAGCGCATGGCCGCTCGGCAGGCTATGCCGATAGCGCGCCTCGCCGACGACATGCAGGGCATCGGGGGCGAGCACCTGCGGCGGACGAGGAAAATCGAGCGCGTCCTTGAGCCAGGAGACGGCGAGCCCGTCGAGCACGTAGGCGACAGCGAAGACGGTGAGCGCGGCGAACCACGCCTGCATTACCGTGTGCGCCTCGTCCCCACGCGCCCGATAGGCGCGCTCGTAGCGCCACCAGGCAATACCGAGCGCCGCGACGAGATACAGCGGAAAGAGCGCGTGATCGCCAAGGTCGGTGCCGAATTGCATAAAGGCGTCGACGAAACCGCCGCGCACGTCGTTCAGCATGTGGAACAGCCGTACGTTCCATCCACCCCAGTCGTAGAAAATTGCCTTCACGTCAGAAACCGAATGCGGACAGTGTTGCCAACAGCAGGCCGAGCGCAGCCGCGACGCCGGCGACGCCGAACAGCCACTTCTTGCGCGTCAGTACCGTAATCGAGGCGAGCGAAATGGCGATCTGAAAGAGCGTGAGCGACTGTTCTGCGCGATGGAGCGGATGCAACAAACGCTCGCTCTGCGCGTTCGCGTGTGCGGATTGTGCCTCGAGCGCTTCGGCGGCGCGCTTGATCTCCTGTTTCTCTCTCTCATAACGCTCGGCGTCCTTGCGATAGCGCTCCGATGCGGTTCCGCGACTCAAGTCGGCGGCGAGCTGCGCAAGATTCCCCTTCGTGCTTTTCGCCTGATAGTAATTCCACTGATCCGATGCTTCGGTTTTCTTGAGCACCGCCTCGTTCTTGTACAACATCGCTTCGTTCAACGTCGTCGCGACGTGGTAGCCGACGACGGCGCCGATCGTTGCGAGTACGGCCGTAAAAATAGCGACGTACTGCGCGAGCCCGGGACCGTGGTTGGCGCGATGTTCGACTTCATGATCGTGCGGTGCGTGAACGTGAACGCCGTGCGACATGCCTCTCCCCCAATGAATAGTTTCGATTCGTTGTTTCGATTGCGCGTGCTTCGCGCGCGCGAATTATACCCGCGGCGCGGCCGCAGTTACGTCGAAAGACGGGCCGTTGATATTGCTGGCCTGCGCCCGCATAACGTAGGCTATGTTTCTACCTCTCGTACGTGAGTCCTATGCGCCACCGTCGCTTCATGTGGGCCGAAGCGCTCGAGTTGCTCGATCGGGCGGAACGGCTGCAACGTCAGTTTTTTCAAACGACCGAATCGAAGGCCGGCCCGGTATGGGAGCCCCCTGTCGATCTTTTCGAGACGGAGGCTGGGCTTACATTCCTGATCGCCCTCCCGGGCGTTCCGCCGGATCAGATCGAAGTGCAAGTCGAGCGCGGCCAGCTGTGGATCGTTGGATACCGCCCTTGGCCGGAAGCGGTGCGTCGCGGCACGATCTGGCGTCTCGAGATACCGCACGGCCGGTTCGAACGCCGTCTCGAGCTTCCGCCCGGTCTGTACGAGCTCGCGAACCAGGAAGTCGCGCACGGATGCCTGGCGGTACACCTGCGCCGTTTGGGATGACGCTATGACCTCAGCTGAAAGTCCAAAACCGACGATGGCGGCCGACAAGTCGCCGATTTCGCCGATTACGTTGCCCGAGGACGCACTGATCATTCTGCCCGTGCGCAACACGGTGCTGTTCCCCGGAATGGTGCTGCCGCTCACGATCGGCCGGCAGCGTTCTATTGCGGCCGCGCAGGAAGCGATGCGCAGCGAACGCCCGATCGGCGTGTTGCAGCAGCGCGACCCGAGTGTCGACGTGCCGGGACCGAACGATCTGTATTCGCTCGGAACCGTCGCCACGATCCTACGCTACGTCACCTCGCCCGAAGGAGCGCACCATGTCATCTCTCAGGGTCAAAAGCGCTTCCAGGTGGTGGAGTATCTCGATGGCTATCCGTTCCTCGTCGCCCGCGTGCAGCCGATCGAAACGGTCGAACCGACCGGCAAAGAGATCGAGGCCCGCGTCCTGCACTTGAAACGCCGTGCCGCGGAAGCGCTCGAGCTTCTGCCGCAAGTGCCGACGGAGCTCAGCGCGGCGATCGAAGCGGTCGCCTCGGGTTCAGCGCTCGCCGACCTCATCGCGAGTTTCATGGACATCAGCCCCGCCGAGAAGCAGGAAGTCCTCGAGACCTTGGACGTACAGGAGCGGCTGGAGAAAGTCGCGCAGCTCCTCACGCATCGCATCGCCGTGCTGAAACTGACGCACGAGATCAGCGAGCAAACGAAGGAAAGCATGGACCAGCGTCAGCGCGAGTTCCTGCTGCGCGAGCAGTTGAAGACGATTCAGAAGGAGCTCGGCGAAACCGACGGCAAAGGCGCCGAGATCGAAGAGCTGACGAAGGCGATCGCCGACGCCAAGATGCCGAAGGAGGTCGAGGAGCAGGCGAGCCGGGAGCTGAAACGCCTCGAGCGCATGCCCGAAGGCGCCGGCGAGCACTCGATGATCCGCACCTACCTCGACTGGTTGATCGCGCTGCCGTGGTCGAGCATGAGCGAAGAGTCGATCGATATTCCGCTGGCGCGGAAGATTCTCGACGAAGACCACTACGGTCTCGAGAAGGTGAAGCGCCGCATCCTTGAGTACCTCGCGGTGCGCAAGCTCAACCCTTCCGGCAAGAGCCCGATCCTGTGCTTCGTCGGTCCTCCGGGCGTCGGCAAGACGTCGCTCGGGCAATCGATCGCGCGCGCGACCGGACGTAAATTCGTCCGCGTCTCGCTCGGCGGCGTGCACGACGAAGCCGAGATTCGCGGCCACCGCCGCACGTATATCGGCGCGCTTCCCGGAAACGTTGTTCAAGGCATCCGGAAAGCCGGCACGCGCAATCCGGTGTTCATGCTCGACGAGATGGACAAGCTCGGTGCCGGTTTCCACGGCGATCCCTCCGCGGCATTGCTCGAAGTGCTCGATCCGGAACAGAACTCCACCTTTCGCGACAACTACCTCGCAGTCCCGTTCGATCTGTCGCGCGTCATGTTCATCGGCACCGCGAACATGCTCGACACCATCCCGGGTCCGCTGCGCGATCGCATGGAAGTGATCGACATCCCGGGCTACACCGAAGAAGAGAAGCTGCAGATTGCGCGCCGCTATCTGGTGCGCCGGCAGCTCGAAGCGAACGGGCTCACGCGGGAGCAATGCGAAATCACGGACGAAGCGTTGCGAGGCATCATTGGCGATTACACGCGCGAAGCCGGTGTACGCAACCTCGAACGTGAAATCGGCCGGGCGTTCCGTCACGCCGCGATGCGTATCGCCGAAGGCACGGCACAGACGGTGCGCGTCGATGCCGGCGACCTGCATGCCATCCTGGGCGCGCGCCGCTTTGAAAGCGAAGTCGCGGCGCGCACGAGTCTCCCGGGAGTGGCGACCGGGCTGGCGTGGACGCCGGTCGGCGGCGACATCCTTTTCATCGAGGCGTCGCGAGCGCCCGGAAAGGGCAACTTGATACTCACCGGTCAGCTCGGCGACGTAATGAAGGAAAGTGCGCAGGCTGCACTATCGCTGGTAAAGAGCCGCGCGCGCGGGCTCGGAATCGAGACCGAGACGTTCGAGAAAAGCGACATTCATGTCCACGTGCCGGCCGGGGCGATCCCCAAAGACGGCCCGAGCGCCGGCGTCGCGATGTTCGTCGCGCTCGTGTCGTTGCTGCAAGGCCGCACGGTCCACGAGGACGTTGCGATGACGGGCGAGATCAGCCTGCGAGGGCTGGTGCTGCCGGTCGGCGGGATCAAGGAGAAAGTGCTGGCAGCGGTGCGTGCCGGCATTAAAACCGTGCTGCTGCCGGCGCGTAACCGCAAGGATCTGGAGGATATTCCGGCCGCGGCCCGCGATCGTGTCAAATTCGTGTGGATCGAGAATGTGGATGAAGCCGTGATGCATGCGATCGGCGGAGATAGCGTCGCCGGGCAGCCGCGCGTCCACGCGCCGCATGGCATCCACGGGGAAGCACGTGCCGCGCCACCGCACGACTAATTCCAGCGCCGGGGCAACGCACGGCTTAGTGCCACTGCAGGCCGCAAAGCAGCATGTTGGCGCCGCGGTCGTCCCCAATCGTCGAGTAGTGGCTTATCTGGCAGGAAAAGTGGTTGAAGAAGGGTCCGACTCGGACCTCGATGTAAGCGTCCGCGTGCCGGATTAGGTTATCCGTGACGGTACCGACATATGCGATTCCGAGCACGACACTCACCGGACTACCGTTGTCGAAGCGATATCCGATGCCGAGCGCTTGGTCGTGCTCGCCATCCTTCCATCCGGAATAATGAGCCTCGATGTTGTGGTAGACCGGCGCCGCAATCTGATACGCGTACCCGTGGGAATGGATAATCGCCGACCCCGCGCCGACATAAAAATCCGAAGCCCCAGCCGGCAGACACGGCGACAAGAAAAAAGCCGCCGACCCCATCGACACCAAAACGAGCTTTCCTAGCTCTACGCGACGATCCATCGTCCAAAAACCCCTAGAAATCGCGCCCCAGCCCGGGCATCGCATATGCCGGCCACAGCACCGTCGGCGTGCGTACCTGGGAGCCCGCAGAGCGAGTGCGGGTGTAATTTATGTTAACGGCGCGATTACCAGCTAAAAAGCCCCGGTAAGGCTCATCTTGGACGAGTAGACGTTCGCGCGGGTGCGCCGGGCGCAGCACCATATAATATGCCGGCGAGTTGAACAGCTGCGTTCGGTAACGCCCGCAGACCCAAAGACGTCCAATGCGCGCCTGTCGGAAAGTCGAGTGGGTGAAGGGGTCGTGCACGCGGCTAGCGAAACCTCGACGGCCCAACCGGCCAATTGCGAGGCAGCGCCGAGGCACAGCAAAACATCCCGTCGTGCTTCATTCCGAGCCAAATGCTAGTTTTTCTCCAACCTCTTCCGTAGAAGGAAAAACCCCTAAGTCGGCGGCATCTCGGCGGGCAGAGCAGCGACTGCCCGGACCGTATCGATTGTATCGACTTCGTCCGGCGTCTTGTCCTCCCGATAGCGCTTCAGCCGGGCGAAGCGCAGCGCCAATCCGCCCGGATAGTGCGGACTCGCCTGCACGCCGTTGAACTCGATTTCGACCACGAGTCGCGGCTGCACGTATACGGTATACGCGTCCCGGGTTACCTCGAGCTGGAGCAATCGCTCGGTCTGCCACGCGAGCACGCGATCGGTCATGCCTTTAAACGTCTTTCCGAGCATGACGAACTGACCGCTCCTCGGGTCGCGAGCGCCGAGATGCAGATTACTCAGCCAACCGCGCCGCCGGCCGCTGCCCCATTCCGCGGCGAGCACGACAAGATCGAGCGTGTGCGCTGCCTTGATCTTCAGCCAGACGCTGCCCCGGTTTCCCGCCTCGTAGATCGCATCGAGCGATTTCACCACCACTCCTTCGTGGCCGCGTGCCAGTGCCTCCTCCAAGAACGCCCGCGCCTCGTCGGGATCATTGCCAAACCGGCGCGGAATCTGAAGCGCGGGCGGCAGCAGGTCCGCCATCGTCCGAAAGCGTTCGCGTGCCGGTACCGCGATGAGATCGGCTCCGTCCCGATGCAGGCAGTCGAAGAAAAAGGCCGAGAGCGGAAGCTCGGCGCGCAGCCGCTCTACATCCTGCTTGCGGCCAAAACGCCGCATCGTCGTTTGAAACGTAAGCGGACGCCCATCCGACGCCAGGCCGATGGCCTCACCGTCCAGAATCAGCCGGGCGGCCGGAAGAGCGCGAACCGCGTCGACGATTTCGGGCACGGACGCAGTGACGTCGTTCAGTTGGCGGCTGAAAACACGTACGTCCTCATCTGCTTTGTGCACCTGCAGCCGCGCCCCATCGAGCTTGTAATCGATCGCGGCATCGCTAAACGCCGCTACCGCCGCCGTCACATCCTCGGCCGGCTGGGCCAGCATCGGCCGCAGGGGTTGCATCAATTGCAGCCGAAAACGCGCGAGGCCGGCCGCACCTTCCGTTAGCGCCGCCGCGGCAACCGGCCCGATTGTGCCGGCAACCATGGCGGCTCGGCGCACCTCGCTGGCCGATACGCCCGCCGCGCGCGCCACCGCTTCGAGCATCACGCCCTCTTGCGCGCCCTGGCGCAATTCGCCGATGAGCAGTCGGATCAGAAAATCGCGCTCGCCGCTCGTAGCCCGCGCGAACAGCGCAGCTAACTGGCGCTCGCGCGCGTCGCTCGCTCCGCTGCCCCCTGTCCGCGCGATCCGAGTAAACGCATCGTCCACGTCGTCAAGCTGCAGCGTCGGCAGTGCCGCTGTCGGTACTTCCGATACGCGCCGCAGCGCTGCACCGCCGATCCCGATCCGCCCTTGCGGCAACAGCCCGCTCAAGTAGTTCACGCCGATCGCCACTTCGTTCGCCGGCGAGCGCCGCAGGCAACTGCTGAGCAAATCGATCTTTTCGTTGCGGCGGGTGGTCCCGGCAACGCGGATCGATGCTTCGACGAGTTCGGAAAGACCCATACCCCTGTCGCAATTTCGCGACGATGCTCATGTTGAAACGAACTGCGCGCCGTCGCCATCCGTGCATCGCGAAAGTGAGATGCGGTGTTTCACAGCCGACGAGCGACGAGACTCTCAGGAACGCCGCACTCTGCATCAGGTCAAAGCATCTTGCGGTTTGATCCGAGCCGTGCGTTCCACGATGCGATGCAGGCGTCCGATACGGGGCGCTGCTAGTCACGCTCGGAGGTTTTACGGTAGATCAATCTTGACTAATGCTGTTACCTGTGACCGGTGATTTTCCGCGTGCGCCCGGGCGGCGAAAAGCTATAATGAACTTGATCGACGGCGGGTGGTGCAGAGCAGTGAATGCACCCAACAATAAGAACGGAGACTGGTAATGAACAGGTAGCGACAACTAATCGACGAGGAATATTGCTATGCCTCAACAGACGTCCGCGTTTACCGACCTCATCGAGAAAGACCGCGCCAGCCGTCAGAATCTCGAATGGCGCGGGACATTCCTCGAATACCTCGACAGGGTAAAGGCCGATCGCTCCATCACGAAGCTTGCCCACGCGCGCGTTTACGAGGCGGTAGTTCGGCAAGGCAGCAACGACATCACCGAGTCGGAAGACTCGAAGCTCAAGCGCGTATTCGGCGACGAGCCGCTCAAGCTATACCCCTTCTTCAATACCGAATTCTTTGGCATCGAGCGCACCATCGCGCAGCTCGTGCGTTACTTCCACTCCGCTTCGCTGCACGGCGAAGAGAGCCGTCAAGTGCTTTATCTGATGGGCCCGGTCGGGGCCGGCAAGAGCTCGCTCATTGAACGTTTGAAACGCGGTCTCGAGCAATCGCCGCCGGTGTATGCGATCGAAGGCTGCCCGATGGCGGAAGAGCCGCTGCACTTGATCCCGAAGAATTTACGGCCCGAATTCGAGAAGACGTTGAACGTGCACATCGAGGGCGAGCTGTGCCCGGTTTGCCGGTACCGCCTCAAAGAAGAATTTCAAGGCCGTTACGAAGACGTGCCGATTACCACGGTTTACTTCTCGCGCCACGACCGCCGCGGCATCGGCGTCGTGCCGCCCGTCGACCCGAACAATCAGGACACATCGGTCCTGATCGGCTCGGTCGATATTTCTAAGCTCGACATGTATTCGGAAGGCGACGCGCGCGCGCTCGATCTGAACGGCGCCTTCAATGTGGGTAACCGCGGCATCACCGAATTCATCGAGGTGTTCAAGAACGAGCCCGAATACCTGCACACCATGATCACCGCGACGCAGGAAAAATTCATCCCTGCGCCCGGTCGGCACGGCACGGTGTACGTCGATACCTGCATCGTCGCGCACTCGAACGAAGCCGAATGGCAGCGTTTCCGCGGCGATCCGACCAACGAAGCGATCCTCGATCGTATCGTCGTGGTCAAGGTTCCGTACAACTTGCGCCTGGCTGAAGAAATCAAGATCTATCAGAAGCTGCTCGACCTTTCCGATTTCCGCGCGCACATCGCGCCGCACACGCTCGAGTTCGCGGCGATGTTCGCGCTCCTCACGCGCCTCGAGCCGACGAACAAGTGCGACCTGATGACGAAGCTCAAGCTCTACAACGGCGAAGAGGTCGTCGAGAAAGGCAAGACGACGCGCACCAACGTGCGCGAGCTGCAGGAAGACACGCGCCGCGAAGGCATGTTCGGCATCAGCGCGCGCTTCGTGATGAAAGCGGTCGACAACGCGTTGGCCGAGAATCCGCAAGGCATTACGCCGGTTAGCGTGCGTGAGTCGCTGATCCGCATGGTCAAGGCCGCGGACATCGCCGACGACGCCAAGAAACAGTACCTCGAGTTCCTGCAGGATACGCTGCATAAGGTGTACCTCGAGATCCTCGAGAAGGAAATCACGAAGGCGTTCGTGTACTCGTTCGAGGAGCAGGCTGAAACACTGTTCCAGAACTATCTCGACCACGCCGAGGCGTACGTCAACAAGACGCGCGTCAAAGACCGGAACACCGGCGAAGAGCTGCAGCCCGACGAGGGCTTCCTGAAGTCGGTCGAAGAGCAGATCGCCGTCGTCGGATCGTCCGCGCAAGGCTTCCGCCAGGAAGTGATGGCGTACTTATGGGCGAAGAGCCGTCGCGGCGAGAAGGTCAGCCACAAATCGTACGAGCCGCTCAAAGAGGCGATCGAGCGCAAACTGATGAGCTCGGTGCGCGAAATGAGCCGGGTGATCACCAAGGCGCGTACGCGCGACGAAGAGCAAATAAAGAAATACAGCGATCTCGTCCGGGGTCTGCTCGAGCGCGGGTACAACGAATATTCGGCCGAGGTGATCCTCAAGTACGCCGCTAACAACCTATGGAAGGACTGACATCGGCGGAAACGTCATGCAAAAGTCGATCTTCCGTCCGTACGTAGAGGCGGAAACGCAGCGCTCGGATCGCAGCGCCCGGGATCGCTCGCGCCACCGGCAAAAGGTGCGCGAGTCGATCCGCGAAAACATCGCGGATATCATCGCCGAGGAATCGATTATCGGGCAGAGCCGCGACAAGATCGTGAAGATTCCGATCCGCGGCGTACGCGAATATCGTTTTATCTACGGCGACGATGCGCCGGGCGTCGGCACCGGAAATGCGGATACGCAGCCCGGCCAGGTAATCGCCGAGTCCGAGCAGGAAGGCCAGACGCCGGGCGGGCCCGGGCAGAAACCGGGCGTCGATTACTACGAAACCGACATTACGCTCGAAGAGCTGATCGAGATCATGTTCGAAGATCTCGATCTGCCCAATCTAGAGCGCAAGAACCTGCGCGAAATTCAGGTCGAGGCGACGCGCAAGCGCAAAGGCTTTCGCAAGGCGGGCGTGCGGGCGCATCTCGACAAACGCCGCACGGCGATATCGCGTATCCGCCGCGCGATTGCGTCGCATTCGCCCCACGTTTCGCACGCGGCCCACCTTCAGGCCGACGCTCACGAGCCGCGATTCCCGTTTCACCGCGACGATCTGAAGTACCGCCGCCTGGTTCGAGACGTGCGGCCGCAATCGAACGCCGTCGTGCTGTGCATCATGGACACGTCGGGGTCGATGGATACGATGAAGAAATATCTCGCGCGCAGCTTCTTCTTTCTGCTCCACCGCTTCGTGAAAACGCGCTATCAGCACGTGGAGGTAGTGTTCATTGCGCACGACGCGCAGGCGCGCGAAGTCAGCGAGGAAGAATTCTTCAGCAAAGGCGAATCGGGCGGCACGATGATCTCCTCCGGCTACAACAAGGCGCTCGAGATCATCAGCGCACGCTATCACCCGTCGCATTGGAATATCTACGCCTTCCATTGCTCGGACGGCGACAACTGGACCGAGGACAACGCTGCAGCTATCAAGGCGGCGGAAGAGCTCTGCGGCATCGCGAACCTGTTCGGTTACGGCGAAATCAAGCCGCTCAACTCCGGCTCCTACGGTAACTCGCTGCTCGAGGTGTTCGATCAGATCAAGGCGCCGAATTTCCTGAGCACCGTGATCGAAAGCAAGAACGACATTTGGCCGAGCTTCAAGGAATTCCTCACGCACGAACGCCGCACTGAGAACGTCCCGTCCTGATATGCCGCGTACCTGGAACACCACCGATCTCGAACAGTGGGACGAACGCATCCGCGCGAAAGCGGAGGAGTTCGGGCTCTCCTGCTTCGTGCAGGAATTCGAAGTCTGCGATCAGGAACAGATGCTCGGCTACATGGCGTATCACGGTATGCCGGCGCACTACCCGCACTGGTCGTTTGGCAAGGCTTACGAGAAGCTGAAGACGCTCTATCACTACGGCTTGTCGGGTCTGCCGTATGAAATGGTGATCAACGCCAATCCGTCGCTCGCGTACCTGATGCGCGACAACTCGCTGTGTCTGCAGCTGCTCACGGTGGCGCACGTTTACGGACATAACGACTTCTTCCGCAACAACTACATGTTCCGCGACACGCGGCCGGAGCTGACCCTCGGGTTGTTCAAGCTCCACGCCGACCGCATACGGGGCTATGTCGAAGACCCGTCGATCGGGTTGGCGAAGGTCGAGGAGATTCTCGACGCCGCGCACGCGTTGTCGCTGCAATGCCGCCGGCACACTGCGATTCGCAAGCTCACGCCGGACGAGCAGCGCGAGCATCTGGTCCAGGCCGCCGAACCGCCGAAGGACCCGTACGAGCGTATTCATAAGCCGAAGGAATACAAAGCGCCCGACTTGTCGAAGGTCCCCCTGGAACCGGAAGAGGACGTGCTCCTCTTCATCGCGGACAACAATCCGTATCTCGCCGAGTGGCAGCGCGATCTGCTGCGCATCGTACACGCGCAAGCGCTGTATTTCCTGCCGCAGATCGAAACCAAGATCATGAACGAAGGCTGGGCGAGCTTCTGGCATTACCGGATCATGAACAGCCTCGACCTTCCGGAAGATCTGCACTTCGAATTCCTCGTCCACCACAATCAAGTGGTGCGGCCGCACCTCGGGTCGATCAATCCGTACTATCTCGGCTTCAAGGTGTGGATGGACGTGGAGAAACGCCACGGCGGCGAGTTCAGCGAGAGCGGCCGCGCGGCGATTTTCGAGGCGCGCGAATCGGAGCGCGACACGTCGTTTCTACGCCGCTTCCTGACGCGCGAGCTGATGGAAGAGATGCACATGTTCGAGTACAAGCGCGACCAGCAGCAGCTCGTCGTGTCGCGCGTGGCGAACGAAGAAGAATGGGAGACGATCAAGCAAACGCTGCTGCGCGGCGTCGGGATGAATACCGTCCCGGTGATACGCATCGTCGACGCCGACTTCCGCCACAATCGCACACTGCGGCTGATCCAGGAGCATGACGGTCGCGATCTCGAGCTCGAGCACCTCGAACGGACGATGAAATACCTGTATCAGCTTTGGGGTCGCCCGGTGTTGCTCGAAACGCGCGTGAAGGACGACCTGGTGACCTTCTCCCGGACCGAAAACGGGTTCGAGCGATTGAAGCAGTAAGCCTCCCCCGACACCCCCCGGCGCCAGCCGCCGGACGGTACCCCGCGGATGTCGCGCCGGAGTACCGGCACGCGTGCATTTTTCCTTACGCTATAGCACTATAATTGTCACTACAAACATTGGGGGAACGGGACCTGGTCCGGAAATTGCAGAATTTCGCAGGCAAAACCAGATCGGCCATGACAGCCCATATGCAAGACGCAGGAAAGCTACAGTCACAAGGCGACGAAAAGCCGTGGGTGCTCGTGGTGGACGACTCCCGCGTCGTCCGCCGCACGATTCTCAATACGCTGGGACCGGTCTATAACGTCCTCGAGGCGGGCGACGGCGCCGCAGGCTGGCGGATGCTGCGTCAGGACAGCCGCATTGAAGCCGTTATTAGCGATATCCAAATGCCGGAGATGGACGGCTACACCTTGATCTGCAAGGTGCGCGCCGTCGAAGATCCGGCGCTGCGCGAAATCCCGATCATCGTGATTACGAGCGCCGAGGATGAGATCACGCGTGAGCGCGCCTATGCCTGCGGCGCGAACGATTTCATCCTGAAACCGTTTCACTCCGATCAGCTGCTCACCTGCGTACGCAATCAGATCGCAGAGTACCGAAAGACGGCGAGCACGATGACGACGTCCGGGCCGGCGGCCGCGACCGTGAAGCCGTCCGCAGAAGTGATCTCGATTACGATATCGGATACCGGGCCGGGCACCGTCGAGGGCGCTCTCGAATACATCGACAAGGGGCTGGAAATCCTGCGCGGCCTCGAGACGTCGAGCATCGCGCCGGAAGCGCTCAATCTGGTGACGCGCTTCCTGCCGCTGTTGAAATACTGCAACACTAAGTTCAGTCTGGGATTGGACCGCGAAATCGCGACCGTGCAGCAGCGCATTGCGGCGGCTCGCTCCACGAATAAAGCACTGAACTAGGCGACGCCGTCACCGCAATGCGGCGCACGAGCCGACTCGGCGCGCTTCACCGTCCTGCGCACGACGTTTTTATCCCGCCGGCAGCGCGCGTAGCGCCTCCGGCATAAATGCGTCGGACCACTCCTGCACGAAATGTCCGGCCTCGCTCAGCTCGAGCGGCGGCGGACAAGCACGGATATTGCTCCTCACACCGGCCATAACCGGCGGCCCGAGCACGGGATCCTTCACGCCGATCACCATGAAGCTGCGACCGCGCCATTCATTGCGCCACCAGTCGCGCGCCGCTCGTGAAACCGCGGCGCCGTCAGCGTCCGGCCGGTCGGGCACGAGGTTGGGAAACCGGCGAACGCCGGATTTGTAGCGAGCATCCGGGAACGGCGCTTCATACGCGGCCGCCTCCGCCGCACTCAGGTGCGGACATCCGCGCTGCATGAGACGCGCGATCGCCATATCTGGATGCGCGTTACTCCACGCGCGCCATTCGATGAACCCCTGACTGAGCGGCGTATCACCGCCGGCGAAGTCGGTGTTCATGACGAGCAGCCCGCGAAAGCGTTCCGGCATTTCCATTGGGATCGTCAGCCCGAGCAAACCGCCCCAGTCCTGACAGACCAAAACGATATCGGACAAATCGAGCGCCTCGATGAGATCGAGCAACATGCGCCGATGCATCGAGAACGTGTAGAAAGCTTCGTCCTGCGGTTTATCCGAACGGCCGAAGCCGATCATATCGGGTGCGACGACACGAAACCCGGCGCGCGTAATGGCGGGAACCATGCGCCGGTAAAGGTAACTCCAGGTGGGTTGACCGTGCAGACACAAAAAAGTGAGAGAACCGGCGCCCTCGTCCAGATAATGAATCCGGAGCCCGCGCAGCGCCGGCGTTTCGAGATAATGCGGCGTGAACGCGTAACCGGGAAGCGCCGCGAATCGCTCGTCCGGTGTGCGCAGCACGCTCACGCACTCGCCTCCTGGCTCAGTTCCCGCTCCTGCAGGGTGCGCCACATGATTTTACCGCTCGCGTTCTTCGGCAGCTGATCGACGAACTCGACGACGCGCGGAGCTTTGTACGCTGCCATCTGCCCGCGCGCCCAGTCGATGAGATCTTGTTCGGTGGTTTTGCCGCGCGCCTCCGGCCGGAGCACGACCACTGCTTTCACGGTCTCGCCGCGCCGCGTGTCGCGCGCGCCGATAATACACGCTTCCTGCACCGCCGGATGGTGGTACAGCATCGCTTCGACCTCGGCCGGCCAAACTTTGAAGCCGGACGCATTGATCATCCGCTTCAGCCGGTCGACCATGAAGAAGTAGCCGTCTTCATCGATGCGACCGAGGTCGCCCGTGCGGAAAAATTGCTTGCCGTCGAAATCGATAAACGACTCCGCGGTCGCGCGGGGATTGTTCCAATAGCCGCGGAAGACCTGCGGACCTCGCACGATGATTTCGCCGGTTTGGCCCGCCGGCACTTCGCGCAATGTCGTCGGGTCGATCACACGGGCTTCGACGTCGAAGATCGGTATGCCGAGGCACTGCGGCTTCGGGCGGTGCGGCGGATTGGTGTGCGTCGGCGCGATGGTTTCCGAAAGGCCGTAGCCTTCGACGTACTTCAGTCCACAGAGCTCGTGCAAACGCTGCGC
The DNA here is from genome assembly GCA_045810625.1 of Sulfurifustis sp. GTDB lineage: Bacteria > Pseudomonadota > Gammaproteobacteria > Acidiferrobacterales > Sulfurifustaceae > JACQFZ01. Next base: position 25,755 of record JBJMVQ010000011.1, read on the forward strand.
GACCGCGGCCGGCATCGCCGCGCCGCCGCCGCTGATGCTGCGCAAGCTCGACAGATCGTAGCGGCCGAGCTCCGGGTTCGCGAGGAAATCGACCACCATCGTCGATATCGCTTTCCAGCCGGTGACGCGGTAACGCGCGATCAGCTCGGCCGCCACCTCGCGATCCCAGCGCGTCATCAAGATCGTGGTATTTCCGCTGTAGAGCGGCCCATTCATGCTGCCCTGCATGCCCGTGACGTGGAAGAATGGCAATGTCGCGAGCCGTACGTCCTCCGCCATGAATCCGAACCAGTGTTCGCCGCCGACGGCCGTGTGCATCACACCGGCATGCGTGTGCATGCATCCCTTCGGCTGGCCGGTCGTGCCGGAGGTATACGGCATGACGCACAAGTCCCCCGGGCCGCTCATGAGCGCACCGGGACGGAGGTTCTGCGACACCGCGTCACTCCAGAGCGTCACACCGTGATCGCGAATCGGCCGGCGCGGGGCGGCGACGAAATCCGGAATCCGCAAATCGGTCGGTGCGTGCAGGTAATCCGAGTAAGCTCCGACGACCGCGCACCGCAAGCCGTGACCTAGCAACGGCTGCACCTGCGGGTAAAGCTCCTGAGTGGTAATGATCGTGGTGGCGCCGGTGTCCGTCACGTAGTGACGAAGCTCGTTGGTGAGATTCATCGGGTTCACGGGAACGACCACGGCGTCCGCGCGCAGAATCGCGTAATACCCGACGACGTATTGCGGACTGTTCTGCGTGTACAGCAGCACGCGGTCGCCTTTCGCGACGCCGCACCGTTGCACGAGAAACCCGGCGAGGCGCTCGGTCTGCTCGCGAAATTCGGCGAAGCTGAGCGCGCTATCGTAGTAGATCAGGCACGGCTTATCGGGATGACGCGCCGCCGGCGCCTCGATGTTGCGATAGAGGCTGGTCGCCGGCGGCGTGATACGGCGGGGCAGCCGCTCCGGCCAATGTTCGAAATGGCGTTCGGACATACCCCCGGTACTCAGGCGTTGGCGCGGGCGTTCTTCTCGCGCTCCTGCAGCGCCCGCCATTGCACTTTGCCGGTCGCCGACTTCGGAAGCGCATCGACGAACTCGACGACACGCGGATACTTATAAGCCGCCATGTTCTTGGAAGCCCAGTCGATGATGTCCTGCGCCGTGACTTTGCCACGCGCATCGGCCTTGAGCACCACGACGGCCTTTACGGTCTCGCCGCGGTACGAATCCATCGCCGCGATGATGCAGGCCTCCTGGATCGCCGGGTGCTGATACATGATGTTCTCGACCTCGGCGGGCCACACCTTGTAGCCGGATGCGTTGATCATGCGCTTCAGGCGATCGACCATGAAGAAGTAGCCGTCTTCGTCAGTACGGGCGAGATCGCCGGTGCGGAAAAAGCGCTTGCCGTCGATCTCGATGAACGCCTCGGCGTTGGCGCGCGGGTTGTTCCAGTAACCGAGAAAAATCTGCGGTCCGTTAGTCACGATTTCCCCGACTTCGCCGGGTGGCAGCTCGCGGAAAGTCTCCGGGTCCACGACGCGCGAGTCGGTGTTGAAGATAGGGATCCCGAGACACTGCTTCTTCGGGCGATCGGGCGGATTGATGTGCGACGGCGCGATCGTTTCCGAGAGACCGTAGCCCTCGACGAACGAAATGCCGAACTTGTCCTGCAGGCGCTGCGCGATCGCTTCCGGCATCGCCGCGCCGCCGCCGTTCATGCGAGTGAGGCTCGAAAGATTGTATTTCTCGACGTTGGGGTTGCTCAGGAAATCGACCACCATCGTCGGGATGCAGGTCCAGTTGGCGATCTTGTAGCGCTGCACCACCTGCGCCGCCGCTTCGCGATCCCAGCGCGGCAGCAGCACCATCGTATTGCCGCTGTACAGCGGCGTATTCATGCTGCTCTGCATGCCGGTCACGTGGAAGAACGGCAACACCGCGAGACCCACGGCGCTCTGGTCGAGCCCGAACCATTGCAGATTCGCGACTGCGGTGAACATCACCGTGCGGTGCGTGTGCATACACCCCTTCGGCTGCCCCGTCGTTCCGGACGTGTACGGCATGACGCACAAGTCGTCCGGCCCTACGGTATGCGGACCCGGGCGCAGGTTCTTCGCCAAGACGTCGCTCCAGAGCGTCACGCCGGCGTCGTTGATCGCCGCACGCGGCGCCGACACGAACTCGGGTACGCGCAAGTCGGTCGGTTCTTTCAAGTAGTCGGAGTAGGCCGCCACGATCACGCGATCGAGCCCCTGCCCGATCAGCGGCTTGATTTGCGGATAGAGCTCCTGCGCGACGATCGCGGTTTTCGAACCACTGTCGCTGACGTAGTGTTTGAGCTCATTCGTCAGGTTCATCGGATTGACCGGAACCACCATCGCGTTGGCGCGCAAGATGCCATAGTAGCTGAGCACGAACTGCGGGCTGTTCTGCATGAACAGCAGCACCCGATCACCCTTCTTGACGCCGCATTCCCGCTCGAGGAAACCCGCCAGCCGTTCGGCCTCATCCTTGAATTGCCCGAACGTGACTTTGCTGTCGTAGTAAATCAGGTACGGCTTGTTCGGATAGCGGGTGGCCGAAACCTCGGCGTTATAGAACAGACTGGTTTCCGGGATCTGCAGCTCCTTCGGCACATTCTTCGGCCAATGCGCAAAATGTCGTTGCGACATGTCTCCACTCCTCTAGTAGTAATAGTAATGTTGTATGCAGGCCGCCAGATCGTACGGCTCGCTCTCCCTTGAGTCAGCTTATGACTGTTTGTACCGGCGCATCTCCAGCTTGGCGATCTGGTTGCGGTGCACCTCATCCGGTCCGTCGGCGAGACGCAGTGTGCGCGCGCCGGAATACGCCTTCGCCAGGAATTTGTCGGTGACACCCGCACCACCGTGCGCTTGAATGGCCCAGTCGATCACTTTGCACGCCATGTTCGGCGCCGCGACCTTGATCATCGCGATTTCTTTCGCCGCGACCTTGTTGCCGACGGTATCCATCATGTAAGCGGCGTTCAGCACCAGGAACCGCGCTTGATCGATCATGATGCGTGCTTCCGCGATGCGCTCCTGCGTCACCGTCTGCTCCGCGATCGGCCGGCCGAACGCGACGCGCTTCATGACGCGCTGGCACATCCGCTCGAGCGCCCGTTCCGCGAGTCCGATGAGGCGCATGCAGTGATGGATGCGCCCGGGACCGAGGCGGCCCTGGGCGATCTCGAAACCGCGTCCTTCACCGAGCAGCACCGCCGACGTCGGCACGCGCACGTTCTCGAACAGCACTTCCGCGTGGCCGTGCGGCGCGTCGTCGAAGCCGAACACCGGCAGATGGCGCAGCACTTTGATGCCCGGCGTTTCCATTGGGACCACGAGCATCGACTGCTGGCGATGGCGGTCCGGGCTGTCGGGATTCGTCTTGCCCATGAAGATGAGCACTTTGCAGCGAGGGTCGTTTGCGCCGGAGGTCCACCATTTGCGCCCGTTGATGACGTAGGAGTCGCCTTCGCGCTTGATGCTCGCCTGGATGTTGGTCGCGTCGCTCGACGCTACCGCCGGCTCTGTCATCGCGAAGGCGGAGCGGATCTTGCCTTCGAGCAGCGGTACCAGCCACTTCTGCTTGTGCTCCTCGGTACCATAACGCTCGAACACCTCCATGTTGCCGGTATCGGGCGCGCTGCAGTTGAACACTTCCGGCGCGAACGACACCCGACCCATGATTTCGCAAAGCGGCGCATATTCGAGATTAGTGAGGCCGGCCCCGCGCTCCGATTGCGGCAGAAACAGGTTCCACAAGCCCTGCGACTTCGCTTTGGCCTTGAGATCCTCGATCGTCTGCAACGGCACCCACGGATTGCCTTTGCGGCGGTTTTCCTCCAGTTCCTCGCCGACCTTGTCTTCGGCCGGATAAACGAACTGATCCATGAACGCGTTCAGCCGCGCCTGCAGCTCTTTGACTTTTGGCGAATACGAGAAATCCATGGGTGTTTCCTCGATGAGAATCGTTGTTCGCGGTTCAGCCGCGCGCCGTCATTTGTTCGACCTGCCGCCACGCCTGCTCGGCGATCGGGCGTGTGCGCTTGCCGGCTTCGAGCGCGTTCGCGCTCGACGCGTTGCCCTGCAGCGCGCGCGCCACGATGCCCTGCAAAATGCCGGCGAGGCGGAACATGTTGAACGCCATGTAGTACTCCCACTCCTTCTGCGGCAGCCGGTCGCGGCCGACGCGGCGCAGGTACATGGCGGCGTATTCCGCTTCGGTGGGAATTCCGAGCGCGGCGAAATCGCTGCCGAGCAGCCCGCGCGAGTGCGGACCGTAGGCAAAGCGCCACGTCATGCAGTGATAGGCGAAGTCGGCCAGCGGATGACCGAGCGTCGACAGCTCCCAATCGAGCACCGCAAGAATGCGCGGCTCGGTCGCGTGAAAGATGACGTTGTCGATGCGGTAGTCGCCGTGCACGATGCGCGTGGCGTCGTCGGCGGGAATATGCTGCGGGAGCCAGGCGATGAGATTGTCCATCGCTTCGATTTTCTCGGTCTCCGCCGCGCGGTATTGCTTGGTCCACCGGTCGATCTGACGCGCAAAGTAGCTGCCGCTCTTGCCGTAATCGCCGAGGCCGATCGCCTGATAATCGACCGAATGCAGCGCGGCGATCACGCGGTTCTCTTCATCGTAAATCGCGCGACGTTCGGCAGGTGTCATATCGGGCAGCCGCGGATCCCAGAAGATGCGGCCGTCCACGTAATCCATGATGTAAAAGGCGGTGCCGATGATGGAATCGTCGACGCAGAGCGCGTAGGTCTTCGCGACCGGCACGTCGGTCTTGGCGAGCGCGGTAATGACGCGGTACTCGCGATCGACCGCGTGCGCCGACGGGAGAAGTTTTCCGGGGGGCTTGCGCCGCAGAACGTAGCGCTTGCCGTTCGCGCGGATGAGATACGTCGGATTCGACTGCCCGCCCTTGAACTGCTCGACTTCGATGGTGCGGATGCCTTCGTCTACGTTTTGGCGCATGTATTCGGTGAGACGCGCCGCATCGAAACGGTGCGCCTCGCGAACCGGGCCGGTGCCCTCGTAGTTACCGCCTACCTTTTGTTGTCCCGCACCCATATCGTCAAATCCTGCTAGAGCCTTCAGACCTCACCGCCGCTGTGCTCGTCCGCCCCGGGGCAACCCGTACCGGACGCGCGACCGCCCCCGATTGTACCGCTGACGGCGGTGTACCGGTCCAGTTGGGAGTCGTCCGCTGATCCGGACGACCGTTCTAAACGAGCTTGACCAGCTGCTTCCCGAAATTCTTCCCCGCAAGAAGCCCGAGGAAAGCCGCCGGCGCCTTTTCCAATCCGTATGCCACGGTTTCCCGATACTTGATGCGGCCCTCGCGCACCCATTGCCGCAGGTCGGCAAGCGCCGCCGGCCAACGCTCCATATGTTCCGAAATGATGAAGCCTTGGATCTTCGCCCGGTTGGCGAGCAGGCTCCCAATCGCCTTTACCCCGTACGGCTCGACCAGGTTGTACTGTGAAATCAGGCCGCAAAGAGGAATGCGCGCGAACGCGTTCAGCCGCCGTAGCACCGCATCCAGAATTTCACCGCCCACGTTCTCGAAGTACACGTCGATGCCGTTCGGCGTCGCCTTACTCAGATCCTGCATGAACCGGCCGCGGCCGGCTTTGTAGTCGACGCACGCATCGAAACCGAGCTCCTCGACGACGTAGCGGCATTTCTCCGCGCCGCCGGCGATACCGACCGCCCGGCAACCTTTAATCTTTGCAATCTGCCCGACGACGCTTCCAACCGCGCCGGACGCGGCCGACACAACGACCGTTTCCCCGCTCTTCGGCTGGCCGATGTCGAGCAGCCCGACATACGCCGTCACGCCCGGCATACCGACGACGCCCAGGTGCGCCGACAGCGGCACGTCGCGATCGTCGACCTTCTGCACGCCCGTACCGTCACTGACGCCGTACAGCTGCCAGCCAAAGGTCGCCAAGACTTTCTCGCCCGGTTTGAAATCCGGATGGCGCGACTTCACGACTTCGCCGGCGGTGCCGCCGATCATTACCTCGCCGAGCCCGACCGGTCGCGCGTAGGATCTCGCCTCGTTCATGCGGCCGCGCATGTACGGATCGAGCGACAGGTAGTGATTGCGCACGAGGAATTGGCCGTCACCGATCTCCGGCACCGGTGCTTCCACCAAGCGAAAATCGCTTTCCTGCGGCGCCCCCGTCGGTCGGTGCGCCAGCACAACCTGCACGTTCTTCTCCGTCATTCGGTCCGACTCTCCGATTCGGATGCGGCGTCTTCCCGGCGTCGCAATTTGAAGCTGCCTATCCCTTTCGCCACCAGCTCACCCGCCTCGTCGCGTACTTCGCTCTCGCAAAAAACGATCGCGCCGCCGCTACGCAGCACGCGCGCTTCGGCGGTGAGGCGCCCGGCGCCGGCGCGCATGAAGTGGACCGACAGATCCACCGTCATCACGCCGCCGTTGTGACCGGCGCTGGTCCGCGCCGCCGCGCTCATCGAGCAATCGAGCAGCGCGGTCACGACCGCGCCGTGCGCGACGCGCCAGCTGTTCGTGAGCTCGGGGCGGACATCGAGCGCAACGACGGCGCGCCCCGGTTCCCGCTGCACCGCTCGCACGCCGAGCAACTTGAGGAAGGGAATTTGAAGATTGAAGAACGAAGCATCGCCCGATTCCATCAAGTCGCCGATACGCCTCCATCGACGGCGAGGTACTGCCCGGTAATGTGCCGCGACGCTTCCGACGCCAGCAGCACGGTGATCCCCTTCAGATCGTCGTCGCCGCCGAGTCGATGCAGCGGCGTCGCCGCGATAACCATCTGCCCGATCTTGTCGAGCGTGGCCTTGGTCATCTTGGACGGGAAGAAACCGGGACAGATCGCGTTGACATTGATGTTGTACTTGCCCCATTCGCATGCGAGCGCGCGCGTGAAGTTGAGCACCGCGGCCTTGCTGGTGCTGTACGCGATCGTGTGCACTTCCGCGCCGCCGCCGCTCAGGCCGGCAATCGAGGAAATGTTGATGATCTTTCCGGCGCGCTTCGGGATCATGCAGCGCCGGCCGACCTCCTGGCTGAGAAAGAACATCGCGTTGATGTTCAGATTCATCACCTTGTGCCAAGCGTCGGCCGGGTGATCCTCCGCCGGCGCACCCCACGTGGTGCCGGCGTTGTTGACGAGGATGTCGATCGTGCCGAAACGCTCGAGGACTTTCGCGACGACGCCGGGGATGGTTTCGAACTTGGAGAGGTCCGCGGTGAGCGTGAACGTCTCGATGCCTTGACGCTCGAGCTGAGCGCGCGCTTCATCGAGCTCGTCCTGTTTGCGCGCCGTCAGCGCCACCTTGGCGCCCATTTCGCCGAGCGCCTCGGCCATTTGCAGGCCGAGGCCACGCGAACCACCGGTGATCAGCGCGGCCTTTCCCGTCAGGTCGAAGAGTTGTTTCACGCCCATCTCGTCCGCCTTGGTTTGTTTGTATTATTTGTTTCGCTCTCCGACCGACGGTGCGATGCGCTTTTAGGCGACTTCGAACAGACCCGCCGCCCCCATGCCGCCGCCGATGCACATCGTGGCGACGACGTACTTCGCGCCGCGGCGCTTGCCTTCGATCAGCGCGTGACCGACCAGGCGCGTGCCGGAAACGCCGTACGGATGGCCGATGGCGATCGCGCCGCCGTTCACGTTCAGCCGCTCGGCGGGAATCCCGAGCCGGTCACGGCAGTAGATCACCTGCACCGCGAACGCCTCGTTCAATTCCCAAAGATCGATGTCCTCGATCTTCTTGCCGGTCCGTTTGAGGAGCTTCGGAATCGCGAACACCGGGCCGATACCCATCTCGTCCGGCTCGCAGCCGGCGACGGCGAATCCGCGGAAGATGCCGAGCGGCTGCAGGCCTTTCTTCTCCGCGACCTTCGCGTTCATCACCACCACTGCGGCGGCGCCGTCGGAGAACTGACTCGCGTTGCCCGCCGAGATGACGCCGCCCGGCAGCGCCGGACGAATCTTCGATACGCCTTCGTACGTCGTATCCGGGCGGATGCCCTCGTCGGCAGCGAGCGTCACTTCTCTAGTAAAGAGCCGGCCGGTGTCCTTGTCCGCGCTGGCCATCACCGTCGGGAACGGCACGATCTCGTCGTTGAACTTGCCGGCCGCCGCTGCCGCCGCGGCCCGCTGCTGGCTCTGCACGCCGTACTCGTCCTGCTTCTCGCGCGGGATGTTGTAGCGCTTGGCGACCTGCTCGGCGGTCTGCAGCATCGGCCAGTAAACTTCCGGCTTCTTCTGCATCAACCAGTTCTCGCGCGCCATGTGCCGATTCGCCTCGTTCTGCACGCACGAGATGGATTCGACGCCGCCGGCCGCGAAAATGTCGCCTTCGTCGGCGATGATGCGCTGTGCGGCGAGCGCGATCGTCTGCAGGCCCGCGGAGCAGAAACGGTTCACCGTTACGCCGGCCGTCGTTACCGGGCAGCCGGCGCGAAGGGCGATCTGGCGCGCAATGTTGCCGCCGGTCGCGCCTTCGGGCGTGCCGCAGCCGATGATCACGTCTTCCACTTCGGCGGGGTCGATCTTCGCGCGCTCGATCGCATGCTTGACCACGTGGCCGCCCATGGTGGCGCCGTGCGTCATATTGAGAGCGCCGCGCCAGGATTTGGCGAGACCCGTGCGTGCAACGGAGACAACGACTGCGTCGTTCATTGGAATTCCTCCTGAGCGAAATCGGTTGCCGGTTAGTCCTTGATGTTCCGGTAAATGGTGTTTTTGACCTGCGCAAACACGCGCCGCACCATCGGCTCGAACTCCGACAGCGGCAAGGTTTCGGTCTTGGGATCGAACGCCGGGTTGTCGTAAAGCTCACAGAACTCGGCGGTATAGTCGAAATACTTGTGACCGCGAAACTGCTCGCGGATGTTCCGATCCATGCCCAGGTTTTGGAAGAAGTAGTACGCCTGAAAGATGCCGTGCTTCTCCACCATCCAGTGATTCTGTTCCGACACGAAGGGCTTGAGGATCGCCGCGGCAATGTCAGGATGGTTGAACGAACCGAGCGTGTCGCCGATGTCGTGCAGTAGCGCGCACACGACGTATTCCTCGTCGCGCCCGTCGCGCAACGCGAGCGTCGCCGTCTGCCGGGAGTGCGTCAGCCGATCGACCGGGAAGCCGCCGCAGTCGCCGTCGAGCAGGCGCAAATGCGCGAGCACGCGATCCGGCAGCGCTTGCGCGAACGGCTTGAATTCCTCGGAGATGATGCGCCAGTCTTCCGCGGTACTGTCCTGCATCCGGCTGAACGTCGCGCGTTCGAGCGTTTTCGGATTCGTGGCCATCTCTTTCCTTCCGCCGAGCTCAGCCGTTGAACGTCTTGCCTTCTTGCGCCAGCTTCGCCAGCAGCGGCGCCGGCTCCCAGAACTTCGCATCGCGCGGATCCGATGCGGCGAAGTGTTTCATGCTGCGCGCGACGCTGTAGAGCCCGACGGTGTCGGCGTAGAACATCGGCCCGCCGCGAAAGAGCGGGAAGCCATAACCGGTGAGATAGACGAGATCGATATCCGAAGCGCGCAGCGCAATGCCTTCTTCGAGTATGCGGGCGCCTTCGTTCACCAGCGCGTAAATGCAGCGTTGGATGATTTCTTCATCGCTGATCTTACGCGGCGCGATCCCCTTCTCTTTGCGGAAGTCGACGATGAGCTTTTCGACCACCGGATCGGGAATGGCGTCGCGCTTGCCGGCTTCGTAGCGATACCAGCCGGCGCCGGTTTTTTGGCCGAAGCGTCCGAGCTCGCACACGCGATCCGCGATGCCCGAGTAGACCACATCCGGCCGCTCCTTCGCGCGGCGCTTGCGAATCGCCCAGCCGATATCGTTCCCCGCGAGATCGCCCATACGGAACGGTCCCATGGCCATGCCCCACTTCTCGAGCGCCTTGTCGACCTGCCACGGCAGCGCGCCCTGTTCGACCAGCGCCATCGCCTGCCGCGAGTAATGCTCGATCATGCGGTTGCCGATGAAGCCGTCGCATACGCCGGAGACCACCGCCGTCTTCTTGATCGCCTTCGCGAGCTTCATTACGGTCGCGAGCACATCCTTGCCGGTCTTCGCACCGCGCACGACTTCGAGCAGCTTCATGACGTTCGCGGGACTGAAGAAGTGCATGCCGATCACGTCTTGCGGCCGCTTCGTGAACGCCGCGATCTTGTTCACATCGAGCGTCGAGGTGTTCGTCGCGAGTATGGCGCCGGGCTTGGCGACTTCGTCGAGCTTCTTGAACACGCCTTCTTTGACGCTCAATTCCTCGAACACGGCTTCAATGATGAGGTCGGCGTCCTTGAGCGCATCGTAGGAAAGCGTCGGCTTCAGCAGACCCATACGCTGCTCGAGCTTCTCGGCCGAGAGCTTGCCCTTCTTCACCGAGTTTTCGTAGTTCTTGCGGATGGTCGCGACGCCTTTATCGAGCGCCTCCTGCTTCACTTCGAGGATGCTGACGGAGATGCCGGCGTTCAGGAAATTCATCGAGATGCCGCCGCCCATCGTGCCCGCGCCGATGACGGCGACTTTCTTGATTTCGCGCGTCGCGGTGTTTTCCGGCACGTCGGGGATCTTGGCCGCCGCGCGCTCGGCGAAGAACGAATGGCGCAGCGCCTTCGATTCCGGCGTCTGCACCAGATAGTTGAAGAAGTCGCGCTCGATCGCCAACCCTTCTTCGAACGGCTTCGACACCGAGGCGGCGACGGCGTCGACGCATTTCAGCGGCGCCGGAAAGTTCTTCGCGACCGCCTGCACGCTCGTGCGCGCGAACTGGAAGAAGGCTTCGGCGTTTGGATAATCGATTTTGATATCGCGCACGCGCTTGAGCGGACGGCTTTCCGCGATCACTTTTTGCGCGAACGCGAGCGCTCCCTGCAGGAGATCGCCCTGGATCATCTCGTCGAAGAGCACGGTGCCTTTGAGCTTCTCGGCGGGGACGATTTCGCCGGAGACGATCATATTAAGAGCGGTTTCGACGCCGACGACGCGCGGCAGCCGCTGCGTCCCGCCGGCACCGGGCAGGATGCCGAGCTTCACTTCCGGGAGCGCGATTTGCGCATCGGCGAGAGCGACGCGGTAATGACACCCGAGCGCCAACTCGAGTCCGCCGCCCATGCAGGCGCCGCTGATGGCGGCGACGATCGGCTTGGTGCTGTCTTCGACCGCGCGAATAACGGCATGCAAATTCGGCTCCGCGGACGCCTTCGGCGTATTGAACTCGCGAATGTCCGCGCCGCCCGAGAATGCTCTGCCGGAACCGATCAGGACGATGGCCTTGGCGTTCTTGTCGGCCTGCGCGCGCTCTACGTCCGCGACGATGCCGCTGCGCAGCGCATGGCTAAGTCCATTGACGGGAGGGTTATCGAGGGTGATAACAGCGACTGCGCCTTGTAGTTCGTAGTGTGTGCCGCTCATTGTCGCTTCGTCCTATACGTTTTATAGAAATTCAAATTGCGGTTTTTCGGCGCAACGGCCGCCACCGCTCGGGATCGAATCGGGACGAGTTGAACCGACTAACCGGACGACTCGTAGCGCTGCCGATACCCGCTGCCGTCCCAAGCTCTCGCCCGTGTCCGGCACACCGCCCGTTTAGTCCTCCTCGAAAAAGGGCTTCGGAGAACTGCGCATCGCGACATGCGCGTTGCTCAGTCGATCGACGACGGTCGACGGTTGTACCGATCAGGGGTGCCGATTATAGCGGAGTCGCTGCCGGACTGAAATGTCAAGGAAAAACCGACGCAACGAACAACGCTTCCTCCCCAACGACGCGGTCTGCAAAGCGGAAGCACTGCGGTTCGTTTTACTTCGGTCGCTGCGCAATAACGCGCGAGCGATGTCAGACTTCCAGCCACTCGCGGCGCACGTTTTCGTTCGCGCGCAAATCTGCCGGCGAACCTTCGAACACGATGTGTCCGTGGCCCATGACATAGAGGCGGTTCGAGATATCGAGGGCGATCGTGAGTTTCTGCTCGACCAGCAGGATCGCGACACCGCGTTTCGCGACTTGCGCGAGCAGATCGCGTACGAGATCGACCATCTTCGGGGCCAACCCCTCGGTCGGCTCGTCCACCATGATCAGCTCCGGATCACCCATCAGCGTCCGGCAGATCGTGAGCATTTGCTGCTCGCCGCCCGATAGCACGCCGCCCGGCGCGTCCATACGTTCGGCCAGGACCGGAAACAGGCTAAACATGTCCTCCATCGTCCAGCGTCCGCCGCCGTTCTTGCGCTTCGATTTCATGCCGAGCAGAAGATTTTCGCGCACCGTCAGGCCCGGGAAGATGTCGCGGTTCTCCGGCACGTAGCCGAGCCCCTTGCGCGCGATCTCGTGCGTCGGCAACCCGTCGATGCGCTCGCCTTTGAAGCGAATGACGCCGGAGGGCGGCACTTCCCCCATGATCGTTTTGATCATGGTCGAGCGGCCGGCGCCGTTGCGCCCGAGCAGCGAGACGATTTCGCCTTGCGCGACGTTGAATGAAACGCCCTGCAAGATGTGACTCTTGCCGTAATACGCGTGCAGGTTCTCGACGTCGAGCATTTAGTGCGCCCCGAGATACGCGGTTTGGACGGTTTTGTTTTCCCGAACACGCGCGGGCGCATCGGTCGCGATGACCTCGCCGTACACGAGCACCGAAATCCGGTCGGCGAGGTTGAACACCACGCTCATGTCGTGCTCGACCATCACGAGCGTGCGCCCTTGCGACACCGCGCGAATCAGCTCGACCGCGTTGTCGGCTTCGGCGCGGCTCATGCCGGCGGTCGGTTCGTCGAGCATGATCACGCCCGCTCCGCTCGCGATCGCGATGCCGATTTCGAGCGCACGCTGCTCGGCGTACGTCAGCACGCCCGCGGGCGTGTCGCGGCGCTCGGTCATTTTGATCTCTTCCAGCGTCTTCTCGGTGAGCTCGTTCGCGTCGCGCAGCTTGTCGACCGCGCGCCAGAAACAATACCGGTAACCGAGCGACCACATCACGCTGCAGCGGATGTTCTCGTATACCGAGAGGCGCGGAAAGATGTTCGTCACCTGAAAGCTGCGCGACAAACCGCGGCGATTGATTTCATACGAGGGCACGCCGACGATCTCGCGGCCGTTCAGCAAGATCGAGCCGCTGGTGGGCGTGAAGCGCCCGGTGATCAAGTTGAACAGCGTGGATTTCCCCGCGCCATTCGGTCCGATGATCGCATGGCGCTCGCCCTGATAAATATCGAGCGTGACGCCGCGAATGATCGGGGTCTTGCCGAAGCTCTTGTGAACGTTACGCACCTGTACTGCGCACTCGCGCCGTTCCGGCACAGTCGCCGCCGAGCTATTCATCTTGCTCACCCTCCGCCGCACCCGCTTTGGCTTCATCGAGCGCTCGATGCCACGCTCGCGACACAACGGGCCAGGTCATGCGAAAGAGAAAGAATCCGCCCACGACCAGAATCAGCGCGCCGATCCATGGCACCGCGGTTGCCGCATCGAAACCAACCCAAAAGATGCGCATGGTCGTCCCGAGCTCCGCCTGCGTGGACAAGCGGTAGCTCATTTCGATGAGCAGCACGGCACCGACGAACATGACGAGCGCCGGCGGCAGCGCAATCAAATAACTTCTCAACACCGACCACAGCGCTTTGGTCCGCACGATCGGCGCATGCATCATTACGAGACCGGCGAGGCCGCCCGGCGCAAACAAGATGATGACCATGAAGAACAGGCCGAGGTAAAGCACCCACGCAACCGTGTAATCGCTCAGGCTGATTTGCAGCCACGTCAGCGTAATCGCGCCGAGAATCGGGCCAATGAAATGTCCGACGCCGCCGATGTAGGCCATGATGAGCACAGTACCGGAGCGGCCGGCGCTCACCGCGTCGGCGGCGACGATCTCGTAGTTGATCGCGTGCAATCCGCCGGCGAGCCCGGCGAAGAGACCCGCGACGCAAAACGCGATGAAGCGTACGTAGCGCGGGTTGTAGCCGACGAACTCGGCGCGTTCCGGATTGTCGCGGACAGCGTTGCACATGCGTCCGACCGGCGTGCGCGTGAAGGCGTACATGAACGCCGCCGCGACGAGCGCCCAGAAGACGATGACGTAATAGACTTGGATCTGCGGGCCCAACGTCAGGCCGAACAGCTTCAGGCCGGCAGTACGGTTCGCGGTGACGCCTTCCTCGCCGCCGAAAAAGCTCGGCAGCATGAGCGTGGCCGAATGGACCAGCTCGCCGATGCCAAGCGTGATGAGCGCGAAGATCGTTCCCGCCTTTTTCGTCGTCAGCGACCCGAAGACGATCGCGAACAGCAATCCGCCGAGCGCGCCGGCGAGCGGCGCCAGCATCATCGGAACCGGAAGGCCGGCGTTGATCGCGCGCATGAAATGAATCGCCATGTAACCGCCGAGGCCGAAATACACCGCGTGACCGAACGACAGCAAACCGGTTTGACCGAACAGCATGTTGAAGGAGAGCGCGAAGACGGCCGCGATTCCCATCTGGCTGAGCAGCGACTGCCCGAAGCTGCCGTTCAAACCGGGCAGGTGCGGGAGAATGACGAGCACTACCGCGGCCGCAAACCAGAATTTGTATTTCGCGAGGCCCCTCGCGCGCGGCGCTGTTAAGACGCTTGGTGCTACAACCGGCGAGGTATCGTTCATACGTCGCGTGTTCCGAACAGGCCGCGTGGCCTCACGATCAACATGAGAACCAGCAGCAGGTAAGGAATGATCGACGCGGCCTGGGCGATTTTTATCGAAGCGACTTCGTAGAACCCGGATTCTCTCTTAACCGTCATGTCGAACAGATGCAGCAGATCGAGCAGCGAGTAATCGAGCGCGACCGCGAAGGTTTGAATGATGCCGATCAACATCGAAGCCACGAAGGCACCCGCGAGCGAACCGAGCCCCCCGACCACCACGACGACGAATACGATCGGCCCGAGGGCGTAAGCCATGTTCGGCTCGGTCGACAACGCAAAGCCGCCGATGACACCCGCCAGTCCGGCCAGCGCGCTGCCGAGCGCAAACACCAGCACGAACACCGCCGGCACATTGTGCCCGAGCGCGCTCACCATCGTCGGATGCGTGAGCGCCGCCTGAATGATGAGACCGATGCGGGTGTACTTGAGCGCGAGGAACAGGAACAAAAACATTCCGATCGACACCAGCATCATGAATCCCTTATAGGCGGGAAAGCTGCTGCCGAAGACAGTAAACAAGGAGAAGTCGAGCGGCGCCGGGACGTCGTACGGCACGGCGTTGCGGCCCCACACCATGATCACCGCCTCACCGATCAGAAATGCGAGGCCGAAGGTGAAAAGAATTTCCGCGACGTGGCCAAACTTGTGCACGTGGCGCAAACCATATCGTTCGATGGCGGCGCCGACAACACCGCAGATGAGCGGCGCGATCACAAGCGCCGGCCAAAAGCCGACCCATCTACTGAATTGGTACGAGAAATAAGCGCCCAGCATGAAGATGAAAGCATGGGCGAAATTGAGCACGCCCATCATGCTGAAGATGAGCGTGAGGCCGCTCGTCAGCATGAAGAGCAGCAAACCGTAAACCACCCCATTCAAGAGTGAAACTGCCGTCAGCTCGAGCATGTCGTGCCGTTCCGTCAGGAAAGCGCTGCTTGCTGAATGCGCTGTGCTCCTTGGCGCTCGCGCGCCAAGGAGCCATCGCTTTATTTAATGTCTAGGGTTCAAGCACCCGGACGCTGCATCTTACACGTGGTCGGAACGGCTGTCGCTTTCGCGTCGACCTTCGCGTCGGTCTTCCAACCGAAGTTGCTTTCTTCGACTTTGTACTTCGGGTGGTTCGTCACCGTCGACACGATCAGCGGCTGAAGCAACTGATGGTTGTCCGCGCGCATTTCGACTTCGCCGAGCGACGTCTGCATCTTCATGCCCTCGAGCGCACGCGCAATCTTCACCGGATCGTTCGACTGGGCCTTCTTCGCCGCGGCGGCGAACATCTCCCACATCGTCTTCGCGCGCCAGTATTGGTACTCGTTCTCGCGACCGGGGAAGCGTTTCTCGAATTCGGCGACCGCCGGATCGAGCGTCGGCGTCGCGTCCTTGTGCCACTCGGTCACCTGCTTCACCAGCCCCACGCCCGCTTCGCCGATCGCGGTGACGGTGCCGGGTGTGCCGGCATAGAACGTGAACCACTGGACCTTGAGGCCCGCGTCTTTAGCGGCCTTGATGAGCAATATCATGTCATTGCCCCAATTGCCGGTAATGACGGAATCGGCGCCCGACGCTTTGATCTTCGCGATATACGGCGAGAAGTCCTGCACCTTCTGCAGCGGATGGAACTCGTTGCCGACGATGCGAATGTCCGGCCGCTTTTGCGACAGCATCTTGTCCGCCGCCGACGCGACGGCCTTGCCGAACGAGTAATCCTGATTCAGCAGATAAATGCTTTTGATCTTCTTCTCTTTTGCGATCGTGTCGGTCAGCGCCGCCATTTTCATGTCGGCGTCGGCGTCGAAGCGGAAATGCCAGAAATTGCACTTCTCGTTGGTGAGCGCCGGATCGACGGCGGCGTAGTTGAGATAGACAACTTCTTTGCCCGGATTGCGCTCGTTGTACTTCGCGACCGCTTCGGTGATCGCGTGCGCCACCGAGCTGCCGTTGCCCTGCAGGATAATGCGCGCGCCGTCATCGATCGCCTTCTTGAGCTGAATCAGCGATTCCTGCGGGTTGACCTTGTTATCGTATGCGGCGAACGAAATCTTCTCGCCGTTCAAACCGCCGGCGGCGTTGATGTGATCGATATAGAACTGATGCGTCTTCTGCGCCCCGATGCCGGAAACGGCGGCGCCGCCCGAGAGCGGATCGATCAATGCCACCTTGAGATCAGCGAACGCCACGCCGGCGAAGAGCGCCGCGCCTGCGGCGAATCCCGCCGTCCCCACTTTGCGTATACGGCCCATGTCTCCTCCTAAAGATGTCTGTACGGCATAACCATCGGTGAGAGAAAGCTCGACAGCCATTTTATGCAATCGGCCGCCAGCGATGAGTTCCGTCCATGGAGACCGCGCGATGTAAGCGCGATACATGCACCCCGTTTAGCACGTTCCGCGATGCAGTGCTTTATTTCACATAGAAGGCAATCATGGTATTGTTGCCGCCTACTGTTGTAAACGGCGCCGCTCGTGCGGGGACCGGGAGGGCGGTCCGGCGGAGCCACCTCAATAAAAGAAGTAACACAACGAAACTATGTATTTCGTCGGACATGCGCTGTTCGGTGACCCCACCTCCCCCGCGATTCTTCTCTTTTTTACCTAAGAAGGTTCGTTAATCATAATAACCGCATCCCCTGAAACCCGCCCCCGACATCGCTGGACGATCGATTAAAAAACGCGAGGACGAGACCATGCATGGTTTGATGATGAAAATGCCTCTCATGATTTCGTCGTTGATTCGCCACGCCGACCGCTACCATGGCGACACCGAAATCGTCACCCGTTTGACCGAAGGCGGCATCCACCGCTACACGTATTCACAGGCACACCGGCGCTCGCGGCAGCTCGCGAACGCGTTGTTCGCTCTCGGTGTGAAGCGCTCCGATCGCATCGGCACCCTCGCCTGGAACACTTATCGGCACTTTGAAATCTACTACGCCGTCTCCGGCATCGGCGCCGTCTGCCATACGATCAATCCGCGGTTATTTCCGGAACAGATCGCCTACATCATCAATCACGCCGAGGACACCTACGTATTCATCGACCTCACCTTCGTGCCGCTGCTCGAGAAGCTGGCGCCGCAGTGCAAGGCGGTAAAGGGCTACGTCATCATGACCGACCGCGCCCATATGCCGCAGACGACGCTGCCAAGCCCGATCTGCTACGAAGAGCTGGTCAACGCGCATTCCGACGATATGGAATGGCCGGAGCTCGACGAGAACGACGCTGCGGGGCTTTGTTACACGTCGGGCACGACCGGTAACCCGAAGGGCGTCTTGTACTCGCACCGCTCGACAATCCTGCACGCATACGGCTCCGCGCTGCCCGACACGCTCGGCCTTTCCGCGAACGATGCGATTCTGCCGGTCGTACCGATGTTCCATGTCAACGCCTGGGGATTGCCCTACTCGGTCCCTCTTGTTGGCGCGAAATTCGTGCTGCCCGGTCCCGGGCTGGACGGGGCGAGCCTCTACGAGCTGTTCGAGAAGGAAAAGGTAACCTACACCGCCGGCGTACCGACGGTATGGCTCGGTCTGCTGCAATACATGCGCGAGAAGAACGTCCGGCCTTCGACGCTCAAGAGACTCCTCGTCGGCGGCTCCGCCTGCCCGCCCGCGCTCATCCGTACTTTGGAGCAGGAATACGACGTGCGCGTCTTGCATGCGTGGGGGATGACCGAAATGAGCCCGCTCGGCGTCGTCTGCACCTTCAAACAAAAACACGCCGACTGGTCTAAAGACCAAAAGGTGGCGTTGCAGTCGAAACAGGGACGGCCCGTCTACGGCGTGGAGCTGAAGATCGTCGATAGCGACGGCAAGGAGCTGCCGCGAGACGGTAAAGCGTTCGGGGACCTTTTGGTACGCGGTCCGTGGGTGACAAACGCCTATTACAAGTCCGAGGGCAGCAATCTGCGCGACGGTTGGTTTCCGACCGGCGACGTCGCGACGCTCGACGCCGACGGCTACATCCAGATCACCGACCGCTCGAAGGACGTCATCAAGTCGGGCGGCGAATGGATCAGCTCGATCGATCTGGAAAACATCGCCGTCGGCCATCCGGCCGTGGCGGAAGCAGCAGTTATCGCCGTGCACCATCCGAAATGGGATGAGCGCCCGCTCTTGATCGTCGTAAAGAAACAGGGGATGAACGTCACGCGGGACGAGATACTCAAATTTTATGAAGGCAAAGTCGCCAAGTGGTGGCTGCCGGACGACGTCGTCTTCGTTGACAGCCTGCCCCATACCGCGACCGGGAAGCTGCTCAAGACGAAGCTGCGCGAACATTTCGGCGATTACAGACTACCCACCGCGAGCTGATGGGCCGCTTAGACCGCTAGGAGCTTGACCATGGACCTCAATTACACCGCCGAAGAACAGGCATTCCGCCGCGAGGTGCGGCAGTTCATCGACGCTAATCTGCCAGCCGACCTCCGCGACAAGGTGCGCGGAGGAAAACGTCTAGACAAGGAAGACTTCCTACGCTGGCAAAGAATCCTGCACAAGCAGGGGTGGGTCGCGCCGGAGTGGCCGAAACAGTTCGGCGGCCCGGGCTGGACGGTGGTTCAGCGCAACATATTCGATGAAGAATGCGCCGACGCGGGCGCTCCCATCATCTTGCCGTTCGGTCCGCGCATGGTCGGCCCGGTCATCATGGCATTCGGCAATCCGGAACAGCACAAGTATTTTCTGCCAAAGATCCTTTCCGGCGAGCACTGGTGGTGCCAGGGCTACTCCGAACCGGGCTCGGGCTCCGACCTCGCTTCGCTCAAGACGCGCGCCGAGCGCCAGGGCGATTACTACATCGTCAACGGCCAGAAGACCTGGACCACGCTCGCGCAGTTCGCCGACTGGATCTTCTGCCTGGTC
Source organism: Sulfurifustis sp. (assembly GCA_045810625.1). Classification (GTDB taxonomy): domain Bacteria; phylum Pseudomonadota; class Gammaproteobacteria; order Acidiferrobacterales; family Sulfurifustaceae; genus JACQFZ01. Next base: position 45,313 of record JBJMVQ010000011.1, read on the forward strand.
CGCACCGATACCGTCGCCAAGCCGCAGGAAGGCATCTCGTTTCTCCTGATCGACATGAAGTCTCCCGGCGTCACGGTGCGCCCGATCATCATGCTCGACGGTGAGCACGAGATTAACGAAGTCTGGTTCGAGAATGTCAAAGTCCCGGTCACAAACCGGATCGGCGACGAGAACAAGGGCTGGACGTACGCCAAGTTCCTGCTCGGTCACGAGCGCACGGGCATTGCGGGCGTCGGTCGCTCGAAAGCGGCGTTGAAGCGTTTGAAAGCGATTGCGCGCCATCAGACGGCCAACGGCCGTCCGCTGATCGAAGATCATCGCTTCCGCGACCGCGTTGCTCAGCTCGAATTGGATCTGATGGCGCTCGAAATTACCAACTTACGGGTCATTTCCGCCGAGCGCGAAAAACGCGCGCCTGGCCCGGAGGCTTCGCTTCTCAAGATCAAAGGCTCGGAGATCCAGCAGATGCTGGCCGAGCTCGCCATGCAGGCGGTCGGCCACCACGCCCTGCCGTATCAGCCGGAAGCGCTCGACCACGGCCACGACGCGCGGGTCGGTCCGGAATACAGCGCGCCGCTCGCTCCGCATTATTTCAACCTGCGCAAGACGACGATTTACGGCGGCTCGAACGAAATTCAGAAAAACATCATCTCCCAGATGGTCCTGGGACTGTGAGGATCGCATGGACTTCAACTTCACCGAGGAACAAACGGCCCTGCAAGACACGCTGCAGCGTTTCATCTCGCGGGATTACAGCTTCGAGAAACGCCGCGAGTTTCTCCGCTCGGCCGACGGCTTCAGCCGCGACGCCTGGCGCCAATACGCCGAGTTCGGCCTGCTCGCGCTCCCCTTCCCGGAGGAGTTCGGCGGCCTCAACGGCACCGCCGTCGATACGATGATCGTCATGGAAGCCTTCGGCACCGGTCTCGTGCTCGAACCGTATCTCGCGACCGTCGTGCTCGGCGGTACGCTGATCCGCGATTACGGCAATGCCGCCCAGAAAGAAGCATTGCTTCCCGCTGTTGCCGCTGGCGAGTTGATGCTCGCGCTGGCGCATTACGAGTTGGGCAGCCGTTACGAGCTGAACAACGTTGCCACGACGGCGAAAGGGGACGGCAGCGGCTGGACGCTCGACGGCGCCAAGACCGTCGTGCTGTACGGCGGCGCCGCCGACAAGCTCATCGTCTCCGCCCGCACCGCCGGTCAGGCGCGCGACGAGCACGGCATCTCGCTGTTCCTGGTCGACCGCACCGCCGCGGGCGTCACGGTACGCGCTTACGCAACGCAGGACGGGCAGCGCGCGGCCGAGATCACGCTCAAGAATGTACGCGTTCCCGCCGACGCGCTCCTGGGCGCCAAAGACAAAGCGCTTCCGGCGATCGAGCGCGCGATCGACTACGCCACCGCCGCTCTCTGCGCGGAAGCGGTCGGCGTCATGACCGCCCTCAAGGGGGCCACACTCGAATATCTCAAGACGCGCAAACAGTTCGGCGTGCCGATCGGCAAATTCCAGGCGCTGCAGCATCGTATGGCCGACATGACCATCGCGGCCGAACAGTCGCGCTCGATGATGTATCTCGCTTGTGTAAAAGCCGACTCGACCGATGCGGCCGAGCGGCGGCGCGCGGTGTCGGCGGCCAAGACCTATATCGGTCAGGCGGCGCGCTTCATCGGGCAGCAGGCGGTACAGATGCACGGCGCGATGGGCGTGACAGACGAGATGATCGTGAGCCACTGGTTCAAGCGTCTGACGATGATCAACGCGACGTTCGGCGACGTCGATTATCATCTCGGCCGCTTCAGCGACGCGCTGCTCGCCGAGGCGCAAGCGGCACAAGCGGTCCCGCGGCCGGTGAAAGTTCAGGGAGGCGCTGGATAAATACCGGCACGCCGCGCGCACGCCCCCGCGCGGCGGAGGAACGCTGTGGCATCGAAAGTCATCAATCGCCGCGATCTGGATTTCCAGCTCTACGAGGCGCTCGACACCGAAGCGCTCACCGCGCGCGCCCGCTACAGCGAGCACGGGCGCGAAACCTTCGCCGCGGCGATCGACACCGCGTTGAAGATCGCGGAGGAGAAGTTCCTCCCGCACAACCGTAAAGCCGACGAGCACGAGCCGGAGTTCGACGGTACGCGCGTGCAGATGATCCCGGAAGTGAAGGACGCCGTTCGGGCCGTCGCCGACGCCGGCTTCCTCGCCGCCGCGCACGATTACGCGCTCGGCGGCATGCAGTTGCCCGTCACGATTTCTCAGGCGTGCATGGCGCTCTTCAACGGCGCGAATATTTCGACGTCGGCATATCCGTTCCTCACCATCGCCAACGCCAACGTCATTCACCGGTACGGCACGGCCGAACAAAAACAACGCTATTTGAAGCCGCTGCTGACCGGCCGCTGGTTCGGCACGATGGCGCTCACCGAGCCGCAGGCCGGCTCGTCGCTCGCCGACATCACGACGACCGCGACGCCGAATCCGGACGGCACGTATTCACTGCGCGGCAACAAGATCTTCATCTCGGCCGGCGATCACGAGCTGACGGAAAACATCGTGCACCTCGTGCTCGCGAAAATTCCGGGCGGGCCGGCGGGCGTCAAGGGCATCTCGCTCTTCATCGTTCCGAAGTACCGCGTCAACAACGACGGAAGCCTCGGCGCGCGCAACGACGTCACGCTCGCGGGCCTCATTCACAAGATGGGCTACCGCGGCACCACGTCGACCATGCTCTCCTTCGGTGAGAAGGGCCAATGCGTCGGGGAGATCGTCGGTGAGCCGCACCGCGGCCTCTCCTACATGTTCCATATGATGAACGAGGCGCGCATCGGCGTCGGCCTCGGCGCGGTGATGCTCGGTTACGCCGGCTACCTGCACGCGGTCGAGTATGCGCGCGAGCGGCCGCAGGGCCGGCCGGTGGCGTCGAAAGACCCGAAGATGCCGCAGACGCCGATCATCGCCCACGCCGACGTGCGCCGCATGCTGCTCGCGGCCAAGAGCTACGTCGAAGGCGGGCTGTCGCTCTGTCTCTACGCCGCGCGGCTCGTCGATGAGAGCCGCACCGGCGAAACGCCCCAGGCGCAACAGAACGCGGGGCGCCTGCTCGATTTGCTCACGCCGGTGGTGAAAGCGTGGCCGTCGCAATTTTGCCTTGAAGCGAACAACTTGGCGATTCAAGTCCACGGCGGTTACGGTTACACGCGCGAATATCCGGTGGAGCAGCTGTACCGCGACAACCGGCTGAACCCGATCCACGAGGGCACGAACGGCATTCAGGCGATCGACCTGCTCGGGCGCAAGCTCGTGATCGACGGCGGCGAGGCGCTGGACCTGCTCGGGCGCGAGATGGCGCGCGATATCGACGCCGCGGCGGCGCACAAAGCGCTGCAAAGCTACGCGCGCGAGCTGCAAGCCGCATGGCAGCGCACCCTTACCGTGACGCGAACGCTCGCGGCGGCGCTGCACGAAGACGTGACCGCGGGGCTCGCCAACGCAAGCGCCTACCTTGAAGCGTTCGGGCACGTCGTCGTGGCTTGGCGCTGGCTGCGCCAGGCTGTCGCTGCCGCACGGGGACTCGAGCGCAGCGCCGACGACGCCGATTTTTACCGCGGCAAGCTCGCCGCCTGCCGTTACTTCTTCCGCTGGGAGCTTCCGAAAACGAAAGCGCAATTCGATCTGCTCGAGTCGCGCGATCGCACGACGCTCGACGCCCAGCCGGAATGGTTTTAGCTCCCGACGTCAACGACAATACCAACCTATGACTGAAACAGCCGTGCCCGAGGGCTTCCAGCTCCTCAAGCGGGTCGCTCCGTTTCTCGAGATGGTCGGACCGATCTACGTGAAGAGCGTCGATCGCTCGCGCATCATCGCGATTCGCGTTGCGGAAAAACATTTGAACATGCGCGGCATCGTTCACGGCGGCATGTTGATCACGCTCGCCGACAGCGCGCTCGGCATCAACCTGTCGTACCATCAGGATCCGCCGCGCCCGATGGTGACGGTGAGTCTGTCGACCGACTTCCTCGAGCCGGCCATGCTCGGCGACTGGGTGGAAGCGCACGTGCGCGTGCAGCGCACGGGCATGAATCTCGCGTTTGCGAACTGCACGCTGCAGGTGGGAACGAAAGCCATCCTGCGCTCGAGCGGCGTCTTTTTCATTTTGCCGGGGACGACGAAGTTCACGGCGCAGGAACGCTTCGACGGTTGAAACACGAGCGCATGCCGAAAGTTCACGTATTGCTGAAGAAGGAAGAGCTCGACCGGCAGCGACTCCCGGGCAAAGTCGTCATTGTGCTCGACATTCTGTTCGCGACGACATCGATCGTCGCCGCGCTCGCGCACGGCGCGAAGGAAGTCGTACCGCTCGTGGGCGGTGCGGCGGCGCTCGCCGAGGCGGAAAAGCGCGAGCCATCGACGTACATCCTGTCCGGCGAGCTGAACGCCGAGACGCTGCCCGGCTTCTGCCATCCGACGCCGCTCGCGCTGCTGCGCGAGAACGTCGCGAACCGCACGCTGCTCTACTGCACCACGAACGGCACCGTCGCATTGAACAAGGCGCGCCAGGCGGATCACGTCTACGCGGCTGCGCTCATCAACGGCCACGCGACGATCGAGCGCATCGTGCAAGCGCATCCGGAGGACACCGTTATCGTCGTCTGCTCCGGGTCGGCGGATAACTTCAACCTGGAAGACTTCTACGGCGCGGGACATTTCGTGTCGTTGTTGAGCCGACTCGCGCCCGAGCACTACGATCTGACCGACGCCGCGCACGCGGCGTGCCTCCTCTACGAGCACAACGACGCTGTCGAAGCGTTGAGCCGGGCGCGCATCGGCCGTTTGATGCGGTCGCGCGGTCTCGAACCGGAAATCCACTTCGCGGCGCGGCAGGACTGTTTCGACGTCGTCCCGAAACTCGTCGACGGCGTTCTGCGCCCGATCTGAAGCCGCCGGCGCCCTATTCAAGGAGACCCCACCATGGAAGAGCACTACGCAACCGTCAACGGCCTGCGGCTGCACTACGTCAGCGCGGGCAAGGGCCCGCTCATTTTATTCGTCCACGGCTTTCCCGAATTCTGGTACGCCTGGAAGAACCAGCTCGAAGCGTTCGGCCGCGACTACCGCGCGGTCGCGCCCGATATGCGCGGCTACAACCGCTCCGACAAACCGGCCGACGTGAAGGCGTATCGAGCGAAACATTTAGTCGAGGACCTGCGGCAGCTCATCGATCACTTGGGCGGCCGACCCTGCGTGATGGTCGCGCACGATTGGGGCGGCGCGGTGGCTTGGAGCTTCGCCGTCGCGCATCCCGACTATCTCTCGCGGCTCGTGATCGTGAACGCACCGCATCCGATTCCGTTCGCGCGCGCGCTGAAAAGCAATCCCGAGCAGATCGCGGCGAGTCAGTACATGCTGCTGCTGCGCGACGCGAAGGCCGAGCGCGTGCTTTCCGAAGACAATTTCCGGCGGCTCGAAGGTATGCTCTCGACCTTCGGCGAAGGCGCCGAACAGTGGCTTAGCGACGACGATCGGTCGCGCTACCGCGAAGCGTGGGCGCAGCCGGGCGCATTGACCGCATCGCTCAATTACTACCGCGTCTCGCCGCTCTATCCGCCGGCATCGGGCGGCACGGCGGAGCATCTTCCCGATCTCGATCCGGCCGCGTTTACCGTCAACGTCCCGACGCTCGTTATTTGGGGCGAGCGCGACCGGGCGTTGCGTCCGGTACTGCTGGACGGACTGAACGACGTGGTGCCGAACCTGCGTATCGAGCGCATCCCCGAGGGCTCGCATTGGGTCATCCACGAGCAGCCGGAGCGCGTCAACCGATTGATTCGTGAATTCATTGAAAGCCGCTGACCGGCCGCTTCGGCAGACCCCATATTCGGTACGCGACGCATTGTTGCTACCATAGCGGCGTCTGCATACCACTTATAAGTAGGTTCCCATGCCCAAAGTCGAATTCCGCAGCATCGAAGAGTTACGCGGCCGGATCGGCCAGGAAGTCGCCGTGAGCGATTGGATGACGGTCACGCAGGAGCGCATCGATAAATTTGCCGACGCGACCGACGACCACCAATGGATCCACGTCGATCGCGAGCGGGCCGCCGGCTCGCCGTTTGGCGGGACCATCGCGCACGGCTTCCTCACGCTGTCGCTGATCCCGCACTTTATGTACACGACGGTCGGCTTCCCGCCGTCTAAGATGTCGGTCAACTACGGACTGAACCGCGTGCGCTTCACGGCACCGGTCCGCGCGGGCAAACGCGTGCGCGCGCGCATCGCGCTGCTCGGCGTCGAAGAGATCACCGGCGGACAGCAATTCAACTGGAAGATCACTATCGAGCTCGAAGGCAGCGACAAGCCCGCCTGCGTCGCCGAAACCGTCGGCCGGCGCTACGAGAAATAACGAAACCCTAAAAATCGCTGGAACCGCCAAGGAGCGAAGGACGCCAAGGAAGATCCTGAAACACGAGGAAAAGCTTTGCGTCCTTCGCGTCCTTGGCGGTTCGCAAAATTGATCAGACCGCGTCAGGCGAAGCAAGGTCACGAAGGAGACAGGAACATGAAAGCGCTGTTGTGCACCGAGGTCGGCTCGCTCGATAAGTTGAAAGTACAGGATGTCGCGTCGCCCCGGCCCGGTCCGGGCCAGATCGTCGTCGACGTGAAAGCGAGCTCGATCAACTTTCCCGACGCGCTCATGGTCAAGGGCATGTACCAGGTGAAACCGCCCGTGCCGTTTTCGCCCGGCGGCGAGATCGCGGGCATCGTGAAAGAAGTCGGTGAGAACGTGAAGAATTTTGCAGTGGGCGATCGTGTCGTCGGCTTCTGCGGCTGGGGCGGGTTCGCCGAGGAGTGCCTGGCGTCGGCCGAGCGCATGATGCCGCTACCGCAGGGCATGGACTTCGACGTCGCCGCGGCGTTCGGCCTTACCTATTGCACCTCGCTGCATGGCCTGCAGGAATGCGCAAAGCTCAAAGCCGGCGAGACGCTGCTCGTCCTCGGCGCGGCCGGCGGCGTCGGCATCGCGGCGGTTGAGATCGGCAAGATCATGGGCGCGCGCGTCATCGCCGCCGCGTCGAGCGACGACAAGCTCGATGTCTGCAAGAAAGCGGGCGCGGACGATCTGATCAACTACGGCAAAGACGACTTGCGCCAGCGGCTGAAGGAACTCGTCGGCGACAAGGGCGTCGATGTCGTGTACGACCCCGTCGGCGGACCGTACTCGGAACCGGCGTTGCGTGCGACCGCATGGGGCGGCCGATTCCTTGTCGTCGGTTTCGCCGCCGGCGAAATTCCCAAGATTCCGCTCAATCTCGCGTTGCTGCGCGAGCGCTCGATCATCGGCGTCTACTGGGGCGACTGGACGCGGCACGACCCGGCCGGCCACGTGCGTAACGTGAAGCAGCTGGTGCAGTGGATCGCGGCCGGCAGGATCAAACCGCTCGTGAGCGAGCGCGTGTCGCTGCGCGATACGCCGGCGGCGCTCGCGCGACTCACCGAACGTAAGGTCAAGGGCAAGATCGTCGTACAACCCGAAGCGTAGCGGCGGCCCTCCCGCTCGATTCGATCGGACCGACCATGCTCGCCGACCGCGCCAGTCGCCTGTTCGTCGTGCTCGCCGCATTCTTCGCGGCCAACGCGCTCATGGCCGAATTCATCGGCGTAAAGATTTTCGCGCTCGAGGATACGTTCGGCCTGCATCCCCTTAACTGGCATCTCTACGGCCAGAACGGTTCGCTCAATTTCACCGCGGGCGTGCTGCTCTGGCCGATCGTTTTCATCTTCACCGACGTCATCAACGAGTATTTCGGCCGTCGCGGCGTGCGCCTGGTTTCGTATCTCACCGCAGGCTTGATCGCGTACGCGTTCCTGTTCGCCTATGTCGCGATTTCGCTCGCGCCCGCGAGCTGGTGGGTCGGCATCGGCATGAGTCAGGGAGTACCGAACATGCAAGCGGCGTTCGCGAGCCTGTTCGGACAAGGCTTGTGGACGATCGGCGGTTCGTTGATCGCGTTCCTGCTCGGTCAGCTCATCGACATCGCGGTGTTCCAGCAGATCCGCCGCGCCACCGGCGAGCGCCACATCTGGCTGCGCGCCACCGGTTCGACTGCGGTCTCGCAGCTCATCGACAGCTTTGTCGTGCTCTACATCGCGTTCGTGATCGGGCCGCAGCATTGGCCGACCAATCTTTTTCTTGCCGTCGGTACCGTCAACTATGTGTACAAGATTTCCGCGGCGATTCTGCTGATTCCACTGATCTACCTGGTGCGTCGCGGCATCCAGGGGTACCTCGGCAAAGAAGCGGCGGCATCGCTCGAGGCGCACGCTCACTCGTAGCTCGTCATCGCAGAAAATATGTTTTAGCAGCGCTCGACTTGAGACGGAACGGCAGCGGCCCTATCCTGATGCCGCATGTAACGAGGTCCGGCAATCATGTCCGCTACGCACGCTTCCGCGCTCACCATCGGCCGACTCGCCCGCGCTGCTGACGTCGGCATCGAAACCATCCGTTATTATCAGCGTCGCAAACTGCTGCCGCTGCCGGCGCGCGCCGACAGCGCGTTTCGCAAATACCCCGCCGCGCTCGTCGACCGCATTCGCTTCATCAAGCGCGCGCAGGAGCTTGGCTTCACGCTGGAAGAAATCGGCGCGCTGCTGGAGCTCGAAGACGGGAAGAATCGGCGCGCCATCCGCAAAGTCGCGGCCGCCCGGCTCACGCAGATTCGCACGCGGATCGCCGATCTGACGCGGATGGAGCACACGTTGTCGCACTTGATCGAGCACTGCGAGGCCACGGGCCAGGCGCAGCCGTGCCCGATCATCGCGACGCTACTCGGGCGATCCGACGGGACCGAATCGGACCGCGGTTGAAGTCGGACCGGCCCGGGCTTCCCCTCCCGTCCGACTCAGCCGAACCGCTCAGGCGGCGACAACCCCCACGGGGCAGGACACGCCGGTACCGCCGAGACCGCAGTAGCCGCCGGGATTCTTGGCGAGATATTGCTGGTGGTACTCCTCGGCGTAGTAGAACTCGGGCGCTTCGCGGATCTCGGTCGTAATGGGGCCGAAGCCGGCGGCCGACAGGCGCTTCTGATAAGCGTCGCGCGATGCGATCGCCGTCTCCTTCTGCGCGTTGCTGTACGTGTAAATGCCCGAGCGATATTGCGTGCCCACGTCGTTGCCTTGGCGCATACCCTGCGTCGGATCGTGCGATTCCCAAAACACCTTGAGCAGATCGGCGTAGCTCACGCGCTTTGGATCGTAAACCACGAGCACGACTTCGTTGTGACCGGTCATACCCGTGCACACTTCCCGATAGGTCGGGTTCGGCGTGTAACCGGCCGCATAACCAACGACCGTGGTGTACACGCCTTCGGTCTCCCAGAATTTCTGTTCCGCCCCCCAAAAGCAGCCGAGACCGAACATGGCCGTCTCCATACCGGCGGGAAACGGGGGCTTGAGCGGATGACCGTTGACGAAATGGCGGTCGGGAACGTCCATCTTCTGCTTGCGCCCCGGCAAAGCCTCTTCCGGGTTGGGCATCGCGGTCTTCTTCATGAAGGAAAACATTATCCGCCTCTCTTCGTTTGCCTGTGTGTTTATGATGCACCTTTGTCGCCCGCGAGGACAATTCCTTACGCCGGCCCGCCGGTGATCGCTGCGCAACCAAGCGGGCGGCATCCGGTCTCAAAGGTCGCGCAAACAGGTGCCCCGGCGCCGACGGCGTCACGGAAAACGGATTTATCATTGTCTAACCGCTAAGGACACCAAAAACGCAACGGTCTTTTCTAGTTCTTTAAAATCTTTTCCTTTGCGTCCTCCGCGTCCTTTGCGGTGAAAACGAAGGAGACCACCATGGCGGAACTGGCACACATCGTTCTCTATGTGCGGGAGCTTGAACGCTCGGTCGCATTCTATCGCGACATCGTCGGGCTGCCGGTGATCGGCGAAATCTTCGACGGGCGGGCCGCGATGCTTTCGAGCGGTCGCACGCATCACGAGCTGCTCCTGATCCAGGTCGGCGACGCGCCCGGGCCGCTGCGCGGCCGCCGCGTCGGGCTCTACCACATCGGCTGGAAGATCGGCGAGTCGCTCGACGAGTTACGCGCGATGAAGGCGCGCCTCGAAAAGACCGGCATCCCGATCGACGGGATGTCCGACCACACGGTCAGCCAGAGTCTGTACATCCACGATCCCGACGGCAACGAGATCGAGCTGTTCGTCGACGATCCCAGCGTCGACTGGCGGAAATCACAGGCGTGGATGGAGGCGCCGGTGAAACCGCTTCGATTGTAGAACCCGGCGAGAATTTATTGCATCGATCGCCGGCGCGGCGAAAGGTATCTCAAAGCCCCCGCCCCAAACCTCCTCGCTTGCGGGAAGGGAATGCAGCGGACGACTTCGTGTCGCATCATCTTGAAGTAGGTTTTAGTCGACCTCATTCACGCCGGAGACGGATGTCCACTTCGCGCTCCACGTACCGCCACTCCTCCGTCTCGCGCAGCCTTCCGACCAACTCGTCGAACGCCGGTGCATAGGCCGGCGCGAATTCGAACCAGGTCAGGAGATCGAACGGCTCGGCCGTTCCGAGATCGCGGCAATGATGCAAACGGCGGGCGATGGCCGGGAGGTATTCGAGGCCGAGCACGACGTGCTTCGATCGCTCTTCGAAAATCCGGCGGCGCTCGTCCTGCGGCAGTTGCCACCACGCCTCGCTTTTTCGGATGGGAATGAGCGCGGCGCACGTCGCCTCACGCCGGCCGAGGCCTTCCTGTTTCGCCACTAACCGCTCTTTTTCAGAGCGCGTCACGTAGCGTTCGTTACTGGTGACACCGCGCAGAACCCAGGCGGTACCTTCGCGAGACGGCGTCTCGCCATCTCGGAGGCTGAGCTTCGCGGCCGCCGCGAGCGGCGCACCGGCAACGGCACGCACGCAAGTGACAAACCAATCGCCCGTGGCCCCCGCCGCGAACGTATACAACCGTCGGCTCGTGCTGTCGTTACCCCGCATCGCCCCGCTCTCATCGATATTCCTGATGCTTGAGTCGCGGAACGGCGCGTCTCCTTACACTCCGCAGACAACCGACGTGATGACAGATGGGTGCGGCCAACCGGATCGCACAGGCTGGATATTGGAAGGAGCAGCGAGGAAAAGGGAATTCGCACCGGCTTGCCGTTTATGCCGCGACTGACATCGCGCGTTCGCGCTACGCGTCTTCCTTCGTCTCGGTGTTCTCGTGATGCATGTTACAGAACAGCGCGCCCTGCTCGAGCGCATCTTCGAGCGCGACATGCGTGTGCGGGCGTTCGTCGAACCATCGCTTCGGCAGGTAGCTGCGCGACGTCATGTGAAAGGTCGTCTTGCGCATGCCCATCGCGTAAGAACGTACATCGAGCGCGTTCTCGCGAAAAGGCCGCTCGCCGGTGAAGCGCACCAGATACCAGTAGATCCACATGAAGTCCCATGATGCCGGCCAACCGAGAAACACCGGCCGACCGGGCAGCTCTTGCAGCCAGCGCAGATATTCCGGCATCACTTCTTCGGGCCGCCGCGGATTCTGCCGGCACGCCGCCCACGCCTCGGGAAACCCTTTCCACCATTCCATCGTGCGCGTATCCGGCGCCGCTCCCGGCAACGTCTCCAGGTTCGCCGTATAGGTGGCGACGATCGTCTTGTCGGCGCGAAACGCCGCGGAGCCGAAGCTCAACATCGAATGCGGACCGGGGATCGGGCCGTCCGCTTCGATATCGGTGCTGACGTAAATTTCGTTTTCCTTGGACATGCGCGTTTGCACGGGTGACCCTAATCGTTGGATGAATTGTGTAACTGCGCTTTAGCTCGCGCGGAGCGGATAAAGTTTTCCGCCGGCGTTCGGGCGTTCGTACTTGTAGAAATCGGCGCCCATGACGGAATCCAGTTTGCGCAGACGATCCTCGGGCGCTGGGTGGGTTTTGTACAACAATTGGACGCGATCGTCCGTTTTCGCGACGCTCGCGATTTTCTGCAACACCGCCGGCAAACCGTACGCCCCGTAGCCGGCGCGCGCCGCGAGCACCACGCCTTGACGATCCGCTTCGAACTCGGCGTCCTGATCCAGTCGGCGTGCGAACAGCTCAGCGCCGCTGCCGATCAGCCGGCTCATCAACTGATCTTTGTTCTCGTCGAGACGCTTTTCGATCGCCTTGCGTCCCTCCTCGAGCAGAGTGCCTTTGCGCATCAGCTCGACCTGATGCCGCTCGACCACGTGCGCGATTTCGTGACCGAGCACGCCCGCAAGCTCGCTTTCGTCGCTGAGGCTCGCATACAGGCCGCGCGTGATCAGCACGAAACCGCCCGGCGCGGCGAACGCGTTGACGTCAGCGGATTCGATCACGCCGAAATGCCACGGCAGCTCCGGGCGCTCGCTGCCCGCGGCGACCCAGCGGCCGACCGTGTTGACGTAGCGCTGCAATGCATCGTCCTTGACGAGCGGCGCGACGCCGAGAAGATTCGCCGTCACCGCGCGGCCGACTTTGATCTCGTCGTCGTCGTTCAACACGAACAGCATGCGCTTCGATTCCGGAATTTTTTCACGAAGCTTTTCGCGCAAGCTGTCGGCGCTTGCCGCTGTCGCAAGCGCCAGTGCGAGGACACCGGCGAAGAATCGAGCGAATCGCATATCAGCCCGGCGCCGGAAGGTAAGGAACTTGCCGGCGTTCGAGCTTGTTGGCGTGTGCATAGTCACCCGCCCGAGCGGCCGACACCGCGTATCCTTCGAGGCGTTGCTCCTCTTCCGGATTCGGCTTCGCTTCACGCAACTGCTCTTCGCTCAAACCGCGGATACCGGTCGTGGCCACGATGTTGCCGCCGCCCGCGCGACCGGTGGCCATCTTCACGGCCGATTTCATTTCCTCGGCGCCGGCGGCGCTCGAGCCCGGCGGCTGGCTGCTCACGTGCAGCAACCGTACCCAACCTTGCGCGCCGCCGCTCGTCACGTTGAGCCACCCGCCATTGCGATCGACGATCGCGACCGTGGTATTCCTCGGGAGTTTTTTCAACGTCTTCGCGTCGACAAACGGTTTTTCCTTCAGCTCGGTGTCGCGCGTCGTAACGGCGGGCGTCGGCGCCATCTTAGGTGCGGGCTGGGGTGCGGGCTGGGACGCGGCCGGCGCGGATTTCGTCGCAGTTGCCGCTTCCGCGACCTCGACGCCGGGGGCGGTCGACGATTTCGGGATCGGCGGGGCGGTCGGCGGCTGCCGATCGGAGCGGCTGCACGCCGCGAGCAGCACGACGAGCACGAGAATGGAACGACGGAGAGTCCGGTTCGATTTCATCGCGCCATTCTACCCCGCCGTTTCGGCCTCGCTGAAATCCAAACCCGCCCGCGCGAGCGTCGCGGGAATTTGCACCTCACTGCAGCCACGGAAAAAGCCCACGAATGCGTCGGTTGGCGCCAGCGCCCGTTCCGACGGCCGCTGAAGCAGGCTGATCGCCGAAAGAAAAGCGGCCTTACCGTCCGTGCGCCACCGGCCTTCGGGATCGATCGTGAGACGGGCGGCGTGCAGCGCGAGCTGCGCGCACGCCTGGAGCTTGTGTCGATCGAGCGCCGCCAGGCTGCGCTCGAGCATGGCGGTCAGATCGCCGAGCGCGGCGCAGGTTCGTGCCGGTGGCACGATCCAGTAGAACAGCACGGTGTCCTGATAAATGCCGCTCAGCAGCGGCGCACTCGCGAAGAGCCGCGGGGCGGATGCGCCGAAGCGCGTGCGGCCGACCTGCTGCTGCAGAATACGGTTCGCGCGCTGCTGTGCGTGCGCATCGTGGCCGCGGTAGCGGCAGGCGAGGAGCAACACATCGCAGTCCCGTCCGGTGTCGAGCGCCGTCGAAAAGAGCGGATGACCGTTGCGTCGCATCGTGAGCACGCGGTTGTAGATGCGGACGATGAAGAAGTACGCGAGCGCGGCCGTGAACGGTGCGGTCAGGTCGACGAACCACGTCGTGAAATTCACGAACAGATACGTGAGCGCGAGAAACCCGGTCTGCATCGTCGTGAATAGCGTGTTGAGCCAAACCTGGTCGACGTTGTATACGAACGCGATAGCGAGCAATACGATCGCGACGATCGTAATGAGCATGTAAAAGACCGAGGGCAGCTCGGTCAGATAGTCGCCGTTCTTCAGGTTGTCGATCGCCGTCATCATGATCTCGACCCCCGGATGATCCCGCGAGACAGGCGTCGGCTTGATATCGAAGAGCGACGGCGCGGTCGAGCCGATGACGACGATCTTGCCCTTGAATTCGTCGGCCGGCCGGTCGCTGCGCTCGCGCTGCAAGCTCTGATAGACCGCGGAAAACGGCACGGCGCGATAACTAAGCGGGCGGCCGCGCCAGTTGAGCAGCACATCGGCGCGCTCGGGCGGCGCTTGTCCGAGCGCCGCCGCGACGTTCGCCGGCAGTGAATAGATGCGCCAGCCGTGCGCGTCGCGGTACACGTGATATGCGCGTGCGATCCCGTCGTCATCGGCGTAGAGATTGTTCGTGCCGAGACGCCGGTCGTTCAGCACGTCGAGAAAGTAAGGCACGACCATGGCGACGGTCGACTCCGGCGGCGCTTCGGATCCGAGCGGCGCGACACCGGGCAGCCGTGCAAGCTTGAGCTCGCTCAACGAATCGTTCGCCGGATTCAGCCGGATCATCGAAAAATACGTGCGCGACTGGTGCGCGGCGACGTCACGAAAATAGCGGTCGGCGTCCGGATGATCGACGTCGAGATCGCTGAACGTGATGTCGTACACGATGGCGGCCGGGTCCTGGCGCGCGATGCTCTCGGTCAACTCGGCGATCACCGAACGCGGCCACGGCCAGCGGCCGTACTCCGGCGCCATGGCCGCGAGGCTCGCCTCGTCGATATCGACCAGCACGATATCGGGATCGGGCAGCGGCGTGCGAAACCGGCTCTTCATGATGAGGTCGTACGCCTGGTGTTTCATGCCGCCGGTAAGTCCGCCGGCGATGCCGTAGAGCGCACCGACGATCACGACCACGGCAAGCCCGAGATAGAAACGGTTACCGAGGCGTTCGGACAGCAGCGCGAGCGGGAGCAGTATCCAGCGCGCGAAACGAAGGAGTCCGGAGGTGATTCGCATGCGAGCCGCGATGTGAAACGTTCTGCGTTAGGCGTTGATCGCCGTTACAACGTAGCTCCCGGCTGCGCCACCGCGTACTTGCTCAACTCGTTGACGAGGTACTCGTAGGCGGCGTCAACCGAATCCGTGCGGAACATCAGCCCGAGATCCTTGGCGTCGATGTTGCCGTACTTGACGAGCGCGTCGAAATTGACGACTTCGTCCCAATAGCGCGTACCGAACAGCACGACCGGCAGGTGCTTGCGCACCTTGCCGGTCTGCAGCAGCGTCAGGATCTCGAACAACTCATCGAGCGTGCCGAAGCCGCCTGGGAACACGACGATCGCCTTCGCGAGATAGACGAACCAGAACTTGCGCATGAAGAAGTAGTGGAAGTGGAACGACAGCTCGCGCGTGACATAGCGGTTGTCGAATTCCTCGACCGGAATCGAAATCGTCAGCCCGACGTTGACGCCGCGCGCTTCCGACGCGCCGCGATTGGCGGCTTCCATGATTCCCGGGCCGCCGCCGGTGCAAACGACGAAACGACGTTCCGCCCCGCTCAACTGCTTCGACCACTCGGTGAGCCGTCGCGCCAGCTCGCGCGAATCCTCGTAGTACTGCGCCATCTGCAGCCGCATCTCCGCCCGTGCGACATCGCCGCCGTTTCGGCGTGCGGCCTCGAGCTCGGCGCTCGCTTGTTCACGCGGGAGCGTGCGCGCCGATCCCATAAAGACGATCGTATCGTCGATGCGATAGTGCGCGAACCGGCTGTTCGGTTCCAAATACTCGGCAAGAATGCGCAGTGCGCGCGCGTCGCGGCTGTTCAGGAATGTTTCGTTACTGTAGGCCTTGATGGAATAACGGCGTCGCTCGGTCATGAAACGGTCCATCCTGCTGTGATTGGAGTTTGAATTCCTGTGACGGTCGCGCGCGCCCGGCGCTGCGCGCGTCCCTCACAAAAAAGAAACCCCGCCGCGGCGGGGTTTCGAACAAATCGGAAGAAATTGGAATCAAACCGGAACAACGTTAGTGGCGGCCGGACCCTTCGGGGTCTGTTGAATCTCGAACGTCACTTGCTGGCCTTCCGCGAGACTCTTGAACCCCGTGCCCTTGATGGCGGAGTAATGCACGAACACGTCCTTGCCGCCGTCCTTCGGCGTAATGAAGCCGAAGCCTTTCGCCTCGTTGAACCACTTAACAGTACCTGTAATCACAAATCACCTCAGTATAAAAAATAGACCATACTGCAACTCGTTCCTGAAGATTTGCGGGAGTGCCGGACACCGGGAGGGACTTCCGTAATGGCTACAAGACCTGAGGTGCAGTGCGCACGAGCTTAGCCGAGGTCAGCAGAAAAGGCTACAGCCTCGCCGATCGGGTGACGCATCCGAACGATAAGAGAACCTCGACGTTCGTACGCCAATTGATTGCGCGCGTTCGTCCGCTGTAGCGACGCTCGCGCGGGATCGGATACGCTCTCGGTTTCGACAAAACAATCGTACCTATGCCCGGACCCACCCGCTTCAATCCCGGCACGCTCTGGGAGGCAATCGCCGAACGTTCGCGCACCGCCCTTGCGCTCGGTACCTTGCAGCCAATTGCGACCGACGCTCATGCCATCGACGACGGCGGGGTACGGTTTCAGGTGCGCGTGGTGTCGAGCCTCATGCGCCGCCGCCTCGACGCGGCGCGCGCGCGATCCGCCGGCGCCAAACCCGCCAATCCGTTCCTGCCATACGAAGAAAGTATGTTCGTCGCGGACGTCTCGGATTCGCATGTGTGCTTGCTCAACAAGTATCCCGTCATCGATCACCACACGCTGATCGTTACCCGCGATTTCGAGCCGCAGGAAAGTCCATTGAACCTTCAAGACTTCGAAGCGCTGTGGCGTTGCCTGCGCGAATATCCTGCGCTTGGGTTTTACAATGGCGGCGCCGGCGCGGGCGCGAGCCAGCCGCACAAACATCTGCAGCTCGCGCCGCTGCCGCTCGCCGATAGCAGGTCGCTTCCAATCGAGCCGCTCCTCGCACAACCAGCCGAGAACGACCGGCCGAGGTCGCTCGCCAGCATCCCGTATGCGCACTCGTATGCCGCGCTCGATCCGGCGCGCGTTCAAACCAGCGACGCGGCCGCTCGTTATACCCTGGACCTGTATCGGACGATGCTTGCAGCAACCGGCATGGTCCAAGGCCCGGACCTTCCGCCCCTTCTGCCGCCGTACAATCTCCTCATTACCCCTACGTTTATTCTGCTAATCCCGCGTTCCCGCCCCTCCTTCGAGGCCATTCCCGTCAACGCCCTCGGGTTCGCCGGGTCGTTTTTTGTGCCTGATCCGGAAGGCTTTATCGCCATCCGGCGCATCGGCCCGATGGAACTACTGAGGCAGGTCACGCCAAGAAAGTAGGGTTAGTCGGCGCTCACGGTCGCGCTGTCGCTGTGGTTTAGCCCTGTAAACCACTGTGGTATCCTACGGGTCACAAGCTCGTGCTTCTACCGACCCGTCCAACGCTACACCTGTCTTCGATTGAGCCGCCCCGTGGTTCCGCGGTTTGGGGCGTATCACGGTTTTTGTCGCACACCGAGGTGGATTCCGCTCAGCTTTTGTCCGTGCTCTTGGAGGAAAAAGATGTCGCATCAGCCCACCGCTAACACCGCCCATCGTCAACCTGCCGCATCGAACCGTGCAGCCCCGTACAAGCTCGCGCGCGTCGAGAAAGTTGACATGCCGGACGGCGGGCGCGGTCAGCACTGGTATCGTTACGTTCTCGATAACGGCCGGTCGACGATCACCGGTCAGCGCCGTGGTTCGCTCAAGGACGTCACGGCACATGCTCATCGTTATGCCGAGCAGCTCAACACCCGGGCGTTCGGCTCGCACTCCGTCTGGTCGGCGCGCCGGACGGATCCGAAGGCTGCCAAAGCCCGTTAGTTGCCCCGGGGAGTTCTCGTTCTCCCCGTGATATGCGCGCGTTAACAGAGCCGACGGGCGGGAGGGTCGGCCCTGTTCGATCGTAACCTCCCCGCTCTGTCTCTCTAGCGGCCCTCGTGAACACGCCCTCCGCGTCGCGCTATTCGTTCTTCGCGACTTGTCCGAAAGGAATTGAATCGCTGCTTCTGGAGGAATTGCGTGCGCTCGGTGCGGACGCCGTGCGCGAAACGCGCGCGGGCGTTAGCTTCGAAGGCGCACTCGCCGACGCGTACCGCGCGTGTCTATGGTCGCGCCTCGCGAGCCGGGTGCTGTTGCCGCTCGCCCGTTTCGCCGCGCCGACCGCGGAGGCGCTCTATGAAGGCGTGCGCTCCATTCGGTGGGACGAGCATCTGCGCGCCGACCGCACGCTTGCTGTCGACAGCACGGTCTCGCAATCGAGCATCAACCACTCGCACTTCGCGGCGCTCAAGGTAAAAGACGCGATCGTCGATCAACTGCGCGACACGCGCGGGCAACGACCGTCGGTTGATACCGAACGCCCGGACGTCCGCGTCAATCTCTATCTGCATCGCGACGAAGCCACGATCAGCCTCGACTTGTCCGGCGACAGCCTCCACCGGCGTGGCTATCGTGCGCGCGGCGTCGAAGCGCCGCTGAAGGAAAATCTCGCGGCGGCAATTTTGATTCGCGCGGGTTGGCCGGCGGCGGCGCGCGAGGGCACACCGCTCGTCGATCTCCTGTGCGGCTCCGGCACATTGCCGATCGAAGCGGCGATGATCGCGGCGGACATCGCGCCCGGATTGCTGCGCCGCTACTACGGCTTTCTCGGCTGGCTCGGGCACGATGCCGCGGCCTGGGCGAGTTTGCTCGCCGAGGCGCAAGAGCGCCGCGATCGCGGGCTCGAACATCTGCCTCCGATCTCCGGCTACGATCACGATCCGCGCGCGATCGGCGCGGCAAAAGAAAATCTCGCGCGTGCCCGTCTGGCTGATCGCGTTACCTTCGAAGTGCGCGCTCTTGCCGATTGCGTCGCGCAGCCCGCTCCCGGGCTCGTCGTTGCGAATCCGCCGTACGGTGAACGAATGGGAGACGCGAAAGAGCTGCCCGCGCTCTACGCGGCGTTAGGCGATGCGCTCAAACGTTGTTACGCCGGCTGGCGCGCCGCCGTTTTCACCGGCAATCCCGAGCTGGGCAAGGCGATCGGGTTACGCGCCCGGCGCATGCACACGCTGTACAACGGCGCGATTGAGTGCAAGCTGCTGCATTTCGACGTCACGCCGGAATGGTACATGCACGAGCGTCCGCCGATTACGTCGCCGGCCGAGCTCGGCGAAGGCGCCGAGATGCTCGCAAATCGCTTGCGCAAAAATCTGCGGCATTTCGGGCGTTGGGCATCGCGGCGTGATATCCATGCGTACCGTCTGTACGACGCCGATCTGCACGAGTACAACGTCGCGGTTGACGTCTACGAGAGCGAGCGCCGGCTCGTACACGTGCAGGAATATCAGGCGCCGTCGACGGTTGACGAACGTACCGCGGCGCGCCGGCTGAAGCACGTGCTCGCGGTCATCCCGCTCGTGCTCGACGTTTCGCCCGAGCAGGTTTACACGAAGGTACGCCGCCGGCAGAAAGATCGCGCGCAATACGAAAAGCTCGACGAAACCGGCGTATTCCACGAAGTGCGCGAAGGTCCGTGCCGTTTTCTCGTCAATCTCACCGACTATCTCGACACCGGCCTCTTTCTCGATCATCGTCCGACGCGAACACTGCTCGGCGAGCTTGCGAAAGGACGCCGCTTCCTCAATCTTTTCGGCTATACGGGTACCGCGACGGTCCACGCCGCGCTCGGCGGCGCGACCGCGAGCACGACAGTCGATATGTCGCGCACGTACGTAGACTGGGCACGGCGGAACTTCGAGCGGAACAAGCTGGACCTGAAACGCCACGTGCTCGTGCAGGCGGACGTGTTGCGGTGGCTGGAGCAATGCCGCGAACGCTACGGCCTGATCTTCCTCGATCCGCCGACGTTCTCGCGCTCGAAGCGCATGGAAGACACGCTCGATACGCAGCGCGACCATGTCGCGCTGCTTCGTCAAACTGCGGCGCTACTCGATGCCGGCGGCATACTCATCTTCTCGACCAACTACCAGCGCTTCAAGCTCGCCCGCGACGCGCTCGCCGATCTGTCGATCGAGGATATTACACGCCGCACTCTGCCGGATGATTTCGCGCGGAATCCGCGCATCCATCAGTGCTTTCGCATTACGAAGGGGTAGCCGAATGCCTGCCGTCATGTTTCCAGCGAGCGTAGCGTGCGCCATGCGCACGATTACGACTGCGTTTGCAAGCATTGACCGGAAGAAAACCGCACCGGGTCATTCACCCCGAAAGCTCTTCAAGCAGAGACGTGCGCATGGCGCACGCTACGCTTGCTACCACGTCCTCTTGTAAAGGAAGCCACTAGCGTCATGCGATGCTTCGTATCCCATTGCCTTCAACGATCGATCTTCGGGGACTCGTTTTGAGAAAGTCACCAATGCTGTACCAACATCCGGTGACAGCCAACTTGATGCCTCCATAAACACGCTCTTTGCCGAAACTCTGATTCGTTCGGCGGCATCATAATGTAGAGCCAGTATGACAATGTTTTCTCGATAGTCCATTCGCCAACCGTCGAGCCCCTGTGCAATCAGTCCAAGCAGAATCCAGTCTCGGTTTGATTCGCGAACGGCACGAGACGCCATCCGCTCGCTGTACGCTAAAAATGTTCCGCTTTGTTCATCCTTTATCGACTTCGCTGCTTCTTGTCGTTCTTTTGAGTCAAGCGCCATCCACTGACGAATCAACGCTGATATTTCTTCGTCACGTGCGCTCGGTATCGGCAAAAGACCATAGCCGTGGTTGTTTGTAACGTTTAACCAGGTGGCGCTAACAAAGATATTTGCTGTCACGACCTCGCCTCATTAAAACGGCGGTAACAGATAATCGCCCACTTGCCGATAGCCCGCATTCCTCAGTTGCTGCAATTCCTGTGAAAAAATAGTAGGACGATTATATAGTGGGTCCCACAAATTAGCCGGCGTTTGCGGCGATCCAAGATAAACCGGCGCCCGTTGGTTAATGATATTTTGAATCCATTCAGCGTTTCTCTGCGGCGTCCAATTCGGAATATTGAGTACGTTGTGTCCAGGCCAGCCTGCGGCGACAGCCGTATCCGGTCGCCGGCCTATCACATAGCACTGGCCCTCCCGTTCATGTATGCGAAGCGTATTCTCAAGCCGCTCTACATCGTCGCGGTTATACCGCGCGCTACCGCTGCTCGCGACTTCGTATCGGAAATTCGGATCATAGCGGCGAATTTCATTCGATAGGCGCTGTACTTCTGCACGTGCGGCAGTTTCGCTTGGTGATGGTTCAGGCATCCCACCGCGGCGTTTGCTCAGGCCGTCCGGATCGACATACGAAAGCGGGCTGTTGTCTACATACCCATAGCTGTTAAACCCGCCTGCTAATCCAACTGGGTCGCTGGTGATATACCTTCCTGTCCTCGGGTCGTAATACCGGTTCGAGTTGTAATAGAGGCCAGTTTCAGTATCCGCGTACTGGCCCGGATATCTCAGATTAACCGTCGCCGTTCCCGTCGGCGCCGTATCTCCAAACGCCCTCCCCTCCCAGCGCCAGACCACGGTCTGGAAGTTGTCGGTGCCGAGCCTCGGGGTTCCTTCATGGTCGGTATGCAGGTACGTAACGGTATCGATGCCGCCGCTTCTGGTGATCTGGGCGATCGGGATGCTATCGGCGTAGACATAACTAACTTGGGAGGTGCCGTCGGTGGCGGTTTCAAGGATCAGATTGCCGTTCGTGTCGTAGTGATAGACGGTGGTGTTGGAGTTGGCCGTCTTTTGGGTTCGCTGGCGCTGGTAGTTGTAAACGTAGCTCCCGAGCGTCGTTGCTCCTAAGGTGACGCTCTGTAAATGGCCGTCGTTGTTGTAGCTATAGGTGTTGGTGCCGTCGTTCGTGATGTTGCCGGCGGCATCGGTGGTGATGCTGTTGCTGCCGACTTGGTTCAGCTGGTTACTGTTCGCGGTGTAGCTGTACGTATTGGTCCCGTCGCTCGTCCGGTTGCCGTTGGGGTCGTAGCTGAGGGTGATGGTGCTGCTTGGGGTTGAGGTGATGCTGTCTATTGTTAACCGGTCTAGAGCATCGTAGGTGTAGCTCCTCACTTGGGGGAGGCTTTGGAGGCTGGTTAGGTTGCTGTTGGCGTCGTAGCCGTAGACACGGGTGTCGGCGCTGCCGAGGAATTGGTTGGTGAGGCGGCCTTGGAGGTCGTATTGCTTGGTTTCGGCTATGCCGTTGCCGTAGGTTTGGCTCAGGAGCAGTCCGTCGGGCCGGTAGGTGCGGCTGGTGTCGACGTTTTGGGAACCTCCGTTGACGGTGGCGCTGACCGAGGTGATG
>JBJMVQ010000012.1:0-57801 GCA_045810625.1 Sulfurifustis sp.
TCTTTTTCCCTCTCCCTTTTAGGGAGAGGGCTAGGGTGAGGGTGGAAGGTTGAGGGCCTGTCGATAGTCGACGCGCTGTCGCGCGGTGGTCGAAGTAATAAATGTACTTCTGGGTGGCTGACCCAGGGCAGGTGACTTTTCTTTGTCTCGCCAAAGAAAAGTCACCAAAAGAAAGGCGACCCCGGGCGGCGCGAAGACCCGCTCGCCGCTCGCCGACAATCGCGAAAGCGAGCCTAACTCGCCGAGCGGGAAATGCACCCGCTTCGGGCTCGAACAGAGTCTCGCTTTCAGCGATTGCTTGGCTGCGCGGCTCGGCGCGCCGCACGGGGATTGAAAGCCAACACCTCTTCGCTGTATCGAGGAGTGAGCGAAACGCAACGCCGAGCTGTTAGTTGTTTGGTCCCCGTATGGCGCATCCCGAGCACCGCAAGGCGTTGGGAACGAGCCCGAAGGGCGCCGCCATGGAATGGCGGCGCGGCAACCAGTACATGGACGTACCGTGTTGCCGCGAGGGGACCCAACGCCGAGGAGCGCAAGGGATGTTTGCGCCATCCGGGGCGGCCTTTCTTTTGGCTACTTTTCTTTGGCCGCACAAAGAAAAGTAGCCTGCGGTGGGTCAGCCACCCACAAGTACAGTTTCTTACGTCGATCCCGCGCGAAGCGCGTCGCGTTAAGGTAATCACCGCGCGACTACGAAATCACGGACGACAAAACCATGCGCCGCTTAAAAATTCTCACCTGGCACATCCACGGCAGCTATCTGTACTACCTGAGCCATGCGAATGCCGAGTTCTACGTGCTCTCGAAACCCGATCGTCCCTCCGGCTACGCGGGCCGGTACGGCCACTTTCCGTGGGGCGCGAACGTGCACGACATGCCGGTCGCGGAGCTGCCGGGAAAGCAGTTCGACTGCGTGCTGTTTCAATCGCGCGAGCACTATCTCGACGATCAGCATCGCCTACTGACCGAGGCGCAGCGCCGCCTGCCACGGATATATCTAGAGCACGATCCGCCGCGCGCGTCGCCGTTCGACACGCCGCACCCGGTGGATGATCCGAACGTGCTGCTCGTGCACGTGACGCACTTCAATCGGCTGATGTGGAACAACAATCGCACGCCGACGGTCGTGATCCCGCACGGCGTCGTCGTGCCCGCGAACGTGCGCTATCGCGGAACCGAGGCGCGCGGAATCGTCGTCGTCAATCATCTCGCCCGGCGCGGTCGCCGGCTCGGCGAGGACATCTATCGCGACGTGCGGCAACAAATCCCATTGGATCTGATCGGAATGGCCGCGGACGAAAGCCCGGGCGGTATCGAGGAAGTGCAGCACGACCGCCTTCCGGAGTTCATCACGCGCTATCGGTTTTTCTTCAATCCGATCCGTTATACGAGTCTTGGTCTGGCCGTTTGCGAAGCGATGATGCTCGGTATGCCGATAGTGGGACTCGCGACGACGGAAATGGTGAGCGCGATCGAGAACGGCGTATCCGGCTACGTCTACAACGATTTGGATCGCCTGGTGGACGCGATGCGCGGCTTGCTGCGGGACATCCGCGAAGCGCGGCGGCTCGGCGAAGGCGCGCGGGCCGCGGCGCGCGCGCAATTCAACATCGCGCGCTTCGCGCGGGATTGGGAACGCACCTTCGCCTACGTCGCGGGTTACGGCGACGCAGCCGTCCGATGAGCAGCGCAATGACCCTGAGGCGACAACGGGATTGCGCGACAGAAATGCCGACAACTCCCGATAAAAAGAAGCAGTGGTCGCATGAAATAATTTGCGAGATGCGGCGACGCCAATTCGATAGCGCATTCTCGTGCGGCTCTTAACACTCAATCTGAACTATCGCGTCGCGAAGCATGGCGCTTGGGAGGCGCGCCGCGCCCGTATCGTCGAGACTGCGCGGGCGGCGGCTCCCGACGTTCTCGCACTACAGGCCGTAGAAGATGCCGACGGGTGCAGCCAGGCGACGGAACTTGCGGCGGCGCTCGATTTTCCCTACGTCTACTTCGTGGCGGCGATGAAGGAAAAAGCGCACGCGCGCGGTTCGGCGTTCCTCGCGCGGTTCCCGCTTGCCGATCTGTCGGTGCGCCATTTGACCCGGCGCCGCGAGCATGAGGACACGAGCGAGCGTGTGTTGCTGCGGGTTCGTGTCGACAGCGCGGAGGGCGCCTTCGATCTTTACAACGCGCATCTCTCTTGGGTGGCCGAGCAGGCGATGGATAACGTCCGGGAGCTGATCGCGTTCGCGGCGTCGGCCGAGCGGCCGGCGCTGCTGCTCGGCGATCTGAACAATACACCCGAGAGCGCGGCGCTTCGGTCGCTGCGCGAAGCGGGTTGGATCGACGTGTGGGACGCGCTGCATCCGGGCGAGCCGGGCCATACCTTTGAGGCCGATCAGCCGCGGGTGCGCATCGACTACGCGCTCGTGCGTCCCGATTGGCGCTCGCGCATCGCGGCCATCGAGCGCGTAACGGCGGAAGGTGCGCGGCCACGGCTCTCGGATCACTTCGGGCTGATCGTCACCGTCCGCGGTGACGCGCGTGCGCCCTAGGGTCACCTTTTCCTGGAGCAGGTGGATGGTTTCAAACAAAGCCGAAGGAGCGTTGCATGAAAGATTCGCGAGAAGGCAGCGACGAGACGTGCGAATGTCACGTGTGTAAAAAGGAAATTCCGCGCTCGACCGCGCGCTCCGCCGAGGGCCGCGACTACCGCTATTACTTCTGTGGACCGGGCTGCGAGCAGCGTTGGCTGCAGGAGAAGTACAACCCCGAACACGTCGTCAAATCCGAATAGCGTTCGCGTGCCCGGTGCGTTTCAACCGCAATTCGCGCGGCGCGCGGCGAGGCGGCGATGACGAGCTGCGTCGTCGCGTCCTACAACATCCACCGCTGCGTCGGGCTCGATCGGCGCAACGATCCGGAGCGCATCGCGCGGGTCATCGAAGAACTGAACCCCGATGTCATCGGACTGCAAGAGGTGGAGTCGCGCTTTGGCGGCAGCCTCGACATTCATCAGCTGAACTATCTCGCGGGCGAAACCGGTATGCACGCGGTGGCGGGCACCACCGTGCTGCGTCCCGACAGCCACTACGGCAATGCGCTGCTCACACGCCATCGCATCTGTGAGGTGCGCTCGTTCGACGTGAGTGTCGCGCGGCGCGAGCCGCGCGGAATTCTCGACGTCGACATCGACATCCACGGCGAACGATTGCGCGTGCTGGTCACGCATCTCGGACTCGGCCCCCGGGAGCGCCGGCGGCAGACGCGCATGTTGCTCGAGGCGGTCGCGGCGCATCGCGACGAGCCGGTCGTGGTGATGAGCGATTTCAACGAGTGGCTCCCCTGGCGCAAGCCCTTGCGCTGGATGCACGCGCGGCTCGGCCGTCAGCCTGCGCCGAACACATTCCCATCGTTCCGGCCGGTCATGGCGCTCGATCGAATCTGGGTCGCGCCCGCGCGCAACCTCGTGAGCATCGGCGTGCACAAGTCGAAGCTCGCGTGCATCGCCTCGGATCATTTGCCAATACGCGCGACCATTACGCTCAAGCTGTAGCCCGAGCTGTTCCCGCAAGCTACTTAGTCGGCGGCTGTATCGGTCCCGGCGGCACACCCGTACCGGGCGGTATCGGTTGCGGCGCGTCGGGCGATGGGCCGGGCGGCGCCGGTGGCGGCTCGGGGGCTGGTCGCGGCGGTTGTCCGGGAGGCCCAGGTCGCGGCGCGGGTGGCGACGGACGTGGCGGCTGTATCGCCAAAATGTATTGCCAATTGTATGGGTGCATGATACGACCGCATGTCACGGCATGCGATTAGTGCATGAACCTGGTCGTCATTGTATCGAACTGGGAACCGTCCGAGGTCGACGTACGTGTCGTTACATACGCGCGCTCGACGCAGAGGCACCGGCGTGGCTGAATAGCGTCACGGACCGTCGTTAACACAAAGAATAACGTGCGATGGAATCTGAGCACGACCTGCGCGTAAGCACGGGTCTGAAAGGCATGGACGAAGTACTCGGCGGCGGTCTGATGCCGGGTGGCCTGTACGTGGTGCGCGGTCGCGCCGGCGCCGGGAAGACGACGCTCGGCCTACAGTTCTTGCTCGACGGTACGGCGCGCGGCGAGCGAGCGCTCTATGTCAGCCTCGATCATTCGAGGAAAACCCTCCAAAGTATCGCGCGATCGCACCGCTGGTCGCTCGACCGCCTCGTCATTCATTGCGCCGAGGACAGCGCCACCTTGCCGGCGGCGGGTCAGACGATTTTCGCGGGTGTCGATGTGGAGCTCGCGGACTACTTCGGTGTTTTGCATCGCACCGTCGAAGCGGCGACGCCGCGCCGCGTCGTGTTCGACTCGGTAGCGGCGTTGCGGCTGGTCGCGCGCGATGCGAACAGTATCCGGCGCGAGCTGCAGCGTTTCAAACGATACTTGAGCGAGCGCGCGTGCACGACATTGCTGCTCGACGCCGGCGTGGACAGTTCCATCGACGCTCATCTGGACGCTCTTGCCGACGGCGTCATCTTGCTCGAGAGCCGCACGCGCGAATTCGGCGGCACCCGTCGGCTCGCGCTGATAACGAAGATGCCGGGCGTCGCGTTTCGTGATGGCTATCATGACTACCGCATTGGAAGCGAAGGCGTTGTTCTGTTCCCCCGGCTGATCGCGAACGACGACGCCCGCGCGGTGACGCACGAGACGGTTTCATCCGGTCTTCCCGCGCTCGATGAGATGCTCGGCGGCGGCATCGATCGCGGCACCTGCGTGGTCTTGGCGGGTCCTTCCGGCGTCGGAAAATCGGGCCTGGCGGCGCGAGTCGCGGCCGCGGCGGCCGAGCGCGACGATCCGGTTGCGCTATATCTCTTCGACGAGCAATCGTACACCTGGCTGGTTCGCGCCGACGGGCTCGGCATCCGGCTGCGGCCGCATCTCGCCAGCGGGCGGATGCGCATGCGCGCGCTCGCGCCCGGCGAATGGACGCCCGGCGAATTCGCCGATTCGGTCCGGCGCGCCGTCGAAGAGGATCACGCCCGCATGATCGTCATCGATGGGCATCGCGGCTATCGCCACGCCATGCTCGACGATCCGTTCGCCACGCAGCAGTTGGGCGAGCTCGCATGCTATGCACGGGAACGCGGCGTGATACTGTTCGTGCTGGCAGCGGAGGATTTAGAGCTGGGTTACATGGACGACAGCGCGATCGTGTTCCGACGTTATCGAACGGCCGGCGATGTGCGCACGGCGATCCGCGTGCTGAAGCGACGGACGCAGGCGCATCGCAGCGAGCTGCGCGACTTCCGGCTTGGACCGCCGGAGGGCGTTGCGATCGGAGCGCCGGTCGCGGAGATACGCATGGATCCTTTTGACCCATGAGCCGCTCGGGGGCGGTGGACACGAGCGCGTCGGCCGTGACACCGGGGGCGGAGCAGGTGCTCGTCTTCGCTCCGTTCGGTCGCGACACGTCGTTCGCGTGCGAGTTCTTGAGCGGCCGCGGCATCGATGCCCGCGGATTTACCGACATGCGCACGCTTTGCGGAGAAATCGGCGACGCTTGCGGCGCCATCTTGATTACCGAAGAAGCGCTGCTCGGTGCAGGGATGTCGCACCTCGTGGCGGCGCTGACCGGCGCGCCGACGCGAGCCGACTTGCCCGTGCTCGTGCTCACGCACGAGAATCAGGCGGTCGCGCCGGATTCGCGCATTGTGCATCTGCTCGAAGCGCTCGATAGCGTTACGTTGATCGCCCGCCCGGTGCACGGACGGACGCTGTTCGTCATGATTCGATCCGCGTTGCGGGCGCGGCGCAAGCAGCGCGAGCGGCAAGCGCGGCTCGCACGTGAGGTGGCGCGCGCGAGTGGCGTCGGCGACACGCCCGGAGCGGAGGATTACCGCGCGCTGGTCGAGGCGATGCCGCTGCCTGCATTCGTCGTCATGGACAAGACCGTCGCCTGCGCGAACCGCGCGGCGGCGGCTCTAATCGGTCTCGAGGATACGGCGCTGTTTTCCGGGCGTTCGATCCTGGCCTATGTGGACCCGACTTGCAGCACGATGATGGCCCAGTGTCTGGCGGGTGCCAGCGCGCGTTACGGTGTCGAGACGGCGCGGCAGCGCTGGCGGCGCGCCGACGGCACGGTCGTGGAGGTGGATGTGCGAGTGGTCGTGCCGCCGTGCAATCGCAGCAGCGACGCGCTCGTGCTCGCGTGCGAGGTGACAGAGCAAGGCGAGAGGGAAGCGCGGCTGCGCACGCAAATAGAGGTGCTGCAACAGGCCGATCGGCGCAAGAATGAATTCATGGCCGTGCTCGCGCATGAGCTGCGCAATCCGCTCGCGCCGGTGCAAAACGCCGTGCATGTACTGCGCATCCAACCCGACCCGCCTGACCCGAAGCACTATCGCTGGGCGATCGATGTCATCACCCGACAGATCCATCACATGACGCGGCTGGTGGACGATCTGCTCGACATGGGGCGGCTCGCGCACGGTCGCATTAAACTACAAAAGGAGACGATCGAGCTCGATCGGGTATTGGCGCAGGCGGTCGAGGCGGCGCGGCCGCTCACCGCGACGCGGCGGCAGACGCTCACGTACGCGTCACCCGGCGCGTCGATACGCGTCGATGCCGATCCGATCCGCATCGCGCAAATCCTCGGCAATTTGCTGACCAACGCTTCGCGCTACACGCCGCTCGAGGGTCATATCGCCGTCAGCGCATATCGCGACGGCGGCGATGCAGTGATCGTGGTGAGCGATGACGGCATCGGTATCAGCGGCGCGATGCTGAGAGAGATTTTCGAGCCGTTCCGCCAGGGCGAGCGCCCGGTCGAATACGGGCGCAGTGGACTCGGTTTGGGGCTAACGTTAGTGCGTCAGCTGGCCGAGCTGCACGGCGGCTCCGTGCACGTGCACAGCGACGGACCCGGCAAAGGGAGTTCTTTCACAGTGCGGTTGCCCGCGCTTCCTACGTAGAGCCCTCGCTCTTCGATTCCCGGGCTGTTCGCAACACCGCGATCTTGTCCCAGCAAGCGCTGTGGCCATTTCCGAGTATTCAGGGTTCTCCCACATGGATTGCGGTTTCCGTCCGCCCTGTCGGGCATGCGCGAAAGCCAGTAGAGGAGGCGCGCTTTTTCGGGCGACCCCCGCATAGACGGACGCGCAGGTAGGGCGGATGCTTGTCCGTGTCATCGCCGCGCGGTCGCCTCCGACCGCGTGCGGTTTCGTACGTTCATTGGACTGTTGCGGTCAGTATCGTGGCGAAAGGAATGACCTTCGCATTTTTCGGCGCGAGCCTCGTCTCCGGTTACACCAATGGAGCGGTCACGTATGTGCGCGGCGTGCTGCGCGCGCTTGCCGAGCGCGGGCACGTCGTCCGGTTCTACGAGCCGATCGATGACGAGCGTCTCGCACGCCGCGATATTCTCGATCCGTCCTGGGCCGAGATCGTGCGTTTTACGGCGGACGGTGCGGGCGTCGAGGCGGCGCTCGACGACGCGCACGATGCCGACGTGATCGTGAAGTCGAGCGGTATCGGCGTGTTCGACGATCTGCTCGAAGGTGCCGTGCCGCAGTGCACCCGGACAGACGCGCTTGCCGTTTACTGGGATCTCGATCCGGCCGCGACGCTCACCCGAATCGAGGGCGATGCGAACTATCCGCTGCGCGCGCAATTGCCCTGGTATGACCTCGTGCTGACGCGCATCGGGGACGACGAGATGGTCGAGGCGTTCGAGCGCATCGGCGTACAGACTTGTTTTCCGGTTTACAACGCTCTCGATGCCGATGTGCATCATCCGGAGGCAGCGTCGCCCCAACCGCGCGCGACGCTGCTCTACATGGGGCACCGGCATGCCGATCGCGACGTCCAGGTGCAGCAGGCGTTTTTCGACGTCGCGGTGCGGATGCCGACGCACCGTTTCCTGCTGGCGGGTTGCGGCTGGGAATCCGTGTCGATGCCGTCGAACGTCGATTATCTCGGCTATGTCTACACCGCCGAGCACAATCTCTATCATTGCTCGACACTGGCGGCGCTGAATCTCACCGATGCCGGTTCCGCCGCGCTCGGTTACGCGCCGACCGCGCGACTCTTCGAAGCCGCCGGCGCCGCGACCTGCGTGATCAGCGACGCCTGGAGCGGCATCGACGCGTTCTTTGATCCGGGCCGCGAGGTGCTGATCGCCCGCGAGACCGCAGAAATCGTGGAACAGCTGTGCGGGCTCGGCGCCGATCGCGCGGGCGCGATCGGCCGGCGCGCGCGCTGGCGCAGTCGCATCGAGCACACGTATGCGCGTCGCGCCGCCGAGCTCGAGGCGCTGCTCGAGGGCCTCGACCGGCAGTGGGCGAGCAAGACGGCGTTGTGATCGGTCGAGCCCATCGCTGCCGAACGCGGCGCGATCAGGCGGGCGCCGTGTAACGCGTTTCGATCTGGCGCCGCACGAGCGCGCGTGTTTCCTTCGGCGGGCGATCCGTCATGTGCTCGATCTTGCGCGCGGCCTCCGCCAGCTCCGGGTCCTTGATCGCTTCACGGAACCAGCGCGAATAGTCGCCGCGGCGCAAATGAAAGAGCCACGTCTCGTCGTCTACGCCGTCGGCCGATTGCATGAAGATCGAGAGGTTCTGCGCGCGCAGGTTGAGCTTTCCGTCGGGACCGCGAAAATAAAAACTATGTTCCGGCGGCAGCTCGCCCACGGCATATTTTCGAGTATGACGTCGGCGTTCGGTTTTGGGCGGAATGGTCGCGATGTGCTCGGGTGGTTGTGCGCGCCAGGTCCATGAAACCGCTTCGCCTTTGGGCAGCGACGGAATCGGGAGAGTTGGCGCCGCGGCCCCGACGGCACGGGCGAAGGCGTGCAGCGTCTCGCGCGCGGTATCGCCGACGGCGACGACGGTATCGACCAGCTCGAGCACCGCGCGGGCGACGTGATCCGGATACACCGTGATCCAGGCGATGCCGGTCAAACCGGGCGGCAGTAACGTTTCCGCGGGCTGATGCTCGGCCGGCAACAGGTGATGCGTCTCGTCGACGAAGATCCAGTGCGGCCGGCCGGTGCGCGCCCGCAATTCGAGCAGCGCCGGGAAGAGTCGCGCAAAAAAGCGCGGGCGGTCGTCGAAGGTGATGCCGAGCAGGCTGACGACGCAGCTCTCGTCCGGATCTTCGAGCAGCCGGATGATCTGCTCGACGTCGGGGACCTGATCCGCGCGCCCGAAGCGTACGCACGCCAGATCGCCAAAGTCGCCTTCCGGGTCGATGACGCAATATTGATATCCACGCTCTGCGATACGCTCGATCAATCCGGTCGCGAACGTGGACTTGCCGCCACCGGAAGCGCCGGCAAGTAGCACGTTCACCCCATACGGTTGCACGCAACGTTCCCCGTCGCCGGCGCGACCGATTGGAATCGCGTGCCGCACGAGCCGCGGCGCGAGATCGACGAGATCGGATGCGATCAGGCGCCCGATCAGCTCGGTGACGCCCGCGCCATGGTCGGCGGCCGTCACCCAGTCCGCGCGCTCTTTGAGCGCCGGCACCGCGTTGGCGACCGCGACGCCGCATTCGCAGAACTTGAGCAGATGGTGATCGTTCTCCGCGTCGCCGACAGCGACGACGTTGTGCGGCGACAGTTCCAGCTCGCGCAGGGCGGCAGCGAGGCCGGTTGCCTTGGTGACCCCCGCGGGCAGGACCATCACCGCACCTTTGTTGAAGATGACTTCGCTTTCGAGGCCCAGGTCGCGGATCGCGGCGAGCACTTCGGTTTCGTGCGGCTCCCACGTTGCGACGATGACGCGCCCGACCGAGATCGGCGCGACGCCCGCGGCCTTGAGTCGCTGCACGAAGGCGTCGGGCGGGCGATCGGCGAGGACGCGTTCCTCTTTTGATTCGGGGCAATAAAGGAGTGCGCCGTTCTCGGCGACGACACGCTCGAACAGCTCGATCTCGGGAAAGACTCGTTGCAAGTCGTCGAGCTGGCGCCCGGTTACGAGAATGAGCCGGCGGCCGGACTCGCGCAGGCGCCGCAGCGCGGCGACTGTCGGTTCGTCTACGCGCCCGTCGTGGGCGAGCGTGCCGTCGTAATCGGTGGCAAGAGCGTGATAGCGCATGGGGTTCCTTCCTGTCGTCGTACGGCACCCGCGCGCGATCGCGTGCGGCCGCGAGCATCGCGTGTTACCTGGTGATCCCCAGTTCTCGTTGCATCGTTACGGTGATGGCGGACCGCGCGTCGTTGTAGTCCGCCCACGGATCGCGCTCGAGCGACTGCAGGCGTGTCGGGACCGTCAGCGCGGTGTAGCGGTCCGGCCGGAGGTCGGGCGTCAGTTCCTCCCACGAGAGCGGTACCGAAACGGTTGCGCCGGGCCGAGCGCGCGTCGAATAGCTCGCGATGGCGGTGGCGCCGCGCGCGTTACGCAGGTAGTCGATCAGAATTTTTTCGCGCCGCGCTGCGATCGCGAGCCGCGTCGTGTAGCGCGCCGCGTCTTGCCGCACGAGATCGTCTGCGATCGCTTTCGCGAACACTTTCACTTCGTCCCAGCCGCTCCGTCGTACCAGCGGGACGACGACGTGAACGCCTTTGCCCCCGGTCGTGCGGACGAAAGCGCTCAACCCAAGGCTTTCGAGGCGCGCGCGTGTAAGCGTCGCCGCTTCGATGACCGTGGTCCATGGCAGCGTCGTATCCGGATCGAGATCGAGCACCAGTTGGTCGGGAAACTCGAGCTTATCGATGCGCGCGTTCCACACGTGAATTTCGAGGACACCCATCTGAACGAGCGCGAACAGGCCTTCGACGGTGTCGATCGCGAGATACGTTTTGGTCGAGCGGCTGTTGTGCTCGCGGATCGGTACGCGCAGCAATTCCGCCATGCTTTCGTCGGCGGCGTGCTTCTGAAAGAAGCAGTGCTTGTGCCGGCCTTGCGGGCAGCGCACGAGCGTGAGCGGCCGGTCTCGAACCCGTGGAAGCATCCGGTCGGCGACCGCGGCGTAATACGACGCGAGATCGGCCTTGGTCAATCCTTGCTCTTCGTAGAGGACGCGGTCGGGATGCGTCAGCCGCTTCGCGGCGGCGCGTTCCATCCGCACATCGCGCGCGCTCGCCGAATCCGACGGCGGCAGCGATTCCGCCACCTCGCGCACGACCTCGCGCGGATTCTTGTCCTCGCGCACGCCTTGATACGAGCCCTGCCGCACGAAACCGTCGCGCGTCCAGCCCGCGAACTCGATCTCGACGACGGTTTGCGGTTGCACCCAGGTAACGCCGTTGCGGGCGTCGCGGGGAATCGGCTCGGCGAAGGGCGGGGCGGAAATTTCGAGCGGCGCGAGACGCCGGCGCATGTCGGCCAGCGCATCGGCATCGAATCCGGTACCGACGCGACCGCAATAGTGAAGCTGACCGCCGGCGTCGTACAGACCGAGGGCGATCGCACCGAGCGCCGCGCGCGCGCCGCGCGGGGCCGTGTAGCCGCACACCAGAAATTCCTGCCGCAGCCGGCATTTCGTCTTGACCCAGTCGTAGCCGCGCCCGCTCCGATATGGCCCTTCGGCGCGCTTCGACACGACGCCCTCGAGCTGGAACCGGCAGGCTTCGGCATAAAAAATGCCGCCGTTGCCGAGGACATGATCGCTGTATCGCAGCCGCACGTTCGGATCTTTAACGTCTTTGAGCAATGTCGCGAGCCGTTGCTTGCGCGCGGTCAGCGGTTCGTGTGTGTAATCGAGACCGTTTGCATATGGCATATCGAAGACGTAGTAGAGCAGGTCGCGATCGCGCCGTTCGCTCAAGGCAGTCTGTAGCGCAGAGAAGCTGGTGCGCCCGTCGGCGCTCAGCGCGACGACTTCACCGTCGAGCCAGGCGGATCCGAGATCGCCCAACCCCGCGACGGAATCGGCGATCGCCTGCATGCGCGCGGTCAGCTCGTTGCCGTTGCGGCTGTACAATCGTGTGTGCCCGCGCTCGACACGACAGACGACGCGGTAACCGTCGTGCTTGATCTCGTGCAGCCACTCGGCGCCGCTCGGAACAGTGTCGACGAGCGTCGCTAGTTGCGGGCGCAACATCTTCGGCAGTGCCGCGGCGCGCGACGGCCCGCGCACATCGCGCTTACGGCGATTGACGTCGAGGTCCATGCGTGCCGTTCACCGAAGCAAACCAAAACACCGGGCGCGCGAGAGCGATGTATGACGGGTGTGCATGCGTGACGTTCGGGCGCGGGTTGATCAACCGCATCGTAACTGCATCAGAGTTTGGCGACTCTCCGAAGTTCTCCTCAGCCGATGCCTGGATGTGGAGAACAAGAGGCCACGTTCGGATCGCAGGCAAATTCAGCGCACGCACGTCGGCCGGCGTTGGCGTCTACCGGAGTCTGCTCTCGGAACGGCGAGTCGTTCTCGTGCGCAGTCGATCGGGTCACCGCGAGGCGGGCGGCAGCAGACGACGCGCCCGCTTGGTTGCGACGCCGAGACGATCGAGCGCGCGCTTTCGCGCCGGAAGCACGGACGCGCTGCTTTTTCCGCGCACACGCCACTGCGCGAGCGCGACGGCGCCGAGCCCGAGGGCGACGAGAGCGGACAGGACGAGCGAGCGATGGCGGCTGAGCGTAAGCTGCGAGTTCCAGCAGTGCGAGCGCGCATCGAATCTTCCGTGCGCGCCGTGATCGCCGGGCACCGGTTCGAACAAGTTGTCACGATGATCAGGCGGGACGGGATCGTCGGTCATTTGGCCGGAATATCCGGCCCAGGCCGCGAGGCGATCGAGGATTCCCGGCGCCATATGTTGCGCGAGAATCGCGCGCACGGTGGTCCAGCCGACCCAGACTTCACGACGCCGATGCCGCGCCGCCCATACGATCGCGTCGGCGGCCATTTCCGGTTGATAGATGGGCGGCACGGGCTGCGCCTTCCGCGGCAGGTGCGTGCGTCCCCAGTCGAACTGGGGCGTGTTGAACGCGCAGAGCTGCACCATGGTGAGATGCACGCGGCTGCGCTCATGCAGCAGCTCACAGCGCAGCGCGTCGGTGAAACCGCGGATCGCAAACTTGGCGCCACAATAGGCCGATTGAAGCGGAATGGATCGATAGGCGAGTGCCGATCCCACTTGGACGATCACGCCCCGGTTGCGGGGCTGCATTCGGCCGAGCGCCGCGCGTGTGCCGTGGACGGCGCCAAGGTACGTGACCTCGGTCGCGCGACGATATTCCGCGGGCGTCATGTCCAGGAAGCGCGAATACACTGTCGCCATTGCATCGTTGACCCATACGTCGATCGGTCCGAGCTCGCGCTCGACGCGCTCGGCGGCGCGTTCGACCTGTTCGGCGTCCGCGACATCGGTAACGATGGCGAGCGCGCGCCGGCCGATCGCTTCGACTTCGGCGCGCGCCGCTTCGAGCCCGTCCGCTCCGCGCGCGAGAAGCGCGACATCGGCGCCGGCGCGCGCGAAGGCCCGGGCGGTGGCGCGGCCGATTCCGGCGGAAGCGCCCGTGACGACGACGACGTTGGGTGTTTGCATCAGTCTCAGCTCCCGAGTGAAGTAGCGAAGCCGGCTCCGAGGATCGCGCCGTAAACAGCGTGGCCGATGAGCGTCGAAAGCGGTGTGCGATAGCCGTAGTTCAGGCCGAGAAACCCGGGCGGTTCCAAGCGCCGCCGCCCGCTCGGTCCGTCGTATTCCGTTGCCATGCGCGGATGCACATTCGGAAGGACCGGTAGTACGACGGTGAGCAGAAACAGTCCGTGCAGCGTGCCGAGGAGCGCGCCCATCCACACGTTGATCTCCTGCAGATGAGCCATGATGAGGAAATAAAGAAAGCCGAACAGGAAGCCGCCCACTATATATATGGTGAATCCGAGCGTCATCGCCTTGCGCCGGTTGCCGGAGAAGAGGGTGCCGACGAGGAACGGCAGGCTCAGCCGAGACAGGCCGAGGCCCTGACTGCCATAGAGGATCGTCGTCAGCACCAGCGTGCCGACGAGGGACCACACGAGAATCGGTTCGAGCTGCGTGAACGCAAACGGAAGGTTAGTCGTCATGATGCGGCCGACTTGCCTTGTTCGGTGTCGTCGAGCGTCAGTGCCGTGACGATGAGTCCCACGTGGCTGAATGCTTGCGGGAAATTGCCGAGCGCGGCTCCCGTTTGCCCGTCGATCTCTTCGCTGTAAAGACCGACGTCGTTCGCGCGCGCGAGCAGCTGCTCGAACCGTTCGCGCGCTTGCGCCACGCGGCCGCAGCGCGCGAGGTAGTCGACGGCCCAAAAGCTGGTGATGACGAATGCGCCCTCGCGCCCCGGGAGGCCGTCACAACCGGCCGGATAACGGCGTAGCAGCTCGCCCTCGGCGAGATCGCGCTCGATACGTTCGAAGGTCGCGGCGAGCCGCGGGTCGCCCGCGGGCCGATAGTTGTAGCGCGCCATGAGCAGGAGGCTCGCATCGGGAAAGGGTGCGTCGAAGTAGGCGCTGTAGCCGCCGAGCTCGGCGTTATAGCCGTGCGTCTCGATCGCTACGGCGATCGCATCCCGCGCGGCGCCGAACCGCGCCGCCGGCACCTGTATCTTGCCCATGGCGTTCAGACGCAGCAGCCGGTCGAGCGCGACCCAGCACATGAGTTTGGAGTACGTGTGATGACGCGGCCCGCCGGGCATTTCCCAGATGCCGTGGTCCGGTAGCCGCCACGAGCGGCACACCGTGTTTCCGAGGCCGCGCAGGAAGCGCGCTTCGTAGGGGTTCAACACCCCGCCGTGGGTCGCGAAATCGTATGCGGCGAGCACGACGCTGCCGTAAGCATCGAGCTGCAGCTGCCGGTGCGCCGCGTTGCCGATGCGCACCGGGCGCGCGCCCGCGTAACCTTCGAGATGATCGAGCCGCTGTTCCGGAACGGAGGTCTCGCCGTACACGTCGTACAAGACCTGCAGCTTCGGCCAGGTCAGGCGCGTCGCGTGGAGCAGCCACCCGAGGAACGCATCGGCCTCGCCGTCATAGCCGAGATCCATCATCGTGCCGAGCGTGAGCGAGGCGTCGCGCAGCCAGCAGTAGCGATAGTCCCAGTTGCGCACGCCGCCGGGCGCTTCGGGAAGCGAGGTCGTTGCCGCGGCGACCACCGCGCCGGAAAGCTCGTAGCACAAAAGCTTGAGCGTCAGCATGCTCCGTATCACGGGCGTGCGATACGCGCCGCAGTAGTGGCAGCGATGCGCCCACGCCTGCCACCATTGCTGCGTCGCGGCGATTCGGCCCTCGGCCTGCGCGCCGAGCGGCAGCATCACGCCGATGTCGGCTTTCACGTATGTGAGAGAGAGAAACCGCTTCTCGCCGGCGCGCAGCCGCGCGCGGCCGCGCAGCTCGGTCCCGTCGGGAAGCGGCTGCAGATCGATATCGGTATGCAGCAGATAGAGCGAGTCGCGGTCCGCGCATGCCCAGCCGCAGGCGCCGCGCCGCTGAAGACGCGGAGCGCGGCGCGCGTAGTCCGGGCGCGGCGCGTAACGTACGTCGATCTCGACTTCGCCGCTGGAAACCGTCAGGCAGCGCAGTAGTTCGCGCTGGGGCCGCAACGACTCGTCGTAACGCTTCTCGGGAAGCACGGGCATGAGGTCGGTGACGACGAGTACGCCCGTCGGGCTCCGGAATGTCGTCTGCAACACCGGCGTGTCGCCGATGTAACGCCGTTCACTCGTGTACCTTCCCGATGGATGCACCGCAAAGCAGCCGCCGTTGGCGCGGTCGAGCAGCGCCGAGAAGACCGACGGCCCCGAGAAATGCGGCAGGCAGAGCCAGTCGATGGAGCCCTGCGACGACACGAGCGCCATCGTGCGGCAGTCGCCGATCACGGCATAGTCGCTGATCGGAGGATAAGCGCGGCGCTCGGCGTCGGCGGCGGCTTGCGGTCGTGTCCGAACCTCCGCCTCCATGCGGGTCCATCCTCGATGACGGTGGGGTTAAGTGGAACGAAGCCTGATTCTGGCACATCGGTTCCGCGGGGCGCATCGGA
Source organism: Sulfurifustis sp. (assembly GCA_045810625.1). Classification (GTDB taxonomy): domain Bacteria; phylum Pseudomonadota; class Gammaproteobacteria; order Acidiferrobacterales; family Sulfurifustaceae; genus JACQFZ01. The sequence continues at coordinate 15,946 of JBJMVQ010000012.1, forward strand.
GAACTTACGGTAAGCGCGGCGGTGGTGATGCGAGAAACCGTGGAGGTCTGAGCCCGTGATTTCGTGCAGAGCGGCGTCACGACGCCGAGCGGCTGCAGCGGGCAGGAAAAGGCACGCGCGTGCCGCCGCTTCGCGGCAGCCGTGCCGTCCAAGCCCGGTTATCGGTATTCCGGGAAGATCTTTTGGAGCAGATTAACCAGTGCTTTTTGGTCTGCCGCGCTCAGATGGCGCTTGAGGCGCCGTTCGTGTGCGATCACCAGCGGCTTCAGGCGATGCAACGTGCGTTTGCCTTCGCTCGTGAGGTAGAGCGCTTTGGAGCGCCGATCGCCGCTGCTCGCACGGCGCTCGACGAGCTTCATGGCTTCGAGGTTGTCGATGACGTTCACCACGGTGGAGCGATCGAGGTGAATGGCTTTCGCGAGATCGGTTTGTTTCATACCGGCGTTCGCGTCGATCAGCACGAGCACACCGAACAGGCCGGGGGTGATGTCGTGCTTGCCGAGCGCTTGTTTGAAATCGCGGAAAATCGCGATCTGCGCGAGCCGCAGCTGATAGCCGATGAGCGACGGCAGCAGGCCGCGGTCGAGCGCGTCGGCGTCGCCGTTTCTCGGAACTTGATTGCGCAATGCGGTTATCGCCATGCCCGATTAACCCTCGGAAAAACAACGAGACATTATACGGACTCTCGCGGGGACCACAATTGTTTGATATCCATCAAATTGTGCATTAGGCTGGGGGTCAATGGCGGCGCCCAGCGACGCCGCGATCCCGGTTATCGAATAGTGAGTGCGACTATCCGAATATTGACCGATCCGCCGCAGTCCGTGCCTGCCCAGACCGGGGAGACCATCCTCGCGAACGCGCTGCGCGCCGGCATCGCTTTCCCTCATAACTGCCAGTCGGGCAATTGCGGGGCGTGCAAATGCGAGCTGGTCGAAGGGGACATGCTGGAGCTGCCGTATTCCGAGTACGCGTTGAGCGCGGAGGAACGCAGTCGCAACCTGATCCTCGCCTGCCGTGCACAAGTGTGGGGTGACTGCACTGTCCGCTTGCTGGAAGCCGAAGAGGTGGTGCTGCATCCGTCGCGTGTGCTGCGCTGCCGGCTCGTCGTGCTCAACGATCTCACGCACGACATCAAAGAGCTCAAGCTCGCGATCGAGGCCGGCGGGCCGTTCACCTTTTCCGCGGGGCAGCACGCGCGCCTCAAATTCGGTCCCGGTATTTCGGAACGCAATTATTCGATGGCCAATCATCCGTCGGATCAGCCGCTCGAGTTTCATATTCGCGCCGTTCCGCGCGGACAAACGAGCGGCTACGTATTCAGCAACCTGCACGTCGGCGATGAAGTGAAAGTCTCCGGGCCGCTCGGCAACGCCTATCTGCGCGAGAATCACCGCGGTCCGATACTCGCCGTTGCGGGGGGCAGCGGAATGGCGCCCATCAAATCGATTTGCGAAGCGGCGTTGCGCGCCGATCCACAGCGCCGTATTTATCTCTACTTTGGCGTGCGCGACGAGAAGGACGTATATCTGGAAGAATGGCTGGAGCGGAGCACGCGCGAGTATCCGAATTTCTCGTTCGCGATCGCGTTGTCGCAGGCGGCCGCGAAGACGTCGCGCCGACGCGGGTTTCTGAAAGAACTAATCTCGGCCGACTTCGACAGTGTGCAAGGTTTCAAGGCGTATGTTGCCGGACCGCCACCGATGGTCGAGTCGGTACAGGAAGTGCTGCTCGGTAAAGGGATGCCGCTTCGCGACATCCACGCCGATGCGTTCTACAGCCAGGCGGATGACGCGTTCAATGTGACGTAACGGAGAAGAGATGGCGAATAACGAACAAGGCGAGCTGACGGGTCGGGTGGCGCTCGTGACCGGTGGCGCGCGCGGCATCGGTCTCGCGATCGTCGAGCAGCTGCACGCGCTCGGCGCCGCCGTCGTAATCGCGGATACGGGCGTGTCGATCGGCGGTGAGAATCCGGACCCGAACATTGGGGCGGACGCCGCGGCCCGTCTTGGCGACCGCGCGGCCGCGTTCACCCAGGATATCGCCGATCCCGCCGCGGCCCGCGCCGCGGTCGATCTTGCCGTCGCACGTTTCGGCGCAATCGACATCGTCGTCAACAATGCGGCGATCCTGCGCGATGCGTTTATTTTCAAGGGCGATCCCGCCAACTGGGACGCCGTCGTACGAACCAATCTGAGCGCCCCGTTCCACGTCTTGGCCGCGGCCACGCCGCGCATGCGCGATCAAGCGAAAGCGGGGCGCGCGCCGGGGCGGATCGTCAACATCACCTCGAGCGCGGGTCTCTACGGAAACTTCGGACAATCGGCGTACGCGTCGGCGAAAGCCGGCCTCGTCGGGTTGACGCGCGTCGTCGCCATGGATATGGCGCGCTCGGGCGTCACGTGCAATGCCGTCGCACCGTTCGCGCATACGCGCGTGACCGAAATCATCCAGCCGGCGAGTCCGGCGCAGGCGCAGTACAAGGAGCGGGCGCTAAAGATCGAGCCGCGCTTCGTCGCGGAGTTCGTCGCTTACCTGTGCACGCCGGCGGCGCAATCGGTGACGGGCCAGCTTTTCGGCGTGCGCGGTCGAGAGCTCTTTCTTTTTTCGCAGCCCCGGCCGGTGGAGAAGATCGTGCTCCCGACCGAAGGGCGGACGGGTGCGGTGTACGCGCGTGCGCTGCAAGAACGTTTTGCGCCGAAGCTTATCGATCTCACGCCCGATCTCGACGTCTTCAATACCGAACCTATTATCTAGGAGCGCAATATGGCCAGCGTTTATCACGAAGTGAAATCGGTCGCCGATCTGGCAAAGGAGCCGCAGGAGTACCAGGTCGCGGTACGCAAGATTGTCGTGAGCCACGCGGTCAACGAGCTCTACGGCGCGCAGGTCTTCGACGAACCGGCCATCGCGCTGGCCCCGACGCCGTATGCCAAATGGCTGACTTGCCGCATCGCCATGGAGGAATATCATCATCACGTGCGCTTCAAGGGACTTGCGGACGAGATGGGCGTGCCGGCGGACGCGATGGACCCGAAGGTAAAACGGCCCCTGTCGATCTTCGGGTTTCCGTTGAAGACCTGGCCGGAATTCTGCGTGATCAAGATGCTCGCCGATCTCGCCGAGATCCTGCAGGTCGAAGATCTGCTGCACTGCACGTTCGTGCCGCTGCGCAACATCGGTCGCATCACCATGCCGGAGGAGAAATTTCACGCGCAGTTCGGCAAAGACTTCTGCACCGAGCTTTGCAAGACCGAAGAGGGCCGGCGTCAGGTGCAGAAGGCGGTCGAAGACTATGCGCCGTACTTGCCGCAGTTCTTCGGCGCAGCCGGCTCCAAGAACAACGAGTTATACCGCAAGTATGGATTGAAGGAGCGCAAGAACGAGGAGATGCGCGAAGATTTTCTGAGTCGCGCGCAGTCAGTGGTGGCGGAGTTGGGACTGCGCCTTCCGGAATTGAAGGCGGCGTGAGGTGGCATAGGGGAGTCTGATTTATATGATCGTTTACCGCGGAGGAAACAGAGGACGCAGAGGAAATCTAGAGGTTTAATTGAGAAACCTCTGCGTCCTCCGCGTCCTCTGCGGTGAAACATAGTAATTCGAAGTCTGCTGAGTAGGAGTACGTCATGGCATCGATGCAACCGCAAGTGACTTCGGAACGCGCCGCGTTTTATCGGCGCATCGACAAGGAAAACCTGACGCCGCTTTGGGAAGTGCTGAACGCGCTCGTGCCGGAGCGGCCCACGTCGCCGTGCGTTCCGGCGTTGTGGCGCTATGCGACCGTGCGGCCGCATCTAATGGAGGCGGGCCGCCTCATTAGCGCGCGCGAGGCCGAACGCCGCGTGCTGATCCTGGAGAACCCGGGAATGCGCGGCGCGTCGTCCATTACGCATTCGCTGTACGCCGGCCTGCAGCTGATCCTTCCCGGCGAAGTAGCGCCGAGCCATCGGCACACACAGTCGGCATTACGTTTCGTCGTCGAAGGCACGGGCGCGTACACGGCGGTCGACGGCGAGCGCACGATGATGCATCCCGGCGACTTCATCATCACGCCGTCCTGGACTTTCCACGACCACGGTAACCCAGGCCACGAACCCGTGGTGTGGTTGGACGGTCTCGACATTCCGATCGTCGCGTTCTTCGACGCCGGCTTCCAGGAGAAGTACCCGAGCGAATCCCAGCCGGTGACCAAACCCGAGGGCGACGCGTGGGCGCGCTACGGCGGGAATATGTTTCCACTCGAATATACGCCGGCATCGCGCACCACGCCGATCTTCTCGTATCCATACGAGCGCACGCGCGACACGCTCGAGCGGTTGCGCCGCAACGGTCCGTCGGACTCGTGGCACGGGTACAAGATGCAATACATCAACCCGGCGACCGGCGGTTATCCGATGCCCACGATTGGCGCCTTCATGCAATTGCTGCCGAAAGGATTTCGCGGGAAGCCCTCTCGCGCGACCGACGGAACGGTGTACAGCGCCGTGGAAGGCAAAGGTCGTTCGCGCATCGGCGAGCAGGTGTTCGAGTGGGGGCCGAAGGATGTTTTCGTCGTGCCCTCGTGGTGCGCCGTCGCGCACGAGTGCGACGAGGACGCGGTTCTGTTCAGCTTTTCCGACCGGCCGGTGCAGAAGGTGCTCGGACTGTGGCGCGAAGAGCGGTTGGATAAGTGAGCGGCCGGACTGCGATGTTCTCGGAGGCGCACACGAGCATTCGTTGCGTTTCCCCCTCCCATTCCCTCCGCCGTGAACGGGGGAGGGTTAGGGTGGGGGCCCGTGTTCGCGGCGACTACGCCAAACGCCGCGCGCGCTATCGCGGGGGCACAAGCATCGAGCGGCTGGCGTGAGCAACTGGTTCTTCATGCTCGGCGAAGCGCTGAACGATTCGGAGCGCGCGGCAGTGAGGGATTATCTGCAAGGCCTCGGGATCGAAGAAGACATACCGGTCGCGAACGTGCCGGATTGGGACAGTGCGCGCCGGGCGATTTCCGATCCGCGCTGGGATCAGCGCTGGTGGAACGCGGAGCAGGCGGAGCGGCAGCGGTTGTATCGGGCGGCGCAAGCCAACCTCGACGAGCACGAATTGCTGGCGCGGCTTTCCGAAGCGATCGAGAAGGTGACCGAGACCGTGCACGGTGCGGCGGCGGTGGAAGCGGCGCGCCGCGGCTGCGCCGACGCCGGTTTGATTCGTGCCGCCGCGGGCGCCGCGGCCGAATCGCTGTATCTCGCGGAGCTCGCGCGCCTTGCCCGCGCCGACGAGCGCCATCCGTTTCGCTTGAAGCAGTCGTTGTTTGCGGGCGGGCACTGGCCGCTCGGCATCGTCCGCGGACGATATTACGTCTTCTAAACTGCCAACGATGCGCGAGGAAAACGGAAATACTATGTTTTGAACCGCAGAGGACGCAGAGGGCGCTGAGGAAGGCGAACCGAAAAGTTAAAAAATTTGCCGCGGGATGCCAGGGAGATGATTCTGAAAAACGAGAAAATCTCTGCGTCCTCTCGCGGTCGAGAACGCTAGGATGCGAAGCCGGAATTCGTTGTGTTAACCGCAGAGGACACAGAGGAACGCAGAGGAAATCAAGAGAAACAACTGAAAACTCTGTGTCCTCCGCGTCCTCTGCGGTGAGAATTTATATGTTCAGCATTCCCGAAATTTTTTGAATCGCCAGCGCGCTAATTGCTGGACGGCAGTAAATCAGATTTACCGAAGATCAAACTCGAAAGGGTGACGCATGAAATACGCATTTCCGGTCTGGGACATTCCGAGCGTAGCGGTCGCGGGTACCGACGCGCGCTTCCCGGTGCATCGCATCTACTGCGTCGGCCGCAACTATGCCGAACACGCGCGCGAGATGGGAGGCGATCCGAACAAAGAACCGCCGTTTTTCTTTACGAAGCCGGCCGACGCGATCGTGGCGAGCGGTAGCACGATTCCCTATCCCCTGGCGACGCAGAACTGCGCGTACGAGATGGAGCTGGTCGTTGCGATCGGTAAGGAAGGCGTCAATATCAGTCGCGACACCGCGCTCGACTATATATATGGTTACGCCGCCGGCATCGATCTGACGCGTCGTGACTTGCAGACCGCGATGCGGGATAAGGGCCGGCCGTGGGACGTGGGCAAGGCGTTCGATCGTGCGGCGCCGATCAGCGCGATTCATCGCGCCGCGGACATCGGGCATCCGGCGAGCGGCCGCATCTGGTTGAAGCTGAACGGCGAGATAAAGCAGGACTCCGACCTGAAGCAGCTCATCTGGCCGGTGCCGGACATCATCGCGTATCTGTCCAAGCTTTTCATCCTCAAGCCCGGCGACCTGATTTACACCGGCACGCCGGCGGGCGTCGGCCCGGTGAAACCGGGCGATCAGCTCGCGGGCGCGGTCGAAGGCGTGGACGAGATCCAGCTCAAAATCGCCGGCTGATTTCGCGCCATGTCGACGTCGCTCAAGCCGTTCTTCGATCCGGCGAGCGTGGCCATTGTGGGCGCGTCGGAGCGTCTAACGAGCTCCGGGGGCGCGGTGCTGCGCAACATGCAGATCGCCGGATACAAGGGCGAGCTGATTCCGGTCAATCCGAAAGGCGGCGTCATTCTCGGGCTGCCGGCACGCAAATCGCTCAAGGAGTTGGCGGCGCCGGCCGAGCTGGTCGTCGTGGTCGTGACGCAGGCGGCGATCCTCGATGTGGTCCGCGAAGGCGCGCAAAGCGGTCACAAGAATTTTCTCGTTTTGCCGGGCGGTTTTATCGAGGCCGGCGAAGAGGGCAAGCGCCGCGACGCGGATCTGCGCGCGCTGGCGACGCAGTACGACCTCGTCATCGCGGGGCCGAACTGCGCCGGCATCATCAATCTGCTCGATCGCGCGAACGCATGCGCACCGACGTTCCTGCGCGATCTGCCGAAAGGTGGCGGGGTCGCGTTCCTGTCGCAATCGGGCGCGATCGCCGAAGAGGTGATCGAAAAGAGCCACCGGCTCGATATTCCGCTCGGCGCGATCGTCTCGATCGGCAATGCCATGCACCTGCACGTCGACGACTATTTCGAGCAGCTGGCGAACGATCCGCGCTGCCGCGCGGTGCTGATCTACCTCGAATCGGTCGAGAACCCGGAGCGTTTCCGCCGGGAAGCGCGCAAGCTCGCCCAGGCCGGGAAGCCGCTGGTCGCGCTCATCGGCGGCCGCACGGAACCCGGCGGCCGCGCATCGCGCGCACATACCGGCGGCGCGGGTTGGAGCGACGCGGAGATCGAACGTTTTTGCACGGCGTGCGGCATCGTGCGCGTGACGACGCTGCGCCAACTCATGCTGGCGGGCAAAGGCTTCGGCCGGTTTCCGCAAGGTTTCGGGCCGCGCGTGCTGCTGCTGTCCAACTCCGGCGGTCCCGGCGTGCTCGCGACCGACGCCGCGGCCGCGGCGCAACTGCAGCTGCCGCCTTTACCCGATGCGCTGGCGGCGCGGCTCAAGTCATTCCTTCCGCCCGAGGCTTCGGTCGCGAATCCGCTCGATCTGCTGGCGGACGCGCGGGAGGACCGTTTCGGTGAAACGTTCCAGGCGGCGCTCGACACGGCGGGGAGTAGCTACGATGCGATTCTCATGATTCACGTCGTGCCGTTCATGGTCGATGCCGGTCCGGTGATCGACCGTCTCGCGGAGTTGTCCCGCCATTCACCCGTGCCCCTGTTTCATTCGATGATGGGCACGCTGGAGCATCGCGACGCGTGGTTCAAGAAGATGGAGGACAGTGGTGTACCGATGTTCAACGATGTGGAAGAAATGGCATGGACGGCCGGTGTGCTGGCGCGGTACCACGGGTTGCGAAAGAGTACGGTGTGATAGCGCCGCGCGAGGGTTAGCCGCATGAGCGCCGTTTCGACGTACTCGATTACCGTGGAGTGGGGTGACTGCGATCCGGCGCGCATCGTTTTCTATCCAAACTATTTCGCCTGGTTCGACGCCGCGAGCCGTACGCTGTTCGAGAGCGTGAACTGGCCGTACGCACGACTCGCCGAGCGCTTCGGCATCATCGGCCTGCCGATTGCCGAGGTGTCGGCGAAATTTCTCCGCCCGAGCCGTTACGGGCAGCGCGTCGATTTCAAGAGCCGGATCGAGGTGTGGCAGGAAAGCCGCTTCACCGTGTTGCATCAGGCGTATCGCGACGATGCGTTGCTGCTGGAAGGCCGGGAGGTGCGCTTTTGCGGCCAGGCGCATCCGGACAACCCGGAACGGCTCCGTGCCATTCCGATCCCTCGAGAGTTCAAACAGGCGTTCGAGACATGAAACTCCACAATGCCTTCCGCAGTTCCGCGTCGTATCGGGTGCGCATCGCGCTCAATCTGAAGGGGCTCGACTACGAATACCGTCCGGTGCATCTCAGCCGCAACGGCGGCGAGCAGTTCACGGCGGAGTTCCGTGCGATGAATCCGCAGTCGCTGGTGCCGGTGCTCCAGGACGGTGAGCGTTTTCTGACGCAGTCGCTCGCCATCATCGAGTACCTCGACGAGACGCATCCGCAACCGCCGCTCCTGCCGCGGGAACCCGTCGCGCGGGCGCGAGTGCGTGCGCTTGCGCTGGCGATCGCGTGCGACATGCATCCGATCAACAATCTGCGCACGCTCAATTATTTGACGAAGCAGCTCGGCGTTTCCGACGATGCGAAAAACGCGTGGTACCGGCATTGGGTCGCGCTCGGCTTTCAGGCGCTGGAAGCGCAGCTCGCCGGCAGCCGCGAGACGGGCGCGTTCTGCCATGGCGACACGCCGGGCCTTGCCGATTGCTGCCTGATTCCGCAGCTCTTCAACGCGCGGCGCTTCCAGTGCGACATCAGCGCGTACCCGACGCTGCTTCGCATCGAGCAAAACTGCAACGCACTGCCGGCGTTTCAGCGCGCCGCGCCGGGTCAGCAGCCGGACGCCGAGCCGCCGCTAAAATAACACGGCGATGCCGACGTTGGTCCGATTTCCCTCTCCCCCACGACCGTGGGGGAGAGGGCCAGGGTGAGGGGGCGGCTCTTGTACTTCGCCTCAAAGCGAATCAAACGCGGTGCGGCGACGCCGTCACTTGCCCGCGCAGTCGAGCGTTCGCTTCATGACCGCGCAGCCCTGATCGACCATCGCGCCGATCGGCGTGGCGATCTCGTTCGGCAGCACGTCGGTGATCCACACGAGGCGGCTACGGTTGTCGCCGTCGGACAATACCTGCATCGACGCATGATGGTGCCGCGCGGCGCCGCCGACGACGGAATAGGCGACGCGGCGCTGTTCGTCGTTGATGTCGACGAGCAGCTCGCGCGCGACTAAACCGTTGGCGAACGTGACGATGCGCGCGTCCCCGTCGAGGCGGGTGTCCGTGACGAATCCCGGTGCGAGGCGTCGATGAACCGCGCCGACGTCGCGCACGGCGGCCCAGACGTCGTCGATGGCCGCATCGATGAGAATCTCTCTGCGAATGGATGCCATGCCTGCGTCTCCTCGATGTTCGTGCGCGGCAGCCGGGTTGCGCCGCGCGCTCAGACATCAGCTCTGCCGATCGCAATACGCTTCGAGGCGATATCCGTCAGGGTCGACGACATACGCGGCGTAATAGTTCGGACCGTAATCGGTGCGAATGCCCGGCTTGCCGTGGTCGCGTGCACCCGCTTCCACGGCGTTGGCGTGAAACGCATCGACGCTTTTGCGCGTCGGCGCCGAAAAGCAGAAATGCAAGCCGGATTTCATATCCGCCGCAACCGGGCGCTCGGCGAGCGTCACCCACCAGTCGACGGCGTCGACGCCGTAGCCGAGGTAGCTGTCGCCCTCGCTGAGTAGTTTGTATCCGAGAGGTTTCAGCGCCGCGCCGTAAAAGCGCTTTGCGCGCGACATATCGCGCACGCCGATCGATACGTGGTTGATCATCGTGGTTATCTCCATGGTGGACGATGACGAAATGATAGGGAGCCGGCTATGTAGCGGCTTGGGGAAAGTTGCTATCCTGAAAACGATGAAGCCTGCGAACCGAGAGGAGCCTTTCGCCCCCGCCGAGACTCGGGTGCCGGGATTGACCTCGCGCCCGATTGCCGCAGGCGACGGCTGGTCGATCCGCGAATTCATCTGCCGTCTGGGCCCGGCCGATCGGCCGTTCGAGGAACAGCACATGCAGGCGGCGATCTCCGCGGTCCTCGAAGGATCGTTTCAATATCGCTGCGCCACGGGCGACGCGCTGCTCCATCCCGGGTCTTTTCTATTGGGAGACGCGGGCACCTGCTACGAGTGCGGTCACACGCACGGCAGCGGCGATCGCTGCATCGCGTTTCATTTCGAGCCGTCGCTGTTCGAGGAAATCGCGGCGAGCGCCGCCGGCTCACATCGCTTTCGTTTTCCGACGGCCATGGTCCCCGCGACGCGCGCGCTGGCGGCGCCGCTCGTCGAAACGGTCGCGGCGGTGAAGAGCGGTCGCGGCGGCGCGCTCGGCGAGCTGGCGATGCGGCTGGCGGAGACCGTGCTCGGCGTCGTTTCGGGTGCCGCTACGAATACCGCGGCTCCCGCGCCAAGAGACCAGCGGCGCATCGCAGAAGTACTCCGCTACATCGAAACCCACGCGGAACAGCCGCTCGAGCTGAGCGATTTGGCCGCGATGGCGTTCATGAGCAAGTATCATTTCCTCCGTACGTTCCGCCGCACGGTGGGTGTCACGCCGTATCAGTTCGTGCTCGGTGTGCGCATGCGTCGCGCCGCGATAAGGCTTCGCACGACCCCGCTTCCCGTCGCGACCATCGCCGCCGATGCCGGTTTCGGCGATCTCTCGACCTTCAACAGCCAGTTCCGCGAGCTGTTCGGCCGCAGCCCCCAGGCGTTCCGCAAGAGCGTTTGAACCGCGCCGGCACATCGCCGACAATCGTTTCAAATAACTACAAGCAAGGTTCCGTGATGGATTCCCGATTTGCGAAGAACTTAGAGCCGCCGTATTACGCCGTGATTTTCACCTCACGACGCACGCCCGGAGACAACGGATACGCACGCACGGTCGAGCGCATGTCAGAGCTGGCCGCGCAGCAGCCGGGTTATCTCGGTATCGAGAGCGCGCGCGACGCGGACGGCTTCGGCATTACGGTGTCGTACGGGGAGTCACTGGAGGCGATCGCGGCGTGGCGCGAAAACGCCGCGCATCGCGTTGCCAAGGAAACCGGGCAGTCGACGTGGTACGAGCACTACGAGCTGCGCGTGGCGAAGGTGGAGCGCGCGTACGCGCGCAAGCCGCACACCGGTTGATCGGCGTGAGCGGTCACCCGATCTCATTTCGTATATAAAGCAAGGAATCACGAGCAAGGGAGCGGATATCAGTACGCGTCTCATCAGAGGGATCGATCGCTGGAGCCTCCTTGCGCTCGTCATCAACGGCGTCATCGGGGCAGGGATCTTCGGTCTTCCGGCCAAACTCTACGCGCTCGCCGGAAGCTACAGCTTGCTGGCATTCGTCGCGTGCGCGGTGTTCGTCGCGCTGCTCGTCCTCTGTTTTGCCGAGGTCGCGAGTCGCTTTGCCGACACCGGCGGTCCGTATCTTTACGCGCGCTCTGCGTTCGGTCCGCTTGCCGGTTTTCAAATCGGATGGCTGATGTGGCTTACGCGCCTCACCGGTTTCGCCGCGCTGTGTAATCTACTCGTTGGATATCTCGGTTACTTCTTCCCGGCTACCGGTTCGGGCGTGTGGCGCACGGTGGTGATTACGTTTATCACCGGCGCTTACGCGTACGTGAACATCGTCGGCATACGACCGTCGGCGCTGGTGAGCAACGCGTTCACGATCGGCAAGTTGATCCCGTTGACGCTATTCGTTGCCGCCGGGCTCTTCTTCATCGAGCCGGGACGGTATTCGATCGCCGGTATGCCGAGCTACGACGATTTTTCCACCGCGGTGCTGCTGCTGGTCTTCGCGTTCAGCGGTTTCGAGGTCGCGCTCATCCCGGCCGGCGAAGTTAGCGATCCACGCCGACACGTGCCGTTTGCGCTTCTGACCGCCATCGCGATCGTGGCGCTGCTCTACGTGCTGATCCAGCTCGTTTGTATCGGTACGCTTCCGAGTCTCGCCCAGTCGGACCGACCACTCGCGGATGCGGGCGAGCTGTTCCTCGGTGCCGCCGGCGCAGCGATCATCACCCTCGGCGCCGTGATTTCGATCATCGGAACGCTGAACACCGGAATGATCGCCGCGCCTCGCCTGCTGTTCGCGATGGCCGAGCACGGTCAATTGCCGTCGACGTTCGCGGCGACGCATGCGCGCTTTCGTACGCCGTATGTGTCGATTCTCGCCACCGCCGGCGTGATGCTCGTGCTGACGTTGCAGGCGACGTTCATCAGCGCGCTCAAGATCAGCACGATCATTCGCCTGATCACGTACGGCGCGACATGTCTCGCGCTGATCCGATTGCGCGGCGACAGCGTTGCCGATTTCGTCGCGCCCGGGGGTCGTGCGGCCGCGCTCGCCGCCGCCGTCCTCTGCGTCGTGCTGCTTTTCAATAGCACGTTAGAGGAAGCGATCTTGGTCGCCGCCGCCGCGTTGCTGGGTTCACTGCTGTACCTGGCTTACCGGGTGACAGGCGAACGCGCGATCAGGCAGAAGCGTTAGATCTGTCGCACACTTTAGGAACGACGAACATCTCGCCCGAATTGATCGACCCCGTAAGTTTCGAGTCGCTCGCGATCGCCGCGCTGGTGGTGACGTGCGGCTACTTCGTTTTCGGTCTCTCCGGTTTCGGTTCCGCGTTGGTGACCGTCCCGGTCGTTTCGCATCTCTGGCCGGTGCAGTTCGTCCTGCCGGTGCTGGCGCTGCTCGACGTGTCGGCCGGAATGTATCTCGGCGTGCGCCATCATGAGCAGGCCGAACGCGGCGAGCTTACACGCATGATTCCGCTCGCCTTCATCGGCGCAGTGATCGGCGTCGCGTTGCTGGTCGATCTGCCGCGCGATGCGTCGATGGCGGGCGTCGGCGGGTTTGCATTGCTCTATGGTCTTTATACGCTGGTGGAGAAGGGGACGCCGCGGATGGTGGGCCGGCAGTGGGCTTATGTATCGGGCGTCACCGGCGGCGCCATTGGCGCGCTGTTCGGCATCGGTGGCCCGGCGTATGTCATCTATCTTTCGCGTCGCATTCACGATAAGAGCGTGCTGCGCGCGACGATCGCGACCATGGTGATCTTCAGCGTCGCCAGTCGACTCGTCATATTTGCATTCGCCGGCCTCCTCGGTCGGAACGAGATCATGACCGCGCTCTTTTTGCTGCCGTTCGCGTTCGCCGGCATTTGGGCGGGCGGGCACGTGCACCTGCGCGTGTCGCGCCAGCAGCTTGGCCGCGTTATCAGTGCGCTTTTGATCGCAACCGGAATATCGCTGCTGATGCGCGCGGTGGTGAGCTGAGCTATCGGAGTCGACGCGACGCGCGATGTGACGGGACCGAACCGCGGAGGACGCAGAGGACGCGGAGGACGTAAAGAACGCAAGCGTTTTGTTTCGGAAATTCCTTTCCTTCGGCGGTTGGCTTTCATTTACGCCTTCCTCTGCGTGCTCTGCGTCCTCTGCGGTGAATTAAATCGTTAGGGTCGCCCCGTTTTCCGCTATTCTTTCAATGACCTCTCAGTTTATGGAGCAGGTGCCAATGACCGTCATGAGAGAAAGCACGGAGCAACGCGTCGGATTACCGTCTTATCTTTCGCGCGATAGTCTCGGCCCGTGGGAAACTTTCCTGCGCCAAGTCGAAGAAGTGACGCCGTGGCTCGATCCCGATCTGCAACCGTGGATCGAGACGTTACGCCGTCCGAAGCGGATTTTGATCGTGGACGTGCCGATCAAACGCGACAACGGCGTCGTCGTTCATTACGAGGGATACCGCGTGCAGCACAATTTGTCGCGCGGTCCCGGCAAGGGCGGTATCCGCTATCACCCGAGCGTCACGCTCGCGGAAGTGATGGCGCTCGCGGGATGGATGTCGATCAAGAACGCCGTCGTGAACGTGCCGTACGGCGGCGCGAAGGGCGGCATACGCGTTGATCCGAAGCGCCTCTCGGTGGCGGAGCTGGAGCGACTGACGCGGCGATTTACCAGCGAAATCAATCTGCTCATCGGACCGGACAAAGACATTCCGGCGCCGGATCTGAACACCAACGAGCAGGTGATGGCGTGGATGATGGATACGTACTCCATGAATCAGGGGCGCACGACCCCGGGCGTGGTGACGGGAAAGCCGGTGTCGCTCGGTGGGAGTCTCGGCCGCGCGGACGCGACCGGCCGCGGCGTCTTCATCGCCGCGCGGGCGGTTGCGCACAAGCACTCCGTGCCCATCGACGGCGCGCGCGTCGTGATTCAGGGTTTCGGCAACGTCGGTGAGGCGGCGGCGCGGATCTTCGCGGAAAGCGGCGCAAAGGTCATTGCCGTGCAGGACGACAGCGGCACTGTCTTCAGAGAGAGCGGCCTCGACGTGGCCGAGTTGAAGCGCTTTCGCCGGAGCGGGACGTTGCCGGAGTTTCCGGGCGGCGAGCGGCTCGACAACGAATCGTTCTGGGAGCTGCCGTGCGAGTTTCTGATCCCAGCGGCGTTGGAAGGGCAGATCACCGCGGCGCGCGCCGCGAAGCTTGCGACGCGCTTCGTGGTGGAGGGCGCGAACGGACCGACGGTTCCCGACGCCGATCGCATCCTGCGCGAGCGCAACGTGACGGTGGTGCCGGACGTGCTGGCGAATGCGGGCGGCGTGACGGTCAGCTATTTCGAGTGGGTGCAGGACATCTCGAGCTTTTTTTGGAGCGAAGCCGAGATCAACCTGCGGCTCGAGCGCATCATGTCGGAAGCGTTCGAGGCGGTGTGGCAAGTCGCGGAACGAAAGAATATCCCGTTGCGCACGGCCGCTTATGTCGTCGCGTGCCATCGCGTGCTCGCCGCCCGGGCGCAGCGCGGCCTGTATCCGTAGCGGGTTTTGCCGGCGATAGAATGGGTAGCCAGGACCCCGCCGCCAAGTGAAGCAGCGCGAAGCCCGTCGTGAGACAGTTGGCCTCACATCCGTGAGGCGCCGCGAAACGCGGAGGTAGCGTCGTGCACAAAACGCGAATGGAAGCGTTCAGTGATGGTGTCATCGCCATCATCATCACTATCATGGTGCTCGAGTTGAAAGTACCGCATTCCGCGGACGTAGCGGCGCTGCGTCCGCTCCTCCCCGTTTTCTTGAGCTACGTGCTCAGCTTCGTTTTCATCGGCATCTATTGGAACAACCATCACCATATGCTGCAGCTCGTGCGGCACGTGAACGGACCGATTCTGTGGGCGAACGCGCATCTGCTGTTCTGGCTGTCCCTCGCGCCGTTCGTCACCGCGTGGATGGGCGAGAACGAGTTCGCGCCGGTACCCGTTGCACTCTATGGCGTCGTGCTGCTGTGCGCGGGGTGCGCGTACTACCTCCTGGCGCGCGTGCTCCTCGCGTACGACGGTAAGGATTCACCCCTGGCGAAGGCGCTCGGCCGCGACGTGAAGGCCAAGATGTCGGTGCTGATCTACGCGGCGGCGATTCCACTTGCTTTCGTACACGCCGCCATCGCCTGCGCGTTGTATGTGCTCGTTGCGCTGATGTGGTTCGTTCCAGACCGGCGTATCGAGAAGATTCTGACGGAAGGATAACGGGCAGCGCATTCTCGCGATGGATACTCTCATTCTCCTCGCCGTGGGTCCTGTCTTTCTCGGGTTCTTGGTTCGGCATATTTGCGCTGGAAGATCCGGCGGTGCCGTGCGACGACGGAATCGTGCGGCAGATTCACCCGCATAATCCGTTGCGGCTGACATTTCACGAATGGACCGCAATGTTCTGCGACTTCGCGCGGTCACAGCCGCTGGCCGCACGATTGAAGCGGCTTTTCGGCCCGCCGGAGCAAGCGTCCGCTTTCGCCGATCTCTCCGGGAGTCGGGCGTCCGCTCTTTGAGTGGCGCGCTGCTCTTTCCCATCGTCGTAGTCGATTTCAGATGGTTCTTCCACGGATGGCGTTCAAGAATGCCCGCTCGTTCCTTTCGATAGTTTTGTTCCGGTAACGTCCGGGGCGCTTTCTCGGAATCGCGACGTTAATATCGCCCTGGGTCGTTCGCAGGCGCGGGGTCGTTGTGTTGCTGATCCGCGCTAACGCGAGCCGGAGACGTCATGCCGAAGACGGGCGAACACGAGCGATTGACCGTCGAGGGTCGCGAGATTTCGATCTCGAACCCGCGCAAAGTGCTGTTTCCGGAACGTGGTTACACGAAGCTCGATCTCGTGCGCTACTACCTGGCCGTCGCCGACGGCGCGCTGCGCGCAGCGGGCGGCCGCCCGAACATGCTCGTGCGCTATCCGAACGGCGTCACGGGGGATTTCTTCTATCAGAAGCGGGCGCCGGAAGCGCGGCCCGATTGGGTCGAGGTGGTGCAGCTCCGCTTCCCGTCCGGGCGCCGCGCGGATGAAGTCGTCCCGCGCGACGCCGCCGCGCTCGCGTGGATGGCAAACCTCGCGTGCCTGGAACTGCACCCGCATCCCGTGCGCGCCGAGGATTTGGATCATCCCGACGAACTGCGCGTAGATCTCGATCCGGTGCCGGGCGTCGAATGGCCGCAAGTGCGCGAAGTCGCGCGTGTCGTACAGGCGCTGCTTGAAGAGCTCGGGCTCGTCGGCTGGCCGAAGACGTCCGGCAAGCGCGGGCTGCACGTGTACGTGCGCATCGAACGGCGCTGGACGTTCGACGAGGTGCGCCGCGCGGCGCTCGCGCTTGCCCGCGAGGTGGAGCGGCGCGCACCGGAAATCGCCACGAGCAAATGGTGGAAGGAGGAGCGCCGCGGCGTGTTCGTGGACTACAACCAGAACGCGAAGGATCGCACCGTCGCCGCGGCGTATTCGGTGCGGCCGACGCCGGACGCACGAGTGTCCGCGCCGCTGACCTGGGACGAGATCGAGACGTGCGACCCGGCCGACTTCACGCTGGCGACCATGCCTGCACGGTATGCGCGACGGGGCGATCCCCATGCCGCGATCGATCGGCATCCCGGATCGCTCGAACGACTACTGCAGATGGCCGCGCGCGACGAGCGCGACGGCCTCGGCGACGCGCCGTGGCCGCCGCACTACAAGAAGCAGCAAGGCGAGCCGCCGCGCGTGCAGCCGTCGAAGCGTCGTGTGCCGAATTACCCGCTGGTCGAGATCGGCCGCGCGGTACACGAGCAAGATGCGCTCGCCGGCTTGGAGCGCTGGAAGCGACGTCATCCGGCGGCTGCCGCTCATCTCGCGCCGGCCGATGTGCTGGTCGATGCGATGCGCGGCCGCTCCTCGACGTGGACGCGCGTGCGTGTGAACCTGCAACACGTGCCGGCGGCGCTTCGGCCGTCGCAGGAAGCGCTCGACCCGGATGATCCGCCCGCGGGCGTCAAGCACGTTCGCGCGCCGCGCCGAAAACCTTCGTCAGCTCGTAGCCGCTCGTGACTTCGAGCTGATCGTAGCGACAGTCGCCGGGACGCTTGTCCGGCCGCCAGCGCACGAACGTCGCGGCGTGACGAAAGCGGTTTCCCTGCAGGTGATCGTATTTCACCTCGCACACGCGCTCGATCCGAACCGGTTCCCAGGACAAATCCTTTCCGGCGCTCCAGCGGCTGTGTGCGCCCGGCATTCGCGTCGCGTCGTCGCCGCCGACCTGCGCCCACTCGCGCCAGGGATGGTGCTCGAACGCGTTTTCGCGCAGCGGCGCCAGCTCCTGGACGATTTGCTTGCGCGTCGCCATCGTGAAGGACGAGGTGACGCCGACGTGATGCAGGATGTTTCGATCGTCGTACAGGCCGAGCAGCAGCGAGCCGACCGCGTCGCGGCCGCTCTTGTGCCAGCGAAAACCCGCGACGACGCAGTCGGCCGTACGCACGTGCTTGACCTTGATCATCGCGCGCTTGCCGGGCTGATACGGCGCGTCGGCGGGCTTCGCAACCACGCCGTCGAGCCCGGCGCCCTCGAACCGCGCCAGCCATTCGGCGGCTTGGTCGCGATCACGTGTCATCGGCGTGAGGTAAAGCGGCGGCATGATGTCGGCGAAGAGCCGCTCCAGCGACGCGCGACGTTCGCTCTGCGGCTGCGATGTGATGTCGCGACCGTCGAAGGCAAGCAGGTCGAACGCGATGAAGGACGATGGCGTTTCGCGCGCAAGCTTGGCGACGCGCGAGGCGGCGGGATGCAGGCGCAGCTGTAGCGCGTCGAAGTCGAGCCCGTGAGCGCTCGCGATGACGATCTCGCCGTCGATCACGCAGCCCGGCGGAAGCCGTTCGAGCAATCGCTCGTGCAGCTCCGGAAAATAGCGGTCGAGCGGCCGCAGGTCGCGGCTTTGAATCATGACGTCGTGGTCGTGACGAAACACGAGCGCGCGAAAGCCGTCCCACTTGGGTTCGTACAAAAAGGCGCCGACGGGTAGCGCGTCGGCGAGCTTCGCGAGCATCGGCTCGATCGGTGCGGCGAGACGCGTCGTGCGCGTCGACGCCTGGGGAGCGTGGACAGAAGCAGAGGGCGGCTTGCGGTTGATCATGGCATTGCCCGGTCATCCACTTGGTCCGCCGATGGCCGGCATGGTTCCTCCCGTAATCTCCTGCGCCTTGCACGTCTCCGGAAACCCCGCACTTGGCCACACCGGCTACGCGGGCGTGCCGCACTTGAAGCAGACCCGATTGGTTTGGGCTTCCTGCTTCGAGTTTGTGCAGCGGGTAACCGTCCATCGCCGGTTGTTCTACAATCCGCCGCTTTGTCGGTAATGAAAATGGAGTCTTTGTGGGCGTGGGCACAAAAACACGAAATCACCACCGGTGTCGTCGTGCTGATCGCCATCGTCGCCGTCGTGCTCGGACAGCGTACGCTGCAACGGCGTACAGAACGTGTCATCGAGCGGATCGGCCGCGGCCCGATCATCGAGAGCGTGTACGGCGTCGGTACCGTCATGGCGACGCGCAGCTTTCAGATCGAGTGGGGCGTTGCGAGCACGATCCGGGCGCTTTACGTAAAAAGGGCGACCGCGGTGTGACGCGGGCGGCGTGCGCGCATCAGCTTCGACAGCATGCGTGGCGAGACGTACGACGGTGTCGTCGAATCGGCGAGTCGCTGTTGGCACAGTTCGGGTTGGGCGATAAGCTGCACCGCCGGCCGCGCGAGCTTTCGGGCGGAGAGCAGCAGCGTGTGGCGATCGCGCGAGCGCTGGTGATGGAGCCGGAATACTTGTTCGCCGACGAGCCGACGGAAATCTGGACTCGGCGAACGGTGAGATCGTGATGAACATCCTACGCGATTTGAACGAGAAGCACGGGACGACAATCGTTCTCGTCACCCACGACCCGGATTTCGCCAACATGGCGAGACGCAAGAGTCAACTGGTGGACGGAAGAGTCGTCGGCCCCTAACGCTCACCGATGCACGTCCAGCCCCTGTACACGCGCGCGTTCGTGTTCGCTGCGGTCGCGACGCTGATGTTGAGCCTGTCCGGCTTCCTGTTCGTTCATCTTCCGGGCTATCTGCATGCACTCGGTGCCGGCGAAGCGGAGATCGGCCGAATCATGTCGGCGCAGGCGATCGGCGCGATCGTCGCATGGCCGTTCGTGGGACGCGCCATGGACGCGCGCGGCCGACGCATCGTGATACTCGCCGGTTGCGCGTTGTTCCTCGTCGTCGTGGCGCTGTATCAATATGTTGGTTCGCTCGGGCCGTTCGTGTACGCCGTGCGCGTGCTCGACGGCATCGCCCACACGATGTGGTATACGGCCCTGTTTACGCATGCGGCCGACCTGGTACCGGTGAAGCGTCGAACCCAAGGACTGGCGATCTTCGGTACCTCGGGATTGGTGACGATCGGGCTCGGCGCGCAATTCGGCGACGTTATTCTCGCGTATGCGGACTATCGGGCGCTTTTCCTCGGCGCGCTCGGCTTTGCCGCGCTCGGATTGCTCTTTTCGCTGCCGCTGCGTGACGTACGTATCGTGCACGATGACGTCGCGCATCCGTCGCGCGGCATCGGCGCGGTGGCGACGCAATCCACCCTGCTCCCGATCTGGTTCGCCGCCGCTGCCTTCTTCATTTCGCTCGGCGCGCTGTTCACGTTCATGAAGACGTTCGTGGCGACCCGGGAAATCGGCACGGTCGGCGGCTTTTTCACCGCGTACGCCGCGGTCGCCGTGCTGCTGCGCGTGTTCCTCGGCTGGCTGCCGGATCGGATCGGCGTGAAGCGCATGTTCGGTATCGCGATGTTTTGCGAAGCGCTCGGTTTCGTCGTTTTGGCGTTGGCGCAGACGCCGGTCTATGTGTTGGCGGCGGGGGTGCTTTGCGGGATCGGGCATGGCTACACATACCCGGTGCTGTTCAGTCTCGTCGTCGAGCGCGCAAAGTCCCGTCAACGCGGCTCGGCGATGGCGTTCTATATCACGATCGATTGGCTTGGCTTGCTCCTCGCCGGTCCCATCGTCGGGAATCTCATCGAGCGCGCCGGCTATACCGCCGCGTTCGCAGCGCTGGCGCTGCTGTTGATAGCGGGGTCGGCGCTGTTTTACGTCGTCGACCGACCGAAGCCGGGCGCACGCGCGGCGTAAGCGGCCCAGCGACGTGACGGCGATGATGGAGCTACGCAGGTAGTCGGGTAGAATGCGCGGCGAAACGCGCCGCCAGGCGCCGGGGAGCGAAGTCAGCCCGTGGTGAATCAGACGAGACGAACACGCGCGACGATGGACGCGCTCCGTGTTTTACTGGGTATCCTTTTAATATGCCTCGCCCGCGCCGCGTTTGCCCTGGCGCCGGAAAGCGTTTTTCTCGAAGAGCTGACTTGGACCGAGCTCAAGCATGAGATCGAGGCCGGCAAGACGACGATCATCGTGCCGGTCGGCGGCACCGAACAAAACGGTCCCGCCATCGCGCTCGGCAAGCACAACGTGCGCGTTCGGGCATTCGCGCAGAAAATCGCGCGCTCGCTCGGCAACGCCCTCGTGGCGCCGGTCGTCGCGTATGTTCCCGAAGGGGGCGTGAGCCCGCCGACGGCGCACATGCGCTTTCCCGGAACGATCACCGTTCCGGACGATGCGTTCGAGAAAACGCTCGAGTACGCGGCGCGCAGTTTTAAATTGCACGGCTTTCACGACATCGTTTTTATCGGCGATCACGGCGGGTATCAAAAGAGCCTGATAACGGTGGCGCAGCGGTTGAATCACGCGTGGACCGGCACGCCGGTACGTGCGCACGCGATCGAGGCTTATTACCGGGCGATCGAGACGACCTACGCGCAGACGCTCAAGCGCCGCGGTTATAGCGATAACGAAATTGGAATGCACGCGGGACTCACCGACACCTCGCTCGCGCTCGCAGTCGATCCGAACCTGGTTCGCGCCGAACGGCTGTCGTCACCGGAGCTCGACCGCGCGCACGGCGTTTACGGCGATCCGCGGCGCGCGAGCGCGGCGTTGGGAGAGATGGGTGTCGACATCGTCGTTACGCAAACAGCGGACGCGATCAAGAAAGCGGTTTCGCGTCATCCGTAGAAGAAAAGAAATTGTCTGCGGGACTGCCCAATGCGCCGTACGCTCGTCGAACCTGCCATCGCACTCGCGCGGCGGTTTCGCGCGTACCGATCGCTCGATGAAGCCGGCATGAGTTTTCGTCTTCGTTTGCTGTCATTCACTTGGGAGCATGCATGAAAATAAGCCCGAACCTGTTTGTTGCGGTTTCCAGCGCGGCGATTTCCGTTGCGTTGTCGCTGTTGGCGCTGTCGAATACCGGGGCGGCCGAGACGGTCGCGACGATGCCCGGCATGCCGGCGGTGGCGGATGCGAACAATCTTTATAGCGAGACCGGGGCCGGCCGATTCAGCGCCACCACCAGCGGCGCGCTCGCGCGAGTCTACGTTCCGAATCTGCGTTCGAACGACGTGTATGTCATCGATCCGGCTACGCTGAAAGTCGTCGATCGCTTCAAGGTCGGCATCAATCCGCAGCACATCGTGCCGGCGTGGGATTTACAGACCCTTTGGGTGACGAACAACGCCGAGGGCCGAACCGATGGCAGCTTGACGCCGATCGATCCGAAGACCGGAAAGCCGGGGAAGGCGATCGCGGTCGACGATCCGTATAACATGTATTTCACGCCGAACGGCGAGTTTGCGATCGTCGTGGCGGAAGCCTACAAGCGTCTCGACTTCCGCGATCCGCATACGATGGCGTCGAAGTTCTCCATTCCAACGCCGCAGTGTCCGGGCATCAATCACGCCGACTTTTCCATCGATGGCAAGTACGCGATCTTCACCTGCGAATTCGGCGGCAGCCTCGCCAAAATCGATCTCGTCGACCGCAAAGTGCTCGGTTACCTGAAGCTCTCGAAGGGCCACATGCCGCAGGACATTCGTGTCTCGCCGGACGGCAAGATCTTCTACGTCGCCGACATGATGGCGGACGGGGTGTTCGTCGTCGACGGCGCGAGCTTCAAGGAGATCGGATTTATCGAAACCGGCGTCGGCACCCACGGCCTGTATCCGAGCCGCGACGGCAAGAAGCTTTATGTCGCCAATCGCGGTTCAAACAAGATTCACGGCGCGAAGGGCGGTAAGGGGAGCGTCTCCGTGATCGACTTCGCGACACGGAAAGTGGATGTCACGTGGCCGATCCCCGGCGGCGGCAGCCCGGACATGGGCAACGTCAGCGCCGATGGAAAGCAGCTTTGGCTATCGGGCCGTTACGATGACCTCGTCTACGTGTTCGATACCGCGACGGGTGCGGTGAAGAAGATTCCGGTCGGGATGGAGCCGCACGGCCTGACGGTCTGGCCGCAACCCGGTCGCTACTCGCTCGGGCACACGGGAAACATGCGGTAGCGCGTAAAAAAAAGACCTCGATCCCGAAGGATCGAGGTCTCGTGGTCAAAAACCGTTAGTGGTCGTGGTCGTGGCCGTGGCCGCGGGCCTCGGGCAGCCAGTTAACGTGGGGGTAGCGATCGTGCCGGCGCTTCTCGGCGATGACTTTTAATGCGCCGTGGCCTTCGATCTTGCGTCCGTCCGTCGTCTTGCCGCGCAGGACCCCCTGCGTGTCGCCCACCTCGAAGCCCGTCGCGGTCGTCGTGAAGTGACAAACCATATCCGTCAGACTATCGCGGTTAGTATCTCTCGGGCGCCGACGGCAATGCCGCAGGCTCTGCTCGTCGCCGGTCGCGCCGAACGTGAGTGAAGCGACATCGACTTTCGTGGCATCGAAATCTTTCGAAGAGAGTATCGCCACCGGTATCTCGCCCTCAAAGCGCTGATTCAGCGGGACGACGTCGCTCCGGCCGGGTACGATATCGATGCTGACTTGCAGCACCGGCGGCGCCGGCGGGGTGATGACCAGCGTGTATTGCCCGACGTCAAAAGGGCTGCCGCAGCCGACGCGGGTGGTGTTGCGCAGGAAGTTACAATTGCTCGTCACCCCGACGATGTAGTACCCGTCATGATCGAACTGGACGCTATCGAGACGCGCGTCGGCCGACCAGGTCGAGCCGGGATCCAGGTCCGGGGCGTCATCGTTCGTGTTGGCGTTGTAGATGGTCAGGGTGGTGGCGTCAAAAATCGCGATCTTGGTATCGACATCGCGGTTGGTCGTAAAGTCTCCGCTCACCATGCCGCCGTCGATATCGAACGTAAGTACGTCGCCGGCATGGGCAAAGAACTTGTAGAGATCGACGTCGGGAGTCGTATCGCCCAGCCGACCATTGATAGTGACTACGCCCTGAGAAAGGTCGATGAGTTGCGCCACGTCGGGCGTGTTGTTCGGCTCGACCTCATTAATAGTCGTGGCCGCGCGTACCATGCCGAACATGCCGAACGTGCTCAGCAGGGCGGCCCACCAAATTTTGCGTTTCATGGGGTTCTCCTTCGTTGGTTCTTGGCGGCAAGCTCCCGTTTGTCTCCCTGCTCAATCCGTACGGCCTTCGTACGGGTACAGGTTCACCCTTCGCGTTCTTGCGGCCGTAAGGCGAAAACGTAGGCGGGTTCTTGGTTTCCGCCATCTTATGAAGGCGCCTCGAGTTATCGCAGGACGTCGGAAATCAGTCACAACTGGCTATCAAGCAAGAAGAAAGCGTGAAGAGGTTCGAGCGATTGGAGCAGATAGGTGGCGTCGGAAGGCCGACGAATGGCAAGGAAGCGTGATTCTCTCCGACTGACGCAACCCCGGATTGAGCGGGCACGACGCCAAGTCGGATCGCACCCGATTCGAGACAATAGTTTCGGAAGGGCCTCGATGTGATCGAACGACTTGGTTGAAATAGAGTGACAGGTCAATCGACTAGGAGAGATACCTATGCCCTCCCTTAAAGGGAAGACCCTCTTCATCACCGGTGCCAGCCGCGGAATCGGCAAAGCCATCGGTCTGCGGGCGGCGCGCGACGGCGCGAACGTAGTGATCGCGGCGAAAACGACCGAACCTCATCCAAAGTTACCCGGCACGATCTACACCGCGGCCGAGGAAATCGAAGCGGCCGGCGGCCGGGCATTGCCGCTTGCCGTCGACATCCGCGATGAGGACCAGATCCGTGCCGCAGTGGAACGAACGGTGAAGACGTTCGGTGGCCTCGACATCCTGGTGAACAACGCGAGCGCCATTTTTCTGGCCGGCACGGTCGGCACACCGATGAAGCGCTTCGACCTGATGCATCAAATCAATACGCGCGGCACGTACGCCTGCTCGCAGGCATGCATTCCTTATCTGCGGGACGCGGAGAATCCCCACATCCTGAATCTTTCGCCGCCGCTCAATATGGAGGTGCGCTGGTTCGCGCCGCACGTGGCTTATACGATGGCGAAGTACGGGATGAGCATGTGCGTGCTCGGGATGAGCGAAGAGCTGCGGGGCGAGCGCATCGCGGTGAACGCGCTCTGGCCGCGTACGCCGATTGCGACCGCGGCCGTGCAGAACCTCTTGGGTGGCGATACCACGATCCGCGGCAGCCGCAAGCCCGAAATCGTGGCGGACGCGGCGCACGTGATCTTCACCGAAGACAGCCGCAGCTGCACGGGGAACTTCTTCATCGACGACGAAGTGCTCGCGCGCGCGGGCGTCACGGACTTCGATCAGTACGCGGTCGTTCCCGGCGCGCCCTTGCTGCAGGATTTCTTCTTGTAAGTGCGTGGTCGCACGCCGTGGATGATTGCGGCTAGCTCCCGGGGCCGAGCAGGGCGGCGCCGGCGATGACGCCGAGCAAGAGCAGCGACAGCTGCGCAAGCGAAGCTGGAAGTTCGCACGCGCGGTGTCGCGGCCAGGCGCGCGCAGCAGGCGCCAGCTCTTAGCGACGAAGTACGCGCCGCCGCCGGCGGCCGCCGCGAAGTAAACCCAGCCCATGCCGAACGCAACTGGAGCAAGCGATAGCAGCGCGAGCAGCAGCGTAGCGCTCCGGTCAGCAGGAAACACGGCGATCCGTGCGCCCGGTCACGCGGCCGGTCGGGCAAGCACAGCGGCAATCTTGTGTCGAAGGTGTTCCGGACCCAACATACGCGCGTAGGAACAGACCCCCGGTATTCGCCCTTGGCCTCCAACTAAAATAAGAGGATCGCACTTGCAGCAACTCACTTTTATCCGAAAAGGCGTGTTGGAATGGCGCGAAGCACCCGAGCCCGCGCTGCAATCTTCGAAAGAAGCCATCGTTCGTCCCTTTGTCGCGGCGCGTTGCGACGGCGACAACCTGCCGCTGTTCAACCGCGCGACGCAGTTGTTGCAGCTCGGCGTGGCGATTCACTACCTGGACCCGCTCGTGCGCGAGGTGCTGGGCGATCCTCCGCTCAAGGGACCGTATGCCTTCGGCCACGAATGCGTCGCCGAGGTGGTGGAATGTGGCGCGGACGTGCGCACCGTCGCACGCGGCGATATCGTGATCGTCCCCTGGTCCATCTCGTGCGGGCACTGCTTCCACTGCGCTCATGGATGGACGTCGAAATGCGCGACGAGCGACACGCCGATCGCGGCGTACGGGTTCGGGGCGGCGATGGGATCGTGGGGCGGCGCTGTTAGCGATCGGTTGCGCGTTCCGTACGCCGACGCCATGCTGGTCAAGGTGCCGGAGACGCTCGATCCGCTGATCGTTGCGAGCGCGAGCGACAATTTGCCCGACGCCTGGCGTACCGTCGGTCCGCATCTCGAACGGCTGCCGGGCGTACCGGTGCTCGTCGTGGGTGGGCCGGCGCGAAGCATCGGGCTGTACGCCGCGGGAATTGCGGTGGCGATGGGTGCGTCGCGGGTCGATTATCTCGACAGCGACACGGAACGGCTGCGCATCGCCGACACGTTGGGTGCAAATGCAATCGAGATTCCGGCCGGTGAACGCTCGCTGAAGAAGCACGCCCCGCGCGGTCGAGGTTCGTATTTGATCTCGGTCGATGCCAGCGCCTCGCTCGCCGGGCTCAATCACGCTTTGCGTTCACTTGCCCCGGGCGGCGTTTGCACCGGCGTTGGGTACTATTTCGCCCGCAAGGGTGGATTGCCGTTGATGCAGATGTATATCAACGACTGGACCTTGCACGTCGGCGTATCGCATCCGCGCGCCGATCTGCCGAAGCTGCTCGCGCTGCTCGAAACCCGAAGGTTCAAACCGGAAGTCGTCACGACGCTCTTGGCGGAGTGGGACGACGCGCCGCGCGCGTTCCTGGAGCAAACGACCAAAGTGGTGGTGACGCGCGGCGCGTTGCGGAATGGCGAGCGCTCTTGAGCCGTTTTCCCGGCTGACCGCTGGCTGCCGGCGACGCCGGAGGCGACCGCGGTTCTCGCCGCCATCGGCGTACACCTTCTATAATTCCGCTCAGTTGTCTATCCAAAACTTACCGAGAAGGGAGGGCTGATGTATCGCTATCTGCTCGTGGCCGCGCTTGCGGTTCCTGTCGCCGTTTCGGCAGGCGATCTGAACGTATCAGGCCGTGTCTCCGTCCGGGATCAAAATAAGTCCGTCGACGTTGTTTTCACGAACAACGACAAGATGATGATTCAGGACTACTACCGCGCACATCGCATGGACGACGAGTACGACGGCGGCGGACCGGGCAAGCACAAGCATGGTAAGAAAGTGCCGCCCGGGCTCGCGAAAAAGGGCGGGCTGCCGCCCGGCCTCGCGAAGCGCCAACGCTTGCCGGACGACGTGCAATACGAATTGTTGCCGCGCGACCTGGAAACGAGACTGGCGCCGCTGCCTGCGAACTACGTGCGTATCAGAGTCGGGCAGGACTTCGCCATCCTCGACAAGAAGACCCGCGTCGTGCTCGATACGGCTATCGGGCTGTAACGCCGAAAACGCCCGTCTTCTCGGCGTGACGTCGGCGCCCCGCGCCGGTGCGCGTCGGATTTTCCCGCTTGTTTCCCGTGACCGGCTGAACGTCGCGTCATGGTTGACCCGCACCGCCTTCGGGGCGGCGTTGGCGCAACGCACCGTTAACGCGCAGCCATTTTTTCGCCGTTCGAAAGGCTCCCGTTCATCGAAGCCGGCGCCAATGCCGGGCCTGCTTTTCGCTTTCTGGACAGCCGGATGAGGCGAACTAGACTTTTCGAAAGGAGAGTTCCTCGGGTTCGCCGCGCGGGCGGCCGGCGACTGTTCTCATCGACCTAAGCAGGGGCGCCGCGCACCATCGCCGAAAGCAAAGGGGGGCGAAGTGAAGATCCGTTTTCTGTTGGCGTCTGTATTGCTTGCCGTCTCGTTGACCGGCTGCATACAGGCGACGATCCCGCAATACCGTGCGCACTACTCGTTCGTCGAAAAGCCGGACGTCTATGCCCCGCACAAAGTTCTGCTGCTGCCGGTTGACGTCATCATCAAGGAAGTGACCGCCGGTGGCGTGGCGGAAGAAGTTCCGGATTGGTCGAAGCGAGGCTCCACCAACGTGCGCGAGGCGCTTAGCAAGTACTTCAACGCCGAGAAGAAGAAAAAGATTCGCCTGCTCGAGATGCCGAAGCTCTCGGACCGCGATAACGACAACGTAAAGCAGCATCTGGCGCTCTATCGGCGTGTGGCCGGCGCCGTCGTTGATACCTCGTACGGCCAGATGCCCTGGCCGCACAAAATTCAGAAGTTCGACTACACGCTCGGTCATGGCTTGAGCGCGCTCGCGGAGCGCACCGGCGCGGACTCGGCAATTATCGTCGTTGGCGAAGACGAGGTGTCGACGACCGGACGCAAGATCGCAGCATTCTTCCTGGATTCGGTGTCCTACGGGCACTCGTTCCTGTCGGCGGCGATCGTCAATCTCAAGACCGGCGATGTCCTGTGGTTCAACTACGCGTTCCAGTACAAGAGCACGGATATGCGCGAGCCCGACGACGCATTGAAGCTCGTTGAGATGCTGTTCCAGGAGTACCCGGGCATCGAACAGTACAAGGCGTTGCGGCTGGTGCAGCGATGAAGGCGCTTGCTCCTCTTATTGTTCTGCTCGTGCTCGCGGGCTGTGCAACGACGAGCGTCGAACCGATGCATTCGGCGAACGACGTCAATACGCTCACCGAAAAGGAAAAGCGCGTCTGGGCGGAGGCGAATGATTACGATGCGGCGATGCAGAACGCCGGATACACGTACGACAACCCGGCCGTCACGCGCTATCTCCAAGGCATCATGGATCGTATCTATCCGGACTTTCGCGGAACCATCAAGGTCCGGGTCGCCAAGTCTCCGTATCTCAACGCGTTCGCGTTGCCCAACGGAAGCATCTATTTCAATCTCGGGCTGCTCGCGCGACTCGAGAATGAAGCGCAGCTCGCGACGGTGCTCGCCCATGAAGGCGGGCATTTCATTCTGAAGCACGGCTATCGGCAGCGGCAGCAGGTGAAGAATTCCGCGGCGCTTTCGCTATTTGTCGGCGACACGCTCGCGATGTCGTCGATCTACGGCTACTCGCGCGATCTGGAGCGGGAGGCCGATATGATCGGCTACCGGCAGCTGGTGAAAGCGGGTTACGACACGCACGAATCGGTACGCGTGTTCGGTCATCTCGCGCAGGAAGCCGAGGCGCTGGACGAAAAAGAACCGTTCTTCTTCTCCTCGCATCCGAAGCTCAAGGAACGCATCGCTGTTTATGAAGAGCTGAACAAGTCGAACAAGAAGAGTGGAAGCGTGGGCAAGCAGGCGTATGTACAAAACGTCGGTCGCTTGCGCATCGCCTGCCTCGAGAGCGATCTGTCGCTCGATCGCTACAAGAGCGTCTTGTTGGTCCTTCAGGATGAGAAGCGCCTCGCGGACTATCCGCCGGAGTCGCGCTTCTATCTCGCCGAGGCGTATCAGCGTCGCGGCGACAAGGGCGATGAGAAGCGCGCGATGGATATGTATCAGGCGGCGATCAAAGCCGCGCCCGGCTTCGCGCCGACCTACCGTGCGCTCGGGGTGTATTACATGAAGAAGAAAGAGTACGGCCGGGCGGAATCGTATCTCGGCAAGTACCTGCAGCTCGCACCCAATGCGCCCGATCGCGATTACGTCAAGAACTATTACGCTCAGGCCAAGCAGGGGGGCACGAAATGATCCGCCGCCGCGTTCGACACGTTGTTTCCGCGCTCCTGGCGCTAACGCTGGCCGCGTGCGTCACGCCGCCGTGGACGCAGATCGACAAGGAAACGCGCGCGTGCAGCAACGCGGTCTTCAAGATCACGCTGCCGGTCGGCTGGATGCGCGCCAACTATCTGAACGACGTTTATTACGTCAAGCGCGACAAGAGCGTCGTACCGCTTCGAGTCGACCGCATCACTTTCACGCGCGACGGATTCGCGCTCGAGGACATGGATTTCATCCGCTTTGACGCAAAGGACGGCTTTCCGAACCTGCAACGACCCTATACGAGCAACATGTTGCCCTCGGAAGCCGCCGATCTCATGGTGTCGGATCTCAAGAAGGCGGGTTTAGATGCGCTGAACGTACAGAGCAACGAGCCGGCAACGATCGCAGGGAAAGCCGGTTTCAAACTGCACATCAGCTACAAGAACGCGCGTGGACTGCGCATCGAGCGCACTATCTACGGCTTCGGTTACAAGTCCAGCTTTTACGTCATGAGTTTCGAGGCGCCGAGCCTTCATTATTTTCCTGCACACCGCGGTACGTTCAACGAAGTCGTGCAGTCGTTTCGTCTCATCGGATAACCGGGCGCAACGGCCTGCGACGCTCGGTGCCGGTCGGAGGAAGATCGTACCGCGCGTCTCGGCGCATCGAGCCGTTCGGTTCTAACGGTGCGCCGTTCGAGCATGGGCATGAGTTTCATGCGGAGACGATCTAATGATATCGACGTGATCCGCGGCCGGCTCAGAATCGCCGTCTTTCCTTCGTTTTCTACCGTTCAGCGTTAATCCTGCTCGACACCTACCGTTCGCGCTCCCTGTACGACGTTCCGTCGGCCTCGCCGAGGCATTAACGCTGCTGGTTCCGGGGACAAACGCGCTTGCGCCATCCGACGAGGCGGCGGCGCTGCGGTTGCGAACGGTAGGGGCGCACGCAGCCGTTTACGTTGACAGCTAGTAATGCACCGATACGCTCAAAAGAACACGGATCGAACGCGTGGCTCGGGTCGAAAGCGGCCCGACCGCGCGCGCGTTTTAAAACGAATAATCCTAAAGACGCGCCGTTGATTGATCGGAACGGCGAACGGGAGGAGGTCATGTACCGGCCGGTTCTGACTGTGTTGCTCGTGACGGCGCTGATCAGCGTCCGCGTAAGTGCGGCCGAAGAAGTTACCCGGGAACAGATCAAGGGTCTGGACGAGCAGATCCAAGAAGTGAAGGGAGACGTCATCGGCATCGCGGCGGAGCTGAACCGCCTCGAAGAAAAACTGCTCTACCCGTCCAACACTCAGGTTTCGCTTTTCGTCTCGCTCGCCGACGCGGCGAAGTTGCGTCTCGATTCCGTCGAAATTCAAATCGACGGACGTCCGGTTGCGCATCACTTGTATACGTACAAGGAGCTCGAGGCCCTGCGCCAAGGCGGCGTGCAACGCATCTACACGGGCAATATCAAAAAGGGCGAGCACGAGATGCAGGTGAGCGTGCTCGGCAAGTCGGAAGGCGGCGCGGACTATCGCCGCGCCGAGAGCTTCAAGCTGAACAAGGACGTCGGCCCGAAGCTCGTCGGCATTACGGTCTCGGGGCGGGGTGACCAAGGGATAACGCTCAAAGATTGGTAGTCCATGAAACGCGCCCTGATCGCTTCGATAGGACTACTCGTCCTTTCCTCCTCCGTGGCGGGCGTCGCCCCCGTCCGCGGTCACGTGCGCGATCTCTACTTCGGCGAAGCGCTGTTTCACGCATATCAGGGCGAGTACTTCGACGCGATTGCGCGGCTCGATACCGAGCTCGGGCAGTACTACGCCGTCGACGAACCCGATCGCGATCCCTTGCACTATCACATCGGCGAAGCCGAGTTCTCGGTCGGCGATTTCGAGCTCTACTACCGCATGCACCATCGCGCGGGCCGCGCGATCAAGGCGGTGCTCGAAGGCAAGGTGGACCCGGCGGTGCGGAACGAGGCCGCGTTTCGATTGGCGCGGATTTATTTCGAGAAGGACCAGCCGGTCGAAGCGCTCCAGACGCTCCAACGGATCCAGGGGAAAGTGCCGGAGCAGATCCGCGACGAGCTGGTTTTTCTGCGCGCGCAAGTGCTGATGGCCACCGGAGGGTTCGGCGAAGCCGCGACACTGCTGCGCGGGCTGCAGAACGCGAAAGGGCTCGAAGGATTCGCGGCGTACAACCTGGGTATCGCGTTGTGGCGCGACGGCAAGCCCGAGGAAGGCGGGCGCCAACTCGACAGGGCTGGACAGATCAACACCGCGGAGCCGGCGACGCTCGCGATCCGCGACAAATCCAATCTCGTGCTTGGCAGCGCGCTGCTCGAGAACAAACACCCGGAGCTGGCGCGGCAGTATCTCGACCGCGTACGTCTGAGCGGTTTGTACTCGAATCGCGCGCTGCTCGCGGCCGGTTGGGCCGAAGCTTCCGCCGGGCGCGTGGAGCGCGCGCTCGTGCCATGGACGTTGTTGACCCAGCGCAACGTCACCGACGAAGCGGTGCAGGAAGGGTTGCTCGCGCTTCCGTTCGCGTACGGCAAGCTCAATGTTTACGGCAAGGCGGCGGTCCTTTACGGGAAGGCTTTGGATTCTTTCAGCGGCGAGCTGGACAAGCTCAACGCCTCCATCAAGAGCATTCGTGAAGGGAAATTCCTGAAAGCGCTGGTGCGCGAGGAGTTGAAGCAGGACAGCACGTGGGTGGTGAAGCTGCGAAATCTGCCCGAAAGCCCGGAAACGTATTACCTGATGGAGTTGATGGCGTCGCACGATTTCCAGACGTCGCTCCGAAACTATCTCGATCTCGAAGAGCTGCGCGCGCGGCTGGAGTCCTGGGAAGTGGACCTCGACGCGTACGCGGATCTCGTCGAGCTGCGTCGGGCCTATTACCAGCCGCTGTTGCCCGACATCGATCGCACGTTTCGGGTGCTCGACTCGCAGATGCGGCTCCGTTTGGAGCAGCGCGAGCGCGTGGCGGCGCGCATCAAGAGCATGCTGGTGTCGCCGCGGCCGGATTTTCTCGCGACGGCCGAGGAACGCGTGATGCGTGAGCGGCTGGCCGCCATCGAAAAGGCGGCGAAGAAGCGCAAAGGCGCGGAGCGCGCCCAGCTGCTCGCGCGGGTCGCGCGGCTGCGCGGCGTGATCGACTATCAAATCCGCACCGGGTACGACCGGCGCCTGACCGAAGCCTACAAGCACCTGCAAGAGCTCGACACGATCGTCGCGGATTTGAAAAAACGCTACGACTCGTTCGTGCGGACGCGGCAAGCGGCCAGGCAGAGCTACGAAGGCTATCAGACGATCGGCCAGCTCCGCGGCCGCGTCCGCGAAGCGCGCGAGAAGGTGGGCGCGCTCATGGCGCGGCAGGGGCACATCATGGAAGTCATGGCGATCAACGAGCTCGAGAACCGCGCGCACCGGCTCGAGGAGTACCGGGTCAAGGCGCGT
The DNA here is from genome assembly GCA_045810625.1 of Sulfurifustis sp. Classification (GTDB taxonomy): domain Bacteria; phylum Pseudomonadota; class Gammaproteobacteria; order Acidiferrobacterales; family Sulfurifustaceae; genus JACQFZ01. The sequence continues at coordinate 48,885 of JBJMVQ010000012.1, forward strand.
TTCGCCATGGCCGACAGCTATGACCGCGCGGTGAAGGCGCAAAGCGCGGAGGGCGGGCAATGACGGATCGTCGCCGCTGTCTCGTCGCCATCTCCGTATCCGCGTTGATCGCATCGTGCGCGACGACGGACGACCGCGCGACCCTGGCGGAATTGCACAGCGTCAAGATCGAGGTGAAGGAAGAGAAGATCGAAGGCGGCATCGAAAAAGCGATTCAAGGCTACGAGCGGTTTCTCGCCGAGACGCCTGAGTCGCCGATGGCCGCGGAGGCGACCCGACGGCTCGCCGACCTCAAGATCGAAAAGGAGTACGGCATTCTCGGAGCCGACGCCAAACAAGCGAAGGCGGCGCGATCGGCGGCGCCCGCCTTGCAACGGCCCGAAGCGTTCGACGCCGCCGCGAAGCTCCCGCAGGCAGCGGGCACGGCAACGAGTGCGGCGGCGCCGGCGATGTGGTTGCCGATACCGGGACGCAAGAGCGAGGCGGAACGGGACTTCGAGAAGCGCGCGACCGCGAGCGACGCGGTGAAAGGCGCCGCGCCCGGCGCGGACGGGCCGCTGCCGGAAGGCGCGGATCTCGAAAAGCTCGGCGCCCGTGAGGCCATTGCGCTCTACCAAAAGCTGCTCGCGAAGTATCCGTTCTACAACCGTAAGGATCAGGTGCTGTACCACATGTCGCGGGCGTACGAGGAGCTGGGCGAAGTGGAGCAGGCGATGACGGTAATGAACCAGCTCGTCAAGGAGTATCCGCGCTCCAAGTACTTCGATGAGGTGCAGTTTCGCCGGGGCGAATATTTTTTCACCCGAAAGAAAATCCTCGATGCGGAGGATGCCTACAAGGCCATTGTCGAGATCGGCCCGCGCTCGTCGTTCTACGAGCTCGCGCTCTACAAGCTCGGCTGGACGTACTACAAACAGGAGCTTTACGAGGAAGGGCTCGATCGTTTCGTCGCGCTGCTCGATTTCAAAGCCGTCACGGGTTTCGACTTCGAGAAATCGAAAGACGAGCTGGAGAAGAAGCGCGTCGAGGACACGTACCGAGTCATCAGCTTGAGTTTCTCGAACTCGGGCGGCGCGAACACGCTCACGGAGTACTTCGCCAAGCGTGGCGAGCGGACGTACGAAGTGGACATCTATCGCAATCTGGCCGAGTTCTATCTCGACAAGCGCCGCTACAACGACGCAGCGCTGACATACAAGGCGTTCGTCAAGCGCAAACCGCTGCACAAGGCGGCCCCGCAGTTCGACATGCAGGTCATCGATACCTACCGCAAGGGCGGTTTCCCGCGGCTCGTCATCGATTCGACGAAGGAGTTCGCGCGCAACTACGGCCTCAAATCGGAATACTGGAAGCATTTCGATCCGAAGACCCGGCCGGAGGTGATCGGCTATTTGAAACAAAATCTGCGCGAGCTCGCGAATTTCTATCACGCGCAGTATCAGGACAAGCAATACGAGAAGGACAAGGACACGAACTTTCACGAAGCGCTGACGTGGTATCGCGAGTTCCTCGGCTCGTTCCCAGCGGACGCCGACGCGCCGCCGATGAACTATCAATTGGCCGACCTGCTGCTCGAGAACAAGGTGTTCGCGGAGGCGGCGCGAGAGTACGAAAAAACGGCGTACGATTACCCGGCGCACGAAAAGTCGGCGGGGGCGGGCTATGCCGCCGTGTACGCGCATCGCGAGGCGCTGAAGACCGCGGCGGCCGAGACGCGCGACCCGGTGAGGCGCGACGTCATTCGCAGCTCGTTGAAGTTCGCCGACACCTTCCCGCAACACGAGAAAGCGGCGGTGGTCCTCGGTGCGGCGGCCGACGATCTCTACGAGATGAAACAGTACGAGCCGGCGCTCGCCACCGCGCGCAAACTGATCGACCGCTTCCCCGGCGCCGATCAGGACGTGCGCCGCGGCGCCTGGCTCGTCGTCGGTCATGCCTCGCTCGATCTCGCGAAGTTCGAGGACGCGGAGCAGGGCTACGTTACCGTCCTGCAACTCATGAGCGCGAGCGACAAGACGCGCCCGGCCGTGGTCGACAACCTGGCGGCGTCGATCTACAAGCAGGGCGAACAGGCGATCAAGCGCGGCGACGACAAGACCGCGGTGAATCATTTCCTGCGCATCGCCGACGTCGCGCCGACGTCGAAGATTCGCGCCGTCGCCGAGTACGACGGAGCGACCGCGCTGCTGCGGCTCAAAGACTGGGATCGAGCGGTCGAGGTGCTGGGCGGCTTTCGCAAGAATTACCCGAGCCACGAGCTGCAGCCGGAAGTCACGAAGAAGTTGGCGTTCGCGCACAAAGAGGCGGGACATCTGGCGCTCGCGGCAGCCGAGTACGAGCGCATCGAAACCGAGACCAAAGACGAAGAGCAGCGGCGCGGCGCCCTGTCGCTCGCCGCCGATCTGCACGAGAAAGCCGGCGAGCCCGACCGCGCGATGAAAGTGTATCGGCGCTACCTCGACTACTTCCCGCATCCTGCCGAGCTTGCACTGGAGATGCGGTACAAGATGGCGCTGCTGTACAAGTCGGGCAACGACGCCAAGAGCTACCTCGCCGAGCTCAAGCGCATCATCGACACCGATGCGCACGCCGGAAAAGAACGGACCGATCGCACGCGGTATCTCGCGGCGGTCTCCGCACTCGGTATCACCGAGCCGCTGTACGAGCGGTTCGCCGAGATCAAGCTGGTCAAACCGTTCCAGAAGAATCTCGCGCGCAAGAAGACGGCCATGAAGGAAGCCACGGACGCGTTCGGCAAGCTGGTCGAATACCGCACCGGCGAAGTGACCGCGGCGGCGGCGTACTACATCGCCGAGATCTACTCGCAGTTCGGCAAGTCGCTGGCGGAGTCGGAGCGGCCGGACAACCTGAGCGCGCTGGAGCGCGAGCAATACGAGCTGGCGCTCGAAGAACAGGCGTACCCGTTCGAGGAAAAAGCGATCTCCTTGCACGAGAAGAACCTCGAGCTGCTGCGCGCGGGCGTCTACAACGCGTGGATCGACAAGAGCCTCGATCGGCTCGCGCAGCTCGTGCCGGCACGCTACGCGAAGGCCGAGGACGGTGTTCCGTTTGTCGACGCCGAGGGTTCATTCCCGCGGGAGGCGCTCGCCAAGCCGCCCGAGAAGAAGGGCGTGCAACTGGTGCAGGGCCGCGTCGATGCGGCGGCCGAGCGCAAGGATTGAGTCGTGACGAAGCCGGTATCGATAAAGCGGTTCTCGTGCCGAGTCGGTCAAGTCGTTGTTCTGCCGATGCTGCTGCTCCAGCTCCTCGGCTGCGCCGCTGGTCCGTCGATCGATCAAGTTAGTCGGGTCGAAGATGACAAGCCGGCGTTTAGCAGCCAAGAGAATGTAGACGCAGGTGTCGATGTGCGCGGCGATTTCGAGACGGCGCTGAACTATCTCAGGACCGGCGACTACAAAAAGGGCACGGATTTGCTGAACCAAGTGGCGCAACGTTCGCGCGGCAACGCCGCGCCGTACATCAATCTGGCGATCGCCTATCAGAAAATGGGCAACCTCCCAGCCGCCGAAGAAAGCGTCAAGAAGGCGCTCCAGATCGATCCCGGGCACCCGGTCGCGAGCACCGAGTATGCGTTGATTTGCCGCAAGAGCGGACGGTTCGCGGAAGCGCGGAAGATTTACGAGGAGACGCTGACGCGGCATCCGGACTTTCTTCCGGCGCGCAAGAATCTCGGGATACTTTGCGACATCTATTTGAGCGATCTCGACTGCGCGCTGAAGCAATATCGCGTTTACAGCGCCGGAGCACCCGACGACAAGACGGTTCCGCTCTGGATCGCCGATCTGGAAAAGCGGCTCGGCAAACCGGCGCACTGAGGAGGCCGAGATGCCTGCTCGTGTCCTACTGGTCGTATTGATGGCGCTGCTGCCCGCGGTGGCGACCGCGGCGTCCGGGAAGGCGGCTGCGTCCGGGAAATCGAAGGCCCCGGAGGCAAAAGAGCTCTCGGGCATGTCCATCGTGGGCAACAACGAAACGCCGAAGGCGCTCTATATCGTGCCGTGGAAGGGCTCGGAGATCGGCGACGGCGCCGACGTGACCTCGGGCCTCCTGAACGATGCGATGGCGCCGGTCGACCGCGAGGTGTTTCTACGCGAACTGCAGTACTACGAAATCAGTCAAGGCAAATAACGGGCGCATACGCTCGATGAGGAATGAACCATGGGACCACTCGACAATATCGTGAAGTTCGTTTCCGACGGCGGCATCTGGATGTGGCCCATCATCACGGCCGGCGCCGTCGGGTTCGCGATTTTTTTTGAGCGCTTCTTTCTGCTCCGGTCCGTCACCAGAACGAACAAGAAGGTGTGGGATGAGCTGCACCCGGTGCTCGTGAAGGGCGATTTCGACAAAGCGCGGAAGGTCATCGACGGAGACAACTCGACCATCGCCAAGTTGCTGAGCCTCGGTCTGGCGTTACAGGGCGCGGTTCGGCGCCGCGACGACATCGAGATCGGGATGGAAGAGGGAATGATGGAAATCATCCCGCAGCTCGAGAAGCGGACGCAATACATCGCGCTCTTCGCCAACATCTCGACCCTGCTCGGGCTGCTCGGCACGGTGATGGGACTGATCGCGGCGTTTACCGCGGTGGCGCACGCGGCGCCGGCGGAGAAGGCGGACCTGCTCGCGGCCGCGATCTCGGTCGGTATGAACTGTACCGCCGCGGGGCTGCTGTTCGGTATTCCGCTGATGATTCTGCATTCGTACATCGTTTCGATGACGGCCGTCGTCGTCGACAGTCTGGAGATGGCGTCCATCAAGACGATCAACATCATTACCGCCGCGACGAAACGCAATTACAGCGACCGAGCCGCCGCGTAGGGAGCATGCACGATGCTACGTCGTCGCAAGCGCAAGCGTGAAGAGGGCGATCTCGAGCTCACCACGTTCCTGAACGTCCTCGTGGTGCTGATGTCGTTCCTGCTCGTGACGGCCGTTTTTTCGCGCATCGCGATTCAGGAGCTGAAGCTGCCGACGGCCGCCGGCGGCGCCGCGCCGACGAAGCCGCTTGTGACGATCGAGGTCATCGTTCGTAAACGCGGCATCGAGATCGGCGACGGTCGGAGGATTGCCGCGGCAATGCCGAAATCCGGCGACCAATACGATCTCGCCTCCCTGTCGCAGCATCTGCAGCAACTGAAGAGCCGGTACAGCGACAAGACCGACGCGACCATTCTGGTCGAGCCCGACATCCCGTATGACGACGTGATCCGCGTGATGGACGCGGTGAAGACGGTGCACACGAAGCGCACCGCTCCTGACGGCAGGGAAGACGTGCAGTTGACCGCGTTGTTTCCGGATGTGTCGATCGGAGACGCGCCGTGAAGACGACTCGACGCATGAAGCGGATGGGCCGTGCAAGACGCCGCGACAACAAGGTCGCGACGCTGAGCCTCGTCGCGCTGATGGACATGTTCACCAACCTCGTCTTCTTTCTGCTGGTCAGCCAGGGCGCCACGGAAATCAAGGAGCCGCGCAAAGAGATCACCCTGCCGGATTCGTATGTCGAGCAAAAGACGCGCCCGAGCGTCGTCATCATGGTGAGCGAGAAGGCGGTGATGGTCGAAGGCGAGGCGCTCGCCACGGTGGATCAGTTTCTCGAGACCAGAGAAGACACGGTTCCGGCGGTCAGAGACCGACTCACGCAAATCAAAGGTAAAGTGATCGGGCTCAACGAGCAGACGAAGGCGCAGAGCGATGAGGTGACGATCCTCGCTCACAAGACCATACCGTTCAAGGTCCTGAAGAAGCTGATGTCGACGTGCGCGAGCGCCGGCTACAGCAAGATATCGCTCGCGGTCAACCAAAAATCACCGCAAACCTAGCGGCGCAAGTTTCGTGAGCGCGATTCCGAAAGAGCAACAGACGCTGCAGGCGCGTATCGCCGAGGCGCGCGACAAGATCGCGGCGCTCGAGAAGAAGCAGCGCGCCGTCGAGCACGAGCTGGAAGGCTTGGCCGGCCAGCAACGGCAGTACCAGCTGCTGGAGCAGGTGTGCTCGTCGCTCGACCAGCTGAACGAGATGGACGCCGGCTCGCTGTTCTGGGGCGACCATTTGCAGGCCGGCGCGTCGTACGTCAAGCGCGCGCGCAGCGCCGTCGTGTCGTTCAACGAGAAGATCGGGGAGATCGAGCAACGCCGGCAGGCGCTGAAGGACCGCATTCAAGACGAGCTCGACACCATCGCCGATCTGACGTACGAGATCGACGAGCAGCGCCGCGAGCAGGAAGAGCAGGAGAACGAGTTCGTCGTCAATCGGGAGATCGGGCCGACGCGGTTCCGCCCGATGCTCATGCCCTGGCACGCACAGGCCGAGGACGAACGGCGCTTTCGCCGGTCGCTTTCCGTCGCTTTACTCGTGGTGCTGATGCTCGGAATCGCGACGAAGATCTGGGTATTTCCCCCGCGCGCGGTGCAGGACACGGTCGAGATTCCGAAGCAGCTGGTTCGCCTGGTGCAGGAAGAGCGGCCGAAGCCGGTGCCGCCGCCGGTGCAAGAAAAGCTGCCGGAGAAGTCGGGAGAAACGCCGAAGGGCTCGGGCACCGAAACCGCGAAGGCGACGAAGGCCGAGACGCAGCAGGCGCGCGCCAAAGCGGAAAGATCGGGTGTGCTCGCGTTCAAAGCCGGTTTCGCCGAGCTGATGCAGGAACCGGTTTCACTCAAGCTCGGTGCCGACGCGCGCATCAGCACCGGCGGGCAGCAAGCGGCCGGTAACGCAGAGCGCTCGATCGTCGTCGCGCAGGCGCGCGAGGGCAGCGGCGGCATCAATACGGCGACGCTGAGCCGCGGCCTTGGGTCCGGCGGAAACGGCAACGGCGGAAGTGGCGGCGGATCGAGAGTGGGCGGCGTGCAATTCACGCGTGTCGCGACTTCCATCGGCGGCGGCAACATGAAGGGCGCCGACCGGCCGCTCAGCGACGGCCCGGGGCCGTCGCGCACCGACGAAGAAATCCAAATCGTGTTCGATCGGTACAAAGCGACGCTCTATCGCATCTACAACCGCGAGCTGCGCAGCGACCCGACGCTGCGCGGGAAGATGGTGCTGCGCATCACGATCGAGCCGAGCGGCGAAGTATCGGCGTGCTCGGTCGAGTCGACCGACATGGCCTCGGCCGCGCTCAAGGCGGAGGTGGTCGAGCGCGTCAAGCGATTCAATTTTGGCCCGAAGGAGAACGTCGCCCGAATTACGATTCTCTATCCCATCGACTTCCTGCCCGCCACGTAGGACATGTTGAGCAACATGTTCATATCGCAGCTAGCTTCACGCCGCGTCCCAGATCGCGCGCCCGCGATCCTCGCGACCTCAGGCGTTGCCCTCGAAACCGTTGGGTCTCGCTTCATCGCGTCCCGGCGTTACCGGCCCGGGCGTCGCCGCGAGCGACTTTAAGAAAGTCAAGCACGGACTTTTTCACCTTCTGTAAGGACGCAACCCGATAAGCGCGAGCTTGCACGGTGCGAGTGGCGGTGCTGTTCGCGCCCGCCGGATAACCGGCATGGCAAACGCTTCCGAGCGCTATTAGAGCTTTTTAAGGATCAGCAATAACAACAACACCTGGGCGGAAAGGCTTGATAGGTGACTCCGTTAGGGGAGGTCTGCGCGCGGTCAGGTGGTTTCTGGCCGGCGCCGCGCTTTTGTCTTTCGCCAGCGTGTACGCGGCCTGTCCGACCCTCAATCCGACCATCACGCATCAGACCAACATCAGTTTCTGCGAGCTGTGCGGTATCGGCGAGGTCACGATTCGGTTCACGTACCCGGGCAACAACAATCCCGACCTCACCAATCTCGTCATCCGGGAGGACTTGGGAAGCTCCGGGCTGACGTACATCCCCGGAACGACCAGCTTCGCGGTGAACAACGGCACAGCGCCGGCGCCGGTGAACCCGACTGTGAGCGGTGCGAATGGTTCGGTGCTGACCTGGAACCTGGGCAACTACGTGCTGCCGGCGGCGCAGGGTAACGGCGGCAACAGCCAGTTCCTCGACGTGACGTTCCAGGTGCGCCGCGCCGACAGTGTCACGCAGGAGGGGCTCGTCACCGCCAATCGCACCATCGTGGCGGACATTTCGTTCGACACCACCAATGAGCCGAACAACTTCCAGGCGTGTTCGGACACGACCACCAGCGGCGGTCAAACATTGCCGTTGCGCGAGCCGATCCCGCAGATCACCAAACGCGGCCGCAACCGCGATGCCCTGCAGGGCGGATATACGGATCCCGTCTTCGGCAACAACAACGACGACGTGATCTGGCGCATCCAAATTCACAACAACGGTTTGGCGGGCCTGCAGGATCTGCGTTTCGACGATTTGATGGATAACACCGACAACCTGATCGTCAACTACGCCTGCCCGACGGAAGCCGCGGCGCTCGCCGTCGCGGATAACAACGGCGTCGCACCGGGAGGCAGTCCGTGTGTTGCCGCGAGCAACACGATCAACGATTTCATCGTCAAGAATCCGTTCGGCAATCATGCGACCTCGAATTTCAACAGCCCGTACACGGGGCTGAACGGTTTCGAGGTCGATGTCACCGCCGGCGGCACCGCCAATATCTACCTCGTCGGAAAGATCACGGCGAACGGCTCCTGCGTCGGTTCGAGGACCAATACCGTCAACGACGTGCAGTGGGGTTGCGGCATCGAGCCTCCGGCCGGCGGCATCACGCGGACCTCGACGGGCGTCGTGCCGACCGATGTCGCGACGCTCTTCACGCGTTTCGGCGATCAATCGGGCACGCTCACCGTCAATCGCCGCCTCACCGGCACGAACACGGCGCAGCCGGTCGGCACGAAAGGAACGATGACGATTACGATCACGAACAACACCGGCGGCACGGTCAAGAACCTCAAGCTCAAGGACGTGCTGCCGCCGGAATACGTGATCGATCCGACGTTCAC